>JAEUSB010000091.1 GCA_016788865.1 Leptospirales bacterium
CGGCTTCGATGGCCTGGCTATACTGATCCATGGTTTTATGATTCTGAAAATACGCATCGGATACTTCGCCAATGGAAGAAACACCAAGACCAATCAGATCCAGGTCGCTGGCAGTCGTGTAGCCCTGAAAGTTTCTGTGCAGGCGACCTTCTCGTTGGGCCCGGGCCAGTTCATCATTCTTCAAGGCGAAATGGTCCATCCCAACAAACTCGTAGCCGGCCTTTGTAAACAATTCCACGGCGGACTGCAGGATGGTGAGGCGTTCCGATGCGGACGGCAATGTCTCCGGCCGAATGATGCGCTGATGCGGTTTCATTTGTGGAATGTAGGCAAAGTTAAAGAAGGAGATCCTTTCGGGTCTGAGGCCAATGACGAACTCAATTGTCCTTTCGATGCTGGCCCTGGTTTGAAGCGGCAGACCATAGATAAGGTCCACATTCAATGAAGTGAAACCAGACTGCCGCAGCGTACGCACGGTTGCTTCAATGAGTGCGGAACTCTGCACCCTGTTTACGGCCTTCTGAACGTTTGGATCAATATCCTGCACACCAATCGAGCCGCGCTGGAATCCGCTGCTGGCGAGGGCTTCAACATGTCCCTTCGAGGTAACTCGCGGGTCCAGTTCAACGCTTCGCTCAGCGTTGTCACTGATTGGGAAATAGCGTGCAAGGATATCCATCAAATGCAAGATTTCAAACGAGCTCAAAAACGTGGGAGTCCCTCCACCCAGGTGAATCTGTCTGATCTGTTTTCCAGGTTTCATACTCCTGGAAATCAATTGCAGTTCCTTTTCCAGAAGATTCAGATAGGGGGCGACTCTGCCATGATTCCTGGTATAGATTACATTGCATCCGCAGAATGAACAGGCTCGTTCGCAAAATGGAAGGTGCACATAAATTGATAGATCGCGGTCTGACGCAGCCAGGCTTTCCCGGTAGGAATCGGGACCAGTTCTTGAATCGAAAATGTTGGCGGGCGGATAGGAGGTGTAGCGGGGGCCAGGTTTTGATGAATCTGCCAATACCTTGAGATCAATCATGGCTCTCACCGTTCTGTTTATGTCGAAGCAGTGACAATGAATTCAGCAAAACAGTCAGCGAGCTTGCGGACATAAATAGCGCGCCCGTAAGCGGGATGATCCAACCCTTCATTGCCATTGGGATTAATAGCAGGTTGTACACAAAACTAATAACAAGATTCTGAACAATTTTGCGTCTTGTTTCTTTTGAGATCTGGAACAGATAAAGTAACGTGCCAAGTCTCTGGCCCGGGATTACACAATGCGCTCCAGTCAAAGGGATCTGCGCAGTTGTGGCGAACGCAATTCCCACATTGGCCGATGCCAGCGCTGCAGCATCGTTTATACCATCACCCACCATGCAGACTCCATTAGAGTTGAGGCCGCGAACGATAGCCTCCTTTTCAAAGGGGGAGACTCCAGCGTGAACACGGTCAATTCCAACGGACCGTGCAATTGTGCGCGCCATGGGGCCGCTATCTCCGGTTAGCATTTCTACACGGACGAAGCGTTTTAGCTTAGCAACCGTCTCTGCGGCCTCCGGCCGGAGAGTGTCCTGGATTGCAAACGACGCAAGGCAAACATGTTGGCTATCCACTCGGGCCAGGTAGACGTGGCTCTGGCCTGTTTCTTCTTCTTCCAGTATTACCGGTACCGCAAACTCTTGCAACAGGGCAATAGAACCAAGCAGCCAGGTCTCGGACCTCGTTTTCGCAACGATGCCACGCCCAATCCGATACTCAGGTTGCTCTTTTGTATGGGAGATGCCGGCTATCGTCTTCTCTGTCAATGCCTCAGGTCTTGCCTGGACAATTTCATTGCGCGCCTCGGCAAATGCGAAACGCAACGGGTGAGGGGCATCCGCCTGGGTCTCAAGTGCATCTGCGATCAGAATTGCCGCGTCAGCGGTTATGCCGTAAGTATGGGTTTCCGTGATAGTGGGCTTTGCTGCCGTAAGGGTGCCGGTTTTGTCCATGGCCAGCACGCGAACGTTTGCCATGTCTTCAAGTACTCGCCCGTGCTTGAGAATAATACCAGCGCGGAGTGCAAGCTCGAGTCCGGCGTTGTACGCAGTAGGAACAGCGAGAGAAAGGGCGCAAGGACAAGCAGCAATCAACAACGCTACGGTGGAAATTACTGCCTGGGCTGGATCACCAAGCATCCACCACCAGACAAAAGTGATTCCTGCCGCCAGAAACGCAAACACAAGGAAGACGCGGGCCGCGCGTTGTGTGAGGCGCAGAATGGAGGGCGGTTCCGGGTTGGATGCCGCCTTGCGAATGTGGCCAATCACAGAATTTGTGGGCGTCGCTGTAACTTCAAGGGTTGTATCCTGTAAGGCCCTGGCTCCTCCAAATACCATGGCGCCAAGCGAGCGCGAAACCGGAGCAAATTCGCCGGTCAAAAGTGATTCATCGAATTCGCATAACGGTTCGCGAAGGATTCCATCGGCCGGGATGGACTCTCCGGCCAGTACACGGAGTCGATCACCTACAACGACCTGTGAGGATGGAATAATTGTCTCCTCGTCGTCTGTCAGCCTGCGAGCAACGTCCGGGATTGCCAGACTCAAATTTTCCACTGCAGTTTGATTCTTTTCCATCAAGCGGTTCTCGATAAAGCGGCCCGTTAACAGGATAAATGTTACAAAGCCAATTGAATCAAAGAAGACCTCGCCCCGTTCCGAAAGTGCGTTGTATGAACTGAAAATGAACGCAAGAGATATGCCGGCCGACGTCAAGAGATCCATCGAGAAGATCCGATGTCGGATTGAGGCCCAGGCATTCTTAAAGAAACCAGCTGCCGAATAAAAGACCACAGGAAGAACCAGAAGCATGGATGCGACGTGAAACAGGTTGCGAGAAGATCGATCCATATACCCGAAATATCCGGAATACAAAGCCACCGCGATTAGCATCAGGTTCCCGGCGCAAAAGCCAGCCACACCCATTCGCTTGAGCAAATCGTTGCTGACAGGAGACTTGTTTCCCGAACCAACTGGCGTGATTGTGTAACCGATTTCCTGAAGCGTTCGGGCTATGCGACGCAGGTTCGTGATCCGCTGATCGTACGAGAGTGAAAGGCGGCGCCCCATCAGGTTGGCATCCGCTGAGATTACGCCGGGAATGGCGCTCAGCACGCGCTCGTTAAGCCAAACGCAAGAAGCACAATGCATGCCCTGGACTACAAAGTTACCCTGCCGAATGGACTGCCGCTCGGGCAACTCGGTTTCCCAGCGATCGTAAATTTCAAGATCCGCGTCCGGCGACGGCCGTGATCCAAAATCGTCGCGATTGGCATAATAATGCAGCAATCCAGAATCTTTGATAATATCGTACGCGGTGCTGCAACCCTGGCAACAGAACTCCTGCCCATCATGGAGGATGTTGGCACCGGCGATAGGGGTGCCGCAATGATGGCAGAGGGTTTTAGAAGGAGTTAGGGCAGTCATAGATCCTACTGCGGATGAACGCAGATTACCTCCGCTGTAACAGTGCGATAAACAATGATCCCGAGGCTTGCAATCAAGAGAATCGCCGGGGCTACTCGACGCAGATTCGGATTTGTGAAGAGGCTTTGCAGAGGCTTGTGCAGCATTGCAAGCATCATAAATGCGGGCATTGTGCCGAGAGCAAAAACGGTCATGACAAGCATGCCGCCCAGGTAGGTTCCGGACGTGATGGCCAGTGCATAGGCAGGGAAGAGCATCCCGCAAGGTAAGACCGAGCTACAGAGCCCAAGTGCGATGGCGCTCGAATTGGCACGTCTCACCAGGGGGAGAAAAACGTGCGCAGGCCCATGTAGAAATCCTGGTAAGGAAAACTGAAATAGAATAGAAGCGGCGTAAATCAGTATAATGGCCCCGCCAACCAGGGCCGCCCCTTGCGCCAGGAGCGTTGTATTGATCACGTTACCAAGCAAGCCGCTTACGCCGCCAAGCATGGCATAGCCTGTAAGGCGGGCAATGTGATAGGAGACGGTACCTGCAAATCCCCCCTTTGATTGGCTAATGGCGGCAAACGGACCGCACATTACCGGGCAATGGACAATCCCAACAAGGCCCTGTGAGAATGCGGCTATTAGAAGTGGAGTCAAGATTTCCCATCCTTACTCTCATCCGGTCCTACGATTGAGCGGTCTACGTCGTCTGATGAATCCATGAGTGGGCGAAACTTGCGAGCTTCGAGATCTTCCATGTCTCCATTGCGCGCGCTCCACAGACACAGGACCAGGAACAGTCCAGCAATTCCCAGAGCAACAGGAAGCATGATCGCTACACCTGGCATATCAATGCACCGTTATGCGAATATTGCGATGAACAGCCAGTGAGCCATTCACCGTATAGTCGAGACGAAGGTCCCAGATTCCACTTCCAGGGTTGATAGAGGTGGTAAATTCCCTTGAGTCTATGTGGATTTTCTGACGGTCGCGCGAGGTTGCGGCACGCTCCAGCGTAATGTTTCCATCAATCGTTTCAATTGGTACCGCAGACTTCAGCTGGAAGGCCGCGTTGATTGGACCCGGGGTAAACGATTGGCCATCATGGAGGTTAGATTCAATCTGTAGACCGGATGCCTTGCCCTGTTCCAGAGATCTAAAGCGATCATTGTAGCTTTTGCCGCTTTCGAAGAAGCGATTGTCGATGGCCGGCTCCGAATGAGCCACAGCGATCTTTACGAAAATTCCGAGCCAGAGAACCACGCCGGTCAGGAATGAGCCTATCATCCAGAAGGCAATTCTCATGGATCTGGAAAGTCCCGGTTTTTCAATGATTTGTGCCTGCATGCTAGCCTCTGAATGAGAAAATGCTCTTCATCTTTAGTTTTTGATTTTCGTGATCAAGATCGCGCAACTCGAAATTGATTTCCTTGGTAAAAGTATTGGCGCGTGGTTCTGGATGTTCAACAACGAAGCGAATCTTTTCGAATCCCGCCGGAGGAACTGTATATTCAGTTGCCGGGGCAAGAATTCTGAACTGGTCATCCGTGATGCGAATGCTGACGCGTATTGGCTTGTAAGACATATTCCCGACGTGGATTTCATATCCGTTCTGAAAACGATCTTCGACTTTGATGCTACTGATTGCTTTGTCGCGTAACGTCACGGCATAAATCGGGATTCGAACCACGAGCAGGTAGACAAAGGCGGCTGTCAAAACTGCGATCAAACTTCCATACACGACCGTCCGAGGGCGTAGATACTTTCTCGGCGCGGCAGCATTTTCTGCCTGGGCAATCGTGCGATAGTCAATGAGCGTGGGTTTCTTAAATTTGGACAACACAGAGGTGCACGCGTCCACGCAAAGTCCACACTGGATACAGCCAATCTGCAGGCCGTCGCGAATGTCTATTCCCGTTGGACAAACGAGCTGACACATGTTGCAATCGACGCAGTCACCGACGGCAGATTTCTGTCCTTTTTCGCGCCGTGGTTCACCGCGGATTGCATCGTAATGAACAATCGGGGAATGTGAGTCCAGTAATGCGGTTTGAAAGCGCCCGTAAGGACAGACCAGTTTGCAAACGTTTTCGCGGAAGTATCCTACGTTGAACATGGCGAAGCCCGTGGACAGGATCAGAAAAATGATCCACGGAGCCGGCACAAACCGGAACACAGCCGAGCTGGTGGTCAGATAGGGGAAGAATTCGCCGCGCAGTATATCGTGCCAGATTTCTTCATATGGAACGAAGAAGGCCAGAAACTGAAACGACAGTGCAAAGGCGACAATGAACCAGGCGATATACAGGCGAATCTTTTGATTCCCGGTCAGAGCGGTTTTTCCAAAGCTTGATCCAACTACCAGTTTTCCCACCGCGTCGTAGAATTCAGTGAAAATTGTTTGTGGACATCCGTACCCACACCAGATCCTTCCGAGGAGACTCGTGAAGAAGAACAGCATCACGCCGGAAAGCATGAGCAATAAATGGAGAAAGTACAATTCCTGTGGCCAGATGGTCAGGCCAAAGATGTGAAACTTGCGCGCAGGGATATCCAACAGCAGTAGAGGATGACCGCCTACGCGCACGTAAGGGACAATCGCAAACAATCCAAACAGGACCAGGTTGATCCTGGTCTTGATGGTTCTGTGCTTACCCTGGATTGGTCTTGCGATTACCATTTTCTTTTCCTATTTAGCTCTGAGCGATGGGCTACGACTTGCGAGGTACGCCATCACTTCCATAATCTTCTTGGATCCAAGGCTCGTCTTATGCGCGGGCATTGCACCACGCACAGGATTCTGAAGGGCTTTCTCGACTGTCACGCCCTCCAGGATGACCTTATAGACCTCTTTGTCCGTGCTTCCATGTAACCAGGTAGCATCGACCAGGTTTGGACCAACAAGTCCCGTCATGTCCGCTTTGTGACAGGCAGCGCAGAGGCCATCAAAGGTTTTCTGACCCGCTGCAATTGCCGCCGCATCGCCGCGAAATGGATTGGATCCATCGTCGTTTAGCTTAGCAGTTTGAGACGGGAAGTTCTTATCGAAATCCGCAACTTCTTCGCCGTACTGCTTGCCTTGCGACCAGCCAGCAACACCGTGCATGTAGGCCACATATCCAATGGCGAATACAATTGATCCGTAGAACAAGAGCATCCACCAGGTTGGCAACCAACCGCGATTCGTAATTATTTCTTGTTCGTCATTTTGCATGATGCGTTTCACTCCCTCTGGGTGGTAAGTCTTCGAGCATTCGCTCGGCCGGTTCTTCCATTGTCTTCTTGCGCGAAGGCCAGAAAACGTAGATTGTAATGAAGGTGAGCAACATTCCCAGGAGCGGGAGGCGCAGACCTTTATAGATTGCTATCCATTCTTCCATTTTCTTTTCCTCACTTGACGATGGTGTCGCGTCCCAGTTTCAGCAGATAAGCGATCAATGCGTCGCCTTCCGTTTTGCCCTGCGTTGCCTGCGCCGCATTCTGGATATCTGCGTCCGTATACGGAACGCCGATTGATTTCAGTGCGCGCATGCTGGCCTGAACTTTCGCAGGATCGAGTTTGGTCTCAAAGAGCCACGGATATGCAGGCATGATTGAATCAGGAGAAGTCTCCCGCGGATTCATTAGATGCTGCTTGTGCCAGGCCGGGTTTGAGTTCAGGCTCGCTTCATGCGCCAGGTCCGGTCCTGTGCGCTTTGAGCCCCAGAGGAACGGATGTTCGTAAACAAACTCTCCGGCCTTGCTGTAAGGCTCTGGGCCATATTCGCGATTCCGGTCCCAGCGGTCCGTTTCCCATTTAAAAGGACGAATCACCTGCGTGTGACAGTAGAAGCATCCCTCCTGTTGATAAACATCCCGACCTGCAAGCTCAAGAGCTGCGTACGGAGTAACCGTCGGGATGCGTTCTACAGCACCGACCATAAAGAACGGGGGAAGTTCTACGAGACCACCAACAAGGATGGCAATCGTAGTGAAGACGGTAAACTTGAAAGCCTTCCCTTCAACAGCGTGGCTTAGCTTTTCATACCACGTGAGATTTTCGTTACTCATGCTTTTGCTCCTTCGCGCAAGTCGGAGGTTTCAAATCCAGATCCCGCGTTCTTAATAGTCTTATAGAGATTGTAGAGCATGATGCAGAATCCTGCGAGGAACAGGGAGCCACCCAGTGCTCTCGCCAGGCGATATGGCTTCAGTGCTCGAACGATTTCAATCCAATCGGGATACTGAAGTGAGCCCTGCGCATCCACGGCGCGCCACATCAGACCTTCTGTAATTCCGGAAACCCACATTGAAACCACGTAGACAAGAATTCCAATGGTCGCAGTCCAGAAGTGAATCTCAGCAAGTCGTTCTGAATGCAATTTGGCATTCCAGAGACGCGGAACCAGGTAGTAGAGAGCGGCAAAGGCCATTCCTCCAACCCATCCAAGTGCTCCGCCGTGTACGTGGCCAATGGTCCAGTCAGTGTTGTGCGAAAGTGTATTCACTGCTCGAATGGCCATCATTGGTCCTTCGAAAGTTGACATTCCATAGAACGTAAGCGCAACGAGCATGAACTTCAGCGTTGCATCTGTTCTAATTTTTTCTTTTGCCTGAGTGAGTGTTAGAAATCCGTTCAGCATTCCGCCCCATGAGGGTGCGATCAGCATTAAACTGAATACCATCCCGAGTGTTTGAGCCCAGTCAGGAATTGGATGATAGAGCAAATGATGCGGGCCTGCCCAGATATACAGGAAAACCAACGACCAGAAATGCACGATGGACACCCTGTGGCTGAAAATTGGAAGTTTTGTATGCTTGGGCAAATAGTAATACATCATTCCAAGAATTGGCGTGGTGAGTACAAAAGCCACGGCGTTGTGACCATACCACCACTGGATGCTTGCATCTGTGCTTCCGGAAAAGACTGAATAGGATTTCAGGAACCCTGCGGGAACCGCGAGGTTGTTAACTATGTAGAGAACTGGCACCGTTACGATCGTAGCGATGAAAAACCAGACAGCCACATACATATGTTTTTCCTGACGTTTTGCGATAGTCATGAAGACGTTAATCGCCATCACAACCCACCAGAAACAAACAAGAATGTCCAGGGGCCACTCGAGTTCTGCGTATTCCTTGCTCTGTGTATAGCCCATCGAGAGCGTAACCACTGCGAGAATGATCGTCGCAATGTAAGACCAGAAATGGATGAGCGAAAGCTTGCGCGACCACATCGGCGTGCGTAGCAGCCGCGGGATGGCGTAGTAGAAAGTTGCAAACACTATGCTTGCAGTGAATCCGAAGATTGCCCCGTTTGTGTGTATGGGTCGTAGTCTTCCGAATGAAATGAAGGAAAGATCTGCGTTCATGATTGGAAACACCAGCTGAAACGCGGCGAGGACTCCGGCGAGCATAGCGGCCAGGGCCCAGGTCACACAGCTGTAGACCCACATGCGAACGATCTTGTTATCGTACTCTGATTGCATGTGTAGAGACTGCGCTTTTAAACGTCCGTGGCCTATGACGGATGGCGGGCGGCCGCACTGACAAATGTCAGTGCGGTTTGGTCAAATGGGCAGATCGAGGTGGCAGCGAGCTTTCTGGATTCTGGCCTGGAATATGGACCATTCCGATTGGATTTTGATCAATCCGCAGGGAGTCGTACGGTCAGGACCGGGCAGCTGGCATGCCTGACGACCTGTTCTGTCGTGCTGCCGAGAATCAGCCTTTCTATTCCTGTCCGCCCATGTGTTCCCATAACAATCAGATCGCAGGAGAGATTGCGCGCGTAGTTCAAAATTTGCTCGCTTTCAATGCCGCGTGCGATCTTCTCTGAAACATCCTTTGTTTTGGTAATGGAAGCCCGAAGTTTCTTGAATTCATCCTGCGCGATTCGCTCAAGATCTACATACATCGAAGGATACCAGGTCATGGCGGAGGCTGCGCCCGAGTAGACATTCACATCGAAAATGACATGTAGCAAATGGAGCCGAGCGTGGAATTGGCCGGCCATTTCCTCTGCCACCTGCAGCGCATATCTGGCTGAATCGGAGAAGTCAGTTGGGCAGAGGATGTTCTTGAATTTCATTCTTCCGTATTAGGGAAAGCACGGACAGTCAACGATGACGCTTCACAGCGTTTTCTTCTGACATATGTCAGGTATTCAAAGGTGGAGCTTCTGGCAGCCTGATTTCAACGTTAGCTATTCTTGCTGGCCTGCTCCTCGAGAAACTCCCGGTGATCCGGATGCGCAATCGCAATCAATGCTTTGGCCCTTTGTTTCAGGTTCTTTCCATACAGGTCTGCAATTCCATATTCTGTGACGACATAGTGCACGTGTGCGCGTGTCGTTACAACGCCAGCACCTGGTCTGAGAGTGTTGACGATCCTGGAAACGCCTCGTGATGTTGTGGACGGAAGTGCGATGATGGGCTTGCCACCACTGGAGAGAGCGGCTCCGTGTATGAAGTCCATCTGGCCACCCACGCCTGAATAAAGCCTGTGTCCAATTGAATCGGCGCAGATCTGTCCGGTCAGGTCGACTTCGATGGCGCTAT
>JAEUSB010000038.1 GCA_016788865.1 Leptospirales bacterium
AAAGTTCCACTTACCATTTCTCTTCTTGAGATGAATTTCAGGTCGCACCAGGCTGAGATCGCGCAGGCCAATGTGACCAATCAGCATGGAAGGCAAGAAGTAGGAAATGGTGAAGTGATCAGCCCGGAAGAAGGTGGAGTCAGAGGTTTTGAAAGAAATGTCCCGGAACTCAAAGCCGCGAAACAAACTGGACTTTTCCACCTTGAGGTTGATTTCTCCGCCCATGACTCTGGCGAGGCCGCCCTTGACGATCCCTTCGAATACTGGTGCGGAGAAGACAATGTTGTAGCCAATTACGAGCGCCAGAACTACGCCCATCAGCACTTTGAGGCCAGTGCGCTTTTTGGTCTTACCCGCTTCCAACAATATCAATCGTCCACGGTCATCGCCGCTGGAAAGAAAAAAACGAAATCCTCGCCTGCCTAAAAGTGGCAGACACTGCGTTTGAATCGCCCACTTTCGACCCCATGCAAGATGTATTTTCATTCAAAGACAAAGTGATCCTGATCACGGGCGCCGGCCGTGGAATTGGGAAGGCAATTACGAAGGGCTTCCTTGAACGGGGCGCTATTGTTTACGGCACGGGATCAAAGCAGGAATCTGCGGACCTCATCAACGCAGCCGGAGCCAACGGGCGCGTCGCGGATGTTACCGATCCTGCAGCCATGCCGACACTCATTGACGAAATCGTTCAGAAGCACACCCGGATTGATTGCCTCATTAACAATTCGGGCGTTTCCTCGGACACGCCTGCATCCTTCTTTAAGGAGGATGAGATTGAGAAAATCTTGAACACCAACGTGAAGGGCGTCTTTCGCTCCTGCCAGGCATATTTCAAGACGCACCGGAAGCACGGTGGGACAATCATCAACGTGGCTTCGGTCCTAGGATTCGTTGGCATTCCCCTGGCCTCAATATATTGCGCTTCAAAAGGCGGGGTGATCCAGCTAACAAAGGCGCTGGCTATTGAATGGGCCTCCTATAATTTTCGCGTGAACGCACTCTGCCCAGGGCTAATCGACACGGACATGACGTCGCGCATGACCGGTAAACCAGATCTACTCAATAAAGTAACTGCAAGCATCCCGCTCAAGCGACTCGGGCAACCGGAGGATCTTGTGGGAGCCGCGCTTTTCATGGCGTCAAGCGCCAGCTCTTACATGACAGGACAGACGCTGGTCATCGACGGCGGAATGATCGCTCAATAAATCGCTCTTGCGACCCAGTCAGTCCCAGGGCCCTGCAGGCGGTTGCACGTATCGCCCTCGCCCGCTGTTGCGGACGCTCGGGACGCGCTGTAGCCGCTCGATACGTCGCAAGCCACCTGCAGGGATTCAACTGCCTGGGTCTTGTCGCGAATCAATCGGAAGTCGCATGACGTGAAAATCCGAGCAAACCCGGTAGCGACAAGGCTAACGCAGTGCACTCGGAAGGCGATCGGTCGTGTCCGCAGTGAGTGGGTTACGAACGACCCGAGCGTCGCAACGGCGAGCGAGGGCGGACACGCCGCTCGCCTTCCACAAACCATTGCGTTAGTCGCCGGAGCTACAGGCCTTTACTTGCGCGATAGACGCACGCTTCTGCTGCAAGTCTGCCGCCAAGGAAACTCCAGATTGGCATGAGATCCACTCCAGTAGCCATCACTCCAGTGGCAGAGTCCGCTAGATTCATAGCAGATGGCAGGTACTGTTTGATCTTATCTGCAACCGGGTTGGCATACTGCTTTGCTTTGCTGACATACTCATCCAGCGGTTTAACGAGGCTTTCAAGCATGCTGACTGCATTCTTGACCTGATCCCCACCGGCGAAGGAGGCAAACTTGGATTCAATATCACCTTTGTGCTTGCTCACAAGCTTCTGAACCAGACCGGCACCGCCTTCAGCAACGTTATCCGCAAACGGCAGCGTTACTTCTGCAACAGCAAAGTAAAGTCCGACTTCCTGACCAGCAGGGACTTCCAAAAAGTGTTTGGCTTTTTCTGTAACAGAGCCGGGGAATAGACGATAGATCATATAAGCCAGGCCAAGAGCTTTCAAAGCGGCGTCCGTTGCTTGTTGCGGATCCGATTCAAACGTACGTGCCTTTGGCGTGTCCGAAAATAACGAAAGCAAGTTTTTGACCCCTGCGTAGCCTGCAATGAGCTTATCACTGGTATCGAGTGCGTCAGCAACCCAGACGGCCTTTTGAACATCCTCTGTCCCGGCAATCTGGTTTGCCTGGGCTAACGCACCTGCATTTCCAAGCCGGCTTGCTGCGCCATCCATTGAATTGTAAAACTGAAACGGTGGTGCAAAAGGAACCACGGAAAATAGATTAGAACAGATTTTTACGGAATAATCGTCCTGCTTGAACTGGGAAAGAATCTCATTAACACCTTTTATCATGAACAGCTCCTGGGTTTTCTGCTCATCTTAGACGATGGTTCGCTGCATCCGCAATGAGTTTTTGCAGGATGCAGCGAAAAAAGTTATCGTTTGGAGATTGAAACGTAGTCCCGAGCTGGAGAACCGGTGTAGACCTGACGTGGACGGCCAATCTTTGTGCCTGGATTCTCGATCATTTCCTTCCATTGAGCAATCCAGCCTGGCATCCGGCCCAGGCCAAACATTACGGTGAACATCTCGGTTGGAATTCCAATTGCACGGTAGATAATCCCGGAATAGAAATCCACGTTTGGATAGAGCTTCCGTTCGACAAAATATGGATCCGTGAGCGCTGCTTCCTCAAGCTTCTTGGCAATATCCAGAAGCGGATCTTTCACACCAAGTTTTGCGAGGACTTCATCGCAGGCTTTCTTGATAATACGAGCGCGCGGATCAAAGTTTTTATAAACCCTGTGGCCAAAGCCCATCAGGCGGAACGTCGAGTTCTTATCTTTCGCAAGATCGACAAATTTTGCGACGTTGCCACCATCGTCGCGAATGTGCTCGAGCATTTCGATTACGGCTTGATTGGCGCCGCCATGCAGTGGGCCCCAGAGAGCACATACACCACTTGCAATGGTTGCATATAGATTTGCCCGGCTTGAACCAACGAGGCGAACAGTTGACGTGGAACAATTTTGCTCATGGTCCGCATGCAGAATCAGAAGCAGATCCAACGCCTTTTCAACAATGGGATCCACCTCATAGTCTTCTGCTGGCACCGAGAACATCATGTTCAAGAAGTTTCCTACATACGACAATGCATTGCGTGGATAGACAAATGGCTGTCCCACTGACTTCTTGAACGAGTATGCAGCAATCGTGGGTGTCTTGGCCAGGAGGCGCATCATGGAAATCTCACGATGACGGGGATTGAGCGGATCGCTGGAATCCGTGTAATAGCCTGAAAGTGTACATATCATGGAACTCAAGATGGCCATAGGATGCGAATCCTTGGGGAACCCGTCATAAAGGCGCTTCAAGTCCTCATGAATCAGAGTGTGGCGCGTGACATTTGTGCGAAATGTCTCAAACTGCTTTTGATTGGGAAGTTCACCGTAGATTAGAAGATAAGCGACTTCAAGAAAGGTAGAATGTTCAGCCAGATGTTCGATAGGATAGCCGCGATAGCGAAGAATACCCAGCTCCCCGTCCAGGAACGTAACGCCACTTGAGCACGAGCCCGTGTTCATGTAACCGTCGTCCATGCTGATTGCGCCGGTGGCCGCGCGAAGCTTGGTTATGTCGACGGCCATTTCGTTTTCAGTGCCGACAATAATTGGAAGGTCGAGTTCCTTTCCCTTGATGATCAGCTTTGCAGTTTCGCTCATTTCTATCCTCAAAATTCAGTAAGTACTATCAGAGAAGCAAACAGACCGAGAACCTGGCAAGCTAAAACCGAGCGAATCCGGGAGCTATACGGAATAGACGCCGACGCGCTTTTCCTTGCCTTTCAACTCATGGTCCGTGATAAAGATTCCACTTGAGGAGGCCTTCCAGGTTTCTTCTGAGAAAAGAATTTTCCGCCCAAGCGATCGAGTAAGTCCCTCCAACCGCGCCGCCGTGTTGACCGTGTCCCCAATGACGGTGAACTCCTTGCGATCCTCAGAACCTATATTACCCAGGATGACGTGCCCCGTACTGATCCCAATTCCTATGTCAAAGGATGGTTCTCCCTTGGCTTCCTGAATGAAGTTGTGGGCCTCAAGCCGCTGGAGCATTTCCTGCCCGGCCTTGATGGCGGACTGGGCATGATCGTTTCGTTTGATGGGAGCACCAAAAATCGCCATCACAGCGTCACCCATAAACTTATCTACGACACCGCCATGCGACATGATGGCCTTGACCATCTCCGTAAAATATGCATTGAGCATCTCTACGACGCGAGCAGCGTCATGTGATTCCGATAAATTTGTAAACCCACGGATATCGGCAAAGAGTATGGTTGCTTGAACTTCCTGCCCACCGAGCTCCATGCCTCCGGAAAGAATGGCGTCACGAATCTCTGCCGAAACATATCTGCCAAACAGGCCTTTGATGACTTCGCGTTCCGCCAGCCCCCGAGTCATCAAATTGAAACCCTTGGCAAGCACACCCACCTCATCCGTGGATGTGACATGTACCGACGTAGTGACCTGACCCTCCCGAACACGTTGCATAGCCTCAAGAACTTCTTTGAGGGGCGCTGTGATCGATCTCGCAACCATGTAGGTCAAAAGAATCAGGTAGCCTATCGCTATCCCGGATAGCACTTCCATGCGAACTATGTAATGCGAATACTGCTGCCAGCCAAAATCCGGATTGAGTTCACGAAGAATCCCGTAGAAGAAACTGACCATCAGCAGAATGAGCAGGATAGAGAAGAAGCTCACTGTGAAAACAATCTTGCGGAATACGGGAAATACAATGGTATCTTCTGTAATGTTGATTTCAAGAACTCGCATATCGTTTCGCGAAGCGATTTCGACAAATAGATAGCAAAGCAGCGAAACAAGTGGATTTCCAACAACGCTAATCCCAATGAATATTTGAATGCTACCGCGCAGTCCATTGAGTTCAAAATAGTAACAGGAGACCGCCTGAACCAATCCGGCAACAAACCAGGTTGTAAACACAAGTATCGCAGCAAATCGGGGCCTCCGCATAAGCTTGAACCGACCAAGTTCAAGTTGCTCTGGATCAATTGGAGTCCCTTTCTTAATGCTCTGAATTGCAAGAGTAATGGGGCGTTCACGTCTGATATAGAGATAGAATGCCAGCGGAACTGCGGTAACCATGTTTATTCCAAAGAACATCATGGAAACCCAGAGCTTTGAATCTTCCAGATTCAGTTGAAAAAATGTGATGTTTACGGCAATTGCCAGGATGTTAATCCCAACAAGACTAAGGAAAATGTTGTAACGTGAGTTCCTGCGAACTTCACGCTTTACGCGTTCGATCAGGCCAACATTTTCTTCAGCGGTCATACTCATCTTGCGAAGCCAGGATTGCACGAACATAGTTGCGCGGATGCATTCCAGTTGCGCCTGTGAGTCCGGCGAGCACGACCGAGAATTGTTCAACTGAACCTGTGCGGTTCTTTTCCATTGCGTCCAGAAGGTCCATCGATGCTTTTTCGTCTTCAAACTCCACGCCAGGGTCATCTACCAAACGAACCGGCATGAGCGCCATGATCTGGCGGCTGAGGTCGTCAGAACGACCTTCACTTTCCTTTGTAACTACCTTGCGCAAGTAATTGCGATCGAATGAGCCAACCTTCGCGTCGTCTTTGCTGTCCTGGAGTGAAAACCAATAGGGATGATTCAGATCCTTGTTTTTCAGATCCCGATACATAATGCGACGCTGGAAATTTTCAAGCGCAAGGTGGCGATTGGACACCAATTGAATGATTTCAGTCTTGGATTTGCTTCGACCAATGATATCGAGAAAATTGATCCAGAGCATACGAAGCGTTCCCACGCCTGGGAGGACGCTGGCGTGATATGGCTGCGTCAGATCCTGCACGTAATGCGATCCCCAACCCATAAAGCGGTAACCCCAGTAAGGATGCCCGGTCTTGAACGCATAACGTGCAAGAGCATAGGACTGTCGAACTCGAACTTCTGGATACGTCTTCTTCAAAAACCCGGCAAGTAGATAAACGATTTTAGCTTCATGATAGAAACCCATGTGAAAGGGTGCCTGGCTTCCATACTCAAGATTTGGATTACCGAATGGCTGCACGCCAAAGCCCATCTTCTTACCCCACTCGGTATTGTTGTTTTCAAACATTCCGATGTCGAGTCCGTAGTCAGGCTCTTCACAACCGCTTGCCACAACTTCAACTGCCGGACGGAGTTCGCCTTCGCGTAGTTGTGCAAACTTAAGCTGCCCCATCCAGATGGGAGCCTTGAAAATCGTAATATCACGGCCGGAGATAGTGGGCCTACCGCCCAATTCTTCATAAGGAAGTAACTGATGATAAAGAGGGATCTTTGATCCCGGGTGCATGCGAAGCGCTGTCAGAAAGTCTGTCTTCAGATCCTGACTCGATGCATTGAATTTCAGATCGCGCGGACGGGCTGGATAATTTGGAATATTCTTGATGGCCCATTGTTCCTCTGCTTCCAGAAGCTTCGCAAGCCCGGCCCTTTCCTTGAACAAAAACGATTCCAGACTTTCGACCGCAACGGGAGGAGCATCGCGTAACTCAGGCATGTTTCGCAGGCCATAATAGCCGAGCATGTTGTGCTCTGACCAGGCAGAAAGAGGTAAAACAAATCCTGACGTTAGGATTGCGAAAACGGAGGCTCTAAGCATCCCCCAGCCTGACGCTGTGTCATTTAGAATACAAGAAAAAATTGATCCCGACCCGGGGCCAGGTCCCTGGCGCGGTCAGGCGGACTTTTCAACTTCCTCAAAATCGCAGGACGAACACGCCACATACTTGCCTTTTTCGCGCGAGGATTTCTCGAGTAGCATCTTGCCACATGTTGGACAGAGCTCACCCGTGGGCTTGTCCCAGGTCGAAAAATCACACTCAGGATACTGGTTGCAACTGAAGAATGGCCGACCACGTCGCGTAGCCTTCTGAACTACCAGGCCGGGTTCGCATTTTGGGCATTTCCCGAGCGGGATTGGTTTTGCGTTTTTACATTCTGGAAATCCGGGACAGGCAAGGAAGTAGCCGTTTCGGCCAATCCGCTTGACCATTTGTTTACCGCATTTCTCGCAGACGTATTCAGTCTGTTCGTCGAGCACGTTGCGCATTTCTCCGATCTTCTCGGCCGCGTCTTTAAGTACGTCCACGAATGGATCATAAAACGTGTGCAGCATATCGGTCCAGGTGAGACTGTTTGCGGCCACGCGATCGAGATCATCTTCCATACGCGCCGTAAATCCGGTATCCACAAGGGCCTTAAAATGCACGATCATTACGCCGTTTACAAGTTTGCCCAGCTCCGTTGGTTGTAGAGAACGCTGCTTACGCACGACATAGTATCGCTTCAGCAGTGTTTGAATTGTTGGTGCATAAGTGGAAGGTCTTCCAACCCCGCTTTCTTCAAGGATCTTGACCATTGATGCGTCTGTGAACCTTGGTGGTGGCTGCGTAAAATGCTGCTCGGGAAGTGTCTGTTCGAGCACAACTGCCTGACCAACCTCAAGGGGCGGCAGCTCGGTTTCTTTTTCCTTCTTTTTCTTTTCTTCGATTGATTGAATTTCAGTAAAACCCGTGAACTTGATTCTGCGTCCATTAGCCCGGAACAAGACCCCGTCTGAAACCAGCTCAGCTGTGGTTTGATCCGCCACTTCATCCGACATCTGCGATGCAACAAAGTTCTCCCATATCATGCGATACAGTCTGTACTGTTCTTTGCTCAAATATTTCTGGATATCGTCAGGATGGCGCGACGGATCTGTTGGGCGAATTGCTTCATGCGCGTCCTGAGCTGACTTGGACGATTTGAATTGTCTGATTTCAGGAGACAGGTATGTGTCTCCGTGTGTGGACTGGATGTACGTGCGCAATTGCTCCACTGCACCAGGAGAAACCCGCGTTGAGTCAGTCCGCATATAGGTAATCAAACCGGTTGTGGTTCCGCCAAGCTGCATCCCTTCATACAATTGCTGAGCGACCATCATTGTCTTTTGCGATGTGAACCCCAGCCGATTCGTTCCATCCTGCTGCAATCGCGATGTTGTATAGGGAGCGGGTGGCTGTCTGCGGCGCTCCTTTGTGGTTACAGATTGAACGTTAAACGATCCACCCTCCATGCGAGCGAGCACGGAATCCACGTCCTCTTTAGATTTGAGTTCTGATTTCTTTCCGTCAACCGAAGCGAGGCTTCCTTGAAAGCTCTTCTTGCCGGCCTGAAACTTTGCATCGAGCGTCCAGTATTCTTCCGGAACAAATTTATCAATCTCAGCTTCGCGATCGCAGACCAGTTTGAGTGCTACGGACTGTACACGACCGGCAGAAAGTCCACGCTTGATCTTTTTCCAGAGCAGCGGAGAGATATTGTAACCAACCAGGCGATCAAGAATACGACGAGCTTGCTGCGCATTCACAAGGTCCATGTTTATATCGCGCGGATGTTTGACCGCCTCTTGGACCGCGGTCTTTGTAATCTCATTGAACTCAATGCGCTTAATGTGATCGTTCCCTGCACCGAGGGCGCGCGCCAGATGAAAAGAAATAGCTTCGCCTTCGCGATCCGGGTCAGCCGCAAGCAATACGCGGTCTGTATTCTGCGCGATCTTTTTCAGGCGATTCAGGATTTTGGCCCGACCGCGAACAGTGATGTATTCTGGCTCAAAGTCTTTTTCAACGTTAACGGCCATTCGGGAACGCGGCAGATCGATCAGATGCCCCATGGACGCTTCAATGATGTAGCTGGCCCCAAGATACTTGTGGATAGTTTTTGCTTTTGCGGGCGATTCAACGATTACGAGGGTCTTCCCTTTACCCGACTTTGCTCGTTTCTTCCCGGTTCCAGTTGCCTTCTTGGCCTTCTTTTTCCCGGCAATGGCCGCGGTTTCTACGGTGTCTTTTTCCTGGGTTTCTTCAGCCATGAGGTTATGTCCCCTCGGCTTTCATCGGGTACGGTCGTCTGTCATCTCTTTTTTTCATCTTCTTCTATAAATAAATCGTCCTTAAGCCATTTGAGGCCAGCCTGTTTTTTTTCCCAGAAGCGGAATTGGGCCTCATCGGGCGTCCAACGGCGCTCTGGCTGACGGAAAATTCGCTTTTCCAGACCTCTTACACCAAACGCTGTAGCCCCGTCGGCGATCAGCTGCCGGGCCCCGGCATTCTCTCGATCGGTCAAGAGCGGATGATCGAAGCACATAACCTCTCGCCCTTCCTCCAGGGCATAACGGGCCGTAATGAGTGCCCCACTCTTTGCAGGAGCCTGGAAGATCAGTACCACTCGCGCCATTCCCGCAATGATACGATTGCGCCTTGGAAAGTATCC
Source organism: Leptospirales bacterium (assembly GCA_016788865.1). GTDB lineage: Bacteria > Spirochaetota > Leptospiria > Leptospirales > Leptonemataceae > JAEUSB01. Next base: position 9,378 of record JAEUSB010000038.1, read on the forward strand.
AGCCTGCGCCCGGAAAGAAGGGGGAAACTCTGAGATAAGACAGATTCGCTCCGGCGACGACCTGAACTGAGCCAGACTCGAAGTCGGTCCCGCGTGAAGGATACCGGCTCCCAGGACGGCGGAGTTTTCCCTGGAGCTTCGCATAGCCGCTCGATGTGCCGCGATATCAATTCCACGGGCAAAACCAGACACGACGCCCATCCAGGGCAGCTCTGGCACAAGGAGATCGAGAGCCGCAATGGAAAGCGCTGACGGATTTCTCGTCCCGACAATCGCTACGGGCTCAGCCTCAGGAAAGGGTCCTTTGAAGAAGAGAACACCAGGGGGATCGTAGATTTTGCGAAGTAAAGCCGGATAACGTTGATCAAAAATATTCACCATATGAATATCAGCGTGGTTCCTCAGCTGAATCAGCTCCTGATTTGCCAGATGGCTGGCCTTCTCCAACTCCTCCCTTGAGAAAAATCCGGAGAAGGATCGCCAGTGTTTGATCCAACCACCCGCGCGATAAAAGGCGGCACGGTAGGGTAAACAGGCGGCTAGCATCCACGAGGCATTGTCCACCATCTCTGAGGTTCAAAAAGTCAGGAACGTTCCGCTGGACGAAAGAATTGCGCCCGCGCAGCATGCGCTCAAGTCATGGAAACGACAGGCCTTGCTCATCTCCTGGCATCGGTTGAAACGGCAGCATTTGAATCACCCTGGAGCGTCTATATGATCCGGGGCTCGCTCGACCAGAGTGCTCGCATCGGGCTACTTGACGTGAATGGCAAACTCCTGCCTGTGAGAACGTTGGCGGAGTTCGGGACACTCGAGGCACCTGAGCGCATTGGCGCTTACTACCTGGCCAAACAGAATGATGATTTCACGGAGTTACTTCGGATCGCCGTGCGGCCGGAATTTCGTCGGCAAGGCTTTGCGCACAGGCTGATGGCAGACCTTGCGGGGTACGGGCGCATCCTGCTAGAGGTTTCCGACAAGAACCAGCCGGCCCTTGCCCTGTACGAATCTGCGGGCTACCGGACCATTTCACGCAGAAAGCGTTACTATGGCGACGGTTCGGACTGTATTGTGATGGAAAAACGTTAGTCGCTCAAGCTGCCTGACGCTTCTTCTTTGCGACCGTCTTTTTCTTTTTCTTTTCAGCCAGAAAGGCCAGGAATTCGTCAGGCTTCTTAAACAGGTGCGTATGGTCCTTGCCAACTCTAGAACAGGCTGTGGCAGAATAGTCACGGCAGACGTTTGGCCGTGATTCATAGATACCGCAAAATCCGTTTGGTTGCAGCTTGTCGCAAGGCGTTTTAAATAGAAGGAACCATTGCTTGTAATTATCAATATAGATCTCAACGTTTCTATGAAGCAGATACCAGACATAGTTGTCGATGCGGTCTTTGGAGCGGGGTGAATCGATTGGAACCGTCACATAGTTGCAGCAACCATGACACTTAACGCAAATTTCACTTTCGCTCATCTTGTCTTCGTCTGCAAACTGCGGAAAGACTAGTTCCATTTCTTTCATATCAAACGGGCTAACGGGTTCCATTCGAGCCAGGAAAAATAAAAACGCGAGGCGCGCAATCCAGAAAGGTAATGCGGCATAATCCGGTCTTCGGGGACATCGCCATCCGGAGGACCAGCCTTATCAAACTGGCCGGTTTCACTCGGCACGGCGCCTTGCTGGGCCGATAAAATTAGTGGATTTCTCCGGACCCGGTCGCGTGATCTGGACCGAATCCAGGTAGTTTTTCCAGACCTACTCTATGAACGATATTACAGCTTTGCCATCGCCTGGAATCGCCGAATCGGCCTCCAAAAAAGAGACGAAGCTCACAGCCGACGAATTCGCGCTGCAATGGAATCCAGGCCTCGAAAATGACAACGAAACCCTTGAAGATGAACTGAAAAAGCTTCCCGGGATGACGCAGGCTGACGTGCATTTTCTCGTGCGCTTTTTTGAGAACCCGGAGAGTCCATTTGCGCTCAAGGGAGCTGTTGACCTTTTCAATCACGACTGTATCCACATAGTGCTTGGCCGCGGCGTACAAAACCAGGACGAAGCTTTTGTCATTGGCTTCACCATGGGAAATTCCAAAGAGCTGGGTTTCTGGGAAGGCACGTTCTTCCGAATCGTAAGCAGATACTTCTATCCTCGGGAGTACCGATTCAATCGTGAAGAAATTCGCATCTTGAAGCTTGCGACTGAATACGGAAAACGTTGCGCCGTTTCAAAGATCCATGAGGTAAATTTTCAATCCTTCTTGTATGACAGGCTCGGCGACATTCGCGCGCGGCTACGAATCGACAAAGAAGAGCTGTATCAGATCTACGCCGAAGAGCGCATGATTTTGCCGAACTCCGAGGCAAGCAAGAGACTCCCTCACAGACCTGTGGGATTACCTGGACTGAAGGCGTAAATCTCTCCTGAACACTGATAAGACCTTCTCGCCGTTAGACCAGAGCGTGTAGACTTCATTCTCGCCTGGATAATCGTCCCGGTGAAACCTGTATGTGGTTAGAAAGTAGTCAGCTCTCTCGCTCGATTTTTCATAAACCAGCCTGTCCGATGAGCCATTTGCAAACCTGGCCTGCATCGCATTGCCAAAGAAATAAACGGAGATACGCGGACGCGGATCGTTTGCCAGGATGTGCTCAAGCCCCTTGCGGTACGTCACTCCCCAGTAATCAATTTCATAGTGGTAGCGAAGTGGTTTACGTGCCAGAGAATTGAAATACAGATTCTGAAATGGATGTAGATTCACAATCTGATGGACATAGAACGCGCCCGCCATCAGAAGCAGCGCCAGAGCAAACTTGAAGTGCATCGGTTTCAGGCGGGCAGAAATTTTTTTCAGGAAGAAAGCAATCAACAGGAAGCCCGCGCAGAACGTAAAATACAAATGGCGCCAACCATCGT
>JAEUSB010000077.1 GCA_016788865.1 Leptospirales bacterium
CTCTCAGCTCTACTTGAGCGAGTGGGCATTCTTCAAGAACTTGAAATACTTCGGGTTGGAATCGATACGGAGTTGTGTTGTGTCTGGTCACCCCGTTCGGAAATCCGGCAGTACCCGTGGTGCGGTTGGGGGTCGAGGGATATTCGCGTCATCGAGCCTACGATTAAACATCGATGAGAAGAAATATTCCCCGCCTTCCTTTGAGGATCGAAAACTCTCGGAAACTCCCCAACTCAACGGACCAGCAGCAATCAGGGCAATCGCAACGATCAATAGCCCCCTCGCCACGGCAATGACTGAGAACGATTGTTTCTGGGGTCCACACAGTTCCAGGCCCTATCAGCGCAAGAAGGAGCGCCGGTATCAAGCGGAAGCCGTAACTATTTGGAAAAGTCTACCTCTTGGTGAATTCACTTCCTGTGTAGAAGCTCGTTTGAAGGGGCGAGCTTTCTTCTATAGAATACTGCGGAAATGGGCAGCCCTCGGGCTCATTAAGCTGATGGACCTGCGCCCCTCAGGAGTCGGACACAGAAGTCATGCATACGAGGTGTGTCGCCTGCACCCCGAAGACCTGCCACGGGTTCTTTATATGCAAACCAGAAGTCAATACGACGGGATAGCGAAATGAAAAAGGATGCCTACAAATTCAAAGCAAAGGATTTCTATCTCTTGCTTGAAAAGCAGAACTACAGATGTCCGATCAGCGGCAGAGAACTCACACCAGAGAACTGCATGGCGGCACACAAAGTCCCCATCAGGAAGGGTGGTGAACACCGGCCGGAGAATATCTATCTTGTTACGGATGCCGTAAATCAGATCAAGAGGCAACTCACAGATGATGAACTGCTCGAGTTGTGCGGGGACATTCTGACAACTCTTGGAGGTAAGAATGCGAAGAAAGTTTCCGTCCTTCATCGCAAGAGAAAAAGCACTCAATCTTGAGAGGCGGTTTCGTGATACTGAAGAACGGATAGCAACACGCTGGCAATCGTGGGCTGCTTCCTGCATTTCCAATTGTAAGCGGATTGGCACCACCTTACGAAGGACCGATCTCAACCGGAAAGAGGACCCCTGGTTGGTCACAAGACGATTAGCAATCCGCCAGATTGGTGACGCCGCCTTCAAGGCCAGGAATAGCTGGAAAGCGAGGTCGGACATCTCTGTGCGACAGATGAGCGAACGTCAGGCATTTCGCACAAATCCCCTGTGGCGTTTCATCGCGATCCGAGAAGCTTCGCGGCTGGGCAAATCAAGATGGATTGGGAAATCCAGACATTGTCACACATGGAGCATGGCTTACCATTGGCTCAGACAAACACTTTGCGATGCGATGTCGCAGGGCATTCGAGACCCATGGAGAATGAGCGCACTAACGATTTCGCGCACACGTTTCGCATCTTCGCAGAGAGCATGGCGAGTGGCGAATTGCAAGGTCGACTGACGTCACATTTTTGCAATGATCCTGAATTTTCCCAGCCCGAAAATTAACAACCTCCCTGCGAAATCGACTGAATAACAACATCCACTACCTTCAGACCAGACCTTCGCGAGCCGATACCAGAATGAAATAGCAGCAAGGCGCGCACCACAGATGATACCCTCAGCAACGGCTCGCCGCTTACTCCGGCTAACGTTGATAACGACGACGTTCGCGATAATACCCTTATTCGGGGAGGGACAAAAACCGATCCTGATAGACCTTGAGACGGCCATTCGCGTGGGAACGACGAATCATTTCGCTCTTCAGGCCGCCGAAAATAGACAAATCGCTATACGGAGGCTGATCAGCGAAAGGTGGCGGGCTTACCTCCCGTCGGCCGGCGTTTCCTACTCGAGAACCAGTACCGTACAAATCGGCCAGGCCGACAGTTACTCAAATGAGATCAGATTGAACCTCGAGCAAATTATCTACGATGGTGGTCGCCGGAGTCTTGATCTTGATCTGGCACGAATTCAGCAAATCCTGGCCCGGGATGATTTCCGTATCACATACAATCAGATACGACTTGATATCCAGCGAACCTATCTGCAAACGTTGGCCGCGAAAGGAAAAGTTGTCCTCAATCAGAAATCGCTGGAAAGAGGCCGCATTCAACTACATGAGGCGCGACGCGAGGAGAGTCTGGGTTTCACCACGCGTGTTCAGGTTCTAACCGTCGCAGCACGCCTGAGGGAAATAGAACTCGCCCTTTCTCAAGCGAAGAGCGCCTACCGCCAGGCGATGCACGACCTCCAACTGGCGTTGAATCTGGATTTTGAGACGCGAATCGAAGTCGATGGAGATCTCTTTTACGATTTCTACCTTAAGCCTCCCGAGGCTGACTTGACCAAACTGATCGAATCCGGTCGCAAGCGAAGGCCTGAAATGGCCAAAGTGGAAACGAATTTGCAGAAACTGAAGAAGGAGCGGGAAATTGCTGAGAATGCCTGGATTCCCCGATTCTCCGTGGGCGGTTATGTTGGACGAACCGGAAATGATCTAACTAAACCGCCCCGGCAACCCAACTGGGGAATGAACTTGAAACTAACATTTCCCTTGCAGGGTTCAACAGGCTCCCTGCAGTCCAGTGCCGGAATTGTCCCCGACACGCAACGAAGCAACAGTGATACGGCTGAGGTGAAGATTTTCGATGACGTCGGATACGATCGTCGAGTCCTAGAGAGCCGCATTGCCCTGGGCGAAGGTATCGAACAATACCGCGCCATCCGAACCAAGGTGCCAGTGGAAATCGCGAAAGCCTATGACAAACTAATGCAGGGATGGGAGACAATCAGGATAGGCAATGGACGAGCATTCTTTCAATTTGAGGGGCTCCGTATAGTCGCAGCACGAACGGGTGTCGGTGACCTTAAGCGCTCCGATATCCTTCTGCAAGAGACGGAACTGGTTCGGGCCCAACAGGATTTGGACGATGCGATTGCCAACTACATGATTTCAGCCTACGAATTGGAATACGCTTCGGGCCTTGATCCCGGAACGCTCAACCTATTCGTTCTCAAGCGCGGGGCTGGCAACACCCTGCTCCCATATTTAGTTCGTACAGATTTCAAAGATTTGCGCCAAAGGCTTGATCAGATTCACAAAACCGACCCAATTTGGGAAATAGACAAGCTTGATAATGAAAGGTCACCCTCCGAAAAAGAAAAGAAGGACAGGTATTTGATCGATGAGCCCGAAAAGAAAAAATAGAACGATGTGGCGCCTCCAACTTTGCGCCATTCCGATCGCATTGACCCTGTCAGGCAGTTGTACGAAGGCTACGGACAATCTGGCCAAACTTGCACCGTTATTTGGCGATGATCAGGCGCCGTTTGTCATTGCTTCCATTCCGACGGCACGCCAATATGGCGTCTCGCCATCTCAGAGTGTGCAAATCTTCTTTAGCAAGGAAGTGGAATCGCAACGTTGCACGGCAGCCTTCAGTATTTCGCAAACTGTATCCGGAGCCACGACCGCCCCCCTTATTAGCGGGAGTACGGTAGTTGTTGGATCAGTTTTGACCTTCACACCAAACATTGCGCTAAGCGCCGGGACCTACAACATCGTAGAGTCCATCGGCTGCGAAGACCTCGAGGGCCGGGATCTTCGCGCTCCATACAATGCTAGTTTCACGGTCGGACCCGGCGGAGTCCAGGCGGTACCGACGGTCGTTGCGATGGGCGTGCAGTCGCAGTCACAATGCACTACCCTAGGGTCCGTTGGATCAGCGTCAGGCGGGAACTGGTTGACGGCGAATTGCTGGTGGGATTCGACCTTACCGATCCTCGGAGCTTCTAGCTACACTTTCCAGGGTGGCGACAACAACACCGGTCTGGTTGGATCAAACAATGCCTGCGCGGACGTGAACACAGATAACTTCGTCCTGATATTCAACAACTATATGAACGTGAACACCACGCTGAATGCCGTAAGCTTGAGTAGACTCTCGCCACCGGCAACGACCATTCGGCTCGCCACCTGGAGTTGGGCGGATTGTGCGGTCGGAAATGCTTCCTTTTGTCGCGCTCTGACTGTGGCGTTCGCCGAGGCAGAGGCGTCTTGCAATGGCGCGGCCCTGTTCGGCAGTAGCGTAGCGCCAGCAGTCGGCGATTTCAATCTTCAGTTCACGGCTGGAAGCCCGGCAGGGACACCTCGCTACATGATTCAGGTTGACACCACTGCGATCGACAGCAACGGAACAAAGCCGACAAGCACCTTCACTTTCACGATGGAGGGCAAATGATGTATCGACTCACCCCGCTAATTTTTCTGGTATTGTTTTCCTGTAGCCTTTGGCCGTTTAGAACCGGCGGGGACGTTGACGTCGTCTCGATGAAGTCTAGCCGCAAGGCATTAATTGGCATCGGCACGATAGAAAACCGCGACTCCCGATTTGATCCCTACGCAAACAAGAACCTGATCGATATGCTTTCATTTGAAATGAGCCAGCGCGGTTATGGGACCATAAAGTCGGACACGTCTTTCGCCGTAGAACGACGCAGGTTGGAAGAACTAAAAAAGCTGCCCTCACCAGGCAAAACCAAGGATGAAACAGCAGATCTATTGCCCGAGCGGCTCCGAGCTGTAGCCGGGGAGATCCGACCTACCGGATACACGAGCATTGGCGATGAGCTTCTTTCGCCGGATGAAATTCGCACGCTTGCATCCCGCGACAATACTACTTACTTTATCCAGGGCGCAATCAGTCGAACAGAAGCGGGCACGTTACTTGAGCAGGCCGAGAATTTCGCTGTATTCCTGGAAGTATTCAATCGCAATGGAGACAAAGTGGGTGCCATTAACTTTACTGTGGAGGGCAAAAGCCTGCAAGAGTCGCCGTTCTTGAAGACCGTTTGCAAGCGAATCGCTCGAGCATTCGACGAGCAAATCCATAGCACATCGCCCTACAGGACCTATTGATGAGACAACTCAGAAAGCTCCAACTCCTTGGTCTGTTAGTTATCGCAGCGAGCTGCGGCGGCAAGAAGGCAGAGTTGGACAAGAAGTTTGCCGAAGCCAATAGATTATTTGAAACGCAAAACACACCTCAGGCTTTGAAGCTCTATCAAGAAATCACGGACGCCGACTCCGATCATACGGGTGCGCACGTCATGATTGGGCGTATATTGTATTACGATCGTAAGTTCGGCGAAGCGGAGAAGGTTCTTGCGGAAACGGTTAGCCGCCAACCTGAAAGCGTCGATGCCATTTTCTGGCTTGCGCGGGTCCAGAGCGTTATCCCCGCGAAGAAGGAAGAAGCTATGAAGAATCTGGAGATTCTCCTTCAGAGAGACGGTTCGCGTGTTGATGCACTCGTCTTGAAGGGAATGCTCCATGAAGAAAAGAAAGAGGTCTCGCAGGCGATTGTTGCTTACCGCGCAGCAACTCAGCACGAACAGGACATTGGACAAGCATATTTTCGATTGGCCAGCATCTATAGTACCGCAGGCCTCGAGGACATGAAACGCAAGGCGCTGGTTCGGGCTGCACTCCTCGCCCCCGAACTAGTAACGCAAAAACGCTAGCTAGAGTTTCTGCGAAATGCTCTGACCCGGGGTCGTGGACCGCGCATTGACAACGATTTGATCCCCGTTTTCCAAAGAGTCTACAAGGGTCACAACACCCCCTTGATTTTGTGAGACATTGACATTCACCGCTCGAACGACACCATTTACAACAAGGAGGACATACGGCGACCTGTCCTCGAAAGCAACGGCAGTGGCTGGCAACTGGACAATCCTCTGTGTCCTCAACGGTAGAGTAGCGACCGCGGAAAGACCGGAAAGTGCAAGTCTGTTCACCCCCTGGACTCTGGCAAAAACGCGCACCTGGTTCGGATTTCCATCATCCGGGACTATCGCATAGGCAAAGGCATCACCCATCTGGTCAGAGAAAGTAAATGTGAAAGGCACACCCATCTCGACGTTATTCGCCTCTGCGATTGGGATTGTAAGTATCAATTCAGGTTCTTGCGTCAAAATCTCAACTGCCAGTAGTCCTTTGTCTTCGCGAATGGAGGCAATAATTCCGTCTGCTGGCGACGTTAGTTGAGAATTCACGAGGTGAGCCTGAATCTCTTTTAGTCTCTCCCGGATAAGCTGAGTGCGAGAACGATTGGGAACGAGTGGAACAATCCAGCGTGCCTCATCTGAGGTCGTCAGTCCGGATTCCGATGTCGGTTGCCCGGTACTATTCGCGAACCGCAAAGGTAAGCCATCCTCCGACGGCACTTCGAGGCGGAGTGGAGGTAGTTCGTCATTAGGTCTCGCAACGGTGTCGGTTGGTGTCACCTCAACATTCGTATCATCTGCAGTTCTCTGACCTGCGAATAGGCTCTTTTCGCGGGCCAACCCCTCTTCCGCTTCTGCCATTTCGAGATCTGCAAGGAGAGTCTCGTGTTCACGTTTGAGGTCCGTCGTATCGAGCGAGAGGATTGGCTGTCCCCGGACAACTTGTTGACCGGCATGCACGAGGCTCGTGGCGGGCCCCGTGGCTTGAATCTCAAGTCGCGGAAGTTCCACAGTTCCCCGAGCAATAAGCGTTCTGTGCTCTTCGTGCACTTCTACTTGAGTGATCCGAACTTCACACAGGAAATTCGCCGGCAGATGGCAAGCCACGACGTCCCGGAATCTCAGGGGCATGCTCAAGTCCAATGCCTGCCACGGTTCGCCCAACAAAACGAGGGACGCCACCAAGAACCCATTCAAGCTCCACACGATGCGGGCGACGACGCGCCAATCAGGCCTCATGGCATAAATATCGGCCAGATTCAGGAGTTGTTCACGTTTTCCTGACTCGCCGAACGAAGGCCTTTCCAGCGAAATACGACGTGACCCCACTGCGTTTTAAGACACCAACCAACGGCTGTTTCGAGCACGGTCCGCCAATTTCTGCCATCACCGGCGTTCCGGACGAGTCCGAGGATCAGCACCGGAGTGAAGATCAGCGCAACGGGGAGGCCAGACACCATGATGACAGTCGCGCCGATTAACAGACTTCGCCCTTCGCCGGAGGCGAACAGGAAAGGCAAGAAGAAGCACAGTGTCGCCATGTAGCCGATCAACAGAGGACGTATTCCCGATGCCATGTACGCCGACACTTCGGGAGACGATCCGCCTTCGGTTTCTTGTAACTTGAGAACTTGCATTGCCAACACTGCTGTGAAGGCCGCGAGGATTAGGAATGCAGCAAGACCCGGAACAGTAAGGGCAATTCCAAAGATTCGGAGAATCAGTCCAGCGACAATCAACGGAGCCGCGAGCACTGCAATGACCAGCAGGGGCTTAGTTGTGGATTCAAAGAAGGCCGCTATAATCATGTAGATGAGTACAATCGCAATAGCGCCAATTCGAGTAAACTGAGACCTCGTTTCCTGAATTTTCTCGAAATCCCGGCTCATTGAAATTCTGTAATTCTGCGGCAATTCATACTTTCGTAGCTGGTCAACGATATCCATAACCGCCGAGTAGTCTGCATCGTTAGGGCGAAACGAATATGAGAACACTCGCTTCTTATCCTTTCTGTAGATCTTTACCGGCACAAGACTCTCTCGAAGAATAGCCACTTCCTTCAAAGGTATGAATAGTTTCTCCAGAGTTCGGAGACTAATCTCGTTGATGCTGTCAGGATTGTCTCTGTACATTTCCTTATACCGAATCCGAACATCGAGTTCTCGTGTTTGATCGATGAACTTAGTAGCCACACCACCCTGGATGGCATAGCGCACCATTTCCCCGACTTCGCGGGAAGTTATTCCTGCCTTCTCGGCCTTCAACTTATCGACAACAACCTGTAATTCTGGTCTGGGAGATTTGTAGCGCAGCACCACGTCCCGGACCCCGTCAAAACCTTCCGTTCGCTTGGCCAACGAGCGCGTAATCTTGTCCAGGGTATCGAGATCTGGTCCGAAGCAGTCAATCGTTACCTCTCGAATTGCGCTGCCCTGAGCACTACTGGCGAAATAGATAAAGGCTGGCTCAATAGTGCCGATCGTTGATCTCAGAAAATCAATATAGGCACCATCGGCGGTCTGACCTCCCTCAAGTCGAACCAGGAGCGTGGATTGCGACGATTCTACTTTGGCATTGATTTGCTTAATGCCTTTTACTCCTTTCAGCTTCTCTTCTACTTTTCGTGTGGTTGAATCGGTCACGGCAAAGCTGGTTCCGGAGGGAAATTCAACGTTGATTCGCACTTCATTCTCCTCAAGCGGGCTGCCAAATTCTTGAGGAATCCCCAGCAGGAGGAACAGACCAGCGGCGCTGAAAACCAGGTAGGCAAACGCGGAAACGGTATATCTTGCGTCTACAAAGCGTATGCATCGATTGATAATTGCAGTCACCCAATCCGTGCCGAGCGGACGTACTCTTGAGAGGACAGCAACTCTTCGGACATGCCTGCGTAACCATCGCGTAAACGAACGCAACCGGGGCGTGCGGACACTGACAAGCCTCCCTGCAATCCCGCCCAGGAGGACGTGCAACGCGGCTGACCGGTTTAGCTTCTCTCTCAAGTTGGGAACAACCGAGAGCATTAGCAGGAATCCCGGTACGATAGCAAAGATGATTGAGGCGGCGAGACCGCCGTATACCAGCCGGGACTCCCGACTTGAGAAGACCACGGGCAAGAACGTTGCGCAGATCAAAAGAACACCAACAAACACCACAATCTTGATCGTTGGTCCCCTCTCATTTCCAGAAGCAATAAGCCCGGTCGCAGCCAACAAACCCAGGGAGATGCCGAACGCCAGGATCAATCCCGAAATGCTGAGTAAGTTCAGATCCATACCCATCATGTACAGAACGAACACCGAAGAGAGAGAGGCTATAGAACTCGTCGATAATAGTAGAACAACGACTCGTCCCCGGATGCCCGAGATCTGTCGCATTGCAATGCAACTTAGAACGCAGCCCAGTATCAGGAAAATTAGAAACGTCTGGAGCGTGCTACGAACTCTCCCTGCCTGGTCGTAAATAATAACGTAGTTTACATCTGGAAGCACCAGCGAATCCAGCAGCTTGTAAACCTGAGCTGAAATATCCAGCAAATTGGCGCGGCTGGCACGATAGACGTAGATTCCGATTCTCTCCTCGCCATCAACTCGCGATGCTGAATCCTGTTCACGGAATGCATATGAAACATCTGCGACATCGCTCAGACGAATCATCGCGTTTCGGCCAGACGAAAAAATGACTGTTTCTTTGATTTCGTTAACGCTATTGAACCGGCCCTTCACATAGATCTTGTAACGCCCTCCCCCATCGTCGATCGAGCCTGCAGCAACGTTTAGGTTGACCTTTTGCAGAGCCTGGAAGAGGTCGCGCATGGAAAGTGCGTACGATTGCAACCTCTGCCGGTCGCAATCTACAAGGACTTCACGCATGCGACCGCCGGCAACATTGACCTGGCTGACACCTTGAATGCTCGATAATTGTTTTGCTATTTGCCGATCAGCTATCTCACGAAGCTCCGAAAGATCCTTCTTAGGACTTTCCAGAATAATAATTAGCACCGGTCTCTGATCCGGATCGTAGCGTAAGATGACTGGTTTCTGAGCTTCTCTCGGAAAGCTTGAAGCGACAATGTCAATCCGCTCCCTTACCTCAAGAGCCTTCAGATTGACATTGGCTCCTTGATTGAACTGGATATTGACTTTTGTCTTCCCTTCCTCAGAAACAGAGAACAATTCCTCGATGCCGCCCACCGTCGCCACAGCATCTTCAATTGGACGAGTTATGATTTCTTCGATCTTGTCCGGGGTAACTCCCGAATATGTAACTTCAACGGTGAGACCCGGATACTCAATACCGTGTCCCAGGGTTACGGGAATCAGAAAGAGTGCGATTGCTCCGAGCAATCCCGTTCCGATCGCCAGCATAATGGTTGTGAGTGGTTTCTCACGCGCAAACCGCTCAAGCATTGTGACCCGCCTGCCTTTTCATGCGAATATGAAATAGCACCGGGATAACGAAGAGCGATACCACGGCTGATGCGAAAAGACCGCTGATCACTGTAATTGCAAGCGGCGATTGAAATTCCGAGCCCTTGCCAATTTCCAGAGCCACCGGAATCATTCCGAGAATTGTGAGCCCATTGTTCATGATAATGGGACGCAATACCAGCCGAGAAGCGTTCACTATGTTCTCGCGAAGTTCAAAGCCCTCCTCTTTCAACAGCTCCATGTATTCGTACAGGAGAGCCGCGTTGTCCACGACGATGCCGACAAGCAAGATGATCCCGGTGAAAGAACTATCGTTCAGGCTCTTTCCGGTGATCAGCAAAGCAGGGAAGACCCCTATTACAATCATGGGGATAGTGCCCAGCATGATGAATGGTTGAACCAGCGATTCAAAATGGGAGGCCAATAACATATAGATGAGAACTATCGATAGTCCAAAAGCCAATAGCAACTCACGAAATGATTTTGAAATATTCTCCTGTTCACCGCCGTGGGTGATGTGATATCCTTCAGGCAACCGAGTCTTTTCAAGATAGTTGTCGATCTCGTTATAAACGGTCGTGGAGTCTTTGCCAGAAATTTCCGCAGTGATGCGATTAATTCGTGAGGGACCTGAGCGCAGAATCGAAGTATACCCCTTACCCGGCTTGAGGTCTGCTAGCTGCGAAAGGTAGACAGAGCCTGTTTCGCCGGTCCTCAGTGGAATTTCGAGCACACGATCAATGGTCTTTCGATCTTCCTCACGGAAACGCAGTCGTATGTCAATTTCCTCGTCAGCCAGATGAAGCTCTGTTACAACACTGCCGCGAATCGCCGTCTTGAGATAGTCCGCGAGGTAGGAATGCGAAAGATTGGTTCCTGACGTATGGCCTTCATCGAAGGTAACATGGAACTCCCGGGCCTGATCTTCCATGCTTGTTACCATGCCAGTTACACCGGGCACTTTGCTCAGGTCTTCTTTGATTTTGCGTCCAAGGTCCTGGAGCGTCCCCAGATCATCGCCGGCCAGGTCCAATGAAATGGCGCGAGAACCCGGCGAGAGAATCCCCGACATGACATCTGATTTCGCAACTAGATAGACATCAACGTCGTCCCTTACTTTGATCTTCCGTTCCAGCTCCGCGGCTAGCTGCCGGGCAGTTACGCTTCGGCTATTCTGCATGATCACACGAATTTGAGCCAGGTGCGTGCCCACGTCAGAGGAACGCGTGGTAAGAACCTCTTCCTCATCGTATCCGACTCTCGAAAGAACGTGTTGAATCTCCTTGTTACCTATGATCTGCTTTTCAACAACATCCACTACTTCGGACATTGCCGCAAGGGAGGTGCCCTTGTTAGCCCGTAAGTTGATTACAAATTCACCGGTGTCCACGCGGGGAATGAAGCTCCGTTGAATGAACGGAAACAGACAGCACGCGATCACGAAGAGAGCGCCCACGGGAACAAAGAGGCTTCGGGGGTTGTTGAGGAAGTACTGTAAACGACGTTCGTATGCAGAATCCAGCCGGCGCTCCCACTCACCGATCTTTCGGACAAATGCATATCGATCCAGATTAACCCTGGAAAGCCAGGGCAAATCCAGCGAAGAAAGTGTCGGGATAAGAGTTAATGCGACTATGAGACTGACGAGCGTTGCAACCGTAATCGTGAGAGCCATTTCCGCGAAAACTACACCTACGACACTCTTCAGAAAGACGATTGGAAGGAAGACGACAACGAGTGTCAGGACCGCAGAAGTGACGGACCCGGCTACTTCATTCGCCCCCTTTAGAGCCGCTTCGCGAGCTGGCATTCCAGTAGCCGCATAACGTTCGATTGACATCATAACAACGTTGCCTGACTCAAGAAGCATCCCTATTCCTAATTCGAGACCTCCGAGCGACATCATGTTTAAGGAAACATTGTAGAAATACATCGGGATGAATGTTGCAATGACAGAAGTTGGGAGAATGGTCAGGAGAATCATGGGATTCCTGATATTTCGCAGGATGATAAACAGGGCGATGAAAGCGAGAACTGCTCCGGCCAGGATTGCCTGGATTAGATTCTGAACGGCGTTACTAATGAAGTTGGATTCATCATATACGATATCGCCTTCAACCTCTCGTCCAAACTGTTTTCGGATTAGATCCATCTCCTTGCGTACATTCTTAGAAACATCAATCGTGTTCTTTCCGGCTTCCTTGTACAACGAGACAATCACGCATTCGCGCCCGTTGTACCTGGCCATTCCGGTTCTCTCAGCGTATCCGGGATGAACCTCTGCAACGGAAGAGAGGGCGATGGGGGTTCCCTGCTGATTGCGACCAACTATGGTTCGCTTGATGTCCTCTACGCTGTTATATTCACCCAGTGAACGGATGAGCACATCCCTGCTCCCTACCGTTATATGCCCTGCTGGAAAATTAAGATTGGCGGACGCTATTGCTTCGCGCAATTCGGGCAGTGTTAAGCGGTGAGCAGAAAGCGCCTGAGCATCAACATCTACCTGGACTTCCTTTCTGTGCCCCCCTGAGAACTGAACCATGGCCACGCCATCCGCGCGCTCCAGGAAGACTTTGACTTCATTCCGCAGGTAATGGCGCAAGTCCTGGGAATTGCCCAGCTCTTTGGAAAAGAAAACAACTTCCATGAAGGCGGATTGATTGGGATCAAACCTTGTAACCACGGATCGCCCTGCATCCTGAGGCAGCGTCCCGCGAATCAAATCGAGCTTCTCGCGCACTTCCATGACGGCAAAGTCGATGTTGGTTCCCCAGGAAAACTGCAGCGTGACTAGAGAGATACCCTCTAGAGATTCTGACTGAATCTTTTGAATGGACCCGACCGTACCAACCGCCTCAGAAATTGGTTTCGTGATCAGGTTCTCAATCTCTTCCGGAGCCGAATTGGAGTACAGGGTAACAATCGTAACTCGCGGGTACTCAATGTCAGGGATGAGATTGACCTTCAGATCTTTGAAGGAAATCAGACCCATTAAGATCACACCCAGGTAGAACATACCTGTGGTGACGGGTCTATTGATGCAGAATCGTTGGAGCGCTCGCATAGAGTCGCCGACTCAGGGTGCGGCTGGAGCGCTTTGAACGCGCATCCCTTCGCGTAACTGCGGGAGTTTTTCTGTAACGATTACATCGCCCTCTTTCAAACCGGATGAGATTTCAACTCTGTCGTCAGAATACTGGCGTCCAGTTACGACGTCTGCCCTGAACAACACACCCTGGCGTAGTACAAAGACGTACGCGTTGTTCTCTTTCTGCGGGAGGACGGCAGATGCAGGAACTACAATGAGCTTACGAGGTTTTCCCGTAATTATGCTGGCGCGAATGAACATTCCGGGTCGCAGCTTCAGGCCCGGATTCTTTAAGAGGGCTTTTACTTGCAACGTGTGAGTCTTTGGATCAATCACTGGGAGGATTATTTCAACTGTCCCCTTGAAGGTCTCTTTGGGATAAACATCGACTTTGAACTCCATGGTCTGACCTTTCTCAAGGTCTTTGAGATCGGACTCTTTGACATCCATGGTCGCGTAAACCGAGTTCAAATCTACAAGCACCATAATGGATTGGGCTGCGTTGCCCGCTGAGCCACCGAGAACCTGTTCACCCACACTCTTGTTCCGTTGCGCTACGACACCGTTAACCGGCGATTTAATCGTGGTTTCCTTGAGAAGGGTTGTTGTGTTGCCCAGGGCCGCCTGTGCGGAGTTTACTTTTGATCTTGCGACACCAATGTCTGCCTCTTCGATGCCGCTATTGATATCCATGAGGACTTCTTTCTTCTTCTCAGGATCTTCGGGAACAGGCAGGCCGCGTTTCTGAATATCAAGATCGCGAAAGCCAATGCTTGCAATCTCCAGGTCTTTCTGCGCCATGCGGTAAGCTGCTTCCCGAGCAATCAATTCGGTCCGCATTTGTCCGTATTCTTCCCGACTGATGCCACCCTCTTGATAGAGGATTTCTTTTCCTTCGTATGTGGCGCGCATCTTATCAACATCAGCACCCAGCTTCTTTAATAGCGTGTTTTGCTTTTCAATTTCCTTGAGACGACCTTCCATCCCCCGCCGGGCAACGGCATGTTTCTCCGTTGCCAGTGCGAGTTCTGACCGGGCTCCCTGTAATGCTGCCTCTTGCTGGGTGAGTTCCAATTGCAAGAACACGCGTTCCAGTTGGACGAGCGTCTGCCCCTGACGAACTACCTGCCCTTCCTTGGCGAAGAATTGCTCAATTCGTCCTGACGTCTTAGCGTTGATTTCCACTTTCTGGAAGAATTCGACCGAGCCCGCTCCGTCAATTCTTGGGAGTACTTCTTCAGGTTGAACGGCCAATGTCTTGAGGGTGAGCGCACTGAGGTCAGAGCCCTCCGAGGGACCGGGTTGCCATGCCTTCGAAAGTCTTTCGATTGGATAGAAGACCGTGCCTACAATCGTTCCGTACAAGCCCTTTCTCATTGAGGCCAGAAAAACTCCAAAAACCAGGTATGCCACGATATAGGCGCCAAGAAGGAGCCCCATGCGGAGGTACGTCTTCCCCTTGATGCGAAGCGGAAAGGAAATAAGAGCGCGAAGGAAATTCATGATGGAGGCCTGGGTAGGGCTATATGGTTCCTAATCGGATCAAAACGCATTTCCTTTGATCCAAAATGCGACCCGAGGCCCTCACTGCTGCTCGGATCTAAGAATCACCGGTTTGAGGGATCGCGTGGCGGCGTCGATCAGCCCTTGATCCGTGCTGTTCCCCTCACGAGGTATTCCGGGCTTCATTCCCTGGTAAGTGTCGCGAGGCTGGAGGCTGGCAAAACCCACAGAGATCTGAAGAACCTGTGCGCGATCCCCTCCAGCGCCTGCAAGTTGGGCCAGGCTGGCCGTTAAGCGACCAGCGACGTGTTCCGCACCACGCTTATCCGTTTCTGAAAGAATCGCGGCAATCTGGTTCACCTTCAGCCGGCCGGCGATATCGCCTGCTCGATGCAAGCTTTCCCGGAAGCGCTCCCCGAGAGAGCGGAGAACGCCGGGATCAGGTGTCTCCAGTTGGAATTCGACCACAATGGCACCTATCGGTCGATCGTAGCGCAATGAACGCCTCCATTCGCGCTGGAGAAACTGAACCAGGGTCCCATGACTTGCAAGGCCTGTTTCGGCATCGCGCAATTGGATGAGGTCTTTATCCTCCGTAGCCAGGTTGCGAAACTCGTGTTCCATTGCCTGGTTCTCAACGGCCAGGTTCCGCCACCTGGTGAGCGATCTCAGGCGCATTTGAATTTCTTCCGGAGTAACCGGTATCGCAGCTATGTCGAATAACGGTAGGCTTGATTCGATTTCACCGTAGACGTTTCTGTTTGCTAGGAAGAGAACCGGTGTATTTTTGAGCAACGATAGGTCAGCCAGAGCCTGCATGGACCAGGCGGCTCCATGGGCCTCAGAGACTTCCGTCACAATAAGATCGATCTCAGAACCATTTTGATGTAGCTGGAGAAAATCCAGCAGCTCTTCGAGGGACTTGCAGCCAACCACCGGGCCTCTTGAAAAGGACTGAACGATTGTCTCAAGCCGTCTGCGGATGGATGCATCAGCGAAAGCAACAAACGATGGCATATGTCATTTTCGGCCAATCAATGCGAGAAGAGAGAATGAATCACGCCCAGGGCACCGGAGAGCAGAGCAAGAAGGTAGAAATACTTGCCATATTTGGCCATAAACTCGCGGAATCGACGAAAGGTGCCTGTTGGCCGCTTCTCGCCTTCCTCGTATCCAAACCACCGGGATTCCAGGACAGCGTAAGGAACCCCAAAGTGCGAATCCTGAATAGGGACGGTCTGATTGATCTGGGCGCAGGCTTCCTGACACGCTTCACAAGAATGGATGTGTCGGCGTGTAAGCCAGGGCAGCTTCTTGTGCTCGCTGAGTAGAGCAGTCAAGTAAGCGGGATCAACGCATCGTTGGTCGAACTGGCGTTCTTGCAGGTGAAACATAGTTAGTTGCTGATGATCCCCAAAATTGCCTAATCTACTTCAGTTCGCAATCCACCCTGTGACAAACCAGAAGAGTGCGAAAGAAAAAACGTACGGAGACAGCCAGGTCAGAACTGCCCTTCCCCGGTTCTGCTCTACCTGGGCCTTGAAACCACGCATGCAGATCAAGCCTTCCCAGAGCCAGGCGGCTACCAGAATGAAGAACGTTATGACAATCCGCAGGTGAAGTAGAAATTGATAGTCCGCCAGCAGGCTTAAGGGGAAGAGATTCGCAAGAGTTCGCTGGATTCCCGCGATAGCGATAGGCGGAACAGTCGCGAAGCTTGTTACAAATAAGGCAATCGCAAAAGAGCGACTTTTCTCTCCAAGCACGCGCAAAAATCCCAGGCGAATCGTCGACGCAAACAGAATGAACAGTATCCAGCCCAGGACGAATACAATAAGATCATATGGAAAATTGTACTCGGTGGTTGCTCCGGTTAGACCATTGAGAACAGGAGATCTTTGCGGTGACAGTGGCTTGTAGGGATAAAAGACGGCGCGGATCACAGCACTGAGCGCAACTGGAGAGGCAATGACAAAGACGAATATGATTGTGCGAAGCAGGGACGCGGATACCGGCGTAACCGTTTCTCTTCCAAAAAAAATGCTGGGCTTGAAGGCCGCCTGAAAGGATTTCTTAAGCGTCTCGAAAATCTTCTGCATCTACAATTTCCTTTTTTTGTGTGATCATCTTTTTTTATTGCTCGCGAAGGCGGCTACTCCTCTTTCATTCAGATGTTTTTTTTTCGCCGCTCTTTCGCCGTATTCTTGACGATAGGCGCAATGACTTACTGTGGAAAGCCCATTGTGGATGAGGCCAGCCGGACGCAGGCCCAGGCACTCAATCGCCTGGGCCTAACGGATGTACAGGCAGGCAATATGGCCAGTGGACTTGCCAGGTTTGAGGAAGCCGCCAGGCTTGATCCAACCGTGGCTGAATATCCAAACAACGCGGGCATGTGCCAGTTCAAGCTAGCGCAGCTTGACAGCGCTGCAAGGTCGTTTGCTGCAGCAATCAAGCTCAATCCCAAGTCTTCCCTCTACTACCTGAATCAGGGTACTGCTTATGCGGCGATGGGAGACCGAGGTGTTGCCATTGAGCTTTTCCAGGAGGCAATCAAGCTCGATCCCACGTCCTTTGTTGCGCGCTTCCAGCTTGGGCTGATGTATTTCAATTCGGGGAAGCAGGATAAGGCCCGGGAGGCCTGGACAGCAGCTCTGGACCACGGGGATTCGGTTGAAATAGAAACCGGCCTGGGTGTCATTGCAATGAACAAGAACGAGGATTCTGACGCAGAAACCTATTTTCAGAGGGCCCAGAAACTCAACGCTGAGTTTCCCCAGTTACACTACAACCTGGGAGTTCTGTATCAGAAACGGAAAGAATATACAAAAGCGGAAGAATCGTATCTCAGATCGGTGAAGCTTGACCCTAAATCCTTCATCACATACTATAACCTTGCCGTTGTACAATCGCAGTTAGGCAAGAAAGACAGGGCCACGGAATCTCTTAACAAATTTCTTAGCATCCTGCCGGAAGGATTCGACGCGCAGAGAGCAGACGCAATGCGCATGTTGAAAGAATTGAAGAAATGAAACTTATCGCTTATGTCCTGCTCCCGCTCGCCATCGCCCTGCATTGCCAGAAAGGAAAAGTGGACTCTGGAAGTTTGAAACGCGCGGAGGAGTTGAACACGGAGGGAAAGCTGCTCTTTTCACGCCACCAATTAGAGGGGGCATTCAGCAAATTCAAATCCGCAGCGTTCTTTGATCCCTACAATGCGGAATATCCAAACAATATGGGTATGTGTCAGATGGAATTGGGGGCACCGGATCAAGCAATTACCTCATTTGAGAAAGCCATTGCCCTGAAACCAGAACTTCCGTTGTATCATATGAACCTGGGTATGGCGTATGAAAAACTGTCAATGCCTGAGAAAGCTACGGAGGCCTTTCAAGCGGCTGTCGATCGAGATCCTGGTTTCCAGGATGGTTGGCTTCGCCTTGGAATGATCAATTTAGCAGGTGGAAAGGCAGCACAGGCGCAGGAAGCCTGGGACAAAGGTTCGGCTGCAAAACCGGACGCTGAATACGAAAGCACAGTCGGCGCATACCTTGTTGAAAAGGGAAATGCGGCATCGGGAAAGAATCGATTCCTGAAAGCAATTCAGATCAATCCTGAATTTTCACAGGCGCACTTTAATCTTGGTGTTGTGTACCAGCGCAATGGCGATTTAAAGGAAGCCGCAAAGGAATACGAAAAAACAACTGCTCTTGAGCCCAGGAACTTTCTTGCATACTACAACCTGGGAGTTGTGCAGACCAGGCTTGAACAAAAGGACAAGGCGCAGGTATCTCTCAAGAAATTCCTTGAACTATTGCCGCCGGGGTATCCAACGCAGAAATATGATGCAGAACAACGACTGCGAGACTTGAATTCCAGGTAATTCACCCTTGCGGTCCGGTTCGGGGACAATCGCGCGGCGTTCCGACGACCCACAGGACGTGGGAAGTGCGGATGAAGACACGGATGTCGAGAATCGGCACCTCGGGCCGCTTATGATCCGAATCGCTTCACGGTCGCTTCGCACTTTCCGGATCTATCCGAGCTGGTCTTGTCGTGCAACGGGCTTCTGAGCGGTAAGCCAAATAACGTTCAGATCTCTGTGCTTGACTCAAAATACCGGGAACGTATTTCTGATCTGATGATGCGATTCCTGATCTCAATACTCCTCCTAATCACGGTGGGTTGCGTATCCCCGCAGCTCTCCCCTTCCGGAAGGCTGGTGCGCACAATGAAATCTGATCCTCCTTCAGAATGCACGGAGATTGCTCAGCTAAAGGGCACGGGAGGATATGATGACGTCATTGGCGCACAGAATGATCTCAGGAACAAGGCGGCAGCTGCCGGTGCGAATTGCGTGCGATTGGAGTCCGTGTCCGCGCCCATCAATACATTCTGGCCGAGTTCGGTGACGGGGACTGCGTTTGAGTGTCCGTTGGTGTCGCCGTGATCCGCCGGATGTTCGCAACTGCCTTCTTCAGGGAACCGGTGGGTTTTCGCATCAGCCGCGCACCTTTAGGCTGCAATGCTAAATAGCATCTCTTTTCACTCCGGCGGTAGCCGATCATGTCAATTGCTTTCATTTCGTCTTTTTGAGTTGGCAAAATCTCGGTTTACACCGAATTCCGTAACGAGACACCTCTGTGGCGTGCAGCGCAAGAGAACAGTGAGAAAATATCCAGATTCGCGCACGTAAACTTGCATCGTTGAGGGGTCCGGCTCCGCGACCTGAAAAGGAGCACTTATGAACGCTTCTTGGAAATTCTTTATGCCACTGAACAGTCCGCCGGGCTCGTGACCAAATGATTCAGTCTGGAGGGCCCATCCGTCCATTCGGCGTTCAAGCGTCAGTTGCCCATGCTCGGCCAATGTATTAAGAACCTCCATGTCCCTCTTGCCAACCATGACCCGTCCTTGGTGGATTCCCATAGCAGGGACTCTTACTTCAACAAGAGTCTCAGGCGAAAATTGATTTGCTACCTAACCAAATGGTCGCTCAGATTGATCCCTTCAATGGTTCTTTTTGATTGAGAAAATTCTCCATTCTGGGTTCCATCCCGCCGGCTTGGGGGTCAGACGTGCGATCTCGAGACGCATGGCATCCGGAAATGTGAGACAGATTGAGATTTCACCGTCTGACAGCTCAAAGGTTCGATTCGAAATCTTGCGAACCTGCGTCATCGTACGCCAACCTTCGATCCCGGGTAAGCCCAGGCGAACATAATAGCCCTCCCGGGCCGGCGCCACAGTTAATTCAGCGAAAGGATTCTCTATGGCCCAACCACCTATCCCAAGCCTCAGGAATTCGTGAACGAGCATAATCTGGCTTCCCTTGGTCTCAATGTCGCTCAAAGGCCCAATGTATATTTGCCCGCGTGCCGCCGAATCGACCAAAGGGAAGTACCCAGTTGCTCCCAAGCATTTGATGTGATGGAAATTGCGAGTGGCATCGGCACCAAACCAATGACCATATGCCCCTTTTGGACACACCTTAATGGTCTGGCCCGCTAGCGTGGGCGCGTTCAACACTGGCATGTCCTGGAACAAGATAAATCCCCATGGTTGCGATTGAGCAAAAATCGCCGACGGTACCCAAAAAACAAGGGGAAAGACAAGGTAAGACCTTAACGGGAACATATTCATTTGCTTGGCGGAGTCGGCACAAGTCCAAACACCGACCAAACTTTTGTCTCCCCATTTCCCCGAGATTGGATGGCACGGGCCGTGGTCGCTTTGCTTGTTAGAATATCCCCCCACTTGCTTGCGTCCCCAACGTCAGCTCTCTGAAAATTTCCATCCGTTCTTTGAAGCGCGAGGAACGAATGGTTGTCAGTCGGAGAGCCAATATTCACCATGCCAACCCCAAGCCCGGTTTTCGAAAAATCCTCCATGCTTGAGAAGTACTTCCACCGCAAGGGAATTTGATTTCCGTCAATCGGGTCGGCAACAGTGTACATCCTGGCTGCGGATGCCATACCAGGATCACCGTTCATCACCACGAACGATCCATCGGTACCACGAGTGACATTCCCCGCCAAGACTTGGTTTAGATAGAAAGTAGTAAAGGATTCCATGCCCGGGCCTTGGGCATTCAAAAGCCTTAGATTGTCGTAGAAGCTGGCCACTACGCAAAGCTGATTCGCCGTTTTCGTGGGATCTTGATTTTGCAGCTGGGCCAATTCATCTGGCCGAAGTTGTTCCTTCAGCGCCGCAATGAGAAGGCTCGTTTCCGTGGGATCGCTCAACAGCTTCCGGATTTCTGTAACATTTGAGGCCAAACCACCTTGAGCACCTTGCGACGTGGCCCACAGAAGATTCTGTATATCCGGTGAAAGCTCAGCCTCCGGAATTTGCCAGGCTGGAGTGTTACCATATTGTGCATCTTCATCATTCGATTGCGACGCCCAATCCGCCTCCTCAGCATTCTCAGGCTGTCGGTTCTCGATTGCCGAGCTATCTTCGACATACATACCCAAGGTCAGAGCCATGCGCTCCGCCTCGTCATCCATGCCAGCTGCAAGATATAGATCGATAATCGCCTGTTTCTCTTCCATACTCACGCTATCCGGGTCTTCAAAATAGCGTTGGATGATTCCGTTGGCAAATTCGCGGTCCTCTGGAGACAATTCTCGTGGCGGATGATCCGGAACTGTATTATTGAGAAGCCCGTTCGGTTGGCTCTCCACTTCGGGTCCAGGATAGTTGACCAACAAGCTCGGCATAACGGGTTCAGGCGGGATCGGGGGTGGTGCACCATCGGCCCCCTGCTGACTTACAGCTCCGGCTATTGCCGCCCCTGCCTGCTCGACCTCCGCAGCCGCATCAATCCTGGCCTCCTCAACAGCCATCTCCGCCTGAAACTGTGCGTACAACCGATCCTCCTGCTCTTGATCAGTCTCCCAATGATGTTCTCCATTGCGATCACCCACAATCAGATTCACCAGGCTCTCTTTTGTATTCTTAACCCCATTCATGGCGGCGCTACCAAGCGTCGCCAGACCTGCGCCCACTGCTGCCAGAGGGGCCAGACCATTC
The DNA here is from genome assembly GCA_016788865.1 of Leptospirales bacterium. Taxonomy (GTDB): domain Bacteria; phylum Spirochaetota; class Leptospiria; order Leptospirales; family Leptonemataceae; genus JAEUSB01. Next base: position 21,550 of record JAEUSB010000077.1, read on the forward strand.
AGGAACTTATCCCATCCAGTCGCCGTATCTGCCTGGATCTGTCCAAAGAAGCCTGCGACAGAGCCAGTAACGCTGTTGGCGGCACCGGCGAGTCCCGAAGCGCTGCCGAACGTTGTCTTAACACCATTCCACAGATTGCTTGCACCGCTTGAAATCGAGTTCCACATTCCACTGAGTGAAACGTCAGGGAGGTTCCAATCATTGTTGGAGGACGTGCCCCCATTCCCCCCGCTGCCAGAATACCTTCCTGGATATCCTGCCATGAGATTCCAGAGGTTTCCAGTGGATGATGTTGGCACATCGACCGGCGTTCCACCAAAGGCCAGTGTTGCGGAGTTGGCCGCATTGACGGCATTCAAAGCTTCCATGTTCGCATTCATCGTCATCGCAAGGCTGACCATACCTCCGGCATCAAATGACGGTTTACCCGTCTTGAAGTTATAAGAGAGACCTCCGATGCTCGCAGATAGTCCGCTCCGGGCTGAGTAGTTAATGCCTATAGGACCATATCCTGCACTCACACCAAAGCCCTGGTCTGTATCATATTTCACTGCAACGGGACCAACCCCCACGGAGGCATTCGCGCTGCAATGGAGGGTTTTGAGGGAGCAACGCCCACCGACTTTTGTACCTCCGGCCCCAATGCCCGCAGAAACCCCCAGGCCCTCGGAATCGCTGTAATCGAGGCCAACGGACACACCCTCGAACCCAATACCAAGATTTCCGCTCCAGCCTTCACCATAGGTGTAACCAATCCCCGCATCAATTCCAAAATATTGGAGTCCCGCAAGCCAAGTGTCAGCGGGTTTTGCAAAGGCCCCACTCCAACCACCCTCCTGGTATCCCTCAACGGCTTGCTCTGTAAAGTAGGCCGGCCAGCCTCCGGACATCAAGCTGGCGAGCTGCAAAAACACCGGACTCTGTGCATAGGTGCTCGTGAGATTGTCCTTCAGCGATTTGGTAGCCTTCTTATAAGGCGCCCAAAAGTTATCGTATGTGCGCGCCATACCGACCGAAGCGTAGAGGGGTCGCAGCAGATAGTCCAATGGATTGAACATCATATCCGTGAATCTGGCCGCTTTGCCAAAATCCAGATCCCTTTTCATCTTCAGCTTGTCCGCGGCATCCGAATCAACGGGGCGAAGTGTGTTCTCCGCGATTTGTTTTCCAAGATCGCCCATTGCTTTAAACAGAGGCTTGGTCACTACTGCATTCCATCTGGCTGCGATCTGATTCATTGAACGTCCGTAGTTGTCCAGGCCGCTGTAAGCCATGAAAGATTCCAGCGGTCCCTGACTGCGCGTCGGGGGTGCCAGGCGCCCAGGCAGTGCTGCAAACGAGGAAGCGGGGACTCCAGACATCTCTCCGATCGTTTCTACGCTGATCTTCCCCTGGGCGAAGTGTTTTATCCCGGAAGCAACGGTGCCGACAAACTCAGTAATACCGCCCACAATGGCCTTGGGTAGGGCCTTGAGGCCGCCTTCATTCACTGCCGCACCAACATTGGCGAAGGCAGTCATTCCAGGGACCATATTCATCACGGTATTTACTTTTGCAAGGGTCGGACTGTATTGTGCGTTTCTCTGAACGTATGAAGCGCCCATGGTCACAAAATCTCCAAGCCCTGGCCGTTGCGATTCGACTCTTCTCTTTCGGTCCTCATTCGCCTGGAACTGTTGGCGGAACATGGACACGAGGTCTGCGTTCCCGACCGCTGCTGACAGACTGTCCCATGCCATGTCGGTCAGCATTTGCTCCGTTGCTTTTTCCGGGCTGAGGCCACCCAGTAGCCCGGAAACCAGTCCAGCGGGCATACCGGTAGCGGAAGCAATGGCTCCCGCAATATTGCCGCGTACCTGCCCCTGTACCCAGGATTCGACGGTACCGCCGGTGAGGAGGGAGGTCACGAGGCTTTTGAGCTGAGATGCCTCTGCAGCCTGGCGTTGCGCGTCTTTGTGGAAATTGTTCAAGTTTGTAGCGACAACGTTGTTTGCGGCATCCAACATCGTGTTGGCCTTCTCCAAGCTTGCCTGGGCTTGCTTTTGATAATCGCTCTGAGCATCCAGGATCGATTGAAGGTTCCATTCGCTAAACAGAGACCCAGTACTTGCGAGTTTCTGCGTTGGCGGTGGGGCGATATGGATCGTTTGCTGGGTTAGAACGGGATGGTAAGCCTCGGCGTTGGTCGGGTCACCGTCACTGTTCAGCGCTGCTTTTCCGTTCGCGACCATGCGGGTTAACGTTATAAGACCAGTTGCGTCGGTGGTGACTTGAATCGAGGAATCCGAAACGGTTCCTGCCTCCATATTCTTCTTCACTTGATCAGATATTTGCGACTGGCTCCATTCAGGATGTTCAAGAGACAAGGCCATTGCGTCAGCCTGAGCCTTGATATTGGCGACTGTATTTCTGACAGTTTCTGCCTTCATGTGCTCAGCTTCATCGCTGGCGGTCTTTGCGATCGCCAGATTTGACAGACCGCCTAACGTTTGTCCAAACTTTGTTTCAAGATTTCCAATCAAACTGAAGTCAGGGACTCCTGTGCTCGCGCTGTCATTTGCGTGCGTTGAGCTGGATGGAACACTGTTAATGATGGATATGAGGTTGGAAAGACTGGGTTGTTGTATGGGCGTGTATCCGGGAAGGCCCGCAAGCGCTGCCTTTGCTGCATCTTGTTGGGCCTTAGCATCTCCACCCTGAGTTGCGTTTTGGGCAGCCGCAAGATCGATGGCAGCCGCATTGAATTTAATATCCGCGGCTTTGTGCGCTTCGCTCATCTGTTGCAGCCAGGAGTTCTTAGATTGGGTGAGCTGCGTGGATGCGGCGTTGTATGCCTGTTGCTCATTGATCAAATCCTGTTGAGCTGTTGCAAGCCAGGCTGCATGCTGAGCCTGATATTGTGAAACTTGAGCCTCCCAGTTGGCACTAGCCTGCTGGAGTGCAGTAAAGGTGGCCAGGGCCCCACCGAGATCGTTCTTGTATCCGCTCCATGTCTGTGCGTTTGCCTCTGCGATCGTGTCGTGAACGTGGTACGTCAGAATCTTGTTCACATAGTCCTCAGGTTGGTTATTGTTTCCCACAGGGAAACACAGAATCAACGAAAGGCAGCTAATCCCGTTCCAACCATAGTGAAATGGATTCGACTGATTGGCGGTGTAGTACGCGTGGTCACCCCATACCCCTCCCATAATGAGTGCCCAATTGTACCCACCTGACCAGCCCTGAAGGGAAACATTCGTGATGGAGACATTCTTGCCCGGACCCCCAATTTGAGAGAGTAATGGTTGAGTATTGCCATCAATGTAGGCCATAATGTTCGTGAATTCTGGGTCGACATTTAGATTACCCCAGTTTCCTCCAAAAGCTAGATTGGCCGAATGATTATAGTCATTATCTATTTGGCTTTGCCAGGTTTGCTCAGTTGCGTACGCGACATTCTGCTGCGCTGTTAGATAATCCACCATGGTCTGCGTCAGTTGCGAGAGCGGCGCGTTTTGCTGGAGAGCTGTTTGAAGATTAGTGATTACAGTTAGCAGATCTGTACCAGCCTGATTCATTGCGCTCACACAGTTGTTGCCCTGAGCGTCGCAAGTTGTGTTGTAGAAGAGTTGGCTACTCTGCAGATAACTCTGCATGCCCTGAACCTGTGTGCTGATTGCGTTTCTGACGTTACCTTCCGCGGCTTGAATCCCTTGCAGATTTTGTTGATAACCCTGCTCGGTCTGGCTCAGTCCCGCGAGGAACGAATCGAAGTTTTGATCAAGTGCGCCCTGCGCCGCGCCAAATTGATTGAGGCCGTTTGCAAGTTGAGCGTTAAATCCTTGTTCGTACGCCGTTTTTGCGTCGGCTATCTTCTGCCCCGCATCCTTGAAGACATCGGAACTCTGGTTCGGAGGATTGGCGTTGAGTAGCGCATCCGTCTGTGCCTTTGCATCCTGCTCTGCCTGCTTCAGATCGGCAGCACTCAATGCGGCTAAGAAGATTTGTCGCTCTGTTTGAATTGCATTTTGTGCAGCACTTGTCCAGGCTGACTCGGCGGCACTCATCTGACTCAGCAGAGCACTTCGCACGTAATTTTCGTACTCCGCCTGGTTATTCACGGAATCAGATTGCGTCACATTCAGAAGCTCTGTATTAATCTGGGTGTTGACGGCGGCTTCCCATGTGGCTCGCAATCCAGCCAGTCCACCCTGTATTATAGTTTCCCAGGCCGCCTGGCTTTGAGCGCCTTGGGCCTGGCTTAATGTAGGATTCAAATCCTGGCTGTTGAACGCCGGGGTTTGCAATTGAGGAACAGTCGCAGGCTGGGCAAAAAGGCCCAGTATAGAAATGGTTGATATCTGAAAGAGGACGAGCGATGCGCGCTTCATGGTCGCCTAACTTCGGCCAACTATTTGTGACCGTCAAATGGGATTTTCATTCAACCGGCCGAGATTTTCTTGCCCCTTTCATACCGCGAAGCGGCTAGTCCGAACGACATATGTCCCCATACCACAACTGAATTCTGCTTCTGCAATACCTGCGGGAGGCAAATCTTGTCGCTGTGATCGAACTTGCACAGTATTGCGCCATTTTGTTCATAACCATCACCGGGCTGGGATTTGGGGTCTGTTTCCTGTTGAACCACACCGGTAAGCTCAGCGTACTGAGAGCTCAGTGGTCGGGCTTCATTGCTCTGATCGTTCTCCTCGAATTCTGGTCCATCTTTCTTCCAGTGAACAACCGTCTCGGCTGGCTCGTTTTGGGATTGAGTCTTCCGGGCCTGTTCCTTATGGCCCGTCATTTCCTCAGAAGTCAATCCACTTCCTGGCGCTCCCTCGTCGTGTTCACGTTAGCTGCTTTTCTGCCAATTCTGTTCGCCGTTTACACAAGTTGCAAATTGGTCACGTGGTACGATACGCCGCTGTATCATCTCAATGCCGTTCGTTGGATCAATGAGTTCGCAGCTATTCCAGGACTTGCAAATTTTCACGAACGGCTGGGTTTCAATAGCAGTTTTCTGCTGTTTGGCGCGCTCACGAATGTTGACCCACTCGCTGGAAAAGCCGCTCACATCGCCCTCCCGTACTTACTCTGCATGACGCTTTGTGAAGTGATTTGGAG
>JAEUSB010000097.1 GCA_016788865.1 Leptospirales bacterium
AGGACTACAAGCTGGAACAAGAACTTGCGTCATGAATTGGGAAAAGGCTCTAATCGAATTGTGCGTTTGGCTAACGGAATAGCAGTCTGCGAACCTTTGCAGGGGTCCGTTGCAATGCTTAAAGGCGAATAACGTTCAGTATCATTAGCAGGAAAGACCGTTCCCGAGAGTCCCGCGAAAGACCCTGCCCTTCAAAGCCGGAAACCGTTTGTCTTTGTAGAATTGCAGGAGACATTTCTCAAGCTCTGGAGTCATTGGCAGGCCGCAGGCCTGGTCTTTATACTTCCGCATCGAACGAATCGATCCATCCGGGTCAATGGAGAACACGTATCGGGCGTAAATGCTCGCGCAGCCGCCGCAGGACATTCGTATCCCGGCCTGCTTCACGCATGGATGGAAGGACTCCTTTACCCACGCGTTCTTCGCTGTGCTCCAATCCTTCCAATCAAGCTCCTCACTGTACTCCGCGGGCAACGTCTCAGGATTCAACTGAGAAACGGGTACGGTTGCCGATTCCGGGGATGACGGCCCCCGACCTGCGGGCTTAGCGAGGCACGAAATTAACAGCAACAGGACCAGAGCACCCGACTTCAACGATCCAACGGGAAACATCAGTCTCCCACCAGGGCACGGACAGGCTCGTTATTTCCCTGGGCTACCAGACGCAATGGACGTCCCATGCTGTTCTTGAGCAGTGCCTCCGGGTCCACGCCCGCAGCCTTGTAAATCGTGGCAGCCGCGCCGCGCCAGTGCACAGGATCACGCACGGGCTTTTCTGCTTTAGCACCGCTGTCTCCAATGACAGTCCCGCCAGGAATCTTACCGCCCGCTATGAGCGTCGTCCACACAGAAGGCCAATGGTCACGTCCATCGCGCCCTGCAACGTTAGGCGTCCTTCCGAACTCGCTGGTGAGAACCACAAGAGTCTGACTCAAGAGACCGGAACTCCCCAGCTCGCCGAGCAGTGCTGCGAGGGCCGGATCCACTTCTTTCATATATTCCGAGACTCGTCCCCTGTTGTTGTCGTGCGTATCCCAGCCTCCTTTGGTGATCTGGATAAACGGCACTTCAGCCTGCGCCAGGCGTTTGGCCATCAAACAGGCCTTCCCAAACCAGTTGTCGCCAAATCGGGCGCGTATGTCCGGCCTTTCCTGCTTGAGGTCAAATACAGCCAATCGACTTGAATTCACAAATTCCAACGCAGCCTCTGACATCTGCTGCCAGAGAGTGTATTGCGATGAAGCGTATCTTGCTTTGAACTTCTCGTTCAACATCTCCAGCATCTGACCCCGCCTAACAAGACGTTCTGCGCCAAAGTTACCCCACGAAGGTTTCATATTGCTGATGGCGTTGTCCAGATTGCTGATATGGAATCCGCCATTTCGGGCACCCAGGAAGCCACCTGCTCCAATCAATCCGCCGCGCTCACCCATTGTAACATGGCCTGGAAAGTAGGACGCCTCATCCTTTTTGCGCTTCACATGCGAAATCACGGCACCCATCGATGGAATATCTGGAAACCCGTTTGCTTGCGGTTGCCGGTACGCCGTTTGAATCAAGAATTGCGCAAGGCCATGATCGCCATCTTCAGACCAGGTTGAACGAATCAGGGCAGCCCGATTCAACTCCCGCGCCGTGCTGCGAAGGGCTTCAGTTACCTGAACTCCAGGTATGGAAGAGTTTACCAGGCCAAACGGAGTGAGGTTCGACCTGGGATCGAACGTATCGACATGACTCATGCCACCGGTCATCATAATAAAAATCACGGACTTCACAGGCGATGGAATCGCCGGGTTCTCGTCGTAGTCGTCCGCAGCGTAGAATTTAGCGGCCGGAGTGAAGGCACCGAGCGTTGCCAGAGCTCCTTTCAAGAACGTGGAACGTTTCATAGAAAAATCAGCGCACATGGAGAAACTCCTGGCTATTGATCATGGCCCAGATCAGATCGTTCATGATGGCAACATTCTGATTGTCATCAACGGTAGTTACATACTTGTTCTGCGTCATTTTCTTGAGCTCTGCTTTTTCTTCAGGAAGAATGTGACGCGACAGAGTGGACATATACATGAGATCCATCACAGCATCCATATCCTTGGAGCGCTGGTATTCCTGGTAAATGAATGAATTCTTGTTTGAGCCAAAATCCCAAACAATCCTGCCCGTCAGGCGACCATTCATTAGTGCCAAGACCTGTTCGATTGAAAGAGAGTTGTCGTCATCTGAGATATCGCGTCGGGGACCAGAACCGAATATAGCCAGAAACGTATCATAATTGACCGGGCGCTGAACCTCAACCGAAGAAGAGAAATCCCTCTGGTTTGATGTTGGCACTTTTACTTTGCCTATGCCCTTGAGGTCAATGTCATGTAGTTTCCCCTCGTCATCGATCGGAATCAACCGCCGCTGTTCCCAGATGTCACCAATTGTTTGCATCTGTGACGCCCGAATCAAAGAGTTCATTAGCTGATCGGCGTCCATGCGCGGCGCTTGATAATAAGCTATTTTAGAATCCTTATCCGGCGCTCCTGGCTCCGGGGATTGACGTTGATATGCATCGGAAGTTACGATGTAGAGAATCAGATCCTTGATCCGAAATTGCTTTTCGACAAAAACCTGGTCCAGGTGATTCAATATCTCTTCGCCTTGAATCTTAGTCGATGCGTTCCAGTCATCGAGCGGAGTAAAAAAGCTCCAGCCCATGAGTCGGGTCCAGATGCGATTGATCATGACCTTGCGAAAACGATCGTTCTTCTTATCCGTAAGCCAGGCTGCAAACACTGCGCGCCGGTCTTCACCTTCTTTGATTTTTGGTGTGGTGCCATCGAGAAATTTTGGCTTAACCAGATCTCCGCCCGGTTCATCGTCCGTCCGCGGAAACCTCAGCCCCAAGCGCGGCTGATAAAAGACAGTTCCGTATGCGACTTCATATTGCTTTTGATAAGCACGGCGCTGGTCTTCGGTCCATTTGTTCCAGTTCTCCTGGTTCCACTCATGCCAGGCCTGTTCCATTGACTTACGATCTGCGTCAGGCAGATTCTCACGCACTTCCCAGGGAACGGCGGTTCCATTCAGATGATTTGGATTCCAGGAGTCCCACTTAATGAACTGCTGTGAGAAGAATGCGCCCAAAGCATAGTAGTCACGGCGAGTAAACCCTTCATCAAACGGATGATCGTGGCAGCGCGCACAGCCAACTCGCCTTGCATAAAAGAGACGACCCACATATTCGGCAGTCTGCAAAGGATCTGCTCCATCGCGAACATAGAAATACACAGCCGGATTCTTGTCCGGCGAACCGGTTGAAAGGATGAGCTCGCGCACCAGCACGTCGTACGGTTTATTTTCATGGAGCGATTCGCTCAGATACTTGTAAAATGCACCAAATGGAATCTTCCATCCATTGGTCTGGTCGCGAAACAAACCATCAAAGTACATGCCCCAGTAGTTAGCAAACTCCGGCGACCTCAGGTAGTCTACAGCGAAGGTCAAATCCCTGCCTTCAGGATCTGCTTTTTCGTAGGCAACAATCTCCTTATATCCAGGAATTGTTCCGCGCAATTGAAGCGACATCCGGCGCAATACCGTAGCCGAGTCAGCCTGTCTCACGGGTCTGCCCAAAAGCTTGCCGTATAACGTGTCCAGGGGATGTTTTGAAACCACATCCTGAATTTCTCGACCAACCAGACTTGCCAGTGAGCCAAGGGCAATGAAGAGCCCCAGTAAGGAAAGAATCAACCTCTGAGTTCTCATGAAATGAGCTCCGAAACAACGTTCGTTCCCCTCGGCACAAGCGGAAACGGTCTACCTAAAGAATTAACCGGATGTGCTTCCGGATCTACGCCCGCAGCTTTGTATATGGTTGCCACAAGCTCGCGCACGTGCACGGGTCTTTTTGCGGGCTTCTGACCCTTTGCATCACTTTCACCGACAACGATTCCACCTGGAATATTTCCGCCGCCAATGAGTGTAGACCATACGCGCGGCCAATGGTCGCGGCCGTCGCGCCCGCCCACGTCCGGAGTTCTTCCAAATTCGCTGGTGAATACAACGAGCGTTTGCTTGAGCAATCCTGAGCTCCCGAGCTCACCGAGAAGTGCTGCGATTGCTGGATCCATATCCTTGCAGATTTGCGCAACCTTGGACTGATTGTCCTTGTGCGTATCCCATCCACCGACCCCAATCTCAATAAAGGGAACTTCTGCCTGGGCTAATCGACGCGCCATTAGACAGGCCTTACCGATCCAGGATTGCCCAAATCTCGCACGTACTTCCGGTTTCTCTTTGTTCAGATCGAATGCGTCAAGCTGCTCGGAATGCGCAAACTCTCGCGCCGCGCCAAACATCTGTTTCCACAGATCGATTTCCTTTGAGCTGAAATCTTTCTGGAAGCCATCGTTCAAAAGATCGAGAACCTTTCCCCGACGTCCAAGGCGATCTTCGCTCAGCCGACCGACTGCAGGCTTCAAATGTGTTACCGGATTGTCCAGGTTGCCCACCTGAAATGCAGAATACTTCACTCCCAGGAAACCACCTCGTCCCGCGAGACCGGCACGCCGTCCCATGGTTACATGCGCAGGGAAATAGCTTCCTGTTGCCTTTGATTTTTTTGCATAGGCTATCACAGCGCCGAGTGATGGGATATCCGGGAACGCCTGCGCCTGCGGAAGCCGGTATCCAGTGTGCAGAAGGCGCTGTGCAAAATTATGATCGCCGTCTTCCGACCAGGTTGATCTGATCAAGGCTATGCGATGGAGTTCCTTCGCAGTCTTCTGCATACTTTCTGCGAAAGTGATTCCATTCACAGAACTTTGCGCGCCAGAAAAAGGCGACATATTGGTCTTATGGTCAAGTGTGTCGACATGACTCATTCCACCTTCCATATTGAAGAAGATGACGGATTTTACAGGCGATGGAACCGTAATATCATCATACGCATCATCGCCACCGAATGTAATTCCCGGGATAAACATTGTGCCCAGGAAACCCAGGGACTTTTGCAAGAAAGCGCGGCGTGAATCGTGTGATTCAATTCTGGCGTTTGCGACGCCATATCCGGTGGCCGGTTTCGACCCGGCGGAGCTGGTCTTCTTATTTGGATTATTTGACATGGAGAAACTCCTGGCTGTTAAAAATCCCCCACACAATATCCTGCATCAACTCCGGCCTGAACTCTCCCTTTTCTTTTCCAACCTTTTCAGAAGCAATGGTGGCCAGTCCTGCCTTCTCTGAATCCTTTGCCCGTCGACCAAGAGTGCTTTGAAATACAGCATCGTAAACCTGATTCATATCCCTGGTCTGATCATAGACATTTGAGATGAATGACCCTTTCTTACCGTAGTCCCAGGAAAGCCGACCCGTCGTACGACCGTTCAAGAGGGTCAACACCTGCTCGACTGTAATGGTATCATCATCGTCTGTAATATCCATCCGATCTCCAGAACCAAAAACAGCAAGGAACGTGCGATCGTCTGCAGGGCGAGGAACTTCAAATGCATTGCTGAATTCTTTTTGATTCTCCTCTGGACTCTTGATACCGGCCCGCTGACCGGGAACGGTTAAAGCGCGCTCGCGCAAATCACCGGACTTGATTTCAAGTGCGCCCGAACCGCGGACAAGTGAATTCATCAATTGATCCGGATCCAGTCGCTGCGGTTGAAAATACGCGATTGCAGAATCACGATCTCCCTGCCCGGCCTGCGGCGGACGGCGCTTGTATGCGTTGGACGAGACAATGTATTGCACAAGATCTTTGATTCGCATTTGCTTCTGAACAAAGACCTGGTCAAGATGATTGAGAATTTTTTCACCCTGGATCTTAGTGTCATCATTCCAGTCGTCCATGGGTGTAAAGAAGCTCCAGCCCATCAGTCTGGTCCAGACACGATTGATGAGTACCTTGCGGAACCGATCGTTCTTTGCGTCTGTTAGCCAGGCAGCAAAAATTACGCGCCTGTCCTCTCCACCCTTGAGTTTGGGAACAGTGCCGTCTGGAAATCTAGGAGCCACAAGGTCTCCCCCGGGTGCGTCATCTGAATTTGGAAAGCGTAGGCCCAGGTCCGGATTGAAGTAGAGGGTTGCGTACTGCACCTCGTGCTTCTTCTTGTACGCCTCCCGCTCTTCTTTGGACATCTTGTTCCAGGTCTCACGACTCCATTCATTCCATTTTTGAATCATCTCTTTGCGCTTTTGATCCGGAAGATTCTCAGCAAGCTCTTTGGGAACACCCTTGCCGTCAAAAAGCGAAGGATTCCAATAGGTTCGCACATCGAACTGCTGGGAAAAGAAGGCGGCCAATCCGTAATAATCACGACGACTGAATTTTAAGTACGGATGATCGTGACAGCGTGCGCAAGCAACGCGCTCGCCGTAGAAAACACGTCCTACATACTCAGCAACCTGCAAGGGATCGGCTCCGTCGCGCAGATACAGGTCCACAGCGGGATTTTGATCCGGTGAGCCCTGTGCCGTGAGCATTTCGCGCACCCAGACATCGTAAGGCTTATTCTGGTGCAGTGAGTTTGCGATATACGTCAGGAAGCTTGCGTACTTGATCTTTCTTCCCTTTGTTTGTTCGCGAAAGACGGATGCGAAATACGTTCCCCAGTAACGGGCAAAGTCGGGATCTTCGACAAACTCGCTGGCGTATCGATCGAGTACGCGAGGATCGCGTGCAACATTTTGAACTTCATCGAGCTTTGGTATATTGCCTCGCAGTTGCAAACTCATTCGTCTGAGAATGGTTTCTGGATCTGCGGGAGCTGCTGGTTTACCGGCGCTTTGATAAACAGAGTCAAGCGGATGTTCGCTTTCCGCCCCCAGCATCCAGACTACACCGGAACATGCAATGAGCAAAACAACGAGCGCCAGGCTTTTCTTCATAAGCTGCTATTAGACTACCGGGGCACCGAAAAGGTCAAGAAATAGTGCAGCGGTTGAAAGAACAAACTGGCCTCGGCGCGGGTGGGTTGCGAGCAACGAGCGGGAGGCAGATCGCGTTCTAGCGGTTCGAATCGGTGTTTGCCAGGGTACGTGTTTTCCGTAAGCGTTCTGCTGCAAAAGCAATCCCGGCCGCATTCAACTCGATATCCATTTCCAGAAATTTCCAGTCCTTGTCACCAAGCCACGGTGCTTTTAATTTGAAATAATTGCGAACTTCCAATTCTGCGACCTTCGCAAGCTCGGATCCTGTTTCTACTCTGACAGCGCAGGCGTCCAGGATCGACTCAAACGCTTCGATTCCGGATTCAAGTTGCGATCTTCCAGCTGCCATTTCAGAGAACGAACCAAAGTGAGTGAGGTAGGCATGCGTTGCGCCTGTGCCTGTGATCTTCTCCAGCGTCACCCGCGCTTCTGCTGGATCAAATTCCGTGGGAGTTGTGGAGGGAAACAGAAACGAGCCATGCTTTTGAAGAACCGGATAAGCAATTCCAAAACTATCACCGGTGAATATGCCGTTGGATTTTGAATCGTGCACGCAGAAGTGATGATTCGCATGACCGCGCGTGTGAATGAATTTTAGCAGACGCGATCCAAATTGCAAAGCCTCATTATCCTCCATGATGCGAACGCGCGCCTCCGGAACGGGAAGAATCTCGCCGTATAACTTTGCAAAGACCTCTTCTCCGTAGACCTTTTGTGCACTTGCAATCAATCGTGAAGGATCGATGACATGGCGCGCCGCCTTTGGATGCGCAAGCAGTGTTGCATTGGGGCAGAGCTTCATCAGACTTCCGCTGCCACCGGCATGATCGAGGTGCACGTGCGTGATGATTGCGTACTCGACTTGTTCAGGAGTATAGCCGTGCTCTTTGAGAGCTTTCATCAACAAAGGAAGCGCATGCGAGGTATTGTTTTCCACGAAGGCTGCGCGATCGCCTTCACAGATAAGGTACGCACAGGCCAATTCCTGCGCCACATAGTTGCAATCAATGGTGATAACTGTGCCCATTTCTTCTAATCAGCCCGTCCCCGCTCGGGCTGCAAATCTCATTTTTTTGGTTTCGGAAAGACCCGGCTCCGGAATCGTTGCATCGTGTACCTGGCAAAAATCGCAATCCGTCTGAAACAGTCCATCCAGGACCCGCAGGGTCTGGCCATCCTAAAAGCAGTGCATGAACTGGGCTTTCAGAATGCGCAGGATGTGCGCATGGGCAAGTTCATTGAACTCTGGATTGATACATCGGATAAGAACAAAGCAGAGGAAGATGCACGCAAGATGTGTGAAAGCCTCCTTGTGAATTCAGTGATGGAATCGTATGAAATCCAGCTGGAGCCAAAAGCGTGATGAAGGCCGGCGTTGTCACTTTTCCCGGATCCAACTGTGATCGGGATATGTACAACGTACTCCGCGACTTCTTCTCCGTAGAAACAAAGATGCTGTGGCATGCGGATCTGATCACAGAATCCTTTGACCTGCTTGTAATTCCCGGTGGATTCTCTTATGGCGACTATCTCAGAACCGGTGCCATTGCGCGCTTTGCACCAGCCATGAAATCCGTTCAGGAACACGCCAACCGGGGCGGAATGGTGGTCGGTATCTGTAACGGGTTTCAAATTTTGTGTGAAGCAGGAATGCTGCCCGGAGCCCTCATCCGAAACATGACTTTGAAGCACATCGCAAAAGATGTGGGCCTTCTTCCGCTCAGAACATCTTTTACTGCGGATCTTGACCCTGCTACAGTACTGACAATTCCTGTGTCGCATGGAGAGGGAAACTATCGGGCGGATGCTGACACAATCAAGGCACTCGAAGACAACAATCAAATAGCATTCAAATACACCGAAAACGTGAACGGATCACTCGATAATATTGCAGGCATTGTAAATCGCAAAGGAAATGTACTCGGCATGATGCCGCATCCGGAACGCGCTGTCGATCCGGTCACAGGCGGCACCGATGGCAGAAAGATTATGGAGTCAATCCTGAATGCCCGCGCTGCAAAAACCTGACGTTATTCGCTTTTCAGCAGTTTCTGTAAACCAGACTCCGCTTGACTGGGACGGCAATGCCTCGAGAATCCTCGCTGCCCTTGAGTCATTGAAGAATGCCAGACCGGAGATTGTTCTATTCCCGGAACTCACAATCACCGGCTACGGCTGCGAAGATGCATTCTATGGAGAAAATCTCGCTGCCAGAGCCATGGAGCAGGCTCGGAGTATTGCGCGCGATGCGGCTAGAATCGTGCCGGATTCATTGATCCTCGTCGGGCTTCCCATTCGATTCAACGAAAGGATCTACAATTGCCTGGCACTAATCCAGAACGGGAAACTGATTGGGCTTGTCCCAAAACAAAACCTGGCCGGGGACGGCATCCACTATGAGCAGCGCTGGTTCACAGCATGGCGACTGGCACCACAAACCATTCAGATCTCCGAAAACGAAATAGTTCCCGTTGGCCCCCTCGTCGTTGATCTCGGTGGCGTTCGCGTCGCATTTGAAATCTGCGAGGACTGCTGGGTTCCAAATCGGCCGGCGGATCATTATTCTGATGCCTCACCTGACATTATCCTCTGTCCGTCCGCATCGCACTTTGCCTTCGCAAAACAGGACGTTAGACGAACCATCGCAATGGATTCAGCGCGCAGCTACGGCTGTATCTACGCAATGGTCAATTTACTGGGAAACGAAGCCGGTCGCGCTATCTACGATGGCTGCGTAATTGTCGCCGGTCCCGGTGGGCTTTTGTATGAAGGCCGTCGTTTTTCATATGCGGACTTTCACGCGCATACAGTTGACCTCGACCTTGCTCCTGTTCGCACTGCCCGGAGCAGACTCTACTCACTAAAAGAACAGACAGGCCAATCGCTTTGTCAGGTGCTGAATACGTCTATTGATCGATCTGTTCCGCGTTCTCCGGTTGCTATGTCGGAATCGTCCCGGGGGCTGGACGCAGATTCCGGAAAACCTGAAAACCTGAGCAAGGAAGAGGAATTCCTTCGCGCCGTAAGTCTGGGACTTTTTGACTACATGCGCAAATCGCATTCACGCGGTTATGTGATTTCGCTATCCGGCGGCGCAGACTCGGCGGCCTGTGCTGTACTGGTGAGCAGGATGTTCTTGTTTGCTGCGCGTGAACTGGGCTGGCAGCCAGCCCTGACGAAACTTGGTGTTCCGGGAATCATTGCAAAGATACAGGAAAGCGCGGAATTCAAAGCTCGCGGAAACCTGAGTCCTGAGACAAGCGCCGACGATGCACGCACCGCGGCACAAATGTTTTCGAAATATCTGCTGCATACAATCTATCAGGGCACAAAGCAGAGTGGTAGCATCACGGAAGTCGCAGCAGCACAGGTGGCGGCTGAGCTGGGTGCAAATCATCACGTTGTATCTATTGAAGAGATAGTAGGACAATATGTTGGACGAGCTGAGTCGATTCTAGAGCGCAAGCTAACCTGGGAAAGTGACGACCTGAGCCTACAGAACATCCAGGCGCGCGTGCGATCGCCCATGGTCTGGCTCCTTGCAAACACTACAGGGAGTCTGCTCATCACAACGAGCAATCGTAGCGAAGGCAGCGTAGGCTATTGTACCATGGACGGGGACACGTCAGGCGGCATTGCTCCGATTGCCGGAATCGACAAAGACTATCTCAGGACGTGGCTGCGCTGGATGGAAGAAAGCGGAGACGCGGTGGGTGGCAAAATCGCTTCATTGTCCTACATCAACAAGCAGGAACCTACTGCGGAACTGCGGCCGGGGCAAACGGATGAACGCGATCTCATGCCTTATGCGCTGCTCAATCAAATCGAAGCCCTGGCCATCCGTGACAAGCGGTCCCCGTTAGAGATTTATAGAACCCTCCGCTCGCAACCGGAATGGGAAGCACCGTTTCTGAAAAAGAGCATTGCCCGATTCTTTCGTCTGTGGGCCCAGAATCAATGGAAGCGCGAGCGCATGGCGCCTTCGTTTCATCTCGACGACAGGAATGTGGACCCCAGAACCTGGTGCAGGTTTCCAATTTTGAGCGGTGGCTTTGCAGCCGAGCTCGAAGAGTTGGAAAAGGCAGGAGATTGATCCATGCAGGAAATTCAGACAAAGATCCAGGGCGTTACCGTTTACAGCGACCGCGCTAGAATCCTCCGGAGCGGATCCTTCGAGCCACAGTCAGGCACGACAAATGTCCGCATCACGGGACTGCCAATCCAGCTCGATGAGAAATCCGTCCGCGCAAGTCTTCGTGGCCCGGCAAAAATCCTCTCAATTGAAACAAAACTCATGCGATTCAGCCAGACCCCGCAGGAGACAGTGGCAAACCTGGAACGAAAGATTGAGGAAATACAGGACAACCTGGCGCTACTCGAACAGGAGACGCGCATAGAACAGGAAAGAGTTGCGCATGCAAATGGACTACTCGAACAGAGCGAGAGTCTGGCAAAGGGCTATGCGAAGGGTACGCTTTCGATTGAAAAGAGCAAGGAACTGTTTGCATTCGTGGACGAAACTGCCCGAAACGCAGCAAGCCTTGGCATCAAGAAGAGCCAGGAGAAACGCGCACTGGAGCGCGAACTAAAGCGCCTGCAGGGAGATTTGAATTCCCTCAGGGGGCAAACCGCACGTGAACGCATCGATTGTGTGCTCCAGATCGATTCAGCGCAAGCCGGCAACTGCGAAATTGAACTGGTTTATAGCAGCCCCGGAGCCTCCTGGATACCGTTATACGACATTCGAGTCCACAAGAATCTTGCAGTGCACTATCTAGCGGAAATTCGCCAGACCGGCGAGGATTGGAATGACGTCGAACTTACCCTGTCCACTGCATCAGCCCAGGTTTCAACGATTGTGCCTGAGTTCGGAGCCTGGTATTTGCGCGAATCAATTCCACTTCCGCGTTCCATGCCTGCACCCGCTCCGGGTATGAGCGGTGCCTACCTGGCCGATGAGGAAAGCGACGAACCACCGGAAGAGTTTCTGGCCGCTTCCGCAGCAGCCATGGCCCCGGCGGTTGTTTCCTCGAACGGAGCTGCAGTTACATTCAAACTCGCCGGCCGTGCAACAATTCCTGGAAACGGCGAAGCCCGCAAGGCAACAATAGCAGTACACGATCTAGCCCATAAACTCGACTATGTAACAGCACCAAAACTCACGGATTCAATCTTTCGGCGGGCAAAGTTTAAGAACGATTCTCCATTGATGTTCCTTCCAGGCGACTGCCAGCTATTCTTCGGGGACGATTACATTGGGCAATCGCGAATCCCACAGACAGCGCCTAACGAGGAACGCGAAATCTACCTGGGAGTCGAGAATCGCCTGCGAGTAAAACGAGAGCTAAAACAGCACGACGTAGACAAGAAATTGCTCGGAGACAATCGCAAGCTTCGGTGGCGCTACGCAATCGATCTAGAGAACCTGTTGTCAGAATCGGCCAGCATCCTGGTTCGCGAGCAAATCCCAGTCTCTGCGCACCAGCAGATCAAGGTAA
Organism: Leptospirales bacterium; assembly: GCA_016788865.1. Classification (GTDB taxonomy): domain Bacteria; phylum Spirochaetota; class Leptospiria; order Leptospirales; family Leptonemataceae; genus JAEUSB01. The sequence goes on from JAEUSB010000097.1 coordinate 12,420, forward strand.
AGGTGGAAAACGTTTCGCCTTCTATAGAAATCCAGGAACAAAAGAAACTGGAATGGGAGCTGCAACTTGCGCCCTCGCAGAAAGTTGAGCTAACCTATGATCTACTGATTGAGCATCCCATTCCGCTCGTGGTTGAAGGCCTGCCCTGATGCGCGTCTTAATTGTAGAGGATGAGCCAGCAATTGCCGAGGCACTCGTCTTTGCTCTGAAGACGGAGGGATTCGAGGCTACGCACGTTACGACTGCAACCGAAGCAAAGTCGCTCCTCAGCTCACCCTTTGAGTTAATGATCCTTGATGTTGGACTGCCTGACAAGAATGGATTCGATTTTCTGCGTGAGATTCGTTCTAAGAACAAAATCCCCGTGTTGATGCTGACGGCGAGAAGCGAGGAAGTGGATAGAATCGTTGGCCTTGAACTGGGCGCAGACGACTACGTTGTGAAACCTTTTTCACCTCGCGAAGTAACTGCGCGAGTGCGAGCCATCCTGCGTCGATCTCAACAACCGTCAGGCGACAAGCAGAACGCCTTTGAAGTTGACGAGGAAAGAACTACCATCCGATATTTTGGTCAGGCCCTTGCACTTTCTCGCTACGAGTACAGCATCCTGTTGCTCTTGATAAAACGTCCCGGCTGGGTATTCTCAAGAGAGAAGATCATGGATATGGTCTGGCAGGAGCCAGAAGAGAGCTTTGATCGAGCCGTTGACACTCATATTAAGAACATTCGGGCCAAGCTAAAGGAAGTCCGGCCCGACCTCGACCCGCTCCAAACCCGACGCGGAATGGGATATTCGCTCAAAGAGGATCTATGAAAATTACAACACGACTCGTGTTCAGTTTTTTTTTGTCTTCGCGGTAGGATTCGTCCTACTGTTTCGACTGGTTGAGGATGAAATCCGTCCACGATACCTTGAGGCTCTTGAAGAATCGCTGAACGATACGGCGCATCTGCTCGCAGCGCTCGTTGAGCAGCAAGCCAGCACAGCACCCAATACGACGTCCCTGCGACTTCTTTTTACTGACGTTAGAAAACGCGAATTTTCCGCGCGGATCTATCAGATCAAGAAGCAGCGCGTGAACGTAAAAGCCTACGTGACAGACGCGAACGGTATTGTAATCTATGATTCTGAAGGCAAAGCCGAAGGGCAGGATTTCTCCCAGTGGAACGACGTGTATCGAACCTTGCGCGGGAAGTACGGTGTTCGAGCCACGCGTGCAATCAAGGAGGATCCCACAACGGGTCATCTCTACGTGGGCGCTCCAGTTTACAAGAATGGCAAGATCATTGGCGTGGTTACCGTAATCAAGCCCAGCGATAGCATTGCACCGTTTGTCGAGATCGCACAGCGAAAACTACTATTAGCCGCTGCCTTTGCCGGGCTTGCAGTCCTTGTACTGGCAGCATCTTCTTTCTTCTGGATCATTAGACCAATTCGTCTGCTAACAAATTATGTTTCCGCTCTTGAACTACGCAGACGCGTTTCACCTCCGGACGTGGGAGGTGGTGAAATTGGCGAATTGAGCCTGGCGTTTGAGCGCATGCGACAGGAACTTGACGGCAAAAACTACGTTGAACAATACATTAAGACTCTGTCGCATGAAATCAAAAGCCCACTTTCCTCGATTCGAGCCGGCGCAGAAATTCTACGCGAAAATCCCCAATCAGAAGAGAAGGAAAAATTTCTGGCCAACATAGTTTCGGAGACGGAACGAATCGAGAACCTGGCTCGGCGTTTACTGGAACTTTCCAGTATCGAGGGCAAAAGTGCTATTGAAAGAAAGGAAACGATTGTGGCCCAGGATTTGCTGCGAGATACGGTCGAGCGCTGCCAGGGGATTATGAGCAGGAAAGGCCAAACAGTGCAGATCGATTGTGACCCTGAAGTGAGACTCGAGGGCGAGCGCTTCTTATTGGAATCAGCAATTGTCAACCTCATCGAGAATGCCAGTGCTTTCGGCCCAACCGGCTCTACGATAGCCGTTCGCGCCGGCCTGGAGGGCGGCTTCTTTACTTGTACCGTTTCAGATGAAGGCCCCGGGATTCCAGACTATGCCCTCGCCAGGGTTTTCGAACGTTTCTACTCACTGCCGCGCCCCGATTCAGGAAGGAAGAGTACAGGGCTCGGCCTTTGTTTTGTCAGGGAAATTGCTGAACTTCACGGCGGGAATGTGCGCCTTGTAAATGGAAAGGTTGGAACGATATCAATCCTGGAAATTCCTGTACAGTGAACAGGCAATGAGTGAGAGACTGGTCGAATAACGTGAAACCCAGGCACAGGCAAGGCTCGCGGCCGTCGCTTCAGTGCAGTGAATTCTTGAATATATCTACGAGCCTCCTGGCTCGCTCCTGCGCGGATTGAACCATCTGCCTTGTTGAAGCGTTTGTCAGGTCTAAGGTGGCCTCATTGCGAAGAACGTGGAGGATTTTTCCTCGCGCGAAATAGTACCGCAACTCAGTTTCATCCTTAGAAAAGCAGAACACGAGAGCTCCGCTAGTATCAAACAAATACTCCGCAGACTCCGTGCGTGCCGCCCGAATGGTTTTCACCTCGATCTTAAGCAATCGATCTGGATAGGGATTTTTTTCGCGATCACCAAAGGTGTAATAGAATCTTGTGATTTCCTTGTAGGTTCCAACAGCTGGATACTGCGCTTCCCCGCTGTTGACCGTCAGCTCGACTTGATAGATGGAAGACTCAGACGGTGCCTGCCGCATTTCCACCAGCTTCTGGTTTGTTTCCTGATAGAGCCGCCGGACTCCTGCGATCTGTGGATCTTCATTTCTCGCAGAAAGCGGAGTGAGGCCAAACACAGTAAGTAACGCAAGTGCAGCGCTGTTTCTTCCAGAAGAGATGAATGCATTCATAAAAAGTAGTTCTCAGTCGATTCCGAGGATTCAGTCAGATCCGTCGGGTCCGGCAATTAGACGAATCATTCTTGTTCCTGGCGACAGAAATTTCAACGGGAAATCTTCCCAGAGGACCACAAAAAATTTCGCGGATCACGTAAACCTCACACAACGCACAAACTACAAACGCAGGCGAATGCGATCCTCATTGCAAGCAGACAAGTTCTGCGGGAGGGATTATGTTACGATTGAGTATAAAACTGGCAATCATCGGCACGCTGAGCCTGCTTCTGATGATTCCTACCATTACGATTTGTTCTTTGACCAAGGAAAGAAAAGAGCGTCGCGATGAAATCATCCAGAAATCCGGAATGATCTGGGGAACGACCCACGCACTCGCCGGACCGGTGATTGTCCTGGGCAGCAAGAAATTCTATCCCACGAGTCTTGACGTAAAAGCAAATGTGAACGCGGAAGTCAGGCATCGTGGTATTTTTGAGGTTCCATTCTATTCCTCGGATATTGAGATTACGGCAACGTATGACCTGCCGGGATCCCTGCAAAAAGCCTCTGCAATTATCGGAGGGTTACGACGTGGCGAGGCAGACATTGGAACGGCCACTCTGGACAGAACCACAGCGTTGTATTTCACGCAGGGTGAAAAGCAGCGCGAGATTCGGGCATTCATTCCGGCTATGGAAGGCGGAAAGCGTGAGATCCACATAAAACTGAGACTGCTTGGAACGCAGCGACTGCATTTCTTGCCCATCGCAAATCAAACGAACGTCAGCATGACTTCAAACTGGCCCCATCCTAACTTCTCTGGTGCCGTTTTGCCGGCAGAGCGG
>JAEUSB010000006.1 GCA_016788865.1 Leptospirales bacterium
AGCAGAAATAATCTCAATCGAAACAGAAAGCGTGGCTTCGAGAACCGCCGCAGCCGGGGTCCTTCCACTGCCGAGATGCCGCTCGATGGCCTCGGAAACAACAATCGAATTGTCGATTAGCATCCCGGAACCAAGCGCTAAACCGCAAAGGCTCATAACGTCAATTTCCAATCCGGAAAGATACATGAGAAAGAAGGAAGAAAGGATAGACATCGGGATGTTCAGGGCAACAAGAAGCGTCATGCGAGCACGACGCAAAAGGGCATAGAGAACACAGGTGACGATTATGATTCCGTGCACGCAGGAACTGGATACCTGTCTAATCGAGCGGCGAATCGACGAACCCTGATTGTAAGAGACCTGCGTCCTAACGTCCTTGAACATGGAAAGCGATCCTGTGATCTCTTCGCAGGCATCCGTAATTGCGAGCGTGTTTGCGTTCCCGGCCTTTTCCACATAAAGAGTAACCCTCTCTTCCCCATTGGTCCGGGCGACCGTCCCGGGATCACGGTAGCGATCCTCGACCCTGGCAACCTGAGAGAGCTGCAATATTCCACCTTCACGACCCGGCCGCGCGAAGTACCCGGAACTGATTTCCGAAAGATGACGGAATTTCGCATCCGTGTAGACCATCCGCTCTTGAATTCCGGGAAGCTTTCCGGCGGACGCGTAAACGTTACCTCGCGAAACCGCGTCCGCGACAACCCCCACTCCAATTTTATGTGCAATCAAGCGATCGGGATCGGCAAGAATATGAACTTCGCGCTCGAATCCTCCGCCAACAAACACCTCCGATACACCCTCCACTCTCTCGAACTTGAGCTTTATCTGCCTGTCGACGATTTCGCGCAGTTGCTTCAAGTCGAGCTTCTGGCTTGAAAACGAAACCGTAAACACGGGCCTATCGTTGGGATCATATTGAACAATCGAAGGATCTTCTACTTCGCGGGGAAAGCTGTCCTTAATGATATGCAACCTTTCAGATGCCTCGAGTATTTTCACCTTGATATCAGCATCATGATTGAATGTCAGATCTATGCGCGATTCACCCTCGCTTGAACTGGAAACTATCTTTTCTATACCGGGGATGTCGCTAACCTGACGCTCGATTGGAACTGTGATTAGCTCTTCAATTTTCTCCGTAGAAACTCCCGAGTAACGCGTAATGATGGTAATTCCAGGATTTGCTAAATTCGGTAGAAGACCCACTGGTAGTTGGATCAGCGAAATTGCCCCAAGCAAAACTGCTGCGACAACAACCATAGCCGCTGCAATCGGCTTCTCCAGAAATGCTGAGGTGAGATGTTTCACGCGCCCCGCACCTCATTGAACACCTTCTTAACACCCAGGGCACGGGCACGTTCAACCAGATAGTACATTGTTGGAAAAGCCACAAGGGTTAGAATCGTCGAAACCGATAGGCCACCGATGACTACAACGGCCATTGGCGCCTGCATTGCAGCGCCATCACCAATCCCCAGTACAAAAGGCATCAAACCAAGTATTGTGCACAGTGTGGTGAGAAGTATCGGTCTTAGACGTGCCAATCCGCTTGCCTCAATCACTGCCGGCAGTTTATCAAGGTCACCTATTGTTGCTCCGACCTCTCCTTCCTCACGCTTGAGTGTGATGTACTCAAAGAGCACAACTGCGTTGTTAACAACAATGCCCGTCAGCATTACAATTCCAATCGCCGAGGTAATATTCAGGCTGTGACCGGAAACCAGCAGGGCGCCCGATACTCCAAACATCATCATTGGAATTGAAAGAGCCAGAGTCAATGGGTGAACTAAAGATTCAAACTGTCCTGCAAGGAGCATATAGATCAGCGCAGTCGAGAGCAAGAATGCATATAGCAAATTCTTAAGGGAGTCTAGTGTCTCTTCATTCTCTTCGTGAACGCGAACATCAGGGGCGGTCTCGAGAGCAAACATTTCCGGAAAGCTCTTCGGAAGTTCATCGCGGATGCTGAATAGCAAACGCTGCATCTCCTGTTTTCTTCCATCCGCGAATTCTACCTCAACCCGTTCTACACGCCGCTGATTCTGGCGCCAGATTGTGGTAAAACCCAGGCCATCCGTTGTCTGAATCAATCGGCCAAGTTCAATATTCTGGCCGCCTCCGGTCTGGACGTAGAGGTTATGCAATTGATCAGTTCGGGCACGATCATTCTCGCGCAGTCGCACCCTGACGTCGATCTCTCGATCCCCTTCCCGGTAGACCGTTGAAACATTTCCGCGTAAGGCAGTGCTAATCACACCTGCGATGGCTTCTGGAGTAATTCCAAACGATGCAGTCTTAGCTCGATCCAGGTGAACGCGCGTTTCCGGATCGCGCGCCAGCGCGGTAGAATGCACCGACCGAGTTAGGTCACTGGTCCGGACTCGCTCGTATGCGAAAAGTGCGAGTTCTCGGGCCGCCTTCCGATCCACTGCCTCAATCTCGAAAATGAGTTTTGATCCCGATTCTCCAAGCAATTCCTGCAATGCATCGCCTTTGATCCGATAGGAGGCTTCAATACCCCCGAGTCCGGACAACCCCTTCTTAAGATTTTCAATGAATTGCTTCGAGCTGACGTTGTCCGGATTAACAAAGAATTCACTCTCGGCATAGTTGCCTTTTCGCACACCTTTTACTCTTGAAGCCAGATCATCCTCGTCGAAGCCCATGTTCGTAATCGCATGGATCGATTGCTTGTTCTTGCCCAAGAAGTCTTGAACGTGCAGGTGAAACGTCTCTGCTTCCGCAAGCGAAGTACCACCTGGCAATTCCAGGGTGGCCTGGACGTCACCACTGTCTATGGTCGGAAATAGCCTGCGCTCCACCGGGATCACCATGAGTGCCCCGAGAAGAGAAATGCCTCCTGCGAAGAGAATAGTCCTGCCGGGGTTCTCGAGGGAGTATCGGATGCCCGTCTGATAGCAAGAACGCAGAAACGTCAGCATCCTATCGGCACCAGCGAAAGCCGGTTTTGCCTTTGCATTTGCTCGTCTCATCCAACCCGCAACTTTGCTTTTTCCTTCCGGATCGAGCGTGGCGAGCATCGGAATGAGTGTCAGAGAACAAACGTACGAACTTATGTTTGAAAATGTGACCGTCAACGCCAGGTCTCGAAAGACTTCCCCCGCTACTCCTGAGACGAAGATAATGGGCACAAACACGACGCTCGATGTGATAGTGGATGCATTGACGGAGGCGAGCACTGTGCGCGTGCCTGCGACGGCGTTCTCAAACGATGTTCGCTCAGGATGATTCTCCATCTCCATGTAGATGGCTTCGAGAACGACAATTGAATTGTCCAACATCAGTCCTGTCCCAATGGACAGCCCTCCGAGACTCATAATGTTCAGGGATATCCCCTTGATGTACATTAGAATAAAAGTACTGATCACGGCAAACGGCAGTGTAATTACAATGATTGAAGAGGCACGAATATCGCGCAGGAACATGAACAAAATTACAAATGCGATCACGCAACCGAGCAAAGCATCCTGCGCCACACCACCAATCGCGCTGCGGACGTACTGCGATCTGTCTCTAACAACATCAAACCGAACGGACTTTCCAAACTTGCTATTGATTTCAACAAGGCCCCGATGGATTGCATCTGCTGTCTCGATGGTATTTCGATCCGGCTCCTTCTTGATTCCAATGATAATTGCCTGCTCGCCATTGTAGTAGGTGGAACCCTTCCTTTCTCGCTTGCCGTCCAGGACCTGGGCTACTTGACGCAGGTATACGGGCACACCTTCCTTCGAAGTTGCAATGACAGTTTCTCCAATCTCCGGGACCGCAGAGAACTCACCCATAATTCTGACCGTGTACTCTCGATCTCCCTTCTTGACGTTACCCGCTGGAAAATTGAAATTCGAAGATGCAATGGCCTGAACCACCTGGTCCAGGGTCAGATTGTAACCAACCAGTTTGGCTCGATCAACGTTAACCTGGATTTCGCGCTTGTATCCACCAAGGATTGAAAGCGAAGCCACACCCGGAATTCGTTCCATGAAAGGTCGAACGTTCTTATCTACATAATCACGAAGGTTCTCAAACTCCACCCCAACGGGGCGTGCTACAACCGTCACCACCGGGTCAGTCGATGGATCAAACTTCACAATCATCGATTTGCCAGTATCTTCGGGGAGAATTGAACGAGCCAGGTCTACCTTCTGGCGAATATTGATGGTTGCGAGGTCCAGCGATGCTCCCCATTCAAGTGTCACTTCAACTATTGATAGCCCTTCCTGTGAGCGCGAAGATACATTCCGAACACCATTGACAGCCGTGATTCCATCCTCTATGGGGCGCGTTACCAGGTTCTCAATCTCCTCCGGACCGACGCTCTGGTAAGGAGTGAGCACGAGTAATTTCGGAAATACTATATCCGGAAAAAGGCTCACTTTCAGCCGGGCGAGGGAGATTCCCCCGAGAATCAGCACGGCGACAAACATCATGCATGTGGCGATCCGTCGGCGAACGAAGAACTCTATCACAGGCCCACCCTCGCACTAGTAGCTGAGATACAATTCATAGTCATTCTGCATTGAGTTCCCATTGGTATCAAGAGCACCTCCGGAACCGCTTGCGATCCTCAACCGGAAGACAGGAACCTGAGAAGGGGTGTGAGCCGGGAAACTCCCCTTGAGTAGAAGGGTCATTACGTTTCCTGCCAACTGTATGTCGTGAATCGTAACACTTGCTGCGGAAGGATTGATGATCGGTGTGAACGACGTCGACGAAACCAGACTGGACCTAACCATGTTATTATTGAAGGTTATTCGAGTTTGAAGAACACAGTCGAATGCGGCAGCCCCTGCATTCAAATCGATGAGTTGAATCGTGTCGAGGGGACTGAAATCAACAAGCCCAGTCGCGAATGCTGGACCCGTTACAGCATTATCCGTACATGCAGCACTCGGTGCTGATGATCGCATCTGGCGGATGTCGAGGATCCGGGGCCGCTGGGACAGGGGGCCGTCCGTATAAAACGGGAAAGATCCCGATACCGTCAGGAAATTACCGTTGGTATCTGCAGCACTCGTCGCCATGCTAAGCGTGTACAGGCTCTGCGCGTCAAGCCCTGGTGTGAATTGGAGCGTCAACTGCGTCGAGCCAAGATTCCATACTTTGTTTGAAGCAACAAAGGGCGAGAATGTCAGGGCATTCTCGACGGTAAGCCGATTCATCGGAGCTGAAAAGACGATGACGACGGAGTTCTGCCGGTCGACACCTGTTGTAAGAAGTCCATTTTGCAGAGTGACCGCGCCGGATGTTACGGAAAGAATGGCCGGCGGAATAAAGGACGTCCCAACAACAAAGAAGACGGTTTGCCCGGCGAGCAGAGCATTTCCAGACGTATCCTCCAGTGAGGTTTTGATGGTGACAGTGTATGCCCCAGGAGCCAGGGCTGCTGCGGGTGTTAGAATGACCTGGGTGAGATCAGGACTTTGCGAGCTTGTGTACACGAAAGACGGACTAATCGAGATACCAGATCCAACTGTTGCAAAACTGATGGGCTTGGAGAATTGCAGGGTTATGGGTGCAATGGGATTCACGCCTGTCGCACCATTCGTCGGCGTACTGCTCACAAGTGCCGGATGCGTTAGATCGTTCGTCGTGTAAAAGCGAATAACGGTATCTCGCCCCAGATCGGCACCGAATTTGGTCTCCGATTTACTGCCCACAGTCATAGTGTATTCACCGGTTCCATTTAAGGGTGATCGTGGCTTAAAGATGAGGCGGTTGCCATCCCATCTGAAGCTTCCATCGATCCGGCCAGAACTCGAGAGAATGCTAAGGGAATCCTGCGTCTTCTGCTGGTCCATTTCGGAACTGAACAAGACCCAGTATTCGTCGGAAGCGCTCACTCCGATGGCGTGATCTTGCGGATACGTTGAAATGACATGAGTGGTCTCTCCCCCACCCGGAAGGAGGAACTTCGATAGATTCTTATCAACCTCCTTGCATCCCCATAACACCAGAAAGCAAAACAGACACCATTGTATTCTCATCACGGAAACACCTTAAAGTTGATTGTTGCATCCTGACTCATCCACGTTCCGGTTTCACCTGCCTGGGTTGCCGAACGAATCCCATTGCGCGAGCCGGATAGTGTCAAAGAATACTCGTTCGTGCCGAGCCCATCAAGATATACGATCAATCTGCTGTTGGTTAAAGCTCCATTCTGAATCGCCAGACCCTGAATGGTACCAATCGACGCATGAGATCCCAGTAGCTTGGTCAGAGACACGTTAGTCGCGATCGTATTCGGATCAAGGCTGTGCGAAAACTCGATCTGGATTTGTGCCGGGGCTCCGAGCGGCCCCGAGGCGCCTACAACGTTGATGTTGTTGGTAACCGATGCAGAGACTGTCAGGGCTTGCGGCGCTGGAGCGGGAAGCGTCTTGCTCGCTGATGTTGTGGTGAGGTAGTTCGAATTAATTGCCCCCAGGGAATTATCCACAAAGAAGTCAACTACGTAGACCTGTGCCAGACCATTCGAGGAAAGATCCTGCGCGTTGGTAGAGACTTCGAATCTGTACCAATGCAACGGCTCGAGAGCTGCTGTCGGAAGAAAGGTGACTTGAGTAAACGCTCCGTTCCACTGAAACGAACCCGCAACCGAAGATCCATCATCGATTCGCGTGAGGGTAACGGCATTCTGTGTCTCCAGAAATTTCATAGCCTGGCTAAACGACGTGACAAACCTGGAATCTTTGAATGCGCCAGAAATGCCTGTTGTCAGCGGCGTTACGCTACCTAACTCTCTAAAGTCCGTGACAGTCGGTTTCACAAACGTGGACCCCACCTGGAACGTGCTGTTGAAAGGCTCGATGATTGGAATGCCCTCTGTGTCCTTCGCACCCGTCAAGAGCGAGATTGCGTACGTAGTTCCCAGAGTTAGATTCGTGAAAGGCGTAAATGTAAAACCGGAGTTGTCTGGATCCCATGCGTATTGCCCCGGGACTGCCGGTGAAATGCTGAAGGAACTTTGAACGGATGTCACGTCCATCGGCCTTGAAAATACAAGTCGAATGGTGGCCGCGGGAAGAACCGCCTGCGCGTTCTGCGCTGGAGTAATAGAAAGAACCTGCGGTGCGTCCTGCCTTGTTCCGGCGAAGAAGTGAACGATATACTCCGTTTCGAGATCATAACCACTTTCGGATTTTGCGGAAGGCTGGACACGAAGCACATAGGAGCTGCCCGCAACCAGCGGCGAATCGAGGTCAAAGTGCAGCCTCTGGAATGTCCAACGGTACTGTCCGGATGCTGTTGTTGAACTTGAAAGTGAAAATGCGCGACGCGTTGATTCCGAGTCCATGGGCATATTGAACTCAACAAAGATAGGCATGCCAACGGGCACCGAGGGCGTCAGAACCGACGGGCTTGAAAGTGTAACACGCGGCCTGAGTTCGGCGGGCGGTGTCAGGATTGCTGGAATAATTCCGTTAGAGTCCTTCTTGCATTCACATAGCGCGCACAACAGGATCAGAGAGCAAACAAGCTGACTGGAGATACGCCGCTTCACTGCTTTACCTGCCCCGGAGTTTCCTTGCTCTCCGCCTTAATCTTTACTTTTGCTCCGTCCTTTAAAGTTTGAATCCCTTCGGTGACTACAACGTCGCCTGCTTTCAAGCCCGACAGAATCTCAAAACGGTCACCGTACCGCGCGCCGACAATTGCTGTTCGCTTGAAGGCGAGCTCATTCTGGATAACAAAAACAGACGCGGTGTTCTGTCCCTTCTCCTGTTTTCGATCAAACAGGGCCGATTCTGGCAAAGCCATGGCTCCCTCTTTCTTTCGCGTGGCAATGGAGCACCGGACGAACATTCCCGGACTGAGGCGGTTCCCTTTGTTCTCCAATTCGATTTTTATCTCGGCTGTGCGGGTATTGACATCCACTACCGGAGAAATCTGATACACCTTCCCGGCGTACTTTTCATCGGCGAGGGCATCCACAGTAAAGCTCGCCGATAATCCGGTCTGAATATGTGGCACCTCGAGCTCCGGGATATTCGTCGAAATGAGCAGGCGGTCCATTCGAATTACGGTAAATATTGGCTCCCCCTGCTTCACCTCTTCTCCCAGATCGATTGCGCGAGAGGCCACAACACCGGCTAACGGTGATATCAGAATGCTTTCCTTTAGGAGCAAATTTGCAGACTCGATCTCGAGCATAGCATTCTTGTATGCAGCTGCTGAGACCTCGACGCTGTTGCGGTCCACTTCGGTGTTGAAATCGATGAACTTGTCTCGTTTGGCTTCCTTTTGGGCCGGTATTGTTTCATTGGCTTTCTTGAGATCTTCGTCTCGAAATCCCACCGTCCGGATTAGAAAGTTTTTTCGTGACTGGTAGTAGCGGCTCATTGCACTGACGTATTCAGCGTAGATAGACTTCAGCTCCTGTTTCGAAATGCCACCCATGTCGAAAATTTCCCGTTTGTTAAGCAAGTTCTGGTGTGCGTTCATATAGTTGGCTTTGCTCTCGATTATATCCGACTGCATTCTTTCCATGTCTTTGATTTGCTTATCCACATCACGGCGTGACGCCTGATAGCGAGCCCGCGCCAGATTCAACTGTGCACCAGCGGAATTGAGCGCGGCTTCCGCCTGCTTCTTTTTCAGAATGAGCTCAAGAGTCTCCATCTGTGCCAGGCGCTCCCCCTTTCGCACAGTTGCGCCCTGGTCTACAAAGATCTTTTCCACTCGCCCCAGAATCTTAGAAGTAACGGAGGCCTTTTCCAGGAACGTAATCGTTCCTGGAACGCGAACTTCATGCACAAGAGTTTGCGGCTGAAGCACCTGCACTCGAACCGTCGGCACGAGCATCGACGTATCCAGCTGATTGCCAGTCCTGGTCTTGAAGACCATGATGCACGTGACCACGGCTCCAATCAGAAGGATGACCAGCAAACGTTTGGGCTTCAGAATCAAGGCGCGCAACGTCTCGCGAGGATTCTGCTTCGCCAGTTTCGCCAGTTCGTTAAACTTGTACTCTGGGGATCGGCCGGTAAATTTCCGAATCCAGTCGAATAATGCTTTAATCCTGTTCATCAGGTTTCGTCCTCCAGTTTGGGACCTGGACCTGGTTTACTCGGGAGATTTAGATTCGTGTGCGGCAACCAGGCCCGGCGACCAGCAGACGGGTCTTCTGTTTCAATAGATTTCAAATCAACAAGAGCCAGCGAATCGACGGGCAAACCAAGCGACAGTTCTACCTGATTCGCCGTCAGTATGAGTTCAATTCGTTCGCGCACGAGTGCGGAGCGAGCTTCTATTAGTTTGATTTCCTCTTCGATGTAACGCGGAACAGAAAGCGACCCGTTGCGAAGCTGGATCTGTTGGATCTTGAATCGTTGCTCTTTTACAGCCAGAGCTCGATCGGTAATGCTTACAAGTTCAAGCTTATCATGATAGCTTCTGCGCAGACGCGTAACCTCATTACGGAGCTGTTCTTCCAGCTGCCTTTCTTTTTCGCGGGCCTTCATCAATCCAACTTCGTTTCGCATATGCGAAGCTTTTGCACCTGGATTGTCGTATACGTTGAGTTGGGCCCCGCTTGAATAGCCTGAGGTCGTCTCGTTTCTTGAATGCAAGGAGCGGAGGTCGTTGGACAGCGTGCTGCCCGCGATCCGAAAGGTAAAACTAACGCCAACTCCCCACTCAGTTTGCCTGGGTGGCCATTCCTCACCGGTTTTCCCGTAGTTTCCCGTAAGAGCGACCGTGGGAAGATAGTCATGTTCCGTGATCAAATATTCGCGGCGGCTTCGCATTAAGTCAATGCGCGCCTGGCGCACGTCTGGCCTCTCTTTCAGTGCGATTTGCAACATTTCCTCGAGAGATGACTTGAAGTCAGAAGGCCGTAGCGAAAAGAGATCAAGATCCCTGATATCAAGCTCTTCGTCAGCAGGCCACCGGAGTATTGTTGCCAGCTCGATCTGACGATCGCGCAGGCCGTCCTCGGCTTGCTTGAGGTCCATCTTTCTTCGAGCGAATTCGTTCTCTATCTCCCGAAAATCTAGCTCCGTGATAGACCCCTGGCGCCTTTCCACGACAGCTTTGTCGAATACAAACTTTGAACTCTCGAGCGAGGTCCTTGCAATCGAGATAGCAGCTTTCTCGCGCAGCACGGCCAGATAGGCGCTGCGAATTTGAAATCGCAGACGATTTCTGAACTCCGAGTGCTTTTCCTGTGCCAACTTTACGTCAATCTCAGCGACCTCATAAGCAAGCCCCGACCGCCCCCCATCATAGACTGGCTGCGACATGGAAACCTGCACAGAATGCGAACCTGAATCAAAATCGCGATTTGCAAGTGTTCGATTGCGTCTGTACGAAAGACTCATGGTTGGAAAAAAATCTCGAAACTTTGCCTTGCGACCCTCGTCAGCTATCGCTCTCTCAGCTCTGAGGGCCTTCAAGTCCACGTTTCCGTTCTCTGCAAATTGTTCCGCTTCACTCAGCCCTACCTTGCGAGCATAAGCCACGTCAAACTGCAGGATTGCGCAGGCAATGGCCAGGACACAGATGCGCACTACAAGTCCTCATCGCCTGATTTTAGAATCTTCCCCGCGAGATTCACGTCGTTTGGATTCACTCCCAGACTCTTAACCTGAGCCAGGTGCTCCTCGGCTCGATTATGCAATTTCATCCGAGTGAAAAGCCGTCCCATATGCAGGTGGATTTTTGAAAGGTGGTATGATAGCGTTAGCGCTGTTTGGTATTGTATCAAGGCCGACTTAACGTCGTTCTGAGCCTCGAGACAACGGCCCAGGTAGTAATAAGCCATGTAGTTTTCTGGATCCCTGCGAATGATCGACCGAAATATGTCAGCTGCTTCAGCCTGTCTCTGAGGGTCTACGGCCACCGTTTTTCCCAGCCACAACAAAGCGTAAGGATTCTCGCTCTCCTCTTTTAGAACCTCGCGCAGAATCTTTTCGCAATCTGCAAAACTTCGGGTAAAGAACTTGATCTTTGCAAGCGCAACCCCCACTTCGATCGAATCCTTGCGCTTTGCGCGCAAGGCCTCCAGTTTACCGGCGGCCTCTTCGAACTTCTTGTTTTGATACAGGGTCTGTGCCTGGTCGAACTCCGCTAACTCGTCTTTCGTCAGTGTCCGATCCCTGGAACACCCCGCCCAGGAAATCACAGCCAGGGCCGCAGCGGATATCGCTACGCGCCTAACGTCATTCCACTTTAACATAGGGCGATCTTCGGATTTAGTGATCGCCTAACTTTACAGAGAAGGCTAAAATTATATCGCTTCTCGCGAAACCTGCATAAAGCCACAGTCGCCTGGACAGGGGATGTATCGATTTTCTAACCCCACTCACTAAAGACACACGTTAGGCGACGCCGATACTTTTTTACACATGAAGCGCCACACGATTACGTTAACGTCACTACTGGCGTTCTCACTTTCGCTTTCCGCATGTTCGCCGGAACGAAAGCTCCGCAGCA
The DNA here is from genome assembly GCA_016788865.1 of Leptospirales bacterium. GTDB lineage: Bacteria > Spirochaetota > Leptospiria > Leptospirales > Leptonemataceae > JAEUSB01. The sequence continues at coordinate 11,461 of JAEUSB010000006.1, forward strand.
ATCTTGAGACTTTCGCGGCGCTGGCCTCGTCAGACACAAAAGGATCTACCCTTGGGAGGTTAGGCGACATCGAGGTGAGCGAAGGAAATTTTCTTCTGGCCGGCCTCCTTGATACGATCGATGCGAAAGAACTTCGCGAACTGAATCCGTCCAGCAGAGAACTCGCTATCAGGCAACTCGTTATTAGACGATTCGTGGTCCGCAGGGGCTTCGAGGAAGGCATATTTGGAGACATTGACGCCGCCCGCTATTTGTTTCCTCGCATCGAACGGTTGCTTGAGGATTACTACTTTTACAGAAAGGCGAATGGGCCAAGGCTGGAAGCGGAGTCGGAGCGACTCGTTCTGGAGGATAGTGAGGTAAAGACGTTTCTAGCGCAGCATCGAGGCTTGCGCGGACAGGCTGTGGCCGACGCCACACTGAAACGCGAATCAAAGGCCCTGATGCGACGGGTGGTCGCTGAGCGCCTGCGCGTTGCCCGCGAACAGCTCGTACGGGAATTGTTGAAGAATGAAGACGTGGAGATACTTAAATGAGAATGTTAAAGATCGGACTGTTTCTGCTATTGGCCGGAATTGGGGGCATTCTTGCTCAGGATGAGTTCGTCCCGGGCGACAGCGAAATCAAAGAGGCCAACATTCTCAGTAGTATGGAGCGCGAACTCGGACAAGATTTCACTCCAAAGCCCGTTGCCGCGCGCGAAAGCCTAATACGACCTGATGTCCCTACACCATCGATCACTTTCTTGAGTGTGAAGCTCCGGTTGAGTGGTGAGGCAGAAGCCAGCGGTCAGCTCCAGTCTGCAGTTAGTGAGACTATTTCCATTTCATCCTTGAATGAGGGTTCGCTGCCAACGAACCACAATATCCCTCTCATGCAGCTGTCCACGTTGGAATTCCGTGATTGGCAGCCTGGGCGCATTACAACCCTTCAAAACGGGCGTCAGGAAGTCCTTCTATTTCCGACCGGATGCACTGCCGAGCGAATTGATGGATCCAGGATTGTCGGGCGGATCAACCCATTGGATTGGCTACAGATTAATATGGTTTCTGGCGATTCGGTGAGCGCCTATCGTTCTTACTTCAAAATCGAACGCCAGGCCGGCGAAACGACTCCCGCCGTGAAGGAGCCCCCAAAGGGGACCGTGACTAGAATTCTCATAATGCACGAAAAAGGGGAAGAATCAAATGCTGCAAGTTTGCCGCGCTAAACAGCTCGCATCCATCATTCTTCTGACGTGCGGATGCAGTTCCCAGCTTCGTGTCCCTGAGCCCCAGATGAGCGCGCTACCTGTCCCCGCCGGGAATGTGATAACCGAAACGTTCTCCAACATGGTCCTTGTAACCGATCCGGCTCATTCATTTCGAATAGACCCCTATGAAATGTCGGAGTTGGCATCGGGTGAATTCTTCTCAGTGCGAAATCAACTGCCTCGAACCGGGCTCACGCCCGCAGAGGCCAACAAGGTTTGCGCCTCACTGGGCAAGCGTCTGTGCACTGCGAGCGAATGGACCAATGCATGCCTGGGCAGTCACCGACGAACCTTTTCTTTCGGAACGCGGCCGGAAACTGGTAAATGCAATACGAGCAGTCTGAGCCTCGCTCGAACTGGAACTCAAACTGCCTGCAAGTCAGATGAAGGCGTCTACGACATGGTCGGAAACACCATGGAATGGATCGGAGAGATGCGGGGCAACATGGCCGTTGCAGCAGGCGGCTCCATGCATACCGGAGAAACGGCAAGCTGCTTCACGAATCTATTCTTTCCATCCGACGCCAGAAGCGATCAGATCGGATTTCGTTGCTGTAGGAATGAGGTAAAACAATGACCAGAAATATCGTTCTGCTTGGTTTCGTCTTGATGTCGCTGCACGGTTGCAAGACATACGAGAGTGCAGCCATCCGCACTCAAAAGTGGCCAGGAGATCCCATCGAATCGATGCGTGATGTTGGCATAGGCTACTTTGAAAGCTCCGGAACAGCACGCACGTCGCATAGCCAACAGAATCTATACGATTCTCTTGCATTTGCACTGCGCGAGCTCGGCTACGTTACGCGCGAAACCCCTGCTATGTTCCAGGCACTGGATCGGACCGGGCTTCCAGCGGACCGCCTCCTCTCTGACGAAGAAGTCTTGCGACTTGCCGGTCGGGCCGGTGTGCGCTTGTTCCTTCAAGGAAGGTTGCAAGAAATAAAAACAGAGACTCTCCTCGAAGACCATCTGCAAATTATGCTTAACGTCTCGGTGTATGACGCCCGAATCGGAGAGAAGATCGCTGATATCAAAGTTTTTGGAAACGATCTGGACTACAACACCGGGAAGCAATCACTTCAGCTCGCTCGCCTGGCGCGAAATGACCTGGAATCCTTGATAGTTGGCAGAGATGCGAAGGTCACTCGTCCATGAAAGCGCTTATCGCTTGCGTTTCCGCAATATCAGACAACGCACTCGCCTGGACAATGACTGTGGCCTCACTACCGTTATTCTGCCTATTCCTAGCGTGGATGATTCCACCTGCACAAAGACCGGCTCCGCAGACACAGGTTAGTGCGGAAACGCGCAATTTGTTTCAAAGGCGCGTTTGGCTTGAGGCGAGAATCAAAGTTTGCGCGGGAAGAACCGAGCCAACTCCCGCTTGTCAACGGGACGACATTAAGAATATGGCGAATTACAAAAGGGAATTGTCGGACCTTGAAGTTAGACCTCTACTTCAGACCAGGTGATCGTCTAACCTCTGCAAATGCAAAGCAAATACGTGCTATTTGGAGTCATCCGCCGGGTTGAATCGTGTAGCTTCCTCCAGCGAGGCCCGCATGGCGGGATCAGAGGGTCGCAAATATCGCCCCGTATAGAGATCCACGGGCCAGAAGAGATAACCTGGAGACCCACAGTTTCCCACCGCCACCGGATTCACGGTGGTCTTAACGGGCAATCTCTTGCTCTGGTAGCCTTCTTTCTGGAACTCAACAAAGCAGGACTCTTCCGGGGTCCAATAGAAGGTTAAAGGTGTAGTTCCCAGCGATTCAGGCAACCTCCGCGGGCAAAATAGCGAAACCGAAACGCCATCTATCTGGCTATCCAGGTAAATTGGATACTCTCGGGGGGAAAAGACCGATGCACATCCTGTGAAGAGTAGGATGAGGCTCAGCTGGCTCAGGATTCGCATTCCGCACCATCCCACTTTTGTTTGCCCTCGGCTGTAACACGTTCAAAACCAACTTCGGTGACTGGAACGGCAACTAACGCGGCTATACCGAATGGCGGAAAAAATACAAATCCCCAGAACGAAAATTGGACAAGGGCAAAACTGGAGCCAATCAGCAATTGCCGATTATCGACCATCTGATAGTACGCGTGGGCGCACCTGGAGTTTTTGAAGGAAGGCCGCTCCGGAATGGACACGCAACTCAGTATGCCAGGGAGCAAGGTCAGAAGAAAAAGACGAATACGCATTAAGCCTCCAGATCGCTGCGGTAGCTACGAGCAACACAATACATTCTAATCCAGATTTCGAGTTGATCCAGTCCTCGGGGGTGAACGGCTCGAGAATGAGGCGAAGTTCACCGGCTGACCTTACTCCTCCGATTCCTCCTGGGTTAAGGGTTCAATCAATTCCACAATAACGGGCTCACCCATGCCTTTTGCAGCCGCAAGCGCCGCAATGGCCGAGTCTTTCCAGAACTCTCCATTTTCGTAATAGTAATGGCCTGCGGAGTTCAGAAAACACCTGTAGGCTTCGTCAAATTTCTTCGATTTCAAGAGGGTGTTCCCGGCTTCTAGCCAGGCCTGCGCGCAGTCTTCTTCCTCTGCCTCCCGTTTGATTGCGGAGGTTTGCGGCCTTTCAGCAAAGGTTTTTGATTCGGAAAGGTACCGGCACGCTTGCAATCGCGCATTGTCTTCTGCCAGCAGTTCAAAGTTCTTCGAGTCTGTGGCGTCAAAGTCAAAATCCATGCCGTTTGCGCGACAAAGACTGAATACAAAATCGTTCAAATGCCTTTCAGATGTTGCGGACTTCCAGGCGGCTTCTGACGCATCTTCACCCCTGGCCGACTGTGCCAGAAACAACAGTTCCCAGGCCGGCGTTACAAATGAATAGCGCTTGAGAAAAGTCTTCCAGGTTTCAATAGCATCCTCGTCTTCCACGTATACTTTCTTGTATGCATTCAAGAATTCCACAAACCACGTCAGCCCCTCGGCCTGACTGTACAGGAAGAAACTGGAGAAATCGTTTTCGTCATCTTCCTTCAATCCTTCCAGAAACTGAATCATTTTCAGTGCCTGCGTTTCTCCACCAATGACCCGGGCAAACGCCAGAACGTCTTCCCTGGCTTCGAGGATCTCCTCTCTGTCTTCTATGATGTATCCGGGTCTGATATGTCCAACTATGGACGAGGCTGCAAGCAATGGCAGGCTCGATGAAACAATGCAGGTTTCCCCGCCGTTATGCGAATACTTAAGCACGGGCCATTCCTGGGGCGGTTTTCCCAGGATGGGTGTCAAACCCAGCGAATCGCCCGTTGAAGTCCCGGCTACAGGCAGAAAACCGAATGCGCCAAAGTTGTTAGCCGGTTCAAAGACATCGCCTGTGTAAACTCCGTAAACACGCAAATCGGCGAGGATATCCTTCCCGTCGAATTCGTTTAGCAGAGTCTCTGCAAGGGTAAACGGTTTTGTATAGTCCAGCATGACTGATCCCAATCCTGTTCTTTTATCTCACATGACGGATTCGATGATTCCCGTTGTCGGCAATAAAGAGAACGCGACCGTCAGGCGTAAACCGATTGGGTCTATTTTAGAGCGGAAATGCTAGCCTGCAACCAGGGTGCTTGCCTTGCTTATCCGGGTTATCTGGCTTTCTTAGTAGTTTCCGTTCTGGTTGAAACGGCGCCGTTCATTCCTAGTTTGGATTGAACGCCGGAGACAATGGTGAGTCCCTGCCCCAGTTTGCTGCGCAGACCCTCCGCCAGTTCGCTTTTATCAGCGGCGCCGCGCGTTACGAGCCCACCATAGCCGGATACTATATCGCGCTGCAGTTGATCCAGGTGGATTTGAGCTGTGTTATAGAGTCCGATTCCCACATTTACAAGATCGCGTGCAACCGTTTCGAATCGAGAAGCCTGATTTGCCATGTGTTTCTCCCGCCCAATAGTTAAGATCTATTGAGCATTATGTCAGATTTTTTCATGTCCTGTTGGCGCCAAGCATTAAAAGAGGGCAGCCCTGAGACGAGGCAGCTCTGGTGCATCTGATCCCAGCGATTCTGCTATCTGCAATATAGCAATGGCCCGCGCTTTGTTACCCAGCAGGCGATGCGCGTCACAGAGATGCACTAGATTCTTAACGTTGGTTGGATCGCGCAGAAAGGCGCGTTCCCCGGCTTCCACGGCAGCCAATCGATTTCCACTCAGCTTGTAAACTGCACCGAGAGTGGACAATGCTTCCACATCTCCCGGATTCTTCTCCAGATACTTTTCCAGAGCGTTAGCCGACTTTTGGTAATCCTTCATATGTCGGAATGCCTTTGCTACTTGCAGGAGAGTCTGAGGCGCAACATCCGGTTGTTTTACAATCTCGCTACAGAGCGTGGCTGCCTCGTTGAATGTTCCGGCGCGCAACAGATTGGCAATCTTTGAAATTTCGCCTGCGTAATTCTTACTGGTATCATCCGGTGCGGGGGCTGCATCTTCAAAAAATGAAATCCTGATCAAAGAATAGTCGTCTGCCTGCCCTCCGGATGCAAATACATGCTCCGTGATCTGGTCCAGGTTTCCCTGGCCTGCTTCTACATGACGCAGGAACAAGTCTTCATCTTCATTGATGATTCGGTTTCCCTTTTCATCCATCCCAATGGAAATATCATCGCGGCCATCTGAACCCACAATGATGACGTCGTCGCGCTGCAGCTGAATGGTCTGAACCTGAATGAATGAGTCCGCGTCGGGTACACCAATCTTTCTTAGTACCGGGCTCTCAATGAACGATGCCTGCCCCTTGCGATACAATACGGGCCGCGGATGCTCTGAGTTGATAAAATAGACAAGCCCGCTCTGCTCGTCTACAAGCCCCACGACCGCAGAAAGAAACATGCTTCCGTTGAAAGCCACAAAAACATTCTGCAATTCCAGAAAGCATTCTTTTAGCCATTGTTCCGGGTACTTGCCGCTTGCTTCCTGTGTGCGCTGGGTTCTAGTGATCAGTGATTGAAAGACTGTGCCCAGTACCAGCGCGCCTCCTGCCCCCTGGATACTCTTCCCCATTGCATCGCCGTTGATAAAAACTGTATAGTTGCGATCTTTTAACTTGAGAGAATGGGCCGCACAATGGTCCCCGCCTATCTCAGCCTTCCACTTCCTGAATGAAAACTGCTTGAGCTGCCGCTGGACCATTTCTGTCCTAACCGCGTTCCCCTCATTGTGATTGCCGCCTAACGGTTCAATCAAAAGCGATGTCAGAAAATAGTCGCCATCCTGTTTCTCCTTGAGTGCTTGAATCTCAGTCAGAGATTGATTGAGTTGCCTGGTCCTATCCTCTACCTTTTGCTCCAGGTTTGCGTTGAGATCCGCTACTTCCTCGTTCAGGCGCACAAAGCGATTGGCCAGAACCAACGCCAGTGACAGCATGAAGAGGGGAAAAATAAAGCTCATTACCGGCGGAATATTGATAATTCCACGATTGCTGGTAATATCCACGCAAATCCCCAGGATCAGGACAGCAAAGCCGCAGAGCATGTAGATTGCGTCGCGATTCTTGCGCCGCAGGGCAGAGAAAAGCACTGCAAGATTTCCGACAGAATAAACAATCCAGAGCGGCTGAGCTATATTCTTCTGCAAGAACCAGTACGTGCGCGGATCATCCGTCAGGAATGTATGCGCAACCAGTCCCAGAAAGACAAAGGACGGTATGAGAATTACAAAGTCCCAAATCTTCCAGCCGCGCGTTTTGGGAACCTCAAAGTACGTGCGAATAAAATAGTAGAACGCCGGGAAGGTTGCATACAGAATCACGTATTCCCATTTCTTCAGGGTAATAAACTCAACGCCAAGTTCGAACTTGAACTGCGTCTTGAGTACCTGATACGCAACAAACACATAGATGAAAATAGCAAAGATAAGATTCTCCCGTTCAATTCTGCGGCGAATAAACAAGAACAAGAAATATGATCCCGCAGTTGCGTAGCAGGCCAGCAGCAAAACTTCGATTGTGTCTTTGTAAATGACTCGATTCCGAACTGCCAGCGAAGGACCAATTTCCGCCTGACCACGCACCATTCCAACCTGGCCGGGAAAGATTCCTTTAATACGGATGAGTAGAACGTTCAGTCCAGGCTTTAGCGCATCATCAGGAATTTCATAGACGCGAACTTTGTCGTACGCCTGCGCCCGAGGATTGTCCCAATCCCCGGTCTTTGCAATCAGTCTGCCATTTAGATAGACCCGATCCTTATCATCAATCTGTCCCAGGCGAAAGGCAAGATGCCCGGCTGGTTTGTCCAGGTAGAAGCGTTTCAGGTACCAGAGTTCCGTGCCATCCAATCCATACCCATGTTGCCGGAGCTCCTCCGCATAGCCTGGGAGCATGACTCGCACCCAGGGCTCACCTGGTTCGTCCTGCCTGGCGTTGCCATCTGCAAGCAAGCGCTCGCTTTCTGTGACGGGTTCAATCCCGCGTACCGTGGCCCACCAGCTGTGGGTTGCATCGCTTGCAATCGATTCAACCGATCGCGCCGTGACTTTCTGAATAGTGAGGGGAGTCTGGGCAAAAAGCAAACCGGGCGCAAAGATCCAGGTGCACATTAAAACACAGGTAAGTATGTGCTTCAGGCGCATCCCGGGATTTTCAAACCCGGTCGATTTCAGTCTATAAAAAAAGTAATCTTAAACTACTTCAGACCGGCTGCGAGAAACCCCTTCATTTCTTCCCACGATTTCTTGTCCGCGTCAGGATTGTACGCGATAGGCATCTTGAATTGCTTTGCATACTCGTCCGCAGCCGGATTCGTGAAAACGTGCGTGGCCCCCGGATACACCGTTACCGTGAGGTCTGCACCTGCGTCGGCCATTTCTTTCTTGATGGCTTCCACATCCTTTTCAGGAACAAACCCATCTGCTCCACCCTGAGCCACCAGCAAGCGCGCTTTGACCTTGCCTTTTTCTGCGGCCTTCGCGGGCGTCAGATCACCATGAAAACTTACGACTGCCTTGAGATCGGCTCCAAGTCTTGCATTGTTCAGAGCCACGCCGCCTCCAAAGCAATAACCAATGGCAGCAATCTTACTCGCATCCACTGTGGCCTGGCTTTTGAGAAAGTCCATTGCTGCATCAAAGCGAGTTTTGCTTAGTTCTATGTTCTTCTTCACTTCACCTGCAAGCTTACCGGCTTCATCCGGATTACTCGCGCGTTTGCCTTCGCCGTACATATCAACCGCAAGCGCTGTGTATCCCAATGAAGCCAACATGTCCGCGCGCTTTCGTGAATACGCGTCATTCCCCCACCACTCGTGGACCACAATCACCCCGGGACGTTTTCCCTGGATCGCAGGATCGTAAGCGATGTAGCCTTTCATGGTTACGCCATTGGCTGTGTAGGTAACTTCTTCGCCGTGTGTTTTCTTCGAAGTACAATTGGCCGCGACAAGCGCCGCGGACAGAATGAATAGAATTAGTTTTGCTTTCATACGATTTCCTCCAGCGCCCACATTATGCAAGGGCCGGGTAATCCGTGTAGCCCTTTTCGCCTGGAGTGTAAAAAGTCGAAGCGTCTGGGGCCGCAAGTTCCGCGCCGCTCTTCATTCGTTTCACAAGATCTGGATTGGAAACGAATGGCCGGCCAAACGCGACGAGTTCACCCTTGCCTGCCTCCAGGTCCGCTTCAGCACGTGCACGATCGTATCCGCCGCTCAGAATCAGAGCACCCTTGAAGTTAGATCGGATAGCAGAAACTGTGGCAGCCTCTGGTTTTGGAGCACCCATTGAACTGTGATCCACAATGTGGATGTAGGCGATTCCAATGTCCGACAACGATTTTGCCAGAGCTCCGTACTGGGCTTCGATTTCCGGGAAAATTACCTGGTCGTTGAAAACTCCAAACGGTGAAATTCTAATTCCAAGGCGCTCTTTTCCAATTGCATCAGCTACAGCCCTTGCCACTTCAATCGCAAAGCGATTTCGTTTCTCAGGCGTTCCACCGTATTCATCACTTCGTTGATTTGCAGCCGGATTCAGAAACTGATCGATTAGATACCCGTTGGCTCCGTGCAGTTCCACGCCGTCGAATCCTGCTTTGATTGCATTCTTCGCGCCGTTTGCATACTCAGCGATTGCGGACTTGATATCGTCCAATGTCATGGCGCGCGGTTCAGGATGTGGTTGGTTGCCCTGTGCATCCGTCCACATATTGCCAGCAGCCTTAATTGCTGACGGTCCAATGATCTCCCCGTTTGCGGGAAGATTGGCTGGATGACCAATCCGCCCTGTGTGCATCATCTGCATAAAAATACGACCGCCTTTAGCATGCACTGCTTCGGTTACGGCTTTCCACGCGTTAACCTGCTCATCAGAAAAAATTCCCGGAATGCGAGCGTATCCAAGGCCGTTGGGTGAAGGAGAAACTCCTTCCGTGATTATGAGACCGGCTTCCGCGCGCTGGCCATAGTATTTAGCAACAATATCGCCTGGAACATTTCCAATGGAGCGACTCCGCGTCATAGGACTCATCACAACGCGATTCTTCAGCTCAATCGGGCCGAGCTTGAAGGGAGAAAATAGAATGTCGGACATACAACCTCTTAGTTTGAGTTTAAACTGTTGAAGAATAAAGCAATTTTGAAACGAGGCGTCACGCCATTTTCGCGCGAACTCTGCGAGTCACTATCGACAAATGAGCGTTAGAATTTGTTCAAATACCCCGATTGTGCAACGCCGTTGCAATAGCTGCCATTGGACTTTGGATCAATGATGGGCACCACCGTAGTGGCATCAGGAATGCCATAGAGCTTGCCGTTGCCCGCGAGGGTGATCCCTGCGAGCATCCCGCTACCGGAGAATCCAGTCAGGCTGGTCTTTTCCGCGGAAACTGCAAGAGGCGAGATGATCAGACTACCTGTTTCGTTGTAGGGAGACGTATAGATCTTTCCATTGGGTGCAAGCGCCCCACTCACCCAATTGGTGCCCGTAACTCCAAGCGCAGGAAGCGAGGTTGTGTCAAAAGTATTCGATTGGGGATTAACAATCAAGACCGGAGCATTTCCGATGGGCACGCCATAGACTTTACCATCCGGACCAAGGACCCCACCTTCGCGCGGGCCTGCGGGTACTCCGGCAATTGTTGTAAAGTCTGCCGTGTTGGCCTGGGGATCGATCATCAGAATGCGCGTTTCTGCATAAGGCATTGCATAGATCTTTCCGTTTGGGGCCAGAACTCCGCCACTCCACTTGGTTGCGGTCCCCGGCAGACCTGACATTGTTGTAGTATCCCAGGTGTTGTTCACAGGATCAATGATCAGAACGCTCGTCTGGTTGAGCGGAATGCCGTAAATCTTCCCGTTAGGCGCCAGCACCCCGCCCCGCCATTTATTGATCGCGCCCGGCAATCCGGACAGAGTCGTTGTGTCCACAGTGTTGGTTGCCGGATCTATGATCATGACGTTGGTTGCCTGATCTGGAATTGCGTAAATCTTTCCGTTTGGTGCAAGCACACCACCCCAGTATTTGTTTCCCACAGGAAGGCCCGTAATGCTGGTTAAATCGACCGTGTTGGTTGCAGGATCAATGATCATCACTCGCGTTTCTGCGCACGGGATGGCATAGATTTTTCCGTTTGGCGCAAGCACACCGCCGCGCCATTTGCAGGCGGTTCCTGGCAATCCTGTAATCGTGGTCAAGTCGAGCGTTGCATTTCCGGAACTACCGAGCGCAGCCTGATTTCTGAGTTCGGATTCAAAAGAAGGCCAGTATCCGGGCTGAATGACGTCGAGTAGATTCAGGCTACAACTGGAAGGCGGACCAAACGACGCGCCAAAAAAGGCCAACTCCGGGTGGCTATTCGTGGTTGCATTGAAGCAGTTGCTCCCTGGCAGAAGCATTGCAATAAGAACCAGCTTCCATGCGCGCTGCAAAAACGCTTTCAATGTCCTCGAATTACAAGCCCCCAAAACCACTGTTCTTTCTAAGCCGGGAAGTAAGGAACGCCACTACTTTTTCATCAAAGAACCAGCTATAGCCGTTGAAAACATCCGTGTCATTCCTTCCATAAGATAACTGTTAATTTTGTTTATGAATCCTGGAATTACTTTGGGGCTCCGATTCATCATGGCGCGAACAGAAATTTCAGCGACCTTCCGCGAAGTCATCGTAGATGCTTTCATGAAGGCAGTTTTCTTATGGCCGGCCACGTCGTGAAATTCAGATTCCGTAAAGCCTGGACAAACGCTCGTCACACTTACACCGCTTCCCTTAAGTTCCGAATTCATTGCGTAGGAAAAATCAAGAACATACGACTTGGTCGCCGAATAGATTGCATACATGGGCGATGGTTGAAAGGCACCGACGGACGCGAGTTGCAGGATCCTCCCATGACCGGCTTTGCGCATTTCAACTCCAAATAGCCAGGTCAGCTCCGTCAATGACGTGATGTTTACCTGGATCATATCGCGAATATCGTTGATGGAATGATTGAGCACTGTTTCCTGTTTTCCAAAGCCTGCATTGTTTACCAGGATAGTGACGTCCTTGCGAATGGACTGAACCCTCTCAAAGAGCACCTGTGCCGCGCCCGACTTAGCCAGATCATTCTCAATGACATCCACTCGAATCCCATGCTTCTGCCTTAGTTCCTGGGCCAGGCTTTCGAGCCGGTCACGTCTGCGAGCCGTAAGAATCAGGTCCATTTTCTTCTCTGCCAGAACTTGCGCAATGGCGAGTCCAATTCCGCTTGAGGCTCCGGTTATAAGTGCGACTTCATTTTTCTCTGACATGCCCGATTGCAGGATGGGGAGAACGGAAACGCAAACAAAAAAAAAGACCCCGTCGCGATTGCTCGAACGGGGCCCAGTTGAGGTCCTGATGCTTACTTAATTGCTACTTCACCGGCGATAGAGATAGAAACTTCATCACTTACAACGGCCCCGCCTGTATCCATGGTCTTGCTCCAGGAAACACCGTAGTCTTTGCGATTCACTTTGGTGCTTGCAGAAAAACCAGCCTTGTTGTTACCCCATGGATCCTTTACAGTACCCTTATATGTGAGAAGCAAAGTCACAGGTTTAGTAACACCCCGCATGGTCAGATCGCCCACTACTGCAGTAGGTACACCCTTGCGCAAAACGGCCGGTTTTGACTGCTTGAAAGTAATCTCTGGATGCTTTCCCGTATCAAAGAAATCTGCGCCTCGCAGGTGCTTGTCGCGATCTGCATCATTTGTGTTGATGGACTCTGCTTTGATCGTAACCTGCAGGCCGGAAAGAGCAGACGCTTTTTCATCGAACGTGCCCTTTGCTGCAAAATCATCAAAACGGCCGGTTACGTCCGAGATGGTAAGGTGTGTAACTGTGAATTCAACTTTAGTATGGGACTTGTCGAGCGTCACTTCACCGGAAAATGCCGGTGTAACGAACCCTATGCCTGCCAGTGCAACTGCACCAATTCGAAACAACTTCATTGTAAAAACTCCCTGTGGCCGAAGCCTTAATTAGTTGAAACTTAAAGTAATATCAGGAAGTGGTTCCGGCAAGCCCGGAATAACTTTTTTTTAAGGGCAAGGGCCCATGGACGAACCCTCAAGGGAGGCCTACCCGAGGATCAGCCCCTCTCCTGGCCGCGGCGTCAGTTCGCATAGAAGATTAGACGCACCTTGTTTATGAAATGTCCACAACAACAATGGAAAGGTCATCCGCGCGACTTGCCGTGCTTTCCCAGGAGCGAATAATCTTGAGAAGAGTATTGCAAAATTCTTCTCCGCTTTGCGAACGACAAGCGACGACCTGCTCTTCCAAGCGTTCCAGGCCGAACTCTTCACCGCCGGGTGCGGCGGCTTCAATCACCCCATCCGTGTAAAAAACAAGACGATCCCCGGGGTAAATGGACTTAATTTCAACGTCGAGTCCCGGATCAGGAAAGACTCCAAGAATTCTGCCCTGCGGCCTTACGCGACGCGGTGGTTGATCCTTTGTAAGATAGATCAAAGGGGGATGGCCTGCATTTGCATACATTAGCATGTCGCGCTGTAGATCCAAAGTTGCCATTGACGCCGTAACAAAATGGAATTGGCCTTCCAGTGTCAGCGCTCTATTTACCCCCGTCAGGAAGAACGATGGATTCCCGGCAAGTGCTATCTGTTCCGCCCCGGCAACTTTAACCATGGACGCCACGAGCGCGGCGGGTATCCCATGACCGGAAACATCCGCTAGCATGATGCCCAGCACAGTATCCGAAATCCTGTAAAAATCGTAGAAATCGCCCCCGATTGTCGCCATTGGCTCGTACCGAGCCGCAATCGTTACCCTTTCGATTTGCGGCATGCGTGCCGGAAGGAGGGAAAGCTGAATGCGACGTGCCAGGGCGAGTTCCGCAACAACTTCCTTGCGTGCTTGAGCGTGTTGCATATTCTCCTGGCGCAGCCGCTCTTGCTCTTCGCGAAGAGAATTAATGCGATCCCCAAGGGCAAGAGAAAGCACGATGATCTCGACGGCCGCGCCGATTTGAAGTGCCGCGTTTGTCAATAAACCCGCTGGAACAAGCCCACGTGCGCGTAACATAAACAAAGTAGCCCCGAATGCGAAGAACACGAATGAAAGCAGGAAGAAAATCCCTGACCGATTACGTCGCTGAACGGCCCGCAATCCACTAAACAATACCAGGGCGACGGCACCCAACCCGAGAATGTTTATTGGACCGCGAATTGGCAGAGGGAAGACTGCGTGAACTATTCCGACTGCAAAAGTGAAAACACCAAATATAAGGAGGACTGTATTCAACCCAGGAGAAAGAACGCGGAGGTTCAAAAAATCTGCGGTAAACATACAGGTCCACAAAACACCGCTCGCACCGATGAGCATTGGGGCGATACGGTTCCATGATGGATGATCCGGCCAGAGGAATTGAAACGCATAACCTGTGTGGCACTGCAAAAATAGAGCAGTATTAAGCACGAAAATGACGTACAGGAGAATTGGGCGATCGCGAGTAGAAAAAAATAGAAACAGGTTATACAATATGGCAAAACCCGCAATGCCCAGGTAAAGCCCCTGGAGGAGCTGTCGGTTAAAGGTTTCTTCGTAGAAGGCTTCGGGAGTCAACAGAACAAAGGGAAGGTCGGTTGCCAGGGTGGACTGGACACGAATGAGAACTATTGTTGATATACCCGGGGGAACTTGCATTGGAAAAACTATGGATGGATTCTTGACAGGCCGTTCGCTAAAAGGAAAAGCCGCACCAGCTTCATAACGAACTCGTGTGCCGTCCGGAAATGCCATAACGAAACGAACGTTTTGAACAATCGGCTGAGCGGCCCGTAAGAAAAACGATTGATGCTGCCCCGATTTGTTTTCCAGCACGAAACGTATCCAGACGGGTGCCGATCTGAAACCTAGGTTTTCACTAGCGTCGCGGTACGGCTTGAAAAGTTCAGAATGCAGAGCCGATTCTTCGGTCAGAATACCTTCTGGATCTTCGGCCATTTCGAGGATCGGTATAAGCGCAACCGCCGGTTCCGGTGGACTAAAAATTGACAGGGGACTCCCGAAAACCGAACCGGGAATGGCCAAGAAAAGTAATGCAAGAAAAATTCGCGCGAGGGCGCGCCGGATTGAGGGTAGAAGATCGACCATCAGCAAACCCGGCCCAACGGCGAACACTTGCTCAGGCGGGCGACCCGGTATTGACACCTGACCAATTGGTCAGATCCGCCGCCAGCTCAGCAATGCCGTCGGGTTTGCGATAGAATCGGACTCCGAGCGCGTTGGCCGCATGCCTGACCGCGTCCGTATCATCGGCAGTCAACAGAGCAAAAGTGGTTTCGCCGCTATGCGGCTGCAACCGCAGTTCGTGGATCAAGTCGAGGCCGCTGCCATCGGGTAAATGCAGGTCGAATATGGCAATATCGAACTTCATATTCGAGTAGAGCCGGGTTGCTTCCGCGCAACTCCGTGCATAAGAAACACTCAGTTCCCTGGTTTTGAGACGATGCCTTATTATAGTACTTATCATCTCGTTGTCTTCTGCGACAAGAACTTTTGCCACCATTTTGCTCTGACCCGCCCGTACCATCAAGGTTCGCGCCAGCTCGAGTCTCCATGGCGGAATTGGATCTGCAGGCGACTTGCGGGCCGCTTCGAGAAAACAGTCATAGGCCGCAGCAACTTCCCCTGCCTGAAGCATCGCTAAGCCCCGCGTCAGATCGCCTTCTGCCAATTGCTTCTCTGCACGCAGCTGCGCAGGATCACTCTCGAAACATTCATAAATTGTAACCGCTTCGCTCAGGCCGCGAACGTGAATATGATCAATCTCCCTGAGCGCAATGGGCCGCTGAATTTGCTTTCTACTATTCGCGGACAGGAGGACTGAACAGCCAAGTTTCTTTGACATAGCCTCAAGGCGCGACGCAAGGTTTACGGTGTCCCCTACCACTGTAGTCTCCATCCTTGCCTGGTCGCCTACGGTTCCCACCGCGATCTTTCCAGTGCTAATGCCAACGGCAATCTCGATCGGCTCCCAACCTCTCCCTCTTCTGACATTGTTGTGGTTGTGAACAGTGATCTGAAGTTCCACGGCGCAGGATATAGCGTCCTCAGCAATCGGGAAGAGAGCCATAAAACCATCTCCCAGGAACTTGTCAACGAAGCCGTTGTGTGCCCTGACAACAGGATTTGTCCTGCCGAAGTAGCCGTTCAGGAAACGCATGGTAGCCATGGCGCCCAGCGATTCAGATAGGCGCGTAAAGCCGCGAATGTCAACAAACATCACGGTCAGTTCCGTTTCAACCGCCTGACCGATCCCAATTGCCCTAATGTCGGATTGCAAGACACGTAGGAATTCTTGGGGTACGAATTTCTGCATGGCGGCATTGACTTCTCCTAGAGTGTGGCTGAGGTTGAAGTTATCGCGGGAGAAACGTGCCGTACGAATACCCAGGAGAACGGCAATAGGAAAGAGAAATAACAATACACCAATGCTGCCGCTTTCGAATTGCAAGAGCAGCGCAGTTCCTCTGGCAAGCATAATATCGCTGAGTAGCGTGACTGCCAGAACGGAAAATCCAACTAGCAGGATGTAAGCCTCGCGCCGACGCGAAAGAACGCTCCTCACGAGCAGATACAGCGCATACAACAGGGATATGATCGCGATTGCCTGGTAGGGAAATGTTAGGAAAGTAAACCATGACACCGGGAAGATCAGGACAACCACAGCGCAAAGCAAGGCGACAACCATGAATGTCCGATCTGCGAGCTTGCTCCCCGGGATGCTCAAGAAAATACGCATGAAATAGACAAAAAGAGGGACTATCAAGAAGAATGTCAGGTAGTCCAATCTGAAAAGCAATTGGAACGCGTCAGGTAGCATATGGTATGCAAGTCTTGAACCCACCACAGAGGCGCGGATCCCAGCAAGCATGGCAACTCCGGCGAAGTAGAGAAATGATCGGTCCCTTCTCCACGTAAGGTAGATTATGAAGAAGAAAACCGACCCTACACACATGCTTCCAAAAACCAGCATTTGCCGCAGGTCCTGTTGCATTCGTGCTGCCTCGACATGGTCGAGCAGACCCAGGTGACTACTTTCCCACGGCCCCCCGCGCCGTGCATCCCAGTTCGAAACGTGCAGTGTCAGGTTCACCTCATGCTCATATGGAAGCGGGATGATTGCGCGACTGAGGTCCGGACGGGAGGCATCGGGAGTTCTTCCAACTACGCCTGCCTGTGACACGAGCTGATCATTGATCCACAGCCTGTGCGCAGTTCCAATAGACCCTAACCAGAGTCCAAATTGTTGTTGGCGCGTGGGTAAGATAATCTTAACGTGATACGTCGCATAGCCATGCGCTGGCCGTACGGACCCAAACGAATCCGGTTGAACCCAACTTTTCGAAATGTCCCGATAAACTACTTCGCCATCGTGGTTGGCCATCGGTCCGTCTAGGCCATTCGTCCCTTCCAGTACGCCCCACCGAAATACTGCTGATCCTTGCATTGGGACCATTCTGCGCTTCCCCCGAACAAACTCCTCCCGCGATAGGTCAAGGACACCTTTATCGGCTACCGGTCCTTGATCGATCTGCACACAATTCATCCCCGCGACCAGAAAGGATAAGGTCAGCAAAGGCAGACGCCGCGCGCTCACTCGGCCTCTTGAGTGCACACAAATCGTAGAAGTTTTGACATGACGGTCCAAGTATTCCCTGAAAACACAGATTGCCCAGTTTGAAGATCCCGGACAATCACAAAAAGGGCATAGGACCCTCGATACTCTCCTGTCATTTTTCGATTGATTGGAGAATATCCAAGCAGATTTTCGTGTTCCCACTGCAATGCCAGAAATCGAACAGCCCGAACCGCAGCCAACAGCAGAGGAAATACAGAAATGTATCCGGATGCTCGAGGCGCTTGCTTCCAATGGTTCGGCGTTCGTTAACCTGCCAGAGGAAGTTAGAATTGCACTCGTGAATGCAGCCGGGAGAATCTCACGACCAGACAGACTCGACAAGAAGAATCGAAACAAAGCACTGCGCAGGCAACGCAAGCTCGAGGTTGCAGCAGAAGGACGCAAAGCCCGCGCACAAACGGGGATTCGGCAGGCCAGAACTGCAAGCGTGTTCAAAGCTCCTCTGCAAATCACGTCTGATCCAACCGCAGACGAAGCCCCGCGCGAAGTGAGCGCTCGAAACTGTTATGTATGCAACGCAGAATTTACTCAGCTACACTTTTTCTATGATTCCATGTGCAAGGACTGTGGAGACTTTAACTACAAGAAGCGCTTCCAGTCTGCTCCGTTGCACGGCCAGGTTGCCCTGATTACAGGCGCAAGACTTAAGATCGGTTATCAGGCAGCACTGATGATGCTTCGGTCCGGAGCAACAGTGATTGCCACAACACGATTCCCCGTGGACGCAGCATTGCGATTTTCCGCTGAAGAGGATTTTCAGAACTTCTCAGACCACCTGCATATCTTTGGCCTTGATCTCAGGCACATACCCAGCGTTGAAATATTTACTCGATTTGTAGAAACAAAATTTGATCGTTTGGACCTTCTGATAAATAACGCAGCGCAGACGGTTCGCCGCCCTCCCCGATTCTATGCACACCTGATGCAAAACGAGGCGCTTCCCTGGAGTGACCTGGCGCCTAACGTTAGACATCTGTTAAACTCCTTCAACGAATGCACGAGCCGGATCACTGAGCGGACCCTGGCCTCTGAAGCTGCGCTTCCAGTCAAATGGCATGGGAGATTACCGGGCATGGGGCTCACATCTTCAGCAAAACTCTCACAGATTCCGTATTCGCACGATGAGTCGCTCCCGGATGAAACTCTATTTCCCGGAGGGGAACTGGACGCAGACCTACAACAGGTTGACCTCCGCGACACCAACAGCTGGCGACTGAAGCTTGGAGAAATTCAGACTTCAGAGATGGTGGAATTGCAACTCATCAACTCAATGGCACCATTTGTCTTGTGTAACCATCTAATCCCAATGATGCGACGGGATTACACGGGAAAGAAGCACATCGTCAATGTCACTGCTATGGAAGGAAAGTTTTATCGATTCAGAAAAGCGGACCGTCATCCGCACACGAATATGGCCAAGGCTGCGCTGAATATGCTGACACACACATCGGCCAGCAGCCTTGCAAAAGAAGGAATCTTCATGAATGCAGTTGATACAGGCTGGGTAACCGACGAGGATCCTGCGCATCTGGCCAGGCTGAAGCAGGACAAACACGACTTTCAACCACCACTCGATATAGTGGATGGTGCAGCGCGTGTTTGCGATCCCTTCTTTGATGGAATCAATACTGGTCAGCACTGGTCCGGAAAATTCCTCAAAGACTACCAGCCGATTGACTGGTAGCGTCAGCCGCGAACAATGGGTTTTGTACTTGATTGCACGAAACTGAACCGATCTATTACAGAATCCGCAGCGACAATCTGAACACGTCAATGTTGATCGCAGGGGCCAATGGAAATAACCACCGAAATATTCACAATCCTGCTCTTACTGTGTCTCAATGGGATCTTTTCCATGGCGGAAATGGCCGTTGTTTCTTCACGGCGCGCCAGACTGCTTGAAAAAGCAGAACAGGGGAACAAAGGGGCCAGAGCTGCTCTCGATTTGGCCAACAATCCAGGCAGTTTTTTGTCCACGGTGCAGATTGGTATTACTCTCGTTGGAATCCTGGCCGGTGCGTTCGGTGGCGCAACAATCGCGGAAAAATTCACGCCGATTGTAGCGAAAGTTAGCTGGTTCAGTTCACAGGCTGAGACAATTAGCTTTGGCATCGTTGTCTTTTTGATAACTTACCTTTCGCTGGTTATTGGAGAATTGATACCCAAGCGAATTGCACTGCACAGTCCGGAGAAAGTTTCGACCATTCTGGCGCGGCCCATGCGCGCAATTGCCCGGATCGTATCGCCGGTGGTACACATACTCGAAGCCTCGACTAACATTCCGTTGCGTTTGTTTGGGCTTCGTGATTCAGTTCAATCTCCTGTCACAGAGGAAGAAGTAAAGATCTTGATCAGGCAGGGTCTCAGTGCGGGCGTATTCGAAAAATCTGAGACAGAAATAATGGAAAGGGCACTGCATCTCACCGATAGGCGCGTTCGCGAGCTCATGATTCCCCGGACTGATATGGTTTGGCTCAACATCGAGGACTCACCAGGCAAAATCATGGCAACAATTCAAAGCACAAAGCACTCCCGCTTTCCAGTGGGCCAGGGATCGCCGGACCATTTGATTGGAATTGTACGCTCCAAGGACATCCTCTCTCGACTGCTCAACGGCAAGGAAATGGATATCAAGGCAGACCTGCTAACACCAATCTATTTGCCGGAATCCGTGCGGGCCTTCAAAGCGCTCGAAATTATGAGGGATGCTAAACGTCACTTAGCCCTGGTGGCCGACGAGTATGGCGGCGTTGAAGGCATTATTACTATCAGCGACATCATTGAATCACTTGTTGGCAACCTGCCCTCAGGCGATCGCGCGGACGAACAAATGATTGTGACGCGACCGGACGGTTCCTGGCTGATCGACGGTATGACAGGAGTTCAAGACCTTAAGCGGATTCTGTCTGTTTCCGATCTGCCAGAAGAAGAAAGTGGGTTTGAAACAATGGCGGGGCTGGTAATGGCAAAAATGGGCCGCATTCCGGGTGTTGCCGACAGTTTCGAATGGGGCGGCTACCGGTTCGAGGTGATTGATATGGATCGCCACCGGATCGACCGCGTACTGGTCTCAAGAATCGCAGACAATGGCCTTCCCGGGACGCCTGATTCTAAACCTTGAATCGACCCAGAGCTGAACTCAAGTGCTGTGCCATTGTATTGAGTTGTGATGCAAGCCCTGAAATCCGCGTAGCTTCTTGAGCGCCGCTCCGAACAACAGTTGAAACACCAGCAACGTTCTTTGCAACATCCGTGGAGACCGTTGCGGCCTGGGTTGCGTTACTTGAAATCTCGCGAGCCGTAATGGACTGTTCTTCAACAAATGAGGCAATGGCGGAGTTCACATCGTTTACTTTCTGAATCACGTTGGTAATTGATTCAATTGCCTTGATGGTGTCCTCTGAGCTGCGCTGGATGGATTCAATTCTATTTTTGATCTCCTCTGAGGAATCAGAAGTCTGCCGCGCCAGCTCCTTGACCTCCGAGGCCACGACGGCAAAGCGCTTCCCTGTATCTCCGGCATCTGCCGCTTCAATTGCCGCATTCAATGCCAGGAGGTTTGTTTGATCCGCAATATCAACAATGGATTCAATTACTTTGCCAATCTCACGCGCATTCTGTCCAAGTTTCACCACGATATCGTTGGTCGTGGACGTGCGATTGTTTGCTTCCCCGGCTACTCCCGCTGCTTCAACAGAGCGTCTGGCGATTTCACTTACAGAGATGGACATTTCTTCAATGGATGAAGAAACGACTTCCAGATTCTGATGCAGCTGTGAAGACGCCGTGGCAATGGATTGTGTTTGCTGGGACATTTCCTCTGTGCCGGAAGAAAGGTTCTGGCTTGCCTCCGCGAGATTTTCCGCAACCTTTACAGTTTCCTTCAGCGTGACTATTACGTCTTTGACAATCTCATGAATGACTTGCATGAACTGATTCAGTGAGGCACCCAGCTGGCCCAGCTCGTCTGTGCTATCTGCAGCCACGCGCTTTGTGAGATCGCCATTCCCTCTTGCAACATCCTGGACGCGCTCCGTAATGTCGAGTAACGGTCCCATGATACTTTGATTGATCAGCAACGTTACCACAATCGCGGCGATCATGATCAAAATTGCAACGGCAGCGACTGAAAATAGAGTTCTACTGGCCGCAACCGTGACTTTTGCTTCTTCTTCGTCTGATTTTTTCGCAGCAGCGTCCGCCATGTCTCCAGCCTTCTTTCCGAGGGCACGAATATTATCTTTGTTGGTGGCAAACTGAGCGTTTGCTTTCTCCGCACTGGAGCCTGCCTCGGTGAGATCATCTTTCAGTCGTGCAATTGCGAGTTTGTATTTTTCCAGACTTTCTGTCATTTCTTTGTGATTCGCAGTAGCTTCCTGGCCATCGGCTAACTTATTCAGGGCATCAGTGAGATCCTTTGTTTCTTTGTAAGCATCGCTCCACTCTTCAAAGTACTTCAGGACAGTATTCTTATCCCCTGAATTGATAATCATATCCTTCTCATACTGCCGCATTTTTGCCACGTGACCTTCAATGTCAGTGGCGAGGAGTGCGCTTTCATCCTCGTGATTGACCACGTAATCGTAACCCCGCGTAATTGAGTTGATTCCAACCCACGTAACAACGCCCAGTACCACGAGTAAGACTGAGACAATCACAGAAGACATAATCAAGCGTGAGCGAATGGAGAGCTTGCGAAGTAGTTGCATAATCTAAATCATTCTTATCCTCCTCCGACCTTCCGTCAATCAGTCATTCAAGATGTATCGAAAATCTTAACGGAATACTTTTAGTATTTGACTTAATGTGCTGCTCGAACCAGAAATTTACCAACAGGGATTGCATGAATTTTGTTAGAAAAAAACAAACTGCCATCGTTTCGTTTGCAAGCACGGATCTAGCTTCGTCTAATCAAAAGCTCTCAAATGATTTGAGTGGTATGATAACGGAAGGTGTGACAGAGGTTGAGCTGCGCGCGCCCACTGCCCTGGATATAGCCTGGGAACCACTGACTGCAATCTTTCACTTTGCGCAAGGAGCACAGAAATCGGGTATTAAGGTGAACTGGAACTTTCCAGAAGCCGTGATGTCCTACCTTGTGCAGAGCGGCTTTGAAAGCCGGGAGTGACCTATGGCAATCGATCAGAGCAACTACTTACCAATCTTTCAAACAGAGTCGCTTGATCTGCTTGAGAAAGCAGAATCCCACATTCTGGCGATGGAGAGTGGTGCAGATGCTTCAGTCATCCATGACATATTCCGTGGGATCCACACCATCAAGGGCAATTCGGGGTTATTCAAAACTCCTGGTTTGACAGAACTTGCACATTCACTGGAAGGCCTTCTCAATCAAATGAGGGAGACTGGTACCAAACCAGATCTCGAAACCATTGACTTGATTCTGACTGCCGTGGACCGATTGCGTGAAATGATTCGGGCAATGGGCACCCCCGAGGAGTTCGACAATTCGGAATTGCTTGTTCGCCTCATTGCAAAGAAGGACGGCGGGATTCGACATGAGACAGGCAATGGCCACGGAAAGGTGACTGCCACTTCCCAGAAGTCCCAGTTTCGCATTGAGATTCCGCCGGCCAAACTGCTTGAGATGGCGCGCAAAGATTCGCGCTACCTGTCATTTGTGCATCTGCATCCACCGGATCATGGGCTGGGTACGATCTCTGCCACCAGCCGTTTCATGGAAAGCCTGTCGGCCAACAATCATGTCTCACGGAAAGGCATGCGCACCGGAGCTGACAATGCGCTGTATATGTACTTCTTCCTGGTCTCGGAGGAATCCCCCGAAACCGCGTTGAACAGGGCCGGAGTCTCCGGCGCTGCCATCCAGATCCTGTTTACCCCACGGGCCACGGAAACAACACCTTCTATAGAAGAAACCTCACCGGGCGATGCGAAAAAGCCAGGTTCTCCAGGAAAACCCAGGATCGATGATTTTGTCAGGATCCCCACCACTCTCGTGGATGAACTCATCAATCTCTCCGGAGAAAGCGTCGTCGCCCGAAACGAACTCCTGATGAAGATTGCCCGGTTCAAGGACCCGGAAGTAGACTCCATTGGGAAGAAGATCAGTCGCTTGATCAGCGCGCTCCAGGAAAGAATCATTCGGACCAGACTTCAGAAACTCGAGATCTCATTCTCCCGGTTACCGAGGCTCGTGCGCGATGTTGCAACAACCACAGGTAAGCAGGTTGAGCTGAGCATTGCAGGAAGCGAAGTAGAACTTGATAAGAACCTGATCGCAGTCATCTCAGATCCCCTCACCCACATCCTCCGTAACTCTGTGGATCATGGAATTGAAACACCCGAGGTCCGCCGGGCCCGGGGAAAACCACCGGTTGGCCACATCGCAATCGAAGCGGTGATGGCAGGCGGAAACATCGTCATAACCATCAAAGACGATGGTAAGGGTCTTGATACGGAACGCCTGCGCACCAAGGCGATCGAGAACGGGCTAATGACACCCGAATCCGCCGCAGTTGCAACACCGGAACGACTGCACGACCTGATTTTCCTTCCGGGCTTCAGCACTGCCGAACGCGTCACTGAAACGTCCGGTCGTGGTGTTGGTATGGACGTCGTCAGATCCAACGTGCAGAGTGTGGGCGGTCGCATAGATCTAGAAAGCCAGACCGGCGTCGGAACAACCTTTCGCATTTCTCTCCCACAAACACTAACGATTGTAACCTGCCTGCTGGCCCGCGTTGCCAATCATCGATTCGCAGTCGTGCAAAAAGATGTAGAAGAAGTAATGCGAGTGGATCCGGCATCTCTGTCGCGCGTTGAAGATCGCTACGTGTACCAATTGCGCGGGAAAATTCTTCCCGTACTTGATTTATCCACTGTGCTCGGCTTTGACAAAGAGGATTCAGAACGGTACATTATCGTTCTTCGCACAGACAGATACCGCTTCGGAGTACTTTGCCACAGAATTCTTGATCAACAAGAATTTGTTCTCAAACCCCTGGGCGAAGACCTACAACACATTCAGACGTATGCAGGAGCAGGACTCCTGGGAGACGGTGATGCAGTCCTTGTTCTCGACATAGCCGGCATTGCAAGACAGGCCAGCCTTGAGCCAGTTAAGGAAACGGAAGTGGATGAAGGACTTCAGACCGATACGCGGGCAAGAAACAGCTACTTCCTCTTCCGATACAAACAGCAACAGTTTGCGATTCATTCCTCGGTTCGCCCTGGCCTCAGGAAGGTCAAATCCGGAGAACTCTTTAACTATCTTGGTCATGAATCGCTTAAAGAGGGAGATCGCATACTCCCTGTTATACGCCTGGATCGTTATTTTGGGAACGAGACACCCGATGAATCGGGCCGGATATTCGCACTCGTAATCGAAAGGAATGGTAGGTCCGCAGCAATTCTCGCAAGCAAGATGCTGGCCCTGCTCACGCGTATGGAAACGCTGGAAACTCCCGCCATGCCGACGCGAGGGGTAACCGGTGAAGCCATTCTTGAAGGCCTGGCTACGGCATTCCTTGATATTGACACAATTCTTGAGGATCACCAGACAACCGAACGCTCAAGTGGAGCGGCAGTATGAGCCAGAAGGGAATCCATCAATTTCTGACCTGGACAGCCGGCGCCTATTCGTTTGGGGTTCCAGTCGATCAATGCCGTGAATTGACCCGCGGCCTGCGCATAACAGCAGTTCCATTGGCGGAAAAGCACATTGCCGGAATCGCGAACCTGCGTGGTGAAATCGTAACTATTTTGGACTTTAATCTGCTGCTTGGAATGGGCTCCCCCACCACCGGACGCGCAGTCGTACGCACCCGATCAGGCACGGGCAATACCACTTGCATCCTCGCAGACAAGATCCACGAAATTGTGACTGTCACCGACTCCGATTTTCATGAAGTGCCGTCCAATCTTTCCAACATCAAACTCGAGTATCTTGCCGGTGCCTTCAGAATCGCGGACAAATTGCACCTGATAGTGGATGCGCAGAAGCTCCGGGGTGTAGCCAGGCATGGCATCGGATGATCCAAAAGATTTCCGTGATGATTGTGGACGATTCGTCCATGTATCGCGAATTGCTCAGATCCGCACTGTCGGATGATAGCAGAGTCCAGGTTATCGCCCAGGCCGTGAACGGCAAACTTGCAATCCCCCGCGTAAAACATTATAAACCCGATTTCATCATACTGGATCAAGAAATGCCAGAGATGACTGGCCTTGAAACTCTCCGCGAGATTCGACGGCTGGCGCCGGAATCGCGTGTTATCATGTTCTGCTCGGTTTCAAAAGAAGGGGCAGACATTGCGCTCAAAGCACTCCAGGAAGGAGCGGTTGATTTTGTAACCAAGCCCGGACCTGATAATGACAAATCCTTTGGGCAATACGTCCGCGAAACAATCATAGAGCGGATCGTTCAACTTGGCCAGGATGCGAAGCGTGTCTCTACGCCAGAACCCGTTAAGCGTAAGCCGTCTGCAATCGCAAGTTCGTTCAGGCTTTGCGGGATTGGGATTTCCACTGGCGGACCCGTCGCACTCCGGCAACTGTTTGGCGCCCTCTCACCGCGGATCAAGGGCTCGATACTCATCGTACAGCACATGCCTCCCGTCTTTACAAAACAATTCGCGGAGAGCCTTGATAGAATTGGAACCTTGCGTGTTAAGGAAGCAGAGGATGGGGATCTCGTTGCCCCCGCCACTGCATATATCGCCCCGGGTGGAAAGCAAACCAGAGTCGTTCAGGCAGGTCCCACTTTCAAGCTTCAGGTTTCCGATGACCCGCCGCTCTACAACTGTCGCCCGTCCGTCAACGTGCTCTTCTCTTCCATGGCCGCCCTGCCTGCAGTGCGTGACACCATGGCGGTTATAATGACGGGTATGGGCAACGACGGATACGAAGGAATGCGGAGTCTGCGCAAGAACGGGGCAATGTTGCTTGCGCAAAGCGAGAAGAGTTGTCTTATATTTGGAATGCCTTCGCAGCCAGTCGAAGAAGGGCTCGTCGATGATGTTGGAGACATTGACCATATCTCACGCCAAATCAATCTAATGATGGGAGCCGGGTAATGCCTCTTTCATTGGAAGAACAGGCGTTCGCTGACGAGATATTGCGCATAACGGGTATGAAGTTGGGCGCGGACAAAGCGTACCTGATTGAACATCGCTTGCGCGATCTTGGCTCCTCGCTCGCCGCAATCGCAATGGAGTTGAGGGTCGCACGAGATCCCGTCCTGGTTGACCGTGTCGTAGACCGCATCCTGACCCACGAGACCAGTTTCTTTCGTGACGAGCATATCTTTCAAACACTTGCGAAGCAGATTATTCCGGAATGGATGAAAAGAAAGGGGATGGATCCTCTCAAACCCCAGGATGTCAGATTGAAGATATGGTCCTGCGCATGCTCAACGGGACAGGAGCCTTACAGCATAGTGATGACTGTGAACGAAACCTTCCCCTATCTGACTGGCAATCTCCAGTTGCTGGCCACAGACATTACAGAAGAAACGCTCACACGTGCGCGCAATGCCGTCTATACTGATTTTGAAATGAGCCGTGGGATCCAGCCAGCCATTCAGGATCGCTACTTCGAAAAGCACGAAAAAGGATTCAAAATGCGGGAACAGTTCACCAGACACGTTACGTTCTCGAAGCTCAATCTCGTGTCCGATCCTTATCCCACCGGCTTTGATATCATTTTCTGCCGAAATGTATTGATCTATATGGACGAGAGCGTAAAACAAGGAATCTTCGCAAAGCTGCAGGCATCTCTTAAGACGGACGGAATTCTGATCCTGGGCGGCGCGGAAAGTGTCCTTGGTTTTCTTGATAACTATGTGCTGCGCAGGCACGAGCAGACTCACTACTATGAACTGAATCCTTCGAAAGTCACATTCTTCAAAATGCCCACGGGAGATCAAAAATGAAAACAATATTAGCCGTCGATGACTCGCCCATGATGCGACAGATGCTCAAACATACCCTGGACGAGGGTGGCTTTGCCTCCGTCCTGGCGGAAGACGGAGTCCAGGCGCTCGAACTCTTTCAGAAGCAAAGTTTCGATGCCGTGGTAACGGACATTAACATGCCCAACATGGATGGGCTGACCCTGATCGCGGAACTAAGGAAGTTGAATACTGAAATCCCCATCATGACCCTGACGACGGAAGCAGAGGATGATATGAAACGCAAGGGTGCCGCGGCCGGTGCAAATGGCTGGATTGTTAAGCCAATGGAACCTGAACAACTCATCGACATTCTTAAGCAGATTCTTTGAACAAAGGGAACCCAGGTGAAACTACTTTTCGTAGATGATGAGCCGGATCACGAAATTCTGATCCGCCAGTTTCTGGAGAACGCCCCGGAGATTGCCGGGTGTGAGCTTGCATTTGCTTCCGATGGACAACAGGCGCTGGACTTGATTCGTCGCGACCCTGCGATAGAGGTCCTGGTTTCTGATATCAAGATGCCACGGATGGATGGCCTGACATTGCTGGGACATATCACCAGGGACCACAAAGGTCTTTGCAGTGTGATTATTTCAGCATACGGCGACATGACCAACATCCGCACCGCTATGAATCAGGGTGCGTTTGATTTCCTGATCAAGCCAATCGACCTCAACGATTTGAAGATAACGGTTACGCGAGCCATCGAGAACGTGCGCCGCGCAAAGGCTGCCGCCAGGGAAAATGAGCGCCTTGAAACAGAAATCATTGAGACGCAAAAAGAGATCATCTACAAGTTGAGTGAGCTCGTTGAAATGCGCTCCCAGGAAACTGGCAACCATGTTCGCCGGGTTTCCGAGTACTGTAGACTCCTTGCGTTGTACAAGGGCATGCCAGTTGAGGAAGCAGACAAACTCAGGCTGGCTGCTCCCATGCATGACATTGGCAAGGTGGCCATCCCAGATTCTATCCTTCATAAGCACGGGGCGTTAAGCGCAGAGGAATGGATTATTATGCGAACCCACGCGGAGGTTGGTTACAACCTTTTCAAAGACTCGTCGCGTGAATTTCTGCGCTGCGCGGCAATCATTGCGCATGAGCATCATGAGAAATACGACGGTTCAGGTTATCCCCAGGGACTTCGCGGCGAAAACATCCACATCTATGCACGGATCATGGCCGTGGCCGACGTTTTCGATGCGCTCGGATCGAAACGGGCATACAAAGAACCCTGGCCCATGCCACGAATTCTCGAACACATGCGCTCCCAGAAGGGAATTCATTTTGATCCCGAGCTCGTCGATCTTCTGGAAAAGAATATGAACGAGATAAGTCGCGTCCGCTTGCTTTATCCGGACTAAAACATGCAGACGCAAGTTATCATCGTGGACGATGAGCAGGATGTCAGGCCGCTTTTCGAGCAGGCATTGAGTGAGCATCTTGCCAGGGCTGAATACGAACTCACGTTTGCATCCGACGCAGAATCTGCCTGGAATATCTTCCTGAGCCAGCCAAATCCAGGTGTAATTGTAACGGATCTGAAAATGCCGGGAACTTCCGGCATGGAGCTTCTTGCGAGGGTTGTGGCAAAGACGCGATTGACCAGAGTCATTATCATGTCTGCGTTTGGGGACATGGAAAATATTCGCAAGGCCATGAACCTCGGCTCCCACGATTTTCTCATTAAACCACTGGACCTCGATGATTTGCGCATAACGGTGCTTAAGGCTGTTCATGAATATAACCTGGAGAAACAAAAGGAACTTGCCTTCCAGATGCGGCTCCGGCAGGCGCAAATGGGGGACTTGATTTCCATAATTGCGCATCAATGGAGACAACCCCTTAGCGCCATCAGCATGGTCGCCGGCCGACAGAGGCTGCGGATAGCTTCGGGACACGTTGGCGCCACAGAGATTGACGAAGCGCTTGCAGATGTGGAAATGCAGGCCAAATTCATGTCCGACACAATCCGTGATTTCCGCGGACTTTATTCAAAGGATCAGCCCCCGGAAATATTTTCCCCGACCCAGGTAATTGGTCGGGCGGAGAAGCTGATGGAGTCATTTCTTTCGGGAATACCCATCGCAAAAACCCTGAAAGAAACAGGTGATTTCGTTTCTTATCCCAATGATCTGTTGCAGGTACTACTGGCGCTTATCCAGAACTCTATTGAGGAATTTTCCCAGAGGAAGATCAGCGCTCCATCTATTCATATCGATCTTCAAAGCTCCCGCGGGCAATGCTTGCTGACTTTTGGAGACAATGCTGGCGGGATTAAGACTGAACATTTAAACGAGATCTTTCTTCCAAACGTCTCCACCAAGGTGGACGGCGGTGGAACTGGAATTGGACTACACATGGCTCGCATGCTAATTGAGAATCGATGCCAGGGCGAGCTAACAGTAATGAACGGCCCCGAAGGGGCGATCTTCAAGATATTCATTCCATCCCTGGAGGGAAAACATGTCCGCTGATGTGATCCATCGCCTCCCTTCTATTTCCTGCCTGTACGTGGAGGATGACCCGGATGTGCGTAAACAGGTGCATCTCTTTCTGAAAGACTACATTGGAACCGTGTATCTCGCAGAAGACGGAGCCGAGGGATTAGCTAGCTTTAAAGAAAACAACCCCGACCTGATTATCACTGACATTCGCATGCCTGAACTCACAGGCATTGAAATGATCAAGCAAATCAAAGCAACGAAGAAGAGTCAGCGAATCATTGTGACGTCCGCTTACGACGATTCGGAGTATCTCATTCCATTGATCGAATCCGGTGTGGATCGATTCGTCATGAAGCCGCTTTCGGTTCATGCACTGCTCGAGCAGATACTTCAAGTCAGCAACATGATCCTATCAGAACGCGATGAGGAAGAAAAGAATCGCACCGCAAGCGAACGCCTGCGCTCGCAAATCGAATGGCTAATGTACAAAGACAATCGAATTCGGTTCAGCGACATTAGCAGTGAAGTAAACGCAATTTACAACCTGAAGCGATCGCTTAACGAGGCCGCCGGCTTTGGAGCCATGATTTCCATTGTAAACATGATCCGCTCCTTTGCCAAAGAAACCGAGGGGAAGTACTTAGTTAAGAAGGATCTAATGGATTTGCTGTTTGAGAACAACGGCTATTGCGCGCGACTCGTCGAAGGCCTGGATCGAATTGAATCGATACTTAAAGGCAAGGTTGTCCGTGAAACCATAGCCATTCGCGATCTAATCCAGAAGCTTGTGGAGCATACATCGAGCCTGACCGCGTTCCTGGAAAAGAAAGGCCGCAGCCTCCACATCAGCCTTCCCGAGACTACGAGAAAAGTGGAAGTCGACTCGAGTCAGATCATACTGGCTCTTGAGGAAATGATCATTAACGCTGCAAAGTACGGCGAAGGTCATGACATTGACGTGTACGGTACCATAGGCTCTGGATATCTTTCAATCCACGTCAGAAACACAAGTCCCAAAGAAGAACGCTTAAGATTCCCGAGCCACGCAGAACGCCTGGTGCTCGAGCCCTTTTTTCGCCTGCGTCCAACAATCGAAGGCTACTCGGAAGTTGAAAAGCTGCCAATTGGTCTGGGGCTATCGATCGTGAACTATATTGCGCAGAAGCATGGCGGCTTCTTTAGTATTTCTAACGCGCAAGATCATCTCAAACAACCGCCGGTCGATTGCGTGGTCGCGAGGTTGCAAATCCCTGCCGTATGAAGCGTAGCTTCCTCACACCCTGGCGCATTTGCGTCATTGAAGACGATGAGGGTCTCAATCATCTCATCTGTCGCAAATTGGAGAAGGCCGGCCTTGATGCAATTGGCATCCACAGCGGACAGGAGGTCATGAACTTCTCGTTTACACCGGCCGACTTGTTGCTCATGGACTACGACCTGGGAGGTATACTGGCCGGGGAATTGGTGGACCGAATAAAGCAAAAATTTCCCAACCAGAATTTTGCCGTACTCACGGGACGTGGAGACGAGAAAAGCGCCGTTGAGATGATGAAGAAAGGGGCAAGGGACTACCTGGTCAAGACCCCGGAAGCAATCGAACTATTGCCTGCGGCTATCGGACGTATTCTGCAGGAACTGGAAAAGGAAGCAATGTTGCGGAATGCCCAGGAGCGACTGAAGCAACGTGAGCATCAATTGGCCCAGGCGCAGAAACTGGCCAACGTGGGAAGCTTCGAATGGTACGTAACTCTCGACAGGTTGGATCTATCGCCGGAGCTATACCGCATTATGGGCTGGCCGGAAAGTGAGCCAATTCCCAAACCCAGACAGATCATTAAGCAGATTCATCCATCAGACAGGCGCACAGCGCTGCGAGAAACAATGGCAATTCGGCACGAGAACAAGCACATTTCCGTAAACTTCAGAATGACCTCTGCTTCCGGGGTTCCAGGGTTATTTCGATTGGAAGCAGAGCGTAGAATTACCAAAGGCCCGGACGACTCGGATCAGTTTGAAATTCTTGGGATCTTGCACGACGTCTCCCAACAGGTGGCAATCGAGCATCAACTCCTCCGGTACCAGGAGCAACTTGAAACCCTGGTTCAGGAACGAACCCGCGAACTCATCCTTCAGCGGGACTTGAATGAGGCTTTGATTCAGAGCACGCCAGACCCGTTATTCGCTTTTGATCGAAATCACCGCATCAACCGTTGCAACCCCTCAATGCGAGTTCTACTCAGTCTTCCCGAATCGGACCTCCTGGGACAGCCTGTGCACAATATCGTCCCCGAGCTTTATCGAAATGAAATGGAGCAGGCTCTAAACGAGGTACTTGAGGGGCGGAGCCGGACGATCCGCGCGTTCCGATTGAATCCCGCGGATCCAGCCTCTCGCTTTTACGATGTTCTGATTTCACCACTCCACGGGGAGCGCAACGATATTAATGGTGGACTCGTGTTTCTCCACGACGTTACAGAAAGCAAGGCATACAGTGAATCGCTCCGCCGCAGCGAGGAACGACTCCGCACAATTCTAGATACCATCCCCGTGCCCATGGCCGTACTTAGATCTGCCGATAGTGTGGCGCTGTTTGTGAATCCCGCGTTTCAACCGCTGCTGGCCACTGATGTTACCAAAATCCTGGGAAAACCAGTTCCACTTTTCTCTGATGATCTCGACGGCAGGTTGATCAGACATGCACTGGAAACAGAGGGCTACCTGTTTAACTATGAAACGCAAATCCCAAGGCCTGGATCCTCTCCGGTCTGGACGCTCCTTTCGGCACAGCGTATTCTCCTGGAAAAAGAGGAGGCCTGGCTCGTCAGTATGGTCGATATCACTGAGCGCAAAACTGCGGAAGGTCAGCTCAAACAGGCCCTGGATAGCCTGCGAACCACACAGAATCAGTTGATCCACGCCGAGAAGCTCGCTTTTCTTGGAGGTCTCACTGCAGGCATTGCCCACGAGATCAAGAATCCACTGAACTTTATAAATAACTTTTCTATACTATCTCGATCGCTTGCTCAAGATATAGCAACCATTGCAGCTGATCCCGCATCGCCAGGCGTTGTGGAGAAACTTCCACCCATGACAGCGCGTTTGAAAGATAACCTTGAGATTATCACCAAGCACGGTAAACGCATCGACAGTATCATCCGCAATATGCTTATGCACTCGCGTGGAGAACCGGGCGACTTCCAGGAGATAAGGCTGAACGATCTCGTGGAGGAATCCGTGAATCTTGCCTATCATGGAATGCGTGCATCGGAAACGGACTTCAATGCGAAACTGAATCTCGACCTGGACGAGAACATTGGCAGAATTCAAGCCATTCCGCAAGATCTTGGCCGGGTCTTCGTGAATCTCGCGACCAACGGCTTCCAGACCATGAGTGAAAAACGGCGCAAACTAACCGCGACCGAATATGTGCCCACATTGGCCGTCCAAACCCGGAAAAACGAACACGATATCGAAATCCGAATCAGGGACAACGGGATGGGGATTTCGCAGGCGAACATGGCCCGGCTATTTACGCCTTTCTTTACAACCAAGCCCGCCGGGGCCGGAACCGGACTTGGTCTTTCACTCAGTTATGAAACCATCGTCAACGGACACAATGGAAAGATTCGTGTAGAGTCAACAGAGGGTGAATTTGCGGAATTCATAATTACCCTACCGAGCAAGGAGCACCAGGATGAGTAACCAACCTATCAAACCCGTCGCAATTCTCGTAGTGGACGATGAAATGGACGTGGGGCAGATGTTTTTGCAACGATATCAGAAGCACGTGGATGAGGGAACCTATGTCTTTCAATTTGCGAGCAACGGTCTTGAAGCTCTGACTCAAATCAAAGAGAATCCGGAGATTGGTGTGGTGCTCCTTGACCTGCGCATGCCGGAGCTCGATGGGTTTGGTTTTCTCGATCGGGCAAAAGATTTTAAGAACTCTATGAAAACAATCATCATGACCGCATATGGCGATTCAATGAAGATTCGAGGGGCAATGAACCGGGGTGCTTTTGACTTCCTGACCAAGCCACTCGATTTCGGGGATCTGGACGCAACCCTTGCGCGCGCTGTTCTCGATTCTGCTCAGGATGAGGAGCGTAAGGAACGGCTGGACCGACTGACCCGGGAAAAAGAAATCCTGCGCCGCTATTTCAGCGACGATGTTGCCGAAAAGATCATGAAAATGGACAACCGGGATAGGATGATTGGTGAAAATCACCATGCAACAGTCCTCTTCATGGACATCCGTAACTTCACCCAGATCAGCGAAAAACTCCCTCCACTTCAGGTAGCCGAGTTCCTCAACTTGCTCTACCCCGACATCATGGAGTTAATACTCGGACGCAGCGGTTCAGTCAACAAGCTAATTGGTGACGCAATTGTAGCAACTTTTGGGGTACCATTCCGCACCGAAAAAGACGCCCTGCATGCAGTGGAAGCTGCAATCGCAATTCGTGATTATGTGATCCGTTTCAATGGCTTCAAACCTGATTTTCTGCGTGACTTTCCAATCAGAATTGGCATTGGTATAACAACTGGACCTGTTTTTGCCGGGAACATCGGTTCCTTCCGCCGGCTTGAGTATACTGTGATTGGGGACACTGTAAATACCGCAAGCAGGCTGCAAAACCTGACCAAGAAGGCAGAAGTGGATATTCTAATCGACGGGGCTACCTTGAGGGATGCTGGCGTGCAACTTCAGACGCGAGAAATTCGGGTCCGCTCCATCAGAGGAAAAACTGAGAAGATCGATGTGTATGCATTGATGGGAGTCCCCACAACACGCACCGGCTTCACAATGTTTTAGGAAATAATGAAAACGAGACCCCTTACGATTCTACTTGTTGAGGACAATCCGGATCATGCGGAAATGATTCGCCGCACTCTGGAGGGCGGGCGCACAACCCAGAGGCTATTACACGTGCACGATGGTGAGGAGGCTATTTCCTATTTATCCCGCGAAGGCATTTACTCGGATCATGCCAGGTATCCTTTACCAGACTTACTCCTGCTCGACTTACGCCTTCCAAAGGTTAGCGGACTCGAAGTGCTCGAATGGATGCGATCCAGGACCAATCTGCGTGGCATTGCAACAGTGATCCTGACAACTTCGAATGCCGAAGGGGATATGACAAACGCCTATCGCCTGGGAGCTATTAGCTATCTTGTAAAACCTTTTGCGATTGAGGAGTTTGCAAGGCTACTCGACGCATGTTCTCATTACTGGCTATCGTGGAATCGTTTCCCGGAATTGATCGATTAATGGGCGCGGCCCTTCCTGACCACGCATCGGCGAAAAGGGGCTGAGTCGGTTCACTCGGTCAAGCCGGGGTTTTGTTCCAGCCCAACCAGTATTCTCCGAGATCCTTCATTAACTCCCGGAATTGGCCAAAGTCTGCCGGTTTCACGAGGTAGCTGTTGGCGTGAAAACCGTAGGCGCGGTTAATATCATCTTCAGCACTCGACGTGGTAAGAATCACGACAGGAATGTTTTGCAGCGTGGCTTTGGACTTAACCTGCCTCAATACCTCAAGCCCATCCACCCGGGGAAGGCGTAGGTCGAGCAAAATGAGAGCTGGCCCGGCGTCATCACCGATTGAGTCAAAGAACTTCAAGGCGGCCTCACCGTCGGTCAGGTGGATAACCTTTCCGGTAGCCTTGTTCTTCTCTAGATGCCTCAGCACCAGGGTCGCATGATCCAGATTGTCTTCAACGAGTACGATGGTTGTTCTGTCGGGACTCATTCTTCTTCCTGTCAGGATGGGGTACACATTAGACGTGGAGATCAATCCTTTTTCCAAGAAAATTCAGAATGATTTGGTGTTCCTTTTTTGATTGCGCAGCCCTGAGATTCAGATTAGGCTGTGGATACTTTCAGAATATGAAGCGGGAATCAGGTGTTGTAGGGAATACAACTATTTCAAAACCACTCGTAATATCCGTACTCGTTTCCACTTATGCAATCTGCACAATTGCGGTATTTTGCGCCGTTTCTGCCCAGGACGCGCAACTAAAGCGTCTGTTCGACAACGTACATTGGACAATAGCATACGCCGCCGGGGCTTTTCTGGCCTGGTACGGAGCCAGACGGGCTAACGCACATACCCGATTGCCGCGATTGTTCTTCGCTATCGCCTTGACCAGCTATGCTTTCGGCCAGATCGTTTGGGACATTCAAGCACTCTACGGTTGGCTTCCGTTTCCGGGGCCTTCCGATCTGTTCTTTCTTTGTCTCGGCGCAGGTTGCTTGCTTGGTTTGATATTCACGTTTCGAGAATTCAAGAACCGTGATTCGCGCAGCATTGCTCTGGATACAATTTCCTTTGCGGTCACCGTTCTGGCATTGAGCATAGCGGCATACTTACCCCGACGTGGAGACCTCGATAACCTGCAGCTTGCTGTCCTTGTACTGTATCCGCTTGGACTATTGAGCACGGCCGCACTTGGACTGATCCTACCCTTGATCATGCGACTGCGCGTGAGGGCCTCCTGGGCGCTCTTCGTCGGTGCGATTGTCTGCGACGGCTGGGTCTGGATGGAATGGAATTCAAGATTCCTGGATAATGCGCTTGCCGATGGAATTGTCTTCAACGCGTCGTTTAGCCTCATTGCCCCGCTGCTGGGACTTGGAGCCATGCTCTGGGATCCTCAGGCTGCGTACGATAAAACGCTCGAGCGCCCCTATGAGCGCATACTGCGTACTCTCCCTCTGGTGCTTGTTGCTTTTGCGGCAATAGCGGCAGTGCTCGCCTGGACATTGCCTGGGTTCATTTTTTCCGTGAGGGTCTCAACATCGGTAGCAGCAGCCATAGTTGCAGGTCTTGCACTCCTTCGGCAGAGCATCCTTCTTTCAGAACGCGACACCCTGCTCAGAATTCAACTCGAAGCAGCGCAAAATGACAAAAAGTTTGCGACTTTGTTCAACAACGCAAGCGATGCAATTTTCATTATGAACGAACGCGTCTTTATCGACTGCAACCTGAAGTGCCAACGAATGTTTCTCGCCAGCCGCGAGGAGTTGATCAACCATTCGCCCATCGATTTCTCGCCCCCGGAGCAACCCGACGGAATTCCATCGCTTGAAAAAGCCAAAAACAAAATCGCTGCCGCAATCAAAGGGCAACCCCAACTCTTTGAATGGAAACACAGGCGAGCAAACGGCGAACTGTTTGATGCAGAGGTCAGCCTCACGAGCATGGATATTGGAGGGGAAATCCTGCTGCAGGCTATTGTGCGCGATGTGACCGAGCGTCGTCAGGTCGAAATGCGCCTCCAGGAAACAGCTCAACGCCTTCTTCTTGCAACCCAGGCGGCCAGTATTGGCACCTGGGATTGGCATTTTGAAACGGATGCCTTGATCTGGGATCAACAGAGCCTGAAGATTTACGATTTGCCGGCGGACGCGGGCAATCTAACCATGAAGGATTGGTTGGCTGTTCTACTTCCTGAAGACCAGACCAGGGCGCGCGAAGCCTTGCACGATGCTGTGACCCGGAACGCTCCTTACCATTTCGAGTTTCGCGTGAGAACAGCGCGAGGTGAGATCAAAAACATAGAAGCCCGTGGAATGACATTGTGCGACTCAAGTGGCAGGGTTGTGCGGCTAATTGGCGTACAACAGGACGTGACAGCAACACGTGCAGCCGAAGAGGAACGCGAGCGGCTAATCCGCGAACTTGAAGGCAAGAATCAGGAACTGGAGCGCTTCAACTACACGGCGTCGCACGATCTCAAAAGCCCACTCGTAACCATCAAGGGCTTCCTGGGGATGCTTGAACGTGATATTGCAGAAAATGATGTCGAGAACATCGCAGACGACATACGTCGGATCGGATCGGCAACGGACAAAATGAACAACCTGCTCGATGATCTCCTGGCCCTTTCTCGAGCCGGGCGGCAGGCCAATCCTCCAAGGCTCGTTCCAATGCGCAGGATTGTCGATGAGACGCTTGAAATCCTGGAAGGGGTCCTGCGGGCCAGAAATGTAAGCATAGAGTACAGCGGTGAATTTCCCATGGTCTGGGTGGACGCGCAACGAATCAAGACTGTCTGGCAGAACCTGGTAGAGAACGCGGTAAAGTACAGTCCACCGGATCAGCCCCCAAAACTTGAGCTTGGCGCCCGGCCTCATCCTGATGGATACGCATTCTTTGTCAGGGACCAGGGGCTTGGAATTGATTCCCGTTATCATCGCCGCATTTTCGAACAATTTCACAAACTGGATAATGGCACAGAAGGCTCAGGCATTGGTCTTTCCCTGGTACAGCGAATCATCGAGGCACATCAAGGGCGAGTATGGGTTGAATCCGAAGGTACGGGACGCGGCTCCACCTTCTGGTTTCTGGTCCGACGGCCACCGCTAGGTATCTAGCATGATTTCTGTTGAAAGCATCATTTTTCTGGTGCCCAATCTTTTCTCGATTGGAATAGCAATTCTCGTTTTCTTCCGCGTTCGCGAGCTGAGCGACCTTGATGGTAGACACCCCCTGCTCTGGACTCTCGCTGCTGAACTTGTTTGGATGTCGGGTAACGTCTGTAAGGTGGTATCCACGGATATCTCCACCAAGATATTCTGGGACAACTTTGAGTTCCTTGGCACCTGTGCGTGGCCCATGGCTACACTTGCCTTTGGTTTGCAGTATTGTAAAATGCGAATTCCCGCGCTTTTGTGGTTTGTACTGTGGATTCTTCCGGGAACCATTATGGCCCTGGCCGTTGGTGACTACTGGTTGGGCTACCTCCATCCGAACGCGCACCTCGTTCAGGCTGCTCCCTTCGACGCATTGTACTACGATTTTCATCCGATTGTCCAGATTGCTTTTGTGCAGATCCTCCTGCAAATCACAATGTCGGCAATCCTCATTGTTGCACGGGTCTTCTGGCTAACCGCAAGGCTTCGGATGCAGGCGCTCATACTGTCCGTTGGCTTGCTGATTCCGGTTATGGGAAGCTTGCTAACGATCACCGGAATCCAGATCACAGATCATCGGGACACCTCACACTGGTCGTTTGCAATCGGCAACATCATGATTTTTGTGGCTCTATCAAAATTCGATTTTGCCCGTGAGACCAGATTCTCGACCCTGTTTGACCGGGCAAGTGATGCCATCTTCTTGATGAACGCAGCAAGGATAGTCGACTGCAATATCAAATGTCAGACGGTTTTTGGTCGGGAAAAGGAAACGCTACTGAATTCCTCGCTGGGGGCGCTCTCACCTGAATTTCAGCCGGGCGGGACCGTTTCAAGCGCAGAAATGTCTCTGCGAATTTCGCGCGCTCTGAGCGAGCCGCAATTCTTCTTCTGGAGTTTTAAGCGGCCCAATGGTGAGATCTTTGAATCAGAAGTGAGTCTTACCGCAATCAATGTAGGAGGAGATGTGCTGCTCCAGGCGTTCGTTCGGGATATTACGGAACGCGAACGCCAGGCCAGGCAGCTTGAATTGTTCACGAGACTGGCCTCGGACTACGTTTACACGGCAGATCTAACTAAGGAAGTTCTCGAACCTGTAATTGTCGCGGGTTCCTTTGAACGGGTCACGGGCTATTCGCTGGACCAGGTAAAGGAACTTGGCGGATGGATGCAACTGATCCTTGAAAACGATCGCGCGGCCGCACTCAGTGTTTCTGAGCCAATTCTGCGCGGAGAAAAAGCGCGCGTGGAGTACAGGATTCGAAGGCCGGACGGGGAACTGCGCTGGTTGCAGGACGAAATCATTCCCATCGTAGACGCTTCCGGCAAGGCCGTTTCTGTTATGGGAGGAGTTCGGGATATAACGGACCAGAAGAATGCTGAAGCCAGGCTGCGAGAAAGCGAAGCTAGATTTCGTATTGTTCTTGAGAATGCACAGGCAATCATTTTCGTTCTCGATTCAAAGGGTACGTTTCTACTCTCAGAAGGCCTGGCGTTGAAGTCGATTGGGC
This sequence comes from Leptospirales bacterium, assembly GCA_016788865.1. Classification (GTDB taxonomy): domain Bacteria; phylum Spirochaetota; class Leptospiria; order Leptospirales; family Leptonemataceae; genus JAEUSB01. The sequence goes on from JAEUSB010000006.1 coordinate 51,139, forward strand.
TTTCACCGGGCGAAGTTGTGGGGCTATCAGCCTGGGAACTCTACAAAGACAACCGGGACGTGCAGGCACAATTGACGAGCGCGCTTAGCGGAAAAGAGACCAAAGGCGTGACCTGCGTGAATGGCAGATTCTTTGAGACTGTGTATTCGCCCTACAAAGACGCTGAAAAAGGTGTCATGGGAGTCATCGGGGTTGCAACCGACATCAGCGAAAAAATCTCCCAACAGGAAGAGCTTCTCCGGAAGAATGCGGAGCTTGAACGCTTCAGCTACACGGTTTCGCACGATTTGAAAAGCCCTTTGATTACAATCAGGGGATTCGCAGGAAATATCATTAGCGATCTCGATGAAGGAAGTACAGAAAATCTGAAGAGTGACCTGGCTCGAATTCTAGTTGCCGCAGAAAAAATGCGATCCCTGCTCGATGATTTACTGCAACTTTCGCGAGTTGGTCGAAAGGTCAACCCGCCCACCGTAGTAAACTTGAATGAGGCAATTCAGGAAGTTCTGGATCTACTGGCGGGCTCCATCTCGAAGCACAGTGCGGTGATCCATGTTCAACCCGGCATGCCGGCCGTGTATATGGACCGCAAAAGGCTCGTGGAGGTGCTGCAGAACCTACTGGAGAACGCAATCAAATACAGGGGCACCATGCCTCCGGAGATTGAAATCAAGGCCGAGACCGATTCAGCCTACGTAACATTGTCAGTGAAAGACAACGGCCTGGGAATAGCGAAAGAATACAGAGATGTTATCTTCGGGCTCTTCAACAAACTAAATCTTGATTCCGAGGGAACAGGGATTGGCCTGGCGCTGGTGCGGCGAATTGTCGAATTGTATGGTGGTAGCATCCGTGTTGAATCCGATGGTATGGGTCATGGATCAACTTTCTACTGCACTCTCCCCAGACCCGGACGCTAAGTAATTCTTTGATGCTGAAGTTTTCACGGTCTTCAAATTTACAGACTACGGCTCTGGGCTGGCTCATGCTTCCGATATATCGGCTGACGTTTTCACTTCGTCACTTCAACCTGCGAAGGATCTTCAAACCAGCCAGATGACTTTCCGCCCGGAGATTCAAGGGCTACGCGCCATTGCAATATTGCTGGTATTGCTTTTCCATATCTTTCCCAATCTACTGCAAGGTGGATTTGTTGGAGTGGATGTTTTTTTTGTACTTTCCGGCTTCTTGATTACTTCGCTGTTACTCCATGAATCAGACGGGGGATCCGTGTCGCTTGTTGCTTTCTGGGCAAGGAGAATTCGACGGTTGCTGCCCGCTGCAACATTGGTCCTTCTGGTTACACTGGCGGCTACACCACTTCTGTTACCAGAAACACAGTATCGACGAACCGGAGAGCAGGTACTCGCTTCCGCGCTGTATGCTCAAAACTGGTTGCTGGCCATGCAATCTACCGACTATCTCGCGCGCAGTGAAACGGCTACACCAGTGCAACACTTCTGGTCGCTTTCCATAGAGGAGCAGTTCTATTTTGTGTGGCCGGTTTTGTTTTACTTTGCGGTTACAGTCGCAGGGTATGGAGCAGCCAATGCCCAGGCACGGCGCAAGGCTATTGCTATAGTTTCATCAACCATTCTTATCTTCTCATTTGCGTATGCCATTGTCCGCACTACGGCGGCTGATCCTGCAGCCTACTTTGTGACGACTGCTCGAGCATGGGAACTCGCACTCGGCGGCTTCCTTGCGACTCTACCAGCTCTACCGTCGTGGGCTCGAGTCGCGAGTTCCTGGCTTGGGTTGACGGGTATTGCCGCGAGTGCCTACCTGTTGCGCGGAGAAACCCAGTTTCCGAATTGGACCGCTCTGCTACCAACGCTTGGCGCGGGACTGTTCTTAATTGGTGGGGCTCGCCATTGGTCACTGGCCTTCCTCAGTTCGCGGGCTGCGATGTGGATGGGCGACATCTCGTATTCACTCTACCTCTGGCATTGGCCTGTTGTCATTCTTCTGCGATCGCACGTTGTCGAATTTCCTCAGCCCCTGGGAGGCTGCATACTTCTGTCGCTCTCTCTTCTGGTTGCGAGCCTGACGAGCGTGACGGTGGAGAAATGGTTTCGCGCGGGCAAAGAACGATCAGTCTCCTGGCCCGCATATGTACTGGGGCTTTGCCTTATTGCACTCGTTGTTAACCCTGCAGCCGGCCTCACCTATTGCTACCGTCAGGCGATAAAAGAACCTCCGCCGCAACTGAAATTGAACGATCCAGATTATCCGGGCGCGACAATACTCGATTCCGAGAAAGCCGTAATATTGCGCGAAGGAATTCCTTTGCGACCACTTCCGGGAGTGGCCCGGAATGATTGGCCACGGCTCTACAACGATGGCTGTGATCAACGTCAGTTGAGCGGCGCCCAATTTTGCGAATATGGAAATCCGCTGGGAACGACTACGGTGGTTCTTGTCGGCGATTCACACGCTGCACAATACCTGCCAACGCTTGAACTACTGGCTGCCTACCTTGATTGGCGGCTGCGTGTGCTAACGCGTTCGGCCTGTCCTTTCAACAGCACACCCCTTCGCCGTGGCGGCATCGTACTGGAGGATTGTCAAAGGTGGAAGCAGCAGGTTTCCCGACTCCTCGAGACATCTCGGCCGGACATCATAGTAACCTCGGGAGCGATTCCGTCCATCTACAATGAAGTTTACCAGGTTGCGCCGGTTGACGAATTCAGTGCTGGATATCGATCCATCTGGCAACCCATTGCAGACGCTGGCATCCCCATCATTGTTGTGCGGGACAATCCAAGACCGTTCATCGATGTACCCGCCTGTGCGAGCCTGAATCCAGGCAATCTACAAAAATGCGACCGGAAGCGAGCGGACGTCCTCGACCAGGCAGATCCCATCCATCGTGCGGCCACCGGATTTCCAGGAGTTAAACTCCTGGACCTTTCGCGCTATTTTTGCCCGGGTGAATCCTGCCCGGTAGTGATAGGAAACGTTCTGGTCTACCGGGACGGAGATCACATAACAGCAAGCTATGCGACGACACTCGCCCCGGCATTTGAGAAGGTAATACTTGAATCCTTGCCAGGCAAAGGCAAGAGAACTAACGCAACTCCTCGCCAGGATGATACTCGCTGACCTTACGCTCATTCAACTCCTGTCTATTTCTAAGCGTTGGCTTGAGCAGACGCGAAAGGAACATAGGAGCCTGATCGTTGAAATGCGACGACTCGGGCCGCGTTGAGTTCCCGAACTGATGAATTGAGTACGATTCAACCTTTCCTGGGCGGAAGCGCGCGACAAGTACGTAAGAATCGCCAGCCGTGCCAATGAGGTGGCCATCTTTTTCAACGGAATGCGCCGCATTCATTACATCGGGGCCGCCCAGGAGTGGCATATCGAGGGCTCCATGACGCATACGCTGCACCTGACCGAGAGGAACGTCCAGCTTAGAGAAGTTCTTCTTGAGGAAGGCAATGGCATTTCGGAAAGATTGGTTCAAGTCCGGCGCTGGCCGTTTTTCAATATCTGTTGCTTGCCAGATGGGCCTATAAGTGAGAATCGCCAGGGTTGAACCCGGCGAATCATCGCTCATTCCATTCCAGCCTTTGATCAGCGCGAGTGCGTGTTCCTCATCCTGGTTTTCCGGTTTGAAAGAGCTTAGAAGCGGATGAATCACAAAATTGAACATGGGTCCGCTTTTAGAATAAGCCCGGTCCCATTTCATGCGAAGAAAATCCTGGAAGGAGAGCCTCGCTGTGCCTTTCAGCATTTCTACGGAACGGATAGCGCGATTGGTCATCCGCGTTTCGATGCCAGCTGTTTCTGAGAATTTTCGAGGATCGGGATTTCCAGGGCCTGCCGTGGTTTGAAACGGGGTAGAATTGCAATTCTGGACAAATCCCGAGGGAGGATTCTCAACGATTGGCAGTTGATTAAACGGAATGTACGAATCCCAGAGAGCGGCTGACGTGTTGCCTGGCAGCACTGTGCGATAGTTGAGGCCCGGATTTCGCTTTGGAATCAAACCGTTGTAGATATAGAATATATTCTTGGCATCGGCATAGACTGTGTTAAACATTGGTAGCCCTTGCATACTCATGGCTTTCTTAAATTCTGCAAGGTTCTTCGCTTTGTTCATTCGATACCATTGCTCTGCTGCAAAAATCATTCGGTCGATTCCAGCGACGCGAACCGCATAAAGGTTTCCTCCCCCCTCAAGCACCGGACCGTGAACCGATTCTAAAGTTTCCTTAGGAAATGGAAGGACGAAGAACCCGGTATCGATGCGAATCGGATCATTGCGCTTGATCAATTCCTTCCAGCCATTTTCAAAGTGATATTGACCCGGATGCGCCTTATCGGTCTCAAGCCTGTAGACGTCGACTAGATCGGGATAATTTACAGTATGCGCCCAACCCAGAAAGTCATTGTGACCGTGTAAGATTGTAGGCGCACCCGGAAAGGTCCCGCCAGTCATGTTCCAACCCTCATCCGATACAATATGTGCCTCATACCAGGCGACAGGACCCTCCCATGGTTGATGCGAATTTATGTTGAGATACGTAGAACCATCTTCTGTTCGCGACGGAGCCAGGGCATGCGAATTGGAACCAATAGGTACGTCATTGAAAGCGACAGCATTGTCCAGGGGCTGGCCCACCTTTAGATCCTCACCTGATGCAATCTTCTTCATAGCGGCATCAGCACCAACGAAGAGGGGGATCTTATGAATGAAACCACGAGCCAGGTCCTTGCCCTCAGCCGGGAAGAATCGACCATCCGCCTCTTCCGGGTGTGTGGCCGCATAGTAACTCAGACCGGCCGCATAGCTATCGAGCAACTTCCGAAATTCAGGGCTAAGCTTTTCATAGTTTTCATCCGCGCGTTCCCGAATTCGGAAGAGCCTCACGTAGTAGTCATTGATGATAGCCTCTTTTGATAGCACCAGCATGGCCAGTTGTCCCCTTGCAGCAACCATCCCTCCTTGAATGAATTTGAAGTCGTCCTGGCTGTGCGCGTAAGCCAGGCCAAATGCAGCGTCAGCGTCCGTTTTGCCGTATATGTGGGGCACACCCCACTCATCGCGAACAATGCTCACCCGTTTGGCCTGTTCAACCATAGCCGGTGTAGGTGGGGCGATCTGCCGGGTGACCCGTTTGCGAACAAAATACCATCCATAGGCCAGGAGCAAAACTGGCACCAAATACTTGAGAACCTTAAAGATCTTACCGGTAGACGACATGGCTAATTCGCCCGGGTGTCCAGGGTTCTGTCAACACTTGTGCTAAATCCATTTGCAAATGAGAATAACGTTTGCCAAGAGCCATCAGGGTTTATTCCCTGCTGGGCAGTCGGAGACAAATCAACATGAGACTCACCGGTATCCTCGCGGCAGCTTTTCTGCTATTCGTCCAATGCGCGGCGCTGCCTATCCAATCACCTTCCGGAAAGGAACGGGTTGTACTGGCGGCTCAAGAAAGCAAATGTGCTCCGGAGAACAGCTACAGGCAATGGGCCTGGATGTTCGGGGCATTCCCCATCAACAAACCCCAGCTTGCTTTTGCAAATCCGTCAAAGAGCTATCGAATAACGGAGCATTCGGGTTACGCAGACATCGCAATCGATGTCTTGCTCGGGTCCTTTACCACAGTTACCAGACGAACCATCACAGTTAACGTCTGTGAGGAGACGTTCTCGCTCGCTTCACCGGAACAGCAGGCAGCCCTTCGCGAAAAAGAAACGGCCACCGCGATTGATCAATACCTGACAGAGCCGTCAGGCATTACCCAGGAGCCAATCTTCATCATGCTCAACGGTGAAACTCGGCGGGGGAACATTCTCGAAGTTTCAGATGCACAGTTGAAAATCATGGAGCGCAAGAAAGCTGACCAGATTGAAATCACGGAAACTGACAGGGAGAAGCGTGTGGCTAAGGTGCTGCTCCGAGACGGCACCACTGTCGTTGGGGAAGTCCTTGACCAGTCGCCGGTTTCCATGACCGTGAAGACGGACCGGGGCACTGTAACCATAGTTAAAGCAAAAGTTCGCCGGATTTCTTACACAACGGTAGCCGACATCAAGAAAGAAGCCAAGGAAACCCGTAAGGAAGTCCTCGAGCCGGCCACGCTTGAGCGTAAAGAGATTCAACGGATCATCCTGGCCTCGGAAGTCTCGAAATAGGCCGGTGGCACTGATGACTGAGATTCTACTACAAGGGATTCCAATTCCTTCGTCCAATGATAAAAATCACGCAAATTTTGGTTGTGTAATACTTATTACTACGTAGCCTGATCGGAGGTATTCTGTATGTCTCGCCTGCTTGCAGCCTTTGTTTTTATTGCAATTCTACTCTCGTTCCATTGCCCGGCAACCGTTCCGGCTCTGAACAAGACCGTCTTTGATAATGCCCTGGGGCTTGAGAATGAGCCGGTGGACAATCTACCGACAATTGCGGCAATTGCTGCGACGGCCGGTTCGAGCGGGGTGAGCGGGCCGCGAGTCCAGCTAAGTCAGGCCTCTGTTGACTATGGCCCTCAGGCCTGCGGTGGGGGTAATATTGTTGCCCCCATTACCATACAGAACACCGGAACCCAGAGTCTCATCCTGACCACCCCGTTCGGCTTCAGTGGAAATAGTCAAATAGTGGTAGATTTGCCCGCATCCTCCACCGTTGCTCCCGGGGGGAGCACTACATTCAACATCACCTTCAACACAAGCGGCGGGGCAGCGGGTGTGAAGAACGGGACTGTGACCATCATGAGCAACGCTACCAACAGCCCCGTTACAATCTCCGTTACAGCAAACCAAACGGGGTCTTGCTAAGGCACTGCAGGTCATCAAGAGGATTGGCGTCCCGCGCAAAAAAGCCACCATTCGCCAGGACGCCGGCTACAAAGGGATAGGCTTCCATTCCGGATTGCGCGCAATGCGGTTTTAATTTCTAATGTCTTATGAGCAAAACACGCCTCGAAGCATTCAGCGATGCTGTAATCGCAATTATCCTTACCATTATGGTGTTGGAATTAAAGGTACCGCACGGTACTGATCTTTCTTCCCTCTCACCGCTCCTTCCGATCATGCTCAGCTACGTCTTGAGCTTTGTCCACATTGGCATCTACTGGAACAATCATCATCATATGTTGCATGTTGCAAAGAAGGTGAATGGCACCGTTCTCTGGACCAACATGCATTTGCTTTTCTGGCTATCGTTGGTTCCATTTGTCACGGGGTGGATGGGAGAAAACCACTTTGAGGCAATCCCTGTGGCGGGATACGGCTTTGTCATGCTGATGGCAGGGGTGGCCTATTACATCCTTTCGCGCAGTTTGATTGCTCATCATGGCAAGGATTCGGCCATGGCCAGGGCTTTTGGGCGAGATCTAAAGGGCATTTTCTCCGTTGTCACTTATCTTGTAGCAATTGCCCTTTGCCTGGTAAACTCCTGGATTTCACTGGGGCTATACGTCGTTGTGGCACTGTCCTGGTTTATCCCGGACAAGCGTGCAGAAAAAATCCTGAGCGAAATCACAGACTAATTCAGTCCAGCAACGATCCGTTCGGACTCAACCCAGAGTCTTTCTGCAAGATCTGTGTCGTAAGAGATAGGACTGGATCGGGCAACATTGCAGTCAGCAAAGTATTCTCCGGATACGCCGCCTAACGTTTGATTTGTTGCCACGTAGCATTGCGTGGCCGCTCCCTGGCCTACCGACTTGAGCACGAGGGGCGAAATAATCGACATGGCACCGCGGGCGACGGCAGGAATGCTGCGACTAAGATTTGTAACGATCACTCCGGGATGCAATGCATTGGCAGTCTTCCCCGTTCCTTTCAGGCGCCTGGCCAGGGCGCGTGCGAACAATAGATTTGCCAGCTTCGATTGCCCATAGGCCTTCCACGGATTGTACCCCTTTGCGCCCGATAGATTGTCGAACTCAATTCCAACATCTGGCGCCGACTTGTGAAGATCACTGCTCAGCATCACGACGCGACCCGAGGCAGTCAGAGTGTCTAGAAGCCCTGTTACCAGGATAAAATGTCCAATGTGGTTTGTGAAAAACTGCAGCTCCAATCCGTGAGTGGTCTGCAGCCTGGGAAGCGCCATAATTCCTGCATTACAAATGATCCCGTCAAGGCTGACACCCTCACGCTTAACCGTATCCACACAGGCGCGCACAGAGGCAAGGCTCGACAATTCGCATTCCAGGGGCCGCACATCACCGAAACGCGCTGTGGCTTCGCGAGCCTTTTCTGCAGTTCGCGCGGCAGCAAGAATCCGGGCGCCGCGGCTTGCCAGTACACGCGTTGTTTCAAGGCCGAGTCCGGAATTTGCTCCGGTTACAAGGTAGGTCTTGCCTTTCAGGTCCAGGCCCTCTGTGACTTCCTCCGCGGTAGAATTGTAACCAAATCCGCTCGCTCCTTTGCCCCTGATAAGCCCAACGATTGACATAAATACTCCCGGAATTAACGTTATTCGCCGCGTATGATCAAACGGCACCCCTTTGACCCGGAGACCGGTCACTCGGTTCCATAAAATGGGCCGCTTGACAGGCGTTGATGCTCGAGTTGAATTCGTCATGTCCAATCCGCTTTCCGCTCCAGGGCCCTGGTCGCTCGTTGCCCAGGGGTATAAGAAATCCACTCAGCCAGTCCTTGCCGTTTATTCTGAGAAAGTAATCGAGCTGCTCGGTCCTTCTCCAGGTGACAGTGTGCTCGATGTTGCCACGGGTCCGGGAACTCTTGCGATTCTGATCGCCGGCCTTGTGAAAGACGTTGCAGCAATCGACTTTTCTGAGCAAATGATTGATGAACTGCAAACAAGCCTGCGCGATCGGAACATCACGAACATCTATCCGGCAGTGATGGATGGTCAGTCTCTTGAGTTTGAAGCAAATCGTTTCGACATTGCAATTTCGATGTTCGGGTTAATGTTCTTTCCTGATAAACTGAAAGGTATGCGGGAAATCTTTCGGGTGCTGAAACCAGGTGGACAGGTGGCAATTTCCAGCTGGGGCCCAATCTCGGAATCGTCTATGATGCAACTCATGTTTGGCGCCATACGGGCTGCCATTCCAGAGACACCCGCGCCGGCCCAGAGTATCGCAACTCTTGAAAATCCAGATTACTTCAAAGAACAATTGGCGCTAGCGGGATTCAGTGAGATACAGGTGCATCCGTACGCACCGCCCTTCACAATTACGGATTCAACGGAATTCTTCAACACAATGGTCGAAGGTTCGGCACCCATTCAGTTGATCCGCAGCAAGATGAATAAAACTACCTGGGATCGGAAGAGTCAGGTGATGCTCGACTATATTAAGTCGCAGCTGTCGGCGTTGCCAACACAGGTATCCTCTCAGGCGAACCTGGCGATTGCAAGAAAGCCGCCTGACCGGTAATACTTCCGCTTCACACCCACTGCCGCCAGCGCAAACGCCGCAGCAGTGAGTGTTCTGCGATTATTCTTTTGCTTCTACAACTTGCGCGGTTGCGGCTGAGCGCTTGATCGATGTGATTCCTTTCTTGCACGCCGCGAGCGATTCGTACGCTTCACCGACTGCAATCACTTCCCCATTGGAAGCCTTAAGTCTAAACCGATGTTTGCCTGCTTTGTCTTTGTAGATTTCAAATTTTGCTGCCATGTTATCCTGCCTTTCATTGAGCGAAAGCCATCAATCGGTCTATGTCAAGTACAAACAAGTCATAGCCCGATTCCCCGGGTCTGCAAGAGGCAAACTACAAGGTTACACCCAGTTCCGTTCTTCAATGGCTGGCCTTGTACAGATTGAAAGTGGCAAGTGCCTGACCCTGGTGATGCGGCTCGTGCCAGACCATGATCTGGAAGATCTTGCGGTACTCAAACGGAAACTCTACGGGCGGCTTTGAATCCAGTCTGGACAGATCAAAGTTGCCTATGGACTTCTCAAGAGCCGCTCTTGAGTCCTTTAAATACTTCCTCACGTCTGACATTCTGGGCACACCGTCCCCGGCCGGCTTACCGCTTTCAAATTGTTTGATCCAATCGTCAGAGATTGATGTGCCATTCTGGAGCAACTTGTTCGCGAATCGATCTTCCGTGGCTGCCAGATGCATGATCTGCCAGCCAATGGGTGCTCTTCCTGGACCGGCGCGCCATGCAAGGATCTGGTCGGCTTTCCCGGTTTTTTCCATCTCATCGAGCATCTTGTCAGTTGCCTGACGACTGAAGCCCAATTGTGCCAAAACCATGCTCTTGTACTCCGACTGGCCGCCGCAACTCAGCAACAACGCAAGGAATAAGAGGAAACTGTATCTCACATTCTTCATATTGCCAGGTGTTTGACTTTGCCCAGACCTGCAACCGGCTTTGTCCGGTCAGGGTCGTGCGGCCAACGCGACGATGTCTGGCACCTCGATGATTGGCTTAGTGTAGCCGGATTTGGCACACTGGATCATGGCCAGCCCAACTTCCTTCAATGTACAAACAAAACCAGGGAACAGGGGCCGAGCGATTGGATACAACCATGAAACGGCATGAACCATCTTCAGCGTGTTCTTTAGCCCCCTGGTCGGATGCATATAACCTGGGCGAAACATGTAAGAACCCTTGAACGGAAGCTTTAACAGATCGTTCTCTGTCTTCCCTTTGACCCTGGCCCACATCGACTTTCCTTTTTCCGAACTGTCAGTCCCGGAACCAGAGACATAGCAGAAGGTCATATCCTTGTTCAATCGCGCGAGAATCCCCGCAAAGTGAAGCGTGAGGTCGTATGTCAGTTTCCTGTACTCGTCCTCTTTGAGCCCGACCGACGATACACCAAGGGCGAAGAAGCATGCATTGTAGTCTCTCAACTGATCTTCAAGCGACGTTACGTCAAAAAAGTTGGCGTGGATGATCTCCTTGAGTTTGGGATGCGAAACGCCTGACGGCCTGCGATTGATGATGAGGACTTGCTCAACGTCAGGGTGCGCCAGGCATTCATGCAAAATGCCCTCACCCACCATACCCGTAGCGCCTGTAACAATTGCTCGAATTTTCATACCCCAGTAAAGCAACAACTGGTAACGGAAGACAAGCTCTAACCTGGAATTGCCTCCGCTTATTTTCCGCAGCGGACCGCCATTCGCTTTTTTTTCGTTGATTGGCTATTCCACCAATTTGGAGTTACGTATGTTGCACCTCAGCCGCAAGGCTGCCCTACTTTTATTGATCCTTGCGCAGCTTGCCTGCGCACGCCTGACAGAAAAGCAGGTACGCGTGTTTGCTGCCTCAAGCCTCCGGGAACTATTGACAGAAATCAAAGACGACCACGTTGCCAGGAGCGGCCAGAGAATCGCGATCCAATTCGAGTCGTCTGCAATTCTGGCGCGGCAGATTGAAGCGGGCGCAGAGGCACACGTACTGATCTCGGCGTCACCGGAATGGATTGAACGCGTCCGCCCGCTGGAGCGCTACGACTGGCTCTCAAATCGCCTGGTTTGCGTGGCTGCAAATCATAGCCTCGATGTGGATATTAAGGAGCTCGATAGTCTGGTTCTTGCCAACGAAAAGGTTCCCGTGGGCAAATACGCGCGCGATGCTTTTCGTTCGCTCGGAATCGCGACTCCCAAACGAACGATCTACGGCTCAAACGCTCGCGATGTGCTAACCAAGGTTATGCTCGGTGCCGCAACTGCCGGAGTCGTCTATGCAACAGATGCGGCCGCGGAGCCCGGAGTGCGAATTGTCTACACGTTTCCCGAGCACAGCCACGCGAAGATCACTTACTCGGTTGGGCTCCTCGGAGAAGAAGGCAGACCCTTCTTCAATCGCCTGCGCGAACCGGCAGCCCTTCAAAGGGCTACGCGCCGTGGTTTCCTGGAAATACATTGAGTAGCTACACTTAAAGGGCCATCTATTGACTAGCATCGAGACCTCACTGGCCGTCGGACTTGCTGCCACGTCGCTTAGCCTGATCCCGGCCATTATTGTCGCCTGGTTTCTGGAAAGAACCAGATCAAGATTGCGAACACTGATCCATGTACTGGTTGCCCTCCCCATGGTTCTTCCTCCCGTTGTAGTTGGTTATCTACTGTTGTGGCTATTTTCGCCGCGCGGAACGCTGGGATTACTGCTGTCCTCCGCGGGTCTGCCTGTGGCGTTCCACTGGCTGGGCGCGGTTGTTGCAGCGGCCACCGTGGGGTTCCCGCTGCTGGTTTTCGGCGTTTCCCTTTCAATGAAGTCCATCGATCCTGGCCTCGAGCTCGCTTCCCGAATCCTGGGTGCATCCCGGATGCGGACTTTTTTCCAGATCACACTACCCCTGGCCTGGCCCGGAATCCTTGCGGGTGCTGTGCTTTCCTTTGCGCGAGGTATCGGTGAGTTTGGCGCAACAATTATCCTTGCTGGCAGAATTCCTGGAGAAACGGAAACCATACCGCTCGCAATCTATGCTGAACTGGATCAACCCGGAGGCGAGGCACGCATTGCAACAATGGTACTTGCGTCGATTCTGATCTGTCTGACTGCCGTTGTGCTCTCGCGATTTCTCGATCACCTCCACAAGAATCGGATTGAGAGAGAACCATGAGATTTGATCTTCAAGTCAGGATTCAAAGATCGGGCACTTTTCGATTGGAGGTAAATGAGCAGTTCGAGGCAAACGCGCTTGGAATCGTTGGCAAAAGCGGGTCCGGAAAATCAACTCTCCTGGATGCGATTGCAGGTATCCAGCCAGCAATCAAGCTTCAGCTCAATGGAGTCCGCCTCGAGAAACGATCCATCGAAGGCAGGCGTCTCGCCTACGTGACGCAGCAACCGCACCTCTTCCCACATCTGAGCGTCAGAAGGAATCTGCTTTATAGTCGGCGGGCAAGCAAAATGGATGATGTTACTTATGTTCTTGGGATCGCTCATCTTCTCGACCGAATGCCTGAAACACTCAGCGGTGGGGAAGCAAGGCGTGTTGCTCTGGCGCGATCGATCCTGAGCGAACCTGAATTGCTCTTGCTCGACGAACCCTTTAACGGGCTCGATGAGATCTCGCGCCGCGAGGCAATGTCCTTACTCAATCAACTCAAGACATTCTTGAGACTTCCCATGGTACTTGTGAGCCACTCTGCAGATGAAGTCATGGGGCTCACAGACTGGTCGCTGCGGCTCGAGGATGGCCAGGTCACTGCGCGCGGGCCCACCGAATCGATATTGAGACAGAGCGAAACACGATTCGACAACTATATGGTTGGGGAAGTAGTTGGCCCGGGTCGAGTAAAAGTAGGACTCCTCGAGTTGAGCGTTTTAATGCCGACTAACGTGAGTGGACAGGTTCGGCTCGCCCTCTACGCAAATGATATTCTCCTGGCCATGGTCAGGCCAGAGGCAATATCAGCCCGGAACGTCTTTGCAAGCAAGGTAGTTAGATCAATACCACTTGCAGATACGGCGCTCCTGGTGATTGAGCCAGGACTACGTGTTCTCATCACCAATGAGGCCAGTCAGATGCTTGGGTTAAAACCGGGAGATGCCGTATTTGCGATTGTTAAAGCCAGCTCGATTGTCTACCTGGGGCCTCTTTAGGCTCAGGCGATACAACCGCCCTGAGCAACCAGCGGAACTACAACCAGAAGGGCAATGAGGAGGAGTTTCATTTTCATACCTTGTTCTCCCTGAGATTCAAATTCAGGTCAAGCGATGTTTCTCAGTGTCGGTCACGTCGGCCGATCAACACCGCTGCGACTGTAGAACCGGAAAACGAAAATCATGGAAGCCGCATTGAGCAGATGCCATGTGGCATGCCCCTGAAGCCAGTGGTTGGTGGGATCACACCACACGCCCATAAGATCCAGTCGCGAACAGACTGCCGCGGCTCCAAGCAAGACTACGGCCACGATGTAATCCCGATAGATTCTTGCTCCAAATACCTGCGCCGTTCTCCGCACCAGAAACGCCTCCATTGCAAAGACTATCAGCGTGTTTACGAAGATGATTAGCTGGATTGGAAGCCCCAGAACCAGAGGGAAAAGAATCAACATTCCAATATTTGCATAGACTGTAAGGAAATAGGCAAGGATCGATTGAGTCTGACCGGCAATCATTCCCAAACGGCGTAGATTCCAGATCAGCAACAAGCCAAGATACAGGAACATTCCAAGAAAATCACCGAGCTGCGTGATGTAAACATTGGAAGCATGGTAGTAAAGCGAAAGTAAACCAAGCAGCACTACGGAGTAGCCCATGACGCGAGACCAGGCGCTGCGGGCCTGAAATAGAATCCAGAAGCCAACCGCAACAAAGGCCAGGTTACTCCACGTATTTGCCGGTTGCTGCACAATGGCACAAAGGCTCTCCTCGCACCACTTAATATTTGGTGGGCCATACTGGTTCAGGAGTGACTCATGCGGGCAGCTCATTTGCATTCAAGGAAGCGGGGCCGCCGGACCTGTCAATGAAAACGGAAGAAGTTGCCCCAGGGCTCCTTGCGCTCAACGAGAACCAGGTCCTTATTATTTCTATATGTTCCCCGGTCTGTTGTGACTGTGTAAGCGAGCTGCATTCGCGCGGGCAAACGTGTGGATTTGAATTTTTTTTGAATAGAAACACCAAACTTCACGGACCCATCGTCGGCTGTGAGAGTATAAGGCATCTTCTGATTCAAGTTTGCGCAGCATTCTTCTGGTTTAAGAGAAAGACTCATTCGCGATCCAAACGCATCGCCATAACCCGCCTCGATCCATTCCAGGTCTGGCCTGAGTTCCGCACCATTTACGGCAAGGTCCACATCAAGATGCTTGAGCCTACCCGTATCGTAGAAACCTGAAGTGTAATCCACAGAAAGCGAGGGATAGTTTCGTTCCCAGAGGTACGCTTGATCCGTCAGGATCCGAATGTCTAGAAACGCCGAACTACTACCTATTGGGATATCCGCCGAGCAACATGTGCGCTGATTTCCTGCCACAACATAAGTATTGACAGTTGCCTCTTTGGAGCAGCAAACCACGGCGAGCAAGATTATGAGAAAACTGAAACGTTTCATATCCGAGACAATAAGGTACGCCCCGCTTTCCAGGGCGCAATCGGATTAATTCATTTTTGTATTACGCCCGATGCGGGAACTGCATGAACGGTCTACAAAAGTGCGGCAGTTTTTTGATTCACCTGGCCAGCAATTGTTTCAAATCCTCATATGTCAGACCGTATATTGGCGATGAGGACAATCCCCATATCTTTCGATATGCATGGATAAAGCCGCGGTGGTGAATTTCGTGTTCGGCTGCGAGCACCAACCAGCGATCAAGCTGAATAAGATCGCCTGTTGGCGTTTTCACTTTCTCTCTTAGTTTTTCAATGCCGAGACCGGACCAGAACACCTCCGATCCAGCCCGCACGTCTTTCATATATGTCAGGGCCGTCGCCATATCCATGCTGTCCCGCGGAAACTCGTCCAGCCTGGCGGCCGCCATCTCTCGGGCGAGTGCCGCTCCCCACAAAGCCTTCTCGACGCTGGCGATATGTTGTACGATTTCAATTACGGACATACTGTCGCCGGACATTCGCCAGTTTGTACGCTCCGGCGGAACAGCGCGGACTACTTCGAGCGTGCGTTTCCGCACCGTTCGCATATAGGACGTAAACTCTTTGCCGTCTGTGACTCTCATATGATGCCCTGCCAGGACGCTGCAACCCGGGCACTTCCGGTCAAATGAATTCTAAAAATGACAGGTCTGCGAATCACCAACAATCGATGCCCTTTCGAACAAACTGATTGCATACCTCACAAATCACAAGGATACGGTGATTCTCTTTCGCAGAAAAAATACATTCGGTCCGCTGGAAAGGCGTCGGGGCATTCAACGAATCGTCCGGTAAGTCCGTGAAGATTTTCCCATTGACATTACCTGGTCAGGAGCCCGGATGCTGAATCCAAACTGGAACAGGAGACTACAAAGTGAAGGAATTAAGAATAAGCCTACTGCTGGCGGGTATGGCGATGACACTTGGCCTGGTGGCGTGCGCGCCTAAAAGCCCAACCGCACTCAAAATCGAAAAGGGCCTGGATGACCTGAACGCAGGCATTGAAGCCAATATGAAAGATTGTAAGAAGATGGCAGCAGCCATTCAAGCCCCCGCAAGCGATATCGTGGCAGGACTTAAGGAAGTCAAAGCTGCAAACGAAAAACTTCCGGCCACAACCAAACTCAAATTTGCATCACTTACTACAACATTCCAAAAAGTTGGAGACTGTGCTAAAGACCCCGCAATGGAGCAAATGCTGCAAGGCATGATCGCTTCAGCTGGAATTCAGTAGATTCTTCGGGCGTGCCGGTCAAAGCGGCGCGCCTGCTTGTCCCGCGATAACGTTAGGCGCCAATCCTCTTGGAGTATTTAACTCAGACCCAGATTACAAAAAGTAAAACAGAATGAGCCGGCCCGGTTTTCTGGTCCCGGTGCCTCGCAACGTTCCGGGAAAACTGGTGACAAAGGAGACCCGGCAATATAGCATTGCACCCCAATGCCCCGCTGGCTTGCAATCTACGCTCTACTATTCCTGGCCTCCGCGGCTCTGCACGCGGAGGCAGTTCTGGTACCACCGGGAGATTTCTCAATAGAAGTTGGACCGTACACTTCGGTCTGGATCGACGAAGGTAGCACCGTGGAAATGCCGGAGGTCCAGTCCCGCACCTTTGAGCCCAATCCGCGGGGCAATTTAACGTTCGGGTTCAAGCGAGGCACGATCTGGATTCGCTTTAGCCTGAAGAATCCCGGCCCGGAAACGCGCGATCTCCGTTTCGTTGCGGCTTCGCCGCTGGTTGAAGATGTTGTGCTCTATGCCGTTTCGCACGGAACGGTCAGCGCACAGGGCGGCGGCAGCAACCGGAGGTTCGCAGAGCGTCCGATACAGTACACACATCTAACTTTTCCGTTGCAGCTTGCACCGGGCGAAGAGATTCAATTTCTGATGCGTGCACGATCTGAATTGCGCACAGATTTCCCATTCATTCTACAATCTACAGGAGCGTTCGCCAGGAAGCAGACCAGGGAGCTATTGATTCATGGGTTCTACTTTGGGATTCTGTTTATAGCCATTGCATACAATATGGTTCTCTTCCTTT
>JAEUSB010000047.1 GCA_016788865.1 Leptospirales bacterium
GAAGCGCCACCGTCAGATTATACTCTTCGCTTTGATGGTGTGGCAGATGAGATCCCCAGAATACTGCGGACTCATGCGCTGCTCGGTGGAACCAGTAATATGCAACATCTACGGCAAGAAAACAGACGATCCAGGCTATGATGGACGTGCCGGAGATTGTGAAAAACCGATAGTTTTCATAGATCAAGACGTAAAGGCCAGCGAGTATAAACTTGCTGAAAACCCCAACAACTTGCTGGAATATCCCGGCGCTGAGGTCGTTCACGGAATCATGATACGAGTAGTAGCCGAGTTTCTTGACTTTGCTGACTATGACTTCTACTGCAATCAGGAAGAGAAAGACAGGAATTGCGTACGTGATGTAATCGACTTTCATGCGAAAGATTCGCCCCTTTATGTCCGGTTTACAATCAAAAAAGAGCGCAATTCCCGAAATTTTCGTTTTTCTAAAACTCAAATGATTGCAGGAAAGATTCTATACATTTCTACTGGTAAGCAGGATTCATGAAAACACTAGTCATTGACGGAGTCAGCATTCAACTCGCAAGCCCTGATGTAATTGATCAGAACTGGGTTGGGAATATGGATGTCCTCCACCAGTTGATGGCCTGCTGGGTTTTGGTCCATCCTAGCGATTTGCCACTGAATCCCCGGCTCGTGGGGCGCCCCGGCGTGGGAAAGACCACCCTGGCCTGCGCTGCTGCAAAAGTCCTAAAGAAACCTACCTACATCTTTCAGGCCACAATGGACACCCGTCCGGAAGATTTGCTTGTGACCCCGGTTATTTCGGAGTCTGGCAAGATCAAATACGTTGCCTCAGCCATTGTCAGCGCCATGATTGAGGGTGGTGTTGCCATTCTAGATGAGGGCAATCGCATGGGAGAAAAATCCTGGGCCTCGCTTGCCGCACTGCTCGATCATCGTCGCTATATTGAATCCATTGTGGCCGGCGTAAAAATAAAGGCGCATCCTGAGTTTCGCTTCTGCGCGACCATGAACGAGGATGCATCCACGTATGAGATTCCGGAATACATTCAGAGCCGCCTCCAGCCTCAGATATACATCGACTTTGCTGATGCAGATGAAGAAATGGAGATTCTCAGAGCCAACCTTCCATTTGCTCCGCGCGAGATTCTAACGTATGTTGTGAATTTTTTGCAGAAGGCCCACAGTGCAGATGAGCCTTTCTCCGTTCGCGACGGGATCAATATCACGCGTCTCGTTTTGAAACTTGGTGTTTCCAGGAATTTCATTCAACCATCAACGGATGATAGCCCGGAAGGGGTGCCTGGGTCGGGCCTTGTTGTGGACGAAAAGCGCATGCGTGAGCTCTTACATGATTCTGTAATGGGTGTCCTGGGCGATGAGGCCCTTCGCTACCTGGTCTAGTAGTTGGTATATGAAATATGGTTCATTCACCTGGTCTGACAGAGATCAACCAGGCTGCGCTGTTTTCCCTTCTCGTCTGTTTGCCGGTTTATTTTGTTGGTCGCGCGGAACACAATCCCGTGAGCGACAAGACTTGCGCAGATTCATGACTGAAAGCAGTTTGCGTGCGTCGAGCGGCATCACCGCGTTCCGAGCGTCCGCAACTGCGGGCTCGGACGACGGTCGCAAGCTGCTTTTCAGGGCACAATTCTGCGCGTGCCGCCAGAGCGTATGACTGAACGTCTCGATCTATTTGAAGAAACCATTGCACTCGGACCGGCCGTTCGGGCCCTTCCAATTGTACACGGCTCTGCCGAATACTCTGTATTGATCAGACAGATGTTTTTGTCTCAACCACCGGCCGGGCTGGCCCTTGAAATCCCGGAGGATATGGAGAGCAGGCTAAGCGACGTTCTGCCGCATGCCGATCAAATCCCAATCGTTTCATTTGAAGATGCCCTTGGGATTCCAGTGCACTTTATCCTTGAGCCACTTGAGCCAATTGTGGAAGCAGCTCGAAGCGCGAACGAGCTGGGAATTCCGTTGCACGCAATCGACGCGCCTTGCATTTCTGTTAACCCTGGTGACGCGGACCTTTTTTCTCCACAGAGTTACGGTTTTCATCCGGATTGGTTCCCGGACACTTTTGTGCTACGCGTCATGAGTGTTCGCACTATTTACGAGCTTTACAAGAAGAATCACGTTCCAATTAAGTATGATGCCACACCGCGCGAGAACATGCGCGGAGATTTTGTGCGTGA
This sequence comes from Leptospirales bacterium, assembly GCA_016788865.1. GTDB lineage: Bacteria > Spirochaetota > Leptospiria > Leptospirales > Leptonemataceae > JAEUSB01. The sequence goes on from JAEUSB010000047.1 coordinate 2,190, forward strand.
GTTACACATGGCACAGCGCATCCGCAGCCTGGCGCCCCTCTTTGACGCAACCACACCGGGTCGACTTGATGGATGTTTGCTTGTGGTTTGCGGTATCAAGCATTTGCCAGCACTCGAACATCTGGTAAAACTCCCGGACGATGAATTTGAACGCTATCACACAATCCTGAGTGAAGTTCAGCAGTACCGTGGGCACACTGTCACTTCTGATGATGAAGAGCCGCTTGAATCCCTAATGCGAGAGAAGCGCCCCGGCCCTGAATTTGAGTTAAACACGCTTTCGAGAGAATCACCCGAAGTGCTTTCTCAACCAGGGTACTTTAATGCCACCTGGAATCTGGTTCGCAGAAATGAACGGACGATTCGCGCCTTTAACAGGATTGTATTGCAGCGCGCCGTTTACCGCGAATCTGTTTCCAGATACGAGAAAGAAAGTGGAGAAATGTTTTCTCCCAGAATCGAAAAGAATTTCACACGATTTGCGCGCACATGGAGCTGGCTCGAGAATCGACTACTTCCCGATGCCTACAGGCTGGTCATGTCTGCCCGCGCATTTGGAGGCGACAACTTTGCACGAATCTTCTATGATATCCTGAATTTTATTCCACCGATCAAGAATCCAAAATTCCCGGAGAAAAAGCTGACGTTAGACGATCTTTATCGTGATAGTAAGATGATTCGCTTCCGGGTCAGATTGAAAAAGAAAAAGCGCGTGCCTCCGCCACCCATCCGCAAGAAGTTTCAGCGCGAGAAATATCCGGGCGAATGGCGGGATTCGTTTCGCGGTGGTGGCATATGTTCCTACCCACCCGAAGACATAGTGATTGAAGATTTTGGTAAATATCTTCAGAAGAAAGCCACGTCTGTCTTGAAGGGTGCGGAAAGCAAAGTGACTCCGTTTACATCGAGTTTGATGGATGGAATCGACTATCGGGAAACCATTCGAAATCTGCATGTGGGCAAGGTGTTCGTTAAGGACATCCAGGATCGTGGCATTGAGGCTGGCAGCGTTGTAATTATCTTCAGCGACGATGAGATTGAACATGATTGGAAAGTGGTCTGGTGGGGCGAGCACAATCAGGAAAGCGACATGGCACTCTACGCAACTGCCCCCGGGATGGAAGTCATTGGTCCGGGCATCTGCCGTTGCAGATACGGCGGATTGATGATGACCTACCCGCCGCGTCGCCTCCACGACATCTGGGAAGATAGCAATTACTCAGAATTTGAGAAAGCTTCTGATCGCCTGTTGGCGGCGGCAATCGACTACAATGAGAAGAATGCCGTTGTGCATCTGGCACACAGGCCACCTTCCGCAAAGTTAGTCGCCATTGCCAGTCGTCTTGGCCAGAAGATAATTCATATTCCGATTTCGACCATGAACAGCGTGCTTCTCGGTCGTGTGCGACGTTTTCATGTTCTGGACGGGCATGACAGGCGTGATGAGGCAACCGATTTTATCTGGTAGCGGCAATCTCTGGAAGCGAATCCGCACTCGGTACCAGGGTACACGTTCCCTGTTCCCTCCGTCCCTGCCCCCGCTGTCCCTGTCCCTTCTGCCCCCGTTCCCTCTCTCCCTTCCGTCCCTTCCTCCCTCTGTCTTCTTCTCGCTCCTCCGGGTTCCTGTACGCTCCTGTACCCTGGTGGCGGATTTTCCCGTTCTCTGTCCGTTCTCCCCGCGCACTCGATCCCATCCGCGCTTTCTCTCCCAGCTTCCTGCTCCTCTCCGCTATCTTCTCTAGCCCGTAGTACTTGATCCCCTTCAGGAATGCATACTCGCTGAGGTATAACTGGCTGTACTTCGGGTCGATCCAGTTGTACACCGCGAATGCCTGCTTGATCGCGCGCCCGTTTCCCTCCGCTGTCTGTGAGTGCACTCCGTTCTTGCACCATCGATCTCTGCCCCAGCGGTATCGCTTCTCCGGCGAGCGCGATGAGTGTGAGACCATCCTGTGATTCTTATTCATGCGCGCGTAGAACCTGTATCCCTCGTCCGTGAAGAATGGAACGTCATGAGGAATGTACTTGTCCAGAAGCGGACCTATCGTCTGCGCTTTCTGGTCCGGTATCGAGTCCAGTAAGATCGGACCTCCGCGCCAGCTCAGTATATGCGTCATAGTGCCGATTTGCCTTCCACCAAGCCTTTCTGAGAGGTACAATGATGCTGTCTGGCCAGAGTGCTTGTACCTCTTTCTGCCCCCATTTGCTCTCTGTGATGCGCTGAAGAGTGCCAGTGTATCGCACTGTGCGATTGATCCAAGCTTCGCGCGAAATCTCCGATCCTTTCTCAAATCTACGTTCTTATCCTCAGGTGGTAGAGTTGTTCCCCGGAACTTGCTCTTGAGCTCCTGATGCATCAGCGACTTTATCGAATCCATCTGATCGTGTGCGAACAGTTGAACTCTGCGCTTCAGGCGAAGAGCCGAGCTCTCTGAGATCCCGAGTCTGCGGCTCAGTTCTGTCGACGGGATCAGGGCGGGGAATCGCACCACCGCTTCCGACACTGCGAACCCGATCATCCAACGAGGAAGTTTTAGGTGATGCCAGGGTGTGTTCGAGAGCCTCGAAACTTGAGTCTTGCATTTTCCGCAGCGCGTCAAATATGTACGCGTGCGCATCGGGCCTTCCGCTATGCGCGTCTGGCACTTCGGGCATGTCTTCTGGTAAAATTGGTGAAGTATCTGATTTGTGATCTGCTCGAAGTGGGCTATGTTCCAGGGAGCTTCGTTCGTTCTTCCGCACGCGGCGTTGAGCGAGATCGTGGTTTTGTGTGGATTGTAGTGGAGGGAT
>JAEUSB010000071.1 GCA_016788865.1 Leptospirales bacterium
CGCAAAATGGCCTCCTTACTCAATGCCAATCACTTCAAAAAATGACCCGGTCTCCGAGGATTTCGAGAGCGTTCCACCACAAATGCCACATCCGGATCACCCGGAAGGGCCGTTCCTGGTTCACTATCTGCCCAAGAATAGCTTCAACCCGAATGAGCCACTTGTGGTCCATGCATTCCTGATCGATTCTGATAAGAAGAAGATCCCATTCAAGGGAATCACAGCGGCGCTTACCATTGGCGGTGCAAACGGAAAGCAAATCGCTCGAATGGATATGCGCGACGATGGGCAAACTGGCGATGAGAAGGGAGACTTGATCTATACAGCAGCATTTACTCTTCCTCCTGACCTGGCCCGGGACAATAGACCGGCAAACTACATTGTAGTGCTCAATGCTCAAACAAGCGTTGGAGAGATTCTGGTTACAAACGCTTTCAACGTCGGTGCGCTGAATATTCGCCACACCGGAAAATTCTCAGATAGCGTTCAGTCAGATGAGAAAGGCAACCACCTTGTGGTCGAGGCCGAGTTCCAGGTTGAGAAAGAAGGATTCTATCACATTCAGGGCAGTCTGTACTCCGAAGACGGAGATGCAATTGGTTGGTCGCAGAATCGGGTTAAGTTATCCCCGGGCACACAGATAGTACCGCTCAAATACTATGGAGCAATGTTCTGCAACAGCAAAGCAGATGGTCCCTACGTTCTGCGAAATTTTGCATATGCTAACGTTGCGGCAATGCCAGGTCCGCGAAGCATCAACCATAAGAATCTCCACAAGACCCAGTCCTACAAGGCATCGCAGTTCACCTGCAATTCGTTCGAAGATCCGGAAATGCTGGCAAAGGCTAAGCAACTCGAACAGGACGCGGGCGAAGAGAAAGAATAGTTCCCGGCCTCAAGTGCATTTCGTCAAAGCGGGATCCAAAGCCCGCACGACGTTGACCCTGGAAATCCGGTGCGCGCGGGCTAATTCGCCGGATCTGATTCGGGTACTACTTCCTGGACTTTGACACGTAACTTGCCTTGAGATAGAATTACCTCGAGGTCTTCATTGATGCGTGTCTCGCTAGCGCGACGCAAGATCTTATTTTGCCCGTTACGCAGAATTGAGTAACCGCGCTTGAGAGTCCCCAGTGGACTGAAATTGGTTAACCGTTCTTCAACAATCTTGAAGTGTTCCCAGAATTCCTGAATACGTCGCGAATAGAACATTGGCAAGTTCTGGAACGTTTCCAACTGGCGCTGGTGTTTTTGGATCCTTGCGCGCATCGCATTGCCGATGCCGCGCTCAAGAGCATCAAGCTCCATAAAAGCGGGTTCGAGCATCGCAGAAGGCTTCTTGTGCACACGCGATGTCAGAACTCGTTGGAGGCGATCCTTACCCCGTTTGTGATTTTGAACCAATGAGAAGCGGAGCCTCAATGCACACTCTTCCACGCGATCCATGATATCGCCAACAATCGGAACTACCTTCTGTGCAGCGGCACTGGGGGTGGCGGCGAAATCATCGGCTGCGAGATCCGTAAGGGGATGATCTATTTCATGACCCACGGCCGAAACAATTGGAACGCGCGATGATGCAAAAGCACGAACGACCATTTCCTCATTGAACGGCAGCAAATCCTCGAACGATCCTCCGCCGCGACCTGCGATGATAACGTCAACTTCGAGCTCTGCCCGATTCAGGAGCTCGATTGCGTATGCAATTGATTCCGGTGCTTCCGGGCCCTGGACGACGCAGGGTGCGAGCAGCAAATTGACATTGGGAAAGCGACTCCTTGCAACACGGATAATATCCTGGATCGCGGCCCCGGTGGGCGCGGTCACAATCCCCACAGTAAACGGAAACGATGGCAATGGTCTCTTGCGTTCGCCTGCAAAGAGTCCCTCATTGTAAAGCTTACGCTTGAGCTGCTCAATCTTGAGGCGCAGCAATCCCTCACCTGCCGGGAGGACTTGCTGGACATTGAACTGATACTGACCGCGCGGAACAAAGACGCTGATGCCTCCGCGCGCCTGAATCCGCAAACCATTTGCAATTTTTACGTCTCGATTACGTTGATTAGCCCCTTTGAAGAAGGTGCAGGCCAGCGAGGAAGATTCATCTTTTAGAGAGAAGTAGATATGGCCGCTGGTGTGAGTAACCAGGTTAGAAATTTCCCCTTCAATCCAGATGTTCTGAAGATGCAGTTCGCTCGCCAGCACGTCCCGCACGATCGAATTGATCTGCCCGATGCTGAGAACTTGACGTCCGTCCGTTTCTTGCTTTCTAACGGGTTCCACTGGGGGCAACCTGGCTCCTGCCCTGGTTTCTGTAAACGCTAACCGGGCGTGCTGTTTTCAACTGCAGGAGCCCTGCGCGGCACAATACTCCAGAGGGTTCCAAAAATCGTCAGCAAGAGCGGTCCAATGATTACACCGGTAATTCCAAATTCGACCAGCCCGCCGAGCAACGCAAAGAAGAGAAGAATCGGATGAACGCCCAGTTGCCGGTCAAGGACCTTGGGTTTAACAATGTTTTCGAGAACCAGGTACATTCCGGGACCGTACACAGCCATAAAGGCGGCTGACCCAAAGGAGTTCTCTACGAGGGCGAGAAAGGCTGCAGCAGGTAGCCAGACCACCGAAGTCCCGACGATTGGAATTAATGAGAACACCGCGGCAACAGCGCCAAACAGGATTCCACGCGAGATACCGCAGAAATACAGGCCGATAGCGATTGCAGTTCCTTGCAGTATTGAAACAAACAGGTTCCCTCGAACCACAGCGCGGAGCGATTCGTTTAATTTTGAAACGAAAATATCCAAACGGTCATGGGGGATAGGAAGAACTTCACGGGCAAATTCGTAGAAGCGATCGCCGTCTCGAAACAGAAAGAACAAGAGAATCAGTGCCAGACTCAAATTTGCAATCAAAGTAATAGTAAAAGCCATGCTGCCAAGAACGAAACTCGATGCGTCGCCCAGGAAGCTCCCCAGCTTGTCCGGTTCCAGGAAAGTACTATAGCGATCAATCAGGTGAAGGACCGTTTCCTGCTGGGCCACCCAGAAAAAGGGATCGGAAGTAACTGGATCAAGGAATCCAGGAGTGTGTGGAAGGGATTGCAAAATTGCGTCTGATGCGAGGAGATCCTTAATCCGAATGCCTAGATCGATAGCCTCGATTATTAACTGCCGGATCAACAAGGCAATCGGGCCAAGGATAATAATGAGAACACCAATCATGCTCATGGTTGCAGCCAGATTGCGACGACCCTTGACAAGATTTAGAAAGCGCTTATGCAAAGATTCAAACGCAACGTAGAAAACAAATGCGAGGAACACAGGCCAAACAAAAGAGCGAAAAAGCCAGACCAATAGGAGCGAAGCCCCAATGAGTAGCAAAATTGAAAGGTAAGGAAATGCGTCTTCGCGATTCAGGAAGCTAGGCCGGTTCATGCGTCCCGTCCCAGCCTCCGAATGTAGAGCTTGATACGAGTGGGCTGTTTGCCCCGGACGATAATGGTCACCACTTCACTGTACGCGGATTCTGCCATGATCAGGATTTCATTGGCTGTGTTCTTGCTTTGGATTACCTTCCAGCCATTGTCGCGTAACGTTGTCATGTAATACGCTTCAACTTTTTCGGCTGCATCTGCCGTTTCCAGTTCCACTGCGCCCTCTGTTTGTGAGGCCAACGAGTCCGGTTCGTAAGTTGCACTCAGTAGAGATCGTGAAGGCTGGTACCGAAAGTTGGCCGCAAGGCCTCCAGGAAGTCCTGCGGGTTGCTCGGCGATTCTGAAGTCTTTAAAACGGACGGAGAATTCCTTGCTGGAGTCCCGGCACTGACCCAGAAATCCCAGAAGGATAATTACAAGGAGGAATCGCATCAGCGCACCAGTCGTACAATCAGGTTTAGTTTTTCTGAGATTTGAATGGTTTCGGGAATCTTGTCCTGCTCGATGAGAATCGAGGTTGGCCCAATCTTCTGAGTGACAAACTTCTTTCCGGAAATCTGCCCGAGCAAGAGATCCATGTGAGCTGCGTCCTGTGTTTGGACCAGAACGCACTCGTCTGTGATGGTAACGAGTGGGACGGAACGTGACCACTCTTCAATTGAAAAGAGCAGATTCTGCGGCAGATCGCTACGGCAAGTGCGACGTAGAAATTCAATCAGCTCCTGCGGGTTCTTCTTCAGTAGAAGTCCTTCCAGGAAAGACTCGCGTGTGAGCTGGAAAGTAAACACGTTATCGAAGCTCTTGAGCTCAAGGAAGCACTTCAACAAATAGAGGCCTTCAACAGATAGCTTCTCTGGAATAGCAATCAAGCTAAGATCCGGGTTGAGAATCACGCCACCTTTTTGGTCATCGCGGACGAGAGCCTTACCTCGGAATAGTAAGTTCCCCAGTTCAGAAATTTCGATGCGACGATCTGGATATTCAACCGAGATCAACCCGAGAAGCTGCAGATAGAAGAAGGCACTCGTGATTTCTTTCTTGAGGTCTGCCAGTTCCTGCTGAAAATTCTTAATCCTGAAGGCCTTTGAAAGGATTAACTTTTCGCGGATCATGGAAGCAAGGATTACAAAGAACAACACCTTACCGCGTTTCTGAATTGCAGACACGCACTCATCAAAGACAGCCTTCTCATAGAAGGGTACATACATTGGTTCGAACACATCTTCATAGCGAACGCGGCGGTCACGTCCCATTGTGATTTCTTGCATTACCCGTTTTTCGAGCTCGAACGGATCTGTTTCGAGGATGGCATCGTAGTCGTTTCTGAGAACCACGTCGTCGCGCTTAACGCGAACGATATCCATTTGGCGCATCAGAGGTAGAAGCAGTTCAATTTGATAGATCTGACTTTTCTCCATGAAAAGGGAAATGTCAGGTCTCAGGAATTTGTTTTCAGTGTCTTTGAGATCGATTTGTTTGATCTTTCCGGATTTTGCGAGATTGAGTCCTTTGCGACCGAGATAAACGATCATCTTCTTAACGTTCAGCACAAAATCCAGATCGTTTACGACACGGCGCTCCTGGCGTTTCTTGGTCCCTTTCTTCTCTCCGGGCAACGCGGGATTCTCCGAGTACAATGCAAAGACTTCCAGAGGCATGATTAGAAGTCTTACAAACTTTTCGTCTATGTAGTAATCATCGATTAAGAGCCCCAGGTCATTCAGGTGAACAACGGGATCCTCCCACTTGGCCTTGCGAGCCGTTGCAATCTCTTTGACGCGATGCATTTCGAGAATGCCGCCTTGCTGAAAACACTCTAACAGCAGCTCCCGTTCCAGATCGGAAAGGTGATCTATCAGCTTACGGATGTTCTCCGGAGAACTCAGTGCAGCAGAGTCTGGCTTCTTGCCCGCTACCGATTCCCATTCCTTTGGAACAGAAGGCCGACTGAAAACTGTCTTTGGAAGACTACTACGGAACTTCTGTCCCTTTTCGTTTGTTTCCATGCGGATTTTAACGCCGCTTTCTGTGAAAAAATAGTACTTATCGAGGTTGTTTGTGAGGCGCTCGCGATTCTTGCGCTGGTAAACCAGGAAGTATCGTTTCAGTACGCCCAGCTCCATCTCTGCATTGACCGGGGGCGCGCCTATCTTGCGCGCGATCTCACCGAGGGTGAGGATGCTCGACTTGCTCTTGAGGATAGAAGTATAGATAGTTACCTGGGTTGCGCTCAGTCGTTCGAGGACTCCCTTGAGGTAGAACTCATCCTGCATACACTCGACGATTTTCTTCGCGATGGCTTTCTTCTCTTTTGGAATCTTGTTGATGTTCCAGAGCGTGGCCAGCCGCTTGAGCGCAGACACATCAAGTTTGTCCAGCTCAAGCTGTAAGACGTTTTCTTCTGCCATTTTTCTTTGTGAGGAACGAAGTCGAGGAAGCCTAAACTGGCCCGATTGAGTGCCATGTAAAGCCTTTTTACAATGCTAGATCGAACGAAAACCGTGCTGAGCATATTATTCTGGCTATATTCGGGGTTATTTTGCTGGGGCTGGCTCCGCGAGTGGCTCCCGCAGGCCCTTGCGTTTCTTCCGTTCGTGATTTGTATTTGTCTGGGTGTGTTCAGGGCACGACGATCTCGCGGCCGAGGCCTTGAAATCGCGGTATCAGTTCTAGGCGTTTTCATGCATCTGCAGTACTGTCTGGGTCAGCCGATTGCGATCAGAGGGGAAAGTATGGAGCCCACTCTCCGCGCGGGCAAGATTGTATGGGTAAACAAACTTGCTGTCGGGCTGATCGCGCCGCCGATCGTGCCGTCAATTCAATCCTCAGGATTTCATCGTCTTGCAAGCTGGGGCGCTCTCGAGAAGAGTAGTATTGTTGTGATTCGATTCCCTGGACTGGATGACGGAGCAGACGCCATCCTTGTAAAGCGAGTGGTTGCTCTTCCTGGCGAACGATTTGAGTTTCGCGATGACCATCTCTTTGTTAATGATGAAGCTGTCTCCGTGAACGGTAAGCCGCGTCTGATCCCAACGCAGCCAGTTACAATTCAACCACCGGTGTTTCGACTGCACACGGAAGTTGAACAACTGGGTCCGGTCGCCGTCTGGGCGGCCGGTAATGGGCTTCCGCTGCGCGGCCTTGTTCCTGCCGGCGGTCTTATTGTTCTTGGCGATCGGGCAAACGCATCCCGGGACTCACGCAGTTTCGGATTCGTCCCGATTGATTACGTCATGGGCACAGTGAAAAGTCCAGTCGATGGAATTCTGCAATGATGAACAAGGTTCATTCGCGCTTGCGGATCTTTGGAGTTGCCTGCGGCGTAATCCTGGGCATCCTCTCGGCGCGAATACTCTGGTTGTCCCTCTCGGGAGCGGATGACGCGGTTGCAGAGCGAGACAATGTTATCCGAGGACCTATCCTGGATCGACGGGGGATCAGTCTTGCAAGAACGGAAGAAGCCAGCGCAATCGCCATTGCGCCCGCCGAACTAATCGATTCTGAATTTGCTGCCCAGAATCTTGCTCGGTATCTGGCGATCACACCTGAGGAAATACTTAAGAAAATTTATCAATCAAACAATCGCAAGTACTTCTACCTCAAACGCCAGGTGGACAATTTCACCGCTGATCGAATCATGGACATGAAGATTCCGGGGATCCATCGTGAGTATGAATTCAAACGTCTCTACCCGGCGGGAACTGTTGCGGGGAATCTTCTTGGATTTGTGGGTCGAGATCCCGGCGTTGCTCTAGCCGGTCTTGAAAGGTCTTATCACGAAATGTTGGGCCGGGCAGAAATTGGAGACCGGCGTGGACCCTCGCTGTACCTAACGATCGATAGCCTGATCCAGAGTCGCCTTGAGAAGGAAATGCGGGCTGCCTACGAATCCTCCGGTGCAAAAGGGGCTACGGGAATCTTTATGGACCTGGAGACCGGTGAAGTACTGGCCATGGCCAGTTTCCCGGAATTGAATCCAAACGAGTATCAGACCAGCAGAACCGAATCGCGCGAGAATCTCGGGATTCGGATGGCGTACGAGCCAGGCTCAACCGTAAAAATATTCATGGCCGCAACTTTGCTCAAAAACAATGCGGTAAAGCCAAACGAGAAGTTCTTCTGCAACGGAGAATACAAAGTCGGCAACGTAACTGTGCGTTGTCGAGTTCACGGAAAGATGTTTGCCCACGGAGAAGTCACTCTTTCAGACATCATTACAAAGTCGTGTAACGTGGGAATCATCCAGGCTATGAACAGGATTCCACCCGAGAAACTGTATGCGGATTTGAAAGCGCTCGGCTTTGGTGTAAGAACGGACATTGTGCCACCTGGATCAGGAGAGGCGCCTGGTTACTTGCCGGAGCTCGCGGACTGGGTGCCGGCCTCAAGGATCTATTTCCCCATTGGCCAGGGTTTCAGCGTTTCTCCAATTCAGCTGCTTCGCGCGGCCGGTTCGATCGCCAATGGTGGGGCGCTACTGAGGCCTGCGCTAGCGCGTCAGGCGGTTGCGCAAAACGGACACGTCTGGTACGAGCATAAGATCATCCGTGAACGCAATCCATACGAGCCGGCAGTGAATCGAGAAGTCATCCGTTACATGCGCCGTGTCGTGGCCGAGGGAACGGCCCGTGCGGCCAGCATCGAAGACGTTGCAATTGCTGGAAAGACTGGAACAGGTCAGAAATCGAGCGCTCGTGGCTATGAAGAGAAATTCGTAGCATCATTCCTCGGGTTCTTTCCCGCACAGAATCCCAGGTATGGTGGGCTGATTGTATTTGATGAAGCAGGTGAGGAAAGTGGCGGATCCCTTGCAGCACCCGTATTTGCGCGGTTTGTTCAGAGCATTCTTCCCGTTCTTCGCGAAAGTTCACAGACCATTAAGGTCCCTGAGCTCGCGCCACTGGCCGATCCATCTCGAAATTTTGATCCGCAAAAGATTGGAGATTTTTCAGGATTGTCTGCGCGAGAGGCGCGATACCTGGCCAGTCGCGTCTACGGTATTCCCGTAGAGCTTCATGGAAGTGGCTATGTGCGATCGCAGGAACCCCCGGCTGGATCGCCAAACCAGAATGTTCGCAAGATCAAACTGTTCCTCGAGCCCTAGGCGCCCTGGGCGCCCCAGGCACATTTAGATCAGCGAATCCGTCTGAAGGCGATCATGGCAATATCATCCTTATGCTCGGATGGTCCCGGCAAGAAGACTGGCTTCCCGGTGAAAACCTCGACTTCGCGTGCCGTATTCTCAAGCAGAACTACCGGCTTCTTTCGCCCACCCTCCCGGATCAAGTTTCGCAAGCGCTCCACGCCGAATTGCTCATCGTTTGCATTCATTGCCTCGTTGAGGCCATCCGTGTATTGAAAGAAGAGGTCACCAGCGCTCAGTTTGATCTTCTGAGTTTCAAGGGCTGTTACAAATAGATCCGTGTCTACAGCGCCCAGTGGCAGGGCTGTAGCATCAAATTCCTCGATTGTGCCCGTCTTGTATCTGTAAACAATCGACTTGTTGTGTCCAGCATTGACTGCTTCAATTTCATTAGTCCGCTTGTCGAATATTCCCAGAAACAATGTAATAAAGACGTTAGCCGGCGTATCTGTAAAGATCCTCGTATTGAGTTCCTTCGTGATGGTCTTAACGTCACGCGTTCTCCTGATGATGCCGTGCAAATGTGCGCGAAGCATTGTCATGATTATTGCAGGTCCGGCGCCGTGGCTGGAAACGTCTGCGATACAAAATGCCATTTGATCCGGGCCGGCTTCGAGCAAATCAAAATAGTCTCCACCCACACCCATCATCGCTTTGTAAAATGTACCGAAAGACAAGTAGCCTTCCATGTTTGCCGGCATGTGATCCGGAAGCAGGCGTTTCTGTATTTCTTCTGCGGCGGACATCTCTCCCCGCAATTCTTCGCGCTCACGTAATCCCTTGACCATGACATCGAGGGAGCGCGCCAGATCGCTTACTTCATCCGAGCCCGTGGACTCAAACGTGACAGCCAGGTTTCCCTGGCCCACAAGTCTTGCGCCATCAATGATCGTCCGAATTCGTCGCACCAACACCGCGGAAAGAAGGGCCACCAGAAAGAAGATTCGAATGCCATAGGCGATTGCCGTGTCGAGCATACGGTCGCGCTGTTGAATTTGATTATCCTGAAACTTTTGCAGATCCACAAGAATTCGAACATAGCCAGCAAGATCCTCTCTTAGTGCTTGCTCCGCCAGGGTAGTCAGAGGTGTGGAATCGATTGTGACCAGACGAACAAGAGCGTCATGCCGGTTGAACAACATTGCCTCTGAAACTCCGCCGTAAGGGTAAAGGGACTCGTATGCGCCGCTGAGAATCCAGGCGCGCAAGTAGGCGTAGCGGTTCTCGAATTGTTTTCGCCAATCCTCGCGACCGGAATAGCCGCGTGCAAAAGCCCCGTAGTCGTATCGCAGGATCAGTTGCGAGTCCAACAAGGCCCCTCGCAGGTTTCCAACTGCATCGTCCATGGACGCGCTGGCTTCCTTGTTCTCGGGGGCTAAGCGGTGGAGAGCAGCCATCAAAGCCGTATCACGTTCCCTTGTGAGCGCTGAGTAGGAATCCGCGAGCTTTTTCCAATCCGGATCGAGGAGGGCGAGCTTTGGTGATTTCTCCGCGAGAAGTTGATCTTCGCGTTTTACGAGCAAATCTCCCGCCGTCTTCAATTCTCTTGCGTATTTCTGATCCAGGCGTATCACGCCCGCGATTTTTCTGGCAGCCTCCGCCGCAAGAACCTGCCGCGCGCGAAAAGCCATTTCTTCATTCCGCGCAATTCCTCCCGTTAGCACCAGGAAGCGCTGTCCTTCATGCTGCATGGTTTCTGAGGAAATCGAATACAGGGAGACAGGTGAAAGTTTCAAATCGACCGCAAACTGGTTGATAATTGCATCGTTGTAAGTGTCTGAGATGCCCATTGTATCTGCTGGATAACCCGTGGACTGAAGTTGACCCAGCCTGTCCAGGGTCTGAATTCGAAAACGTCTTCGGTCCAGGCCCGTCAGTGATTTGAGGTATACGTTGGAAAAATCAGATCCTGAAAGTATTCTGTTTTGAACGTAGCCTGCGGCAGTCGGAAAATCCTTATTGCCCAGGTAGAGAGCGGCGTTCCGGGCGAGCGTGACATAGCCATCCACACGTTCCCGAACGGGTTCGGGAAGGCTGCGCTTTTGCGCATCCAGAATAGAGTTGTAAAACTCATCAGAAAAAACAAGGCGCGGTTTGAGGTCTGCGCGGTCTTCGACAAACTGCTTGTTTTTCTGATTCAGTAATCTGGATTCTTCCAGACGTATGAGGTTCTTTTCGAGGTGTGCGCTTTCGAGGGTTAACTTTCTGGCCGGAAGAAAATAGGCGGAAGTTTCTTTCTCCACTCGCTCTGAGAAGAAGCGATCCTGTTCTTTCCGTCCTGAGGCGATCAGGATCGCAATCACTACTACCAGTACAATTCCCGTGAAAATGGTCAGTTGCGCGCGTAATCCCATATCAACTCCGGATAGCTTTGAATAGCGAGAGCGAGTTTCCGCCGCCTGGCCTGCGGCTATATGACGTTTTCATAATCGTTGAATAAAGGTGGATCCCCAGGCCGTGGTCTTCGCCGCTTGCGGCGTGACGCGCCAGGTCTATTTCCGACGAGGCTGCCGTCGGATCAAACTCCGGTGCCCGATCCTGGAAGTTGAATTCAATCCCTCCGGTGACTTTACTGATATGCAGATCTACGGGAGGATGATCGCCTTCGCCGTAGCCGTGCTGAACTATGTTTACAAAGGCTTCATCCAGTGCCAGAATTACGCGGTTCTTTTCGATTTCATCCAGGGCATCTCCAATGAAAGCATCTGCAGCATCCCGCATGCGATCCAATTCTGAAACGTTACTCTTCAGAATGAGATGGATGGGATGATCCGGCAACTTAGAACCCCGCCAGGGCTTCTTGGACGCCCGGAAACATTGGGAACAGCAGCGTGAATTTCATAAGGTCAAACACATCCTTGACCTGTGGTTTGACTGCGGCCAGGCGGATTCCCCCGCCTGCTTTCTTTGCATCCGCTTGATTCGCGTTGAGAATTCCAAGCCCTGCAGACGAAATGTAAGTGAGCTCGGAGAGGTCCAATACCAGTTTCGCGTGGCCTGTTCCGATTTGTCCACGCAACTGCTCGTTGGCAGTGGGCGCACTCTGCGCATCCAGTTTTCCTACCATTTTCAAAACGACTACGCCGCCGGCGGCGGATTGTGAGATTTTAAAGTCCAAAGTTAGCCTCCCTTTTTTAACTCTTCCCAGAGTCCCTTTTCTGTAATGATTTCGTACAGCTTACTTTCCATGCGATCAACCTCCAGATGATACCTCACATCGGGGTTGCCCTGGAAAATATGTGCGTACTTACGAATCCCTTTGATTGCTTTCTTGATGTCCGCCTGGGTAATTGCTGTGACTATTTGAAAGTGCAAACTAATCGCCATGAACTCTTCAAGTTCGGCGTTGAATCCCGGATAACGTTTCTCGAATGCAGCGACCACCTCACGTACGTGGGGCATATTGTTGTCCTCGCTATCCGCATGCTGGACCATGTATTGCGCGATCAACTTGCGGCAGCGAGGCAGATCGTCGTTTCGGTTTGCGACTTGAATCTTGTTGAATAGAATTGCGGCCTCTTGCTGAATCTCCACCTTGATTTGTGTCTTGCCGAGATCGACAGGAGCAAAGGCCTTTTTGAAATCATCCGGCGTCATGGCCTGAAGACCCTGGGAGAATAGTTCGTTGCTTCGGTTCTGATAAACGTTCTTGAATTGGTCGAGTCTGGGCAAGAGGACCTGCACAAAGTCAATGGCCTCGGGGGCGGTTGAAACCTTGGTATGCTCCGTCATCTTTCCGAGAAAGAAGATGGTGGCATCGCCAACAGAGGAAAGAGTTTCGTTCAGTGCCTGCGAAATCAGGCGCTTACAAAGCGGCGCTACCGTATGTACTGATCCTGGTTCTTGTGCGGACAGTTCAATGCGATCCGTCATACGTTTGGCTGTGTCCGCTGCCGGTGCTCGTCTCCAACCGGCTTCACGCAACGGCTCCCAGAGATAGGTTACAAAGGTCTTCTTGCCGGTCATGGCCAGGAGCCGGACGATCTTAATCATGTCCTCCGCAACAGGTACGGGAACTTTGCGCATGCTGCGCAGATCCATAGGCTTACTCCGGAATCCGCTTTTCGGCGCGCCGAACTAGAAAATTATAGAAGCTTCCAAAGCCCAATGAGAATAGCAGTGAATCCGTTGCTGCATAGAACAGATCGAACAATGCACCCAGGACGCTTTGCAATACGGTCAGGTCAGTGTCGCCGGCTCCGTACGGATTGGGATGAATAGACTGAAATGCGCTCATGAATTCTCCGCCAAAGGTTGAGCTGAGCCTGGTCCAGGCACTGAGGACCAGGATAATGAGCGAGCAAAGGGTTGTGAAACTGATCGCAAACGATGTCAGATGAAGCCGCATGCCATAGAGGGGCCCTCGCCTGGTGGCATGTCAACATCTAAAACAAATTTCGGCACGATACCTACGAAACAGGGTATGAAAGGCACTTTTTGCTTATCGAGCCGCGAGGAGGTCCCTCAGGTCGGCAAGGCGCGGATTTGACTTGTCCGTGCGCTCCGCTTCTGCCAGGATCTTGAGCGCGCGGTCGCGATTGCCCGTCAGCCTGCAGAGGTCTGCAAGGTTAATGAGGTTTTTGACATTGGCAGGATCCCGCAATCGGATCCGTTCAGCCTGGGCAATGCCAAATGCAAGCAATGCGGGGTCGCGATTCTTCCGGTACAGAAGTTTGCTCAAGTAGGCTGTAGTGTGAATAGCTTCGGTGTCGCAAGGGTTTAATTCGACATACTCTCGGTATGCCTTCCAGCTACCTGTGAGATCAGTTTCGGCACTCAGTGAACGGGCTAATTGACCCGCCTTTTCAATTGCTTTTCCGATATCGTTCAAACGCTCCGCCGATTCGTCCTCTCGATATCCCAGGCGCATCAGGCTCAAATCGTCCACAATATGTCCAGCCTTCTGGAGTTCTGTCTTGATCTGTGCAAGATCGCCACCGGCGTTTTGCACGATGGCTCGAAAAAGATTCTCGTCCTCATTCATGATCCTTGTTCCACTTTCCTGGACTCCGATCTCAAGATCATCGCGACCATCGGATCCGATGACGAGTATATCCTGTGGCTCGAGTTGCAGCGTACGAATTCGCATTCCTTGCGTAATCCCCGTCACACCCAATTTTCGCAGAATGTGCTCGTCTTCGACGAGTTTTGCTTCGCGGTTTCGGTAAAGCACGATGCGAGGGTGCTCCGCATTAATGTAGTAGAGCAGTCCTGTTTCATTGTCTAGAATTCCGAGCAGAGCTGAAACCAGCATACTACCGTCGAACGTTGTAAAAACATTGTGCAGATCGACGAAGCAATCTTTGAGCCAAACTTCCGGCGGCTTCTGGCTATCGCGCGAGCTATGCGTTCGCTGAATGACCGATTGAAATACAGTACCAAGGACAAGTGCTCCACCAGCACCTTGAATTGATTTGCCCATGGCATCGCCATTTATGAACGCCGTGAACGGCTTTCCCTGAAGTTCCACAGCATGAGCGCAAAGATAGTCGCCGCCAATTTCCGATTCGCGGTTCCTGAATATGAATTTCTTGTGCTGATCCAGGAGAAATTCGATATCGACAGGATGTCTTGGAGCAGAGTTGGCTATCAGAGGTTTGATTAGAAGCGACGTCAGGAAATAATCGCCGTCCTGTTTCTCTTTCAACTTGACCACTTCGTCCATTCTTTCGCGAACTTCGCGGCCTTGTTCTATGATTTTGCGATGGTTATTGAACATGTGGAAGCGATAATGATCCAGGACGACGGACATAATGAAGGAAAGTATGTAAGCGATTGCAATATTTTGCATCGAGTACTGAGCCGCATCTGTTCCAAGCCTGGGACCGAACAAAGCGATCGATGCGACAAAAAGAGCTATGGAAAGGAAATAGAGTATGTAGCTGCCAAGGAGCGAGAAGGGGATAAACACCGTGAGCATCACTACGACCTGCAGACCCGAGACATAGTTGGGATCGTCTGCAATCCGCCCGGTGAAGAAGGCACAGCTCAGCAATACATACCCGTAGAGGGCGTACATCCATCCCAGACCCTTTCCACGAAACCGGATGCTGGTTATTTTCTCCAGGACAATTGCCAGGAGCATCAACAAGGAAATGATACTGAGCGTGATCCGGAAGTAGAAGAGCTCGGGAAAGTCCGGATGGAGTTTTTTGTCCGTGTCGAGCGCAAACCCCAGCCAGGCGATAAGGGACACGAGAGCTGCCGGCCAATGAAGGATTCGAGCCTGACCGTGAAGGCTTTCGATGAAATCGGCTTTGAACCGTCGCCGATCCGGGTTCCGTTGGATCATGAATTCACTGATTCCGAGCCCCCCGAAAAGGTCATGCAAAATCTTGTGAGACAATATGACAGATTCTGACTAATTGTCAAGGTCAAGCGGCGAGAGTCCGCACACCCTGTTGGCCGGTATTGATTCACTGGCTGTTTGCTGGCGAACCAGATGGATTAGTAGTAGTTCAGTAGATCTTCAGTTTCCGCGGCGCCGAGCATTCGCGCTGATGCAATCGTCGGTTGTCCTTCCTGGGCCTGGCAATATTGTTCTGGAGCCTTGCGGCTCCAGAACGTTTCGCCTAACGTTAAGCCGTTGCCGGGCTGCTTTTCTTTTTGTAGATCAAGAAACCTGCAATTGCAACTACCAGTAAGAGGATTAGCCAGAAGTATTCGATAATGATAAAGGCCAGACCCATTATCACAAACGAGAACACTCCGAAGACCACTTGAATCAAGCCTTTGCCAAATCCACCGATGAGAGGTATGAACTCTATCAGTTGGAGAATTGGTCCGGTTAACATCGTAAGTCCAAGCCAGAAGCAGACTACGCTGCCGAGAAACCATCCAATCGTCCATTTTGAATCAGCGCTAGAAATTGCTTTCATTGTGCCTTCAAACGAGCCAGGTCCAACCTTCAGCCATGAGCCGGCTAGCATTCCCGTTTTGCCGGTGGAATACTCTTCAAACTGTCCAGATGGAAGAGCACCGATCACGGTATACGTTTCGCCTTCCTTGTATGTTGTGCCGGAGAAACTCACGCGTTCGCATCCTGCTGCCGGGCTCGAAGTGGCGCACGATGCCTTGAAGTAGAAAGACCCACTGTACTCCGAAAGATCAGCGGTAAGTTCATTCTTTGTTAGCTTCACACCCGGTAGACCGACTGCGTCGAGTTTGCCAGGATTCACCGGATATGTTGCACCGCCTGAAGCAATTGTAACGCGTCCCGGAGTGAAACTGGCGCTGCTGGTAGTTGGCGATGGGTTGGACTTACCTTCACAACCCTTCTTGCTTCCCACGTTTGTGTCAGGTTTGCTGGTCCAGGTCAACTTACAATCGTACACATCTTTTTCAATCGTTGTGTTGCCATCTTTTTCTTTCTTTGTTTCTTTCTTCTGTTCCCAGGCATACATTTCTGCCGAGCGGGAAAGGGAAAGATAACGACCCGGCTTTACGAATTGCGGATCTCCAATCATTTCTGAATCGAGTGTGCCTGTGGCGTACACCGCCTTTTTTGCTGCAGCCGCTTTGCTTGCTTCAGCTGCAGGCAATGCCCCTTTGAATACTTCCGATGCTTGTTCGCGCTTGGACGCAATGCACGTAATCACGAACGCTCCGGGCAATAAAACCAGCCCGAGCAGCATTCCGCCGAACGAACTTTTCATTTTGTCCCAGGGTCCGATGACTCTTGTTTCACCATCTACTGCCATTCTCTTCCTCGCATTTTTTTGGGAGAGATTAGCAGAACGCGAAATTCGATTCAACTAAAATTCAGCCGCGCCCAGGTCTGGCGCGGCCTGAATCTGGAACGGGTCTAATTGACGCTACGTCGCCTGCTGGAGTTCACCAGTGCTCTCGGCCCGCGGCATGAACAACAGGTGTTCCACTGCTACCCGATGCTGCCGGCACGGTCCGCTTCAGCAGGGTCATCATGTCGGAGAAGTACTCCACCTTCAGCCCTTCTGTAACATGGCCAGGAATCTCTTCGTATTCAGCCTGATTCTGTTCCGGCAGGAGCACAGTCCCGATCCCTGCCGCCCGTGCTGCCAGGACTTTTTCCTTTATCCCACCAACCGGGAGAATCTTGCCACGGAGGGAAATCTCGCCGGTCATGGCAACGTTCTCAGTTACTGGCTTGCGCTTAAGCAAACTCGTAAGCGCCGTCAGTAGCGTAACGCCCGCCGACGGTCCATCTTTGGGAATTGCTCCGCCGGGAATGTGAATGTGGAAATCCTGATTTGCAAAAGCTTCGGAGGAGATCCCGAGTTCGCGTGCATGCCCCTTCAGGAATGAGAAAGCAGCGTGAGCCGATTCTTTCATCACATCGCCGAGCTGCCCCGAAAGTTTGAAATCACCTTTGCCCGGATACGATGTGGCTTCGATGTAGAGAATATCTCCACCGACCGGAGTCCAGGCAAGGCCAACAGCAAGGCCAGGCTTTTCCAGTTCTTCTTTACTGTCGCGGTGAAAGCGATCGCGACCCAATAGATCTTTGATATCACTTTCCTGGATTACGATTCGAGCCTCCACGCCTTCGCTTGAACCCGCGTTCGCCTTCTCTTTCGCTTCGAGAATCTTACGAACCGATTTGCGAGCGATGGACTCCAGTCTACGCTTCAGTGAGCGCACGCCAGCCTCGCGGGTGTGCGCTGTGATTGTGCGCTCGATTGCCTTATCCGAGAACTGGATTTGATCCTTCTCAAGTTTTAGTTCGCTTAGAATTCCTGGCACCAGATGTTTCCTGGCGATTTGAGTTTTTTCCGCCAGCGTGTAACCGGACAGATTCACCAGCTCCATTCTGTCGAGAAGTGGCAATGGAATGGAGTCTGCGTTATTCGCAGTAGCGACAAACAACACGCGGCTCAAATCGTAGGGGAGACCCAGATAATGATCCTCAAACGTGTTGTTTTGTTCTGGATCGAGTACTTCGAGCAATGCCGCAGACGGATCACCGTTGTACGATGCGCCAGTCTTGTCGATTTCATCGAGCAGGAAGACGGGATCGCGACGCTCTGCTTTCTTCATTGCGGTCAAGATCTTTCCGGGCATTGCTCCAACGTATGTCCTTCTGTGGCCGCGGATTTCTGCCTCATCGCGTACGCCACCGAGAGCGGAGCGAACCAGAGGTCGATTTAAGGCACGCGCAATTGATTTCGCAAGCGACGTCTTGCCTACACCAGGAGGGCCCACGAGGCAGAGGATGGGGGCGCGGGCCCCGCCGGTTTGCTTTTCGACGGCCAGATACTCAAGGATACGCTTCTTGACTTCTTCTAAACCTTCATGATCTTCATCCAATACCTGCGCGGCGCGGCCAAGGTGAATCTCGCCCGGTGAAGGATTCTCGAATGGTAGCTCCAGTACAAGCTCAAGCCAGTTGCGAATCTGATTGATTTCAAATCCACCACCCTGGGATCCTTCTTGTGCGCGCCGATACCGCTTCAGTTCTTTATCAACTGCTTTGCGGATTTCATCTGGCAACCATTTGGCCTTGAGCTGGCTCTCGAGATCATCGGTTTCGTTCTCATCGTCCTCACCGAGCTCTTTGCGGATGGTTTCCAGTTGCTTGCGCAAATAGAAGTCCCGTTGCATTTTGGATGTGTCTTTTTCCACTTTGTCACGAACCTCACGCTCCATTTGCATGCGGTTGGTTTCTTCTATTAGATCATTCTGAACGGTCTTCAGTTTGTCGCTGACGGAACTTATTTTTAAGAAATCGATTTTTTCCGGAATTTCCTTGCCGGAAAAAAAGACCACCTGGTTTGCAAGGGCGCTTGGATTCTTGAGACGCTTTACAAAGGAAGTAACTTCATCCGGGATTCCGGGATGTGCTTCGACATAGCGCACGACATGCGCTTGAAACTCCATGAATTGCTCCTCGTTCACATCATTGATTTCACCAAGCGGCATGATGCGTCCAACGAGGTACGGGCTCGTGCTTACGATATCAACCAGCTCGATTTTTTGAACACCCTGAAGGAAGACCTGGTATCCGCCTTCGCCCATTGGAATTACGCGATGGATTTCTGCCAGAGTTCCCGTTCTATAGAGATTCTTTGCATCGATCTTTTCTTCCTGCGCGGAAACCTGCGTAAACAGAGCAATCAGCGACCCCGGCTGTCCTTGCTTTTCAATGAGTTCCACGGACTCGTTGCGGCCGACGAAGATTGGCAATAACACGCTCGGGAGGATGACTGCGTTCCGAAGCGGAATGATTGGCAATTCAAGCGGTAGAGCACCCTTGTCAATTTCCGTAGTATTTTGATCTGCGTAGCGTATTGTGGAACTCATATAATCTCCGATGAGTGTAGTGTGCAGATTCTATGCCCGGACAAACACAATGCGTTTGCCCGCCGGTGCGCTTCTTCCCGGTCCAGGCGGACATTTTGTCAGGCATCCTGTCAAAATGTGTTTGGCACGGGAACTAGCGTCCTTTCTTTAAATTAGACGAGGTTTCTATGACAGGTGAGCGATTTTTTTCCTATCAAAATCTTTTCGGTCGTCAAAGATGTATGACTAAAAGGGTTTTTCTTTTTCTATTTGTGCCGCTTTTTTTTGCGGCTGCGCTTTCAGCACAAGTACCTCCACCTAATGGTGTTTCCCCGGAGGAGTTCAAGCGCGCAATGGAGCAGACCCGCAGTCTGCAAATCGTCAATCGCGCGATCTATGATTCGGTCAGGCCGTCCACAGTTCAAATTATCGTAAAAGCCGCCGGCGACGATCGGACCGCGGCCAACGATCCAATTCTCAATGACCCGTTCTTCCGCAGATTTTTTGGCGCCCCTCAATCGCAAGGCAAGCCGCCTTCATTGGGATCCGGATTCATCATTGATGATTCTGGCCTGATCATTACAAATCGCCACGTCGTTGACGATGCGAAAATTGTTCAGGTCAAGCTCCACGATGGGAGGATCGTGGAAGGAACCGTTCGCGGCACTGACGACCTGACAGACATTGCCCTGGTTCAGATTAAGGATGCTTCACAGCTCAAGCCCATTCGCCTGGGGGATTCCGACAAAGTCTTTGTTGGCGATTATGTAGTAGCGCTGGGCAACCCATTTGGACTGGACGGAACATTTTCCACTGGCGTCGTTTCCGCCGTGGCCCGTGCGGGCCTGGACCGAAGCGGATTGAAGTTTATCCAGACGGATGCTGCCATAAATCCGGGTAACTCCGGTGGACCATTGATCAACCTGGATGGTCAGGTAGTAGGCATCAATCGAATGATCGTTTCGCCTACGGGTGGTTCGGTTGGAATTGGTTTTGCTATTCCCATCAATGAAGTCAAAAAGGTACTCTCGGAAATCAAGCTAACAGGCACCGTTACGCGACCAATCCTGGGTGTTCAAATTGTCCAATTGACCCCGCAAGGAAAGAAAGAGCTCGGCGTGACAACCGGTGTACTGGTAATTGCCGTAGGCCAGGGAAGCGGGGCTGATAAAGCCGGAATCGAGAAGAACGACGTTGTAGTTAGTGTAGACGGACGTGACGTGCAAACCGCGGAATCACTTGCGTCTTATATTCAGACCAGGAAAGTTGGCGACAGAGTCACAATCGAAATCGTGCGAAACAAGATTTCAAAAAAACTGGAAGTGATACTCGGCAAGATGCAGTGAGCCAATTTAAGACAAGAATTCTCGTAGATGAACAATTTCAGGCAAACCGTGCAGCCCTGGAGTCCAGAACTGAAGAAGTAAAAAACCTCGCAGTCAAGATCCAGGCTGGCGGTGGCGCAAAGGCGCGCCAGCTTCACGAGTCACGCGGGAAACTTTTTGTCAGGGACCGGATTCAGTTGCTTCTCGATCCCGGTTCGCCGTTCCTCGAAGTCGGTCTTTTTTGCGCTCAGGAAGTCTACGACTTTGACGTGCCCGGTGCCGGAATTGTTTGCGGCATTGGCAAAATCGAAGGAACACTTTGCATGATCGTGGCCAACGATGCGACGGTTAAGGGTGGCACCTACCTTCCAGTGACTGTAAAGAAGCACCTTCGCGCCCAGGAGATTGCACTGGAGAACCGTCTGCCCTGCATTTACCTGGTGGATTCCGGTGGTGCTTTCCTGCCCATGCAGGACGAAGTCTTTCCCGACAAGGAACACTTTGGGCGTATCTTTTTTAACCAGGCAAACATGTCTGCGCGCAGCATTCCGCAAATTGCGGTAGTAATGGGAAGTTGTACGGCCGGGGGTGCGTACATTCCCGCGATGTCGGAAGAGACAGTGATTGTGCGCGGCAATGGTACAATCTTTTTGGGAGGCCCACCGCTCGTTAAAGCCGCTACAGGAGAAGACGTGACTGCGGAAGATCTTGGTGGTGCGGTTGTCCACACGCAGAAGAGCGGCGTCGCAGATCATTTTGCCAATGACGATGAAGAAGCAATAGAGATCACACGGAGAATTGTAAAAAACCTCAACTATCGTCCTGCTGCATCAGCTTTCTCGCCGCGGGCGTCTGGTTCGATAGAACCGTTGCATCCACCGGAAGAAATTTACGGTATCATTCAGAAGGATCTCCGCAAGCCGTATGACATTCGCGAAATCATGCTTCGCATAGTGGACCGTTCTGAGTTTCACGAATTCAAAGAAAACTACGCAACCACGATTATCACTGCGTTCGCGAATGTGTTTGGTTTTCCGGTCGGAATTGTTGCCAACAATGGCGTGCTGTTCTCTGAATCGGCGCTGAAGGCAACGCACTTTATTGAGCTCTGCTGCCACCGAAAGATTCCTCTCTTGTTCTTGCAGAACATCACAGGCTTTATGGTGGGCCGACAATACGAGAACGCCGGCATTGCTCGAGACGGGGCCAAGATGGTGACGGCCGTTTCAAATGCGAACGTTCCAAAGATCACGGTGGTAGTCGGTGGCTCGTACGGGGCAGGAAATTATGGAATGTGCGGCAGGGCTTACGCGCCCCGGTTCTTATGGATGTGGCCCAATGCGCGAATTTCCGTAATGGGAGCCGAACAGGCAGCGAACGTTCTACTTACAGTGAAGATGGAACAGATTGCTCGAGAGAAAGGGAAACCTCTGACACCGGAAGAACAAGCAGCATTCAAACAACCGGTACTCGATGAGTACAATCGCAAGTCAGATGCTGTATACTCTAGCGCGCGACTCTGGGATGATGGGATTATTGATCCTGCGAAGACCCGGGAAGTAGTGGGCCTCAGTCTTGCAGCTTGCGCCAACGCTCCTGTCTCTGATGCGCCGTCTTCGTTGTTTAGAATGTGATAGCTGGAATGGCCTGAGACCGTTCAAAAGCGGCCGTAGATACGAACAATAGCCCCAATGTCATAGGGCCTTTCTTTTGAAAGAGCGTAGGGAATTGAAACGCCAAGCATGAAGTTGCTCAGTTTTACGTTTAAGCCGGGCGCGATTGAATGAAAGCTCTGGCGCTTTGGATCCGGATCATAAAGATACTTGTACTGATACTCAAGCAGCAAATCGAGATAGGTGAAGCTCATGCCCAGGTTGAGATTTGCAATCCAGGCTCGTTCAAAATCGTCTTTCTTTGCCGGGTCTTCTTTGAATTGTTTGTTTGCCTGTGAATTGTACCTGCCAATGGCAGCGATCGAAAATAAATCACCGTGATATCCAATTCCAACGAAGGGTTCAAGGTTAAAGATACGCTTGCTCCCGATTCCTGTTTTCTCGTTTCCGGTTGCAAGAGTAAAGTCAAGGCCGCCTAGCGGAATCCAATTGCCGTTTGGGTTTGCCAGATGCAGGCCCAGGCCCATGTTATCAAAACGGGTTCGCGTTTCTGTATTCGTTTCTTTCTTTCTTGTCCAGGGAAGGTCTCCGCGAATTGAAAAGTAATCGTTGAACGCGAACTCTCCGTTTGCGCGGATTGTCTGCGTACGTTTGTAGTATTTATGTTTCTCGATGTCGTAGGTCGAATACTCGGCACCAAAACGCGTTCCCGGAATTACCGGCCTGGAGTAAATATAGTCGGGCAAAGGAAACTGGCGTGCTTGCCCAAAAATGGATCCAGTAAGGAGAAGCGCCGCCGTGAGCAGCAGAAAATGAAGTTTGTTATGAGATCTCATCGGTCGGGCGTGATTCCTTGCAAAGATTCCGCGTAGCGCGTGGCCAGGATTCCAAACCCGAGCGAGTTAGGATGAATACAATCATATTTGAGGGAGGGACTGCTTTGCGGGTAGCCACCCAGAGTTCCGCGTAGTTCGATTACTCGAAGATTCGTTACCCTTGTGGTCAGACCGTTCAGGTACGTTTGATACCGATCCAGGATTCGCGCAGTCTGGGTTGCAGCCTGGCTCTGGGGCATTCCATTGTTCAGGGATCCGCGAACACAAGAAGTGTCAAGATCAGGATTTGCATAGTCGTAACCGTTTATGATCCAGATCAACGGTTCCCCACCCCAGAGCGATTGCTTGAGAAAGTCCCCTTCGGCCATGATTTGTCTATGCACAACGTCCAAACGCGCGAGACGAGTATCCAATTCCGCATCAACGCGGTTTCCCGTTGTGGAACTCCAATAGGCGCCATTGTTCGCCAGGAGATCGTTTCCGCCGAGGCTGACGAGCATGTATTTCAAGTTTGGCCCTGACGCACGGATCACTCGGTCAAACCCGCGGACAAAGGCCAGATCAGCCTGCGCTGTGTGGCCGGCCAATACAAAGGACTGCAATCGATATCCGTGATCTTCTATTAACCAGTCATGCAAATCTTTTTGAATTGGTAAACCAACAGCGAAGTCAGTCCAACTGTCACCAACCATTCCAAATGTCGTAGTCGGATCACTACAACCGCCAGTGAAAAGATCACACTGGTAGTTGAGCAGGATTGTCTCTACCGGAGACGTTTTCTTGTCACAATTTGATGCTACGCCCAGTGACACTATTAGGAGGGCGATTACCAGGAACCGGATGATCCACCTCCCCCAAAGTCTCCGCCGCCGCCGCTCCAGTCAGAGCTGGAGCTCGAATCCGAACTGCCCCAGCTGCTGCCGCTACTCCAATCGGAGCTTCCGCCGCTCCATCCTGAGCTGCCTCCCGAGCCTCCGCGTGATGCAAAGAACCATGTGGCAAGCATTCCGACGACGCCCAGAACGGCGCCTAACGTTAGACCCATGAAAAGCCAGCCGACAAATCCACCAATTGCGCCCGCAGAAATTCCCGCGGTGATCTTACTGAGCCAGGAAGTCAGAACGCTACCAATGATCACAGTAATAACGAGAAGCACAACAAACCCTGGCGCCCCTCTTCCCGAGAGTGGGCCCCTGGAAAAGCTTGAGCTGTGACCGCTGGTTGCTTCGCCCTTTGGCTCGGGTAGAGGCTCTCCGTTAACGACGCTGATCATTGCATCAACACCGGCGGAGATTCCGCCCGCATAGTCTTGTTTCTTAAAAAATGGGACGATCTGACGATCAATAATACGTTTTGTGACGGCGTCGCTCAAGGCACCTTCGAGTCCGTAGCCAACTTCGATTCTAAGTTTTCTGTCTTGCTTTGCAATGATTAGAATGGCGCCGTCGTCCACTTTTGCGCGACCAACTTTCCATTTCTCAGCGACGCGTATACCGTACTGCTCGATTGATTCCGGCTTCACGGTGGGGACCACCAGTACAGCAATCTGGCTTCCCTTTGTTTTCTCAAGGCCAGCGAGCTTTGCCTCTATTGACGCGATATCCTGGCTGCTTAAAGTGCCGGTTGTATCCGTAACTCGCCTACGAAGGTCTGGTATCTCTGCAAGTTCCTGAGCATGAAGGATTCCGAACGACAGAGTCGCACAAACAGTATTGAGGAGGACACGGCAGGTGAGCTTCACATTACTACCGGTTTGTTTGAAAGCTCGTTCTGGTTAGTTGAGGAAGCCGGGAAGTGTTTGGTCAGAAGCGCAGTAATAGAGCGGATGCCGGCCAGGACGCCCCCTTCAAAATCACCCTCTGCGAATTGTTTTTCCATTTGGCGCGCAATATTGGACCAGGTATCGTCTCCTACTTTCTTATGAATGCCACGATCCGCAACGATTTCGAGCTGTCGGTCTGCGAGCAGCAGGTAGACGAGCACACCGGTATTCTCTTCCGTGTCCCATATGCGGAGCTGCGAGAATGTATCGATGGCCCGTTTGCGTGCGGTAACGCCGCGCAAGATCTGTCCTGCGTCTAGATCGACTTCAACTGCGAAGCGGATTTCACCGCTATGTGACTTCTCCGATTTAGCAATCTCTTCTTCAATACGTTGCATAGCCGCCTTTGGTAAAAGGCGGCGCAATGTCATAGGAGAAGCAATCGCGTGCCGGATAATCCGGCTAACTTTGCTCACTTTTTATCCTCAAATTTCACTTCTGGTGGTTTGGAGATTTCTTGCTCATTTTCAACAGTGAAGTTTGGCTTTGTTACGTAGCCAAAGATTCTTGCTGTTATGTTGCTTGGAAACTGGCGAATGATCACGTTGTACTCTTGCACTGCCTTGATGTAGCGCCCGCGTGCGACGGTGATCCGGTTCTCTGTGCCTTCCAGTTGTGCCTGCAGGTCGCTGAAAGCGCGATCTGATTTTAGCTCAGGATAGTTTTCCGCCACGGCCATCAGGCGTGACAGGGCTCCTTGCATTTGTCCCTGGGCTGCTATGAATTTCTGAAACGCAGCTTCATCATTGAGCAGTTCAGGAGTAGCTTGAATGGATCCCACCCGTGACCTGGCGTCTGCTACTCCCTGGAATACGTCTTTCTCTTGTTTTGCGAAACGTTCTACGACTTTGATGAGGTTCGGGATGAGGTCTGCGCGACGCTTGTACTGGTTCAGTACTTCGCTCCAGGCCGCCTTAACTTCTTCATCTTGAGATTGAATTTTGTTGTAGCCGCAGTTGCTATTGGCCAGTAAAGCCAGAGCTGCAACAAGCACAATGGAACGGAAACGATTGGGGGTGTTCATGAGCTTTGTGTGCTGCAAAAAGTGCGCAGGTCAATCAAAAAATATTGGCCTGACCGGGGCCTCTAACTTAGTGGAATAAGGATGCACTTCGAGGAATTAGAGAAGGATTTCCTGAAGATAGTTTCTCTCCCTCCGGAGATGTTTCCGTTGTTTCTCATCACGGCTGCAGCGGTCGTCCTGGTTCTGGCTGTACGCGCCTTCGTGCTGCGGCTTGCCTTACGGCGAGTATCGCAGAGTAGCTCGCGTCTGTTATGGCGACGAAACTCCGCATATTTATCCATTCTCGTCCTCATGGTCTTCCTCTTTCCCGTCTGGCTTCCCTCGTTGCGGACCATCGCAGCTTTCCTTGGAATTTTCGGAGCCGGTGTCATTCTAGTTTTGAAGGAGGTTATTCTAAACCTGGCCGGATGGTTTTTCATAATTATTCGTAAACCCTTTGAAATCGGGAATCGAATCACCGTTGGGCATTTTTCCGGCGATGTTCTGGATATCCGGCTAATGGACGTTTCATTGATTGAGGTTTCGGACAAGGAAGAGGGCGGCCAGAGCACAGGCAGAGTGGTGCACGTTCCCAATTCTTTCATTCTCGTGACTCCATTTGCAAACGCCAGCAAAGAGTTTGCATTCAACTGGAATGAAATCCGAGTTTCGCTTTCGCTCGACAGCGATTGGAAAAAGGCAATTCAGATTGTAGAAGAGATTGCGGCCGAGGTGACGGAGCCTATTTCTGAAGGCGATCACCGAATCAAGCACTCAGAAAGGGAGTACGCAATCCGCTACAAAAGGATGACACCGCGTGTTTTTGTCGAATACCACCAGGGGGCTATCGTTCTTTCGCTCCGGCATCTGGTGGAGCCCAGAACAAATCGATTGGTTACGGATAGATTCTGGAGGTTATTTCTGCAGAGACTCGGGCGAGAAAAGAGGATCAAGCTGATGGGCCCCTCTTTCGCCTGACCCAAAAAGTTAGTAAATCGCCCGACCTTTACTTCAGTTATAAGGATTTGACTCGTCCCGTTTTGTCGGCGTGGATTGCGCTGGGCTCCAGCTCCCTCCCTGTTGAACCGACCCCTGAGACCAGGGGCTTCGCTGTTGCGAATCGTACTGTTCCGGCGCTGGCGCAGTGGCCGGAGTGTCGACTAACGTTGTATTTGCAGGAGCGGCCACAACTGGTGTTTCACCGAGCAGCATACTGGATGCAGCTCCACGCATGGCCAGACCCAACGGCATAGCAAAGAGAATGCCCGGGAAGCAGCCCAGCATGAGTCCAAACGTAGGCAACAGCAGGTCGAAAGTAAGCTTGAAAGTACCGAGTGATATCGAATGGGAGGAAGTAATTCTCCAGGACTCCTTGAAGGCTTCAATTGCCGGAAGCTTTCGTTCCATGACTAGATTGAATGCGAGTTGAAATCTCGCGCTCAGGAACACGAGCAGCAATAGCCCAATTCCCATTGTGGATAGCCCGAGATATCCCGAGGCATCGCTGGAGTTTTCATTGTCGACAAGCGCTCCAAACTGTTTCCACCCCAGGGCCTCAGACCAGAAAGTGATGAGGAAGATCATCCCGAGTAGCACCGCGAATACCAGAACAAAACCCACGGAATAGAGCAGCGCGAAAAGTCCGCCCGCGGCCAGAACCGGTCCGAAACTTTCAAATGAAGAGAACATTGCTTCAAACCGCGGCTTGTTTCGTGCCACCGCGATTCCAGCAATTGCCCAGCCGGCGGCAAGATGCGGAAGAACAATCAAGCCAATGCATGAATTCGCCGCCACAAGCATGAGCAGTGTCCAGACCAGTGTGACGCCCGTGGTCAAGAGAAAGTGTGCCTTGTATTGTTGCCAGCCGAGGCCGGCGGCCGCCCTGAGGCTAAATGAGGGAGCCGCCTCCGGGTTTGCTTCTGTTAGGGGCTCAGGCGGGGAATATGGGTTGTCCATATGTCCTACTTGGACGGGATTTCCCAGCTTACAGCCCGTTTTTTTTGTCGGGCCAGGGATTGGCTCCGCCGATCTTGATAGGGATGTTCCAGGAAAGAATTGCTGAAATCCACAAACACGTAGGAGACATAATCCAGAGGTTTGAGCCGTCCGCAGGGCGTGCCCCACGGAAGGATTCCGTGGCAGAACGAGGATTCGCAAGTGAACTTCAAAGGGCAGGGGAGCGTGCCGTGGATTATGGATTGCCTCCCGTCGTCGACCGGCTGATCCAACAACAATCGGCAAAGCACGGTGTTTCTCCGGATCTCATTCGGGCAGTCGTCCGCGCCGAATCCGGGGGAAACCCCGCGGCAGTCTCGAAGGCCGGCGCGGTTGGTTTGATGCAACTGATGCCTCAGACCGCGCAGAATCTGGGGGTCAATCCATACGACATGGAAGAGAATGTCGATGGCGGCATTCGTTATTTAAAAGAAATGGCTACGCGTTTTGAAAGTCTGAACGACGTACTGGCAGCATACAATGCGGGACCCGGGGCGGTCGAAAAGCACGGTGGGATTCCTCCTTACAAGGAAACACAGGACTACGTCAAAAGGATCAGACAAACTCTCCGCGAATGGAGAGGTTAGCAAAGGCGTTTGACACTCAGTTGAAGCGGGCAAACAGGTTCTGATGCGAATCCGCGCCTCCGCTGTTGTGGCTCTTCTATTACTCTGCGGCTGCCCGCGCAACGATGACGATGCCATCATGTTGCATCTCTACCATAAACTTGATAAAGAAATTCAGCGGGCTACTCTTGGAACAGACATCTCACCTGCATATCTGGCTGCAATTGTTTCCCTTGAGTCACATCCCCCCGGAAACCGGGACAGCGAAAGGTTTGAGCCGTACGTCTATGAGCGCCTGGTTTCACTTAAGGAAGAGGGCCGTCCGTTTGGCAAGATCAGGCGCGAAGCAATCGTTTTCCTGAGCGACAAGGAGCTACGTCAATTAGCCACCAGCTATGGCTTAACCCAGGTTATGGGATTCCATTGTCTTGAGCTCGGGTGTTCCATTCAGGATTTGCGCGGTCCCTACCATTTGCAATGGGCCGTTGGCTACATGATCCGCCACTATCCGGGCCCGGCAAAGAAGAGGAACTGGGAAGCCTGTTTTCGCATTCACAATACAGGGCTGGCTGATGGACAAACTTCTCGTCGGGACTATGCCCAGGTCGGAATGAATCGAATGCGCTACTATGATCGATGGATGCGCACCGGAGGGAATGTATTTAGCTGGGAATGATTATTTGTAAATTCTGCTTTTGACTCCGTTCTTGCCCTTCCGCTTCACCGAATACATAAGGTCGTCCGCATGCCTGATCATTTCATCTACCGATTCCGGTGGACGGACAAACACCGCGACCCCGATGCTGAAAGTCACTGGCCAGGCCTTCGTCTTCATTCGATCCAACAGGCTTGCTCTGATTCGATCGATATGTTGTTTGTGATTGGCTGGTCCGGTCTCCGGGCAAAGTAGTGCAAATTCATCTCCGCCCAAACGAGCCACAGTATCCGTTAGGCGCGATTGCTCAACTATCGATTCAGCGACCTCACGAAGAAGATCATCTCCTTGCATGTGGCCCAGTTCGTCATTGACTTCCTTAAAGTTGTCGCAGTCGATATACACAAACGTTATTGGATGGCCGTGACAGATGGCTGAGTGACAGAGCGTGTTCCGCTTTTTCCATGAAATGCCGGGCATTGGCGATTCCGGTTAACGGATCCGTTCGAGAGAGAGCCCATTCCTTTAGTAGCCGTTCCTTCAGGTTCGCCACGATCCATACAACAAAGATGTAGAATCCAAGTGTGATACACGCATTCCAGAGATAGACCAGGGTGCGCGCAGTTAAAGCGGTTGAGTTCAGATCACCGGCAACAACAATGAGAATGCTGAGCAGCGAAAAGTAGATCCCGGCGCGCTTGTTGATATACCAGCTCACCAGGCAAATAGGGCCGAGATAAAAAATCGCAAGAGAAACTTCAGCGTTTGTGACAAAGTCAATGATGCCAAAGAATACAGAGAATGCTGTAGCAAATCCTGTTATAAACTGCCAGGACTTGCCGGAAAAAAAATGGGAGATGCGATCCATCATACGGGTTCAACAGGGGACCGGCGCACATACCAGTAGTACAGGAGTCCGGTGGCTGTCAGCCCAACTCCCAACAAGGACTGAACGGGCGCTGTTATGAGTGCAGTAAGCATCAGAGTGGCATATACCAGGCAAGCAATGATTACCGGAATTGGATAGAATGGGACGCGAAATGGCCTATGCATATCGGGAAAACGTCGCCGAAGGATGAAGAT
Source organism: Leptospirales bacterium (assembly GCA_016788865.1). Taxonomy (GTDB): domain Bacteria; phylum Spirochaetota; class Leptospiria; order Leptospirales; family Leptonemataceae; genus JAEUSB01. Next base: position 29,735 of record JAEUSB010000071.1, read on the forward strand.
GGCTCCAAACATCATGACATTAAAAAAGGAAGCTGTAAAAGTAAAGAAGTCAATAACGGATTCATAGGCATTTCTGGCCATCGAAGCGAACAGGACAAGCAAAGTAGCCCAGATTGCCTGGACAATGAGGGCGGTGTTAGGGGTCTTATAGGTTTCGCTCAGTTTTGCGAGAGGACTAAAGAACATTCCGTCGCGCGCCATGGCGTGCCAGGTTCTGGCCTTAACCAGGATTTGAGTTCCCACATTGCCGAATGTGTTCACCATTACGGCGACTGCAATCAGGAGCCCACCGGTCGCGCCCAGGGCGCGCCGCATCGCATCTCCGGCGACATACTTTGATACCTGAAGCTCTCCGGGCGTCAACTGAAGCAAGTATGAGACGTTAGCCGCCATATAAAGCAGCATTACTCCAGAGATTCCAATAAGCAAGGACAATGGCAGGTTTCGGGTGGGATTTTTAACTTCCTCTGCGACATAGGTTGCTCCCTCCCAGCCGCTGTACGCAAAGAAGCCATATCGCATGGCAGCAAAGAAAGCAAGAAATGTTTCCCAACCCACACTCTTTGGCCACCAGTCGATCAGAAAATGATCCGTCTGGGGACTCTGCGTGATACCACAGACAATAATCGTGATAAGCGCAATGAGTTTGGCGGCACTGAAGACAACTTGAAACTTACCACTGAGAAATACACCAAAGCAGTTGGCCGCCGTCAATAGCCAGATGAGGATGATGGCCAGGATCGTTCGATTAAGGGTCGAGAGTTGAAATCCAATACTCTGCTCGAAGAAGAATGACGAGTACTCAGCGAATACAAGGGCAACAGCAGCGATCGCGCCGGTTTCTGCCACGAAGAACATGGCCCAACCTCGCAGGAATGTCCAAACGGGGGGATACGCGGCTTTAAGAAACGCATACGGCCCGCCCGAGCGCGGCATCATGGCAACCATTTCCATCACGCAGAAGGCGCCGAGCATGGTGACCAAGCCTCCGAAGATCCACACTCCAAAGAAGAGTGATCCCGATCCTACCAGCGCGAAGATTGGAGCAGGCGTGCGAAAGATTCCCGAACCGATGATGCGGCCAATTACAATTGAAACCGTTTCCAGCAATCCCAAATCCCGGACCAGAGTCACATCCTGGCCGGGTGATTGAATACTTTGGTGTGAATCCTGCATTTACCGGGCAGGTTCCAGGGCGAGTTCCAGGGGAGCTGGTGCGATATTGTTATCAGTGAAATGACAAACCAGAATTCCTTGTTCGACCCGCGCCCGCAGACCCGGAATTTCCAGAGTCTGACCGCCGCGTGCGTGGAGGCCCTGTAAGACGAATGAGCGTAATCCCCATTGAATGCGGGCCGCTGCATTGGAACCGTTCGAAGTTAAATCCACGGAAACCGGGATAGGATTTGATCCGTCCCAGTAAAACCCTTTCCATTTACCGTTATGTGGCTCTGCCAATTCGGCGGCTCGTGAGATAATGACTGCCGATTTGCGTTTGCCTTCCATTGCAGCAACGGCTGTGTTCGAATCGATCGATTCAGCGGAATCCAGACTCGATCTGACTGTATAATATAGAAGCTCGCCCGGTTTCGCATCTATGTCGTGAAATTGATTGGTTTTGACTTCTGCATAAACCTCGAAGTCTGCCTCCTGGTCGCGCTTGCGAAACACGAAATACTTCTGAGCGTTTGCAACAGAGTCCCATTGAAGGATGGGTTGTCCGGTACTTGTTTCAACCCTGAGGTTGGCCGGAGGTGGGACCAGGTTTCTCTTGAGAGTGGGATCCGCTTTCCCAAACACAAAGCTGGTAAACGTTGCAGTATTGCCCTGCACAATCGGGGCAACCGTGTATCCAACCCATGCCCCGGACCTGGCCCGACCGGATTGATCCTCAAATTCTGTTTTGGTTGAATACGAAGGTGTGCCATAAGTCCGGGCATCTGGATCGTAAGTATAAATCAAGTATTTGTCTGCTCCCGGAACGGCATTCCATTTGACCTTGATGCGGTCCCGCTCGGTTCCCTTGCTGGCCTCAAGCTGCGTAATTCTAAGTCTGCTTTCGCGCACTGGTGAACTCCACCTGCCGACTGCGGTGGCACTACGTGCGCGGACTGAATAGATGTGTTCTTCCTGATCTGCAGGCGGGATTTCTGAAAATCGAGGTTCGCGGGAAATTCCGGCAGGGCGAAATGTCTTTGAAGCTGCATCAAAGCGCGCGATTTCGTACCATTCTGCACCCGGAATGTCGCTCCACGTCAGGCTTGTGCGGATTTGATTGCCCGGCGTTGCCAGAGTGTATCCCTGGTTAGCCGCCGCCGAGGGAGCCGCTTGCTTTTGGTCCTGGATTGAATCGCTGGCCAGCGCGCGCATGGCAACGCCCAATCCTGTAAACATCACGTCGATTACACGGGGCAGTGTGAATCCAGCAACAGCCCCTGGCAATCTGGAGAAACCCTCTGCCACTGGACTCATTTCCGCGTCCGACCGACCGGAGCGATAGATGGCAATTATCCTGTATCGATACATCTCTCCGGATTGAACCGCATTGTCGATGAAGCGCGGTTTGACTGCATATCCGATTCGATCGAATCGCCCTGATCCCGCGTTGTATCTTTGAATCTCATACGCTATCGCCCCATCCGAATGAACCCAGGAAATCTCAACTCGATCCTGGAACAAACCTCGCGTAGCCGCAAGTTCACGCGGCGGCAATAGATTCCTCTCCGGAATTTCCGGAGGTGGAGTGCTCTGGTTTCTAGGTTGTACGACGAAAGCGGCCGTGGCTGCCACGGGCGTGAACTTGTACGTTATATAGCCGTACCCTTGATCACCCCAGGCCTTGCCCCAGGAATTCATTATTTTGAAAACACCGGTACTGCCGTTTACAGTCTTTCTATCATCATAACCGACAATTGTCACGGCGTGGCCACCGTAGAATTTACCTCGGAAGTTCTCGTATACCAGAGTTTGTTTGTTTAATTTGTAAAAATTCTCATATATCAAGAGTCCCATCATGACTGGGTGACCAGCCGCAAGTTCCGCCTTAATTGAATCCACCGACTGAACGTTAATGCTCTTAAAACCGCCTGCACGAAATTGCAGGGCCTCGTTGATGGCGTCTGGTGCGGGTTGTGCCCTGTAGTCGGTCAGATGATACGGCATTCGCTTCCAGGTAGAAACCCCTCGCTTTACAAGAAACTTGAGGGCAACGACAGGATCTGATCCTTGATCCCGTCCGCCATTGATCTGGTTGTAGAGGAAAGCCGGAGAAAGAACATGATCGCCGTCTCCGCCGGAAACAGGTGAATCGTACGTCCATCCAGATAACTTCTTTTCCTGGTAAGAACGGATTGTGTACGCTAGCGACCAACCCAAACAACTTCCCTGCTCACCCTGAAACCCTACTGGCGGTAGGTCGGCGGCCAGATCGACCATGGGAGGTAGTCCCCGATTTCTGAAGTAAGATGAGTCACTAGTAGGAAGGCTACGCATTTCGTCCGGAGTCGGCGGCAGGAACCCGCAACGAAATTGACCGTTCTTGCATTCGGCTGGCATCACGCTGAATGGATTGAACTCATCTGCAAACGCAGGTGAAATGCCGCTTAACGTTACTAGTGCGAACGCGATTGCATGAAGCGACTTATTCGTAGACAGGTGTAACCCAGGATTTGAATTCCGCATCTTCCCCCAGGACGGAAGCGACAAAGCGCTTACGGAGCCTCTCTGTAAAGCTTCCCATATTGCCGTCACCGATAATCCGCCTGTCAACCGCAGAAATCCAGGCGATTTGGGCGCCCGTTCCTGTGAAGAAGACCTCATCGGCGATGTAGAGTTCTGCCCGGGCAATGTCTCGTTCCTCAACCGGGATTCCTTCCGACTTTGCGATTTCCATAACGCTGCGCCTTGTGATTCCTTCGAGGACCGAAGCTGAGACAGGAGGCGTGATGAGTTTTCCATCCCGAACAAGAAAGATGTTCTCTGCGGAGCCTTCGCAGACGTAGCCGCGCGTATCGAGAAAGATTGCTTCATCGTATCCATTTTGAACCGCCTCAGACTTGGCCAGGCCGGAGTTGGCATACCCCCCCGAAACCTTACCGCGCGTTGGTATGATATTGTCGTCAATGCGCCTCCAACTTGAGACGCATACGGACAGCCCTTTGTTCGTATCCAGGTAGTCGTCCATCTTCAGGGAATAGAGGGAAAAGTCGTCCTTAACGTCATGAAATCGGGGAGAAAGCTGGGTTGCCGACTTATATAGAAAGGGCCGAAAGTAGACATTCTGGCGGTAATTGTTAAGTCTGGCCACCTGGATCAGAATATTGGCCATTTCTTTCTCTGACAGAGGAGGGACCATTTGCATCATTTTGGCGCTCTGGTGGAGGCGTTTGAAATGCCGATCCACCCTGAAAATCAGCAGGTTTTTCTGCGATTCCGAGTAGTAGCCCCGGATCCCCCCAAAGACGGCAGTTCCATACTGCAGGGCATGTGTTGCCACATTCACATTGCAGTCCGATAGCTTCTTAAATTCACTCCTGTGGTAGGCAATGCTGTTGAGATCCATAATTCAAAGCCTCGGGAATAGCAGTTTCGCGTCAAGTCTTTGGATTGTGCGTGAACCTGGCCGTGTGATACAACGTCAGAACTCAAGAGGGACCAGCCAATTATGACGCGTTTGTACTTCTCGATTCTATTTGTTCTTTTGAGCACCACAGTTCTCCCGGCGGAGAACCTGACTTCTTTTGAAGTTGATGGCAAATACGGCTTCAAGAATGAGAAAGGCGAAGTTCGCATAACACCTCGCTACTATTTTGCTTCGGAGTTCAATGAGTACGGTTTCACCTCGGTGGCTGAGGAATCAGGATTCTTCTTTGTTGATCAGAAAGGCACGCATAAGTTCCAGATGTTTGCTTACGACAACGGCCCGGACTACTTCGCCGATGGTCTTGCACGATTTGTTGAGAAGGGCAAGATGGGTTTTTTTAACGAGAAGGCTCAGCGGGTTATTCCCGCCCAATATGATTTTGCTAACCCGTTCGAGAAAGGGCTAAGCGTCGTGTGCAACGGATGCAAGAAGGTGATGCACGGTGAACACTGGACCATGGAAGGCGGCAGGTGGAGTGTGATTAGAAAGTCCGGGAAGCCGGCAGTTGCCGCTGAGTTTGATGCACCGCCAACGATTGATGGCAAGACTGTCACAGGAAAAGTCAAGGGTGTCCCCCGGACATTGAAAATTCCCTAATCTGATACCGTGAGCACCATCTTCCCCCGAACGCGACCGCTCTCACTCAGCTCATGGGCTTCGCGTGCTCGATTGAGCGGCATGAGCTTGTCCACACGCGGTTCGATCGTTTTGCCCTGCGCGTACTGCCGTAGAATGTCGAGATCGTCTGACTGAATTGACACGGCCGTATAGGCGCACCGCTTTCCGCCAAACACGGATCCCATCACGCTGTGAAATAGCACTGAGGCTGTCGGTAGGAGTGTGACGTAGGTACCATTCGGAGCGAGGATGCGCTTACAAGCATCGAACGTGCTGTTTGAAACGCAATCGAGCACAAGGTCAAACTCTTCACCGATTCTGGTGAAGTCTTGATTGTGATAATTGATGATATGGTCGGCTCCAAGGCCGCGCACAAAGTCCGCATTCTTGCCACTTGTAACCGCTGTGACTTCACCACGGTAAATTTTAGCGATCTGTGTTGCAAAGCAGCCGACTCCGCCTGAAGCTCCATTGATCAAGACTCGGAAGCCGTCTTTCATGCCACCGCGGTCTCGTAGAGACTGGAGTGCGGTCAAGCCGGCGAGTGGGATAGCGGCGCATTGTTCCAGAGGCAGATTCGCCGGAGCCGCGGCCGCGAATTTCTCAGGAATGGCGACTAACGTTGCGTATGTTCCTACTATGGTTGAAAAAACAGGCATCATTCCAAACACAGAGTCCCCTTTGCGGAAACGTCTCGCGTGCTTACCCACATCGACGACTTTCCCGGCGAAATCGACTCCGGGAACCCTGGGAAATTGATTCCCTGTTATCAATTTAAGGCTCCCGCTACGAATCTTCCAGTCTACCGGGTTTACCGACGTTGCATGAATCTTAACAAGGATCTCCAGTTCACCTGGAACCGGGTCGGGAAGCTCTACCTCTTCCATGCAATCTGCATTGCCATAGCCTTTGTATGCAATTGCTTTCATCGCCTGAAGTAGAAGTCCTGAGCCAGGCTCGCGGTCAACCTGAAACAAAAAGAAATATCTTGCCTCAACTTCCTTCGCGCTATCAAGTGTTAGAATATGCGTTTCGTGGTGCTCTTCTTTGTGGGTCTCGTTGCAGTTCAATTGAGTGGCTGCCTCTTCGCGATTCGGAAAATATCGCAACCAGCCGTCATTCAGCTTGAAGTCGGGGGAGATACCCGTCGCTACCTGCTTCATGTTCCAAAATCTTACCAGGCATCCAGGCCTGTTCCGCTTGTGCTGGTTCTGCATGGAGGAGGTGGAAATGGTAGGAATGCTGAAAGCATGACGGGCTTTTCGAGCATAGCCGAGCAGGAGGGATTCCTGGTTGCTTACCCATTTGGCTGGGGAGCCTTCGATGAGAAACTGCTCACCTGGAACGCGGGCAACTGCTGCGGGAAGGCAATGAAGGACAGGAAAGACGATGTGGCATTCATCCGTGCGGTCGTCGAAAAGATAAAACAGGAGTACGCGGTGGACGCGTCGCGCGTATACGCAACTGGAATGTCAAACGGCGGTATGATGACGCATCGCTTAGCCTGTGAGGCAGGCGATATCTTTGCCGGCGTCTCTCCAGTAGCCGGGGCGCTAAATTTTGATTCCTGTCATCCTACCAGATCCATGCCAATGGTGATCTTCCATGGGAGAGCTGATCAACACGTTCTCTATGAGGGCGGGCAGACGAAGAAGGCGGTGGCGGGGGAAAATCGAGTCGATGCCTCGGTTGCTTTTGCAGTAAATTTTTGGAAGAAGCAAAATGGCTGTGGGGAGACTCCCACCATTGTCAAAACCGGTAAAGTTGAACACGCGCGCTATGCGTGCCAGAACGCAGCGCTCGATCTGTACTCAATCGATGATGCGGGGCACACGTGGCCCGGAGGGGAAAAAGGCCGCATTACAGCGGATGAACCAACCAGAGAAATTTTTGCCAGCAATGTGATGTGGAAGTTCTGGTCGCAGAATCCAAGGGCCAGATAGTCCCCACCAAATTCATTTACACGGCCGCGAGTTTGCTTTCGCGTTCGGCTCGAAGCAAGGAGCGCAGCAAATCATCCAGATCCCCATCGAGCATGGCTGGCAGATTGTGCGACGAATAGCCGATTCTGTGATCCGTTAGGCGGCTTTGTGGGAAGTTGTAGGTGCGGATCTTCTCTGATCTATCGCCGCTACCGATCTGGTCTTTCTTAAGTGCCGATTGTTCTTCATGGCGGGCATTGCGGGAGCGTTCCGCGAGTTTTGCGCGCAGTACTTTCATGGCCTTGTTTTTGTTCTTCAACTGTGATCTTTCATCCTGACACGTCACCACGATTCCGCTTGGAATATGTGTGATCCTGATGGCAGAGTCAGTCTTGTTTACGTGCTGACCACCCGCACCCGAAGCCCGATACGTATCTATCTGGAGGTCTTTCTCTTCTATTGTAATGTCTTCTTCTTCTGCCTCGACTAGAACTGCCACTGTCACCGCGCTCGTATGAATCCTACCACCGCTTTCTGTTACTGGAATTCTCTGAACGCGATGCGTTCCGGCTTCCTGGTGCAAAAGGTCGTATGCCTCGCGACCATCCACGCCGAATACGATTTCCTTGTACCCGCCTAGATCAGATTCCGTGGACGATATGAAGTCCAATTTCAACGGAGATCGTTCTATATACCGCTGATACATCCGAAACAGATCCCCCGCAAACAGTGCTGCCTCGTCGCCACCGGTCCCGGCGCGAATTTCAAGGATAACGGATTTGCCAGAGTTCGGATCCGGTGGCAGCAACAATGATTCCATTTCATCACGTCCGGCGGAAAGAGCGGCTTCCAGCTCGACCTTTTCTTGCATTGCCATTTCGCGCAGATCGTTGTCAGAACCAGAGTCCTTGATGATTTTCTCTGCTTCTTCCAGGTCGTTTAGAATGCGAAGGAAGCGTTCAATTGGTTCTTTGCGGACGAGCAGGATTGAATGTTCGCGGCCAAGATCCCTGAAGCGCGCGGGATTGCTTGCGATATCCGGCTGAGCCAGCAAATCTTCGAGTTCGCTGATGCGAAGGAGTTCCTTTTCGAGTCGATCTTTAATTGGTATCATGATCAGTCCTGCCCCCGACAGGACTCGAACCTGTGCACATGGTTTAGGAAACCACTGCTCTATCCACCTGAGCTACGGGGGCCGCGAGACAGGCTTGCTGGAACTAACGTACGGTCAAGTGGAAACGCTTGTGCATCCGTCCGCAAGATTCAGGATGCTGTATGAGTCTGCTGCTTCATGCCATTCACCTGAGCGTGATTGTGTTTAATCTGACCGGGTGGGTTTTCGACCGTACAAAACGACTTCATCTTGCACTTGTTGCCGTAACGCTTGCCTCATGGGTGGGTCTGGGGTTTAAGTTTGGGCTCGGTTACTGTTTCCTAACAGACTGGCACTGGCAAATTCTGGCAAATCAAGGTGAAACCAATCTTCCGAATTCCTACGTAAAATATATCATCGATCTGGTCACCGGGCTGAACTCCAACGCAGTCATGGTTGATATCTTGACCGGAACGACTTTTGGCTTTGTTTTGATCGCTGCCGCCTATCGTAACAGAGATTTGATTCGTAAATGGGGTTGACTCGCCCCTGGATTTGCGAATCCCATTGCAACAATGATCCTGGAGCAACTCAAGAAGCGTTCTGCCGTTGTGCTTTGCGTTCTATTGTTCGTCTACGGATTGAGTGAAGTGATCCGGCTCCGCTGGACGGCGGACGATGCCTTTATTTCATTTCGATATGCGCAAAGTTTTGCCGCCGGACATGGGTTAACGTTCAATGCGGGGGAAAAAGTTGAGGGCTACACAAACTTTCTCTGGACCATATTTCTCATTCCTTTTGCTGCGCTTTCCCTGAATCTAGAATTCGTTTCATGGATTCTCGGCATTCTTTGCTACATTCTTCTTCTGGTAATTCTGCTACGTCGGGCCTTGATCGTAGCTACTCTGCCTGTGGCCCTGGCAGCTGCAGCTCTTCACAGACATTTGCATATCTTTTCGACGTCCGGTCTAGAAACGGCTCTCTTCACGCTCCTAATTTCGGCCGGCGTGCTTCAGTTTTTTGACAAACGCGCAGAAGGGCTGCTCCATGATCCGGACGGACCAATATTTCGCCAGAAACGAGCTTTCCTGATCCTCTCCTTTGCGATTCTGACGCGACCGGATGGCGCGCTGATCTATGGTGTCTGCGCAATTTTCTGGCTCATGGATTCGATCCGCAGTGGTCGGGGCATTCTGCAAGCCCTGAGTCCGCATCTAGTCCCATTCTGCATCGTGTTCCCAATTTGGTTGATTAAGGCCATTTACTATGGTTCCCCTGTCCCCAACACATTCTTTGCGAAATCAGCTTCAAATCCTTATTTTTCCCAGGGAATCCGTTATGCGGCAATGTTCTTTCAGTCCTACTGGGTGCTTGGATTGGGATTGCTCTTTTCCCTGGTAACGATTGCGGACAAGCGAAAGTCATCCGTTCTATTGTTCGGCGTCATTCTTTCGTGGCTCGTCTACGTGATGTATATTGGTGGCGATTTCATGTTTGCACGCTTCATTGTGCCTGTCGTTCCGCTAGTCTTGGTGCTGATTGAAGATGCAATTGGTATGCTCGAAAGTAACTCGATACCCCAAACCATTGCAGCGATCCTGCTCTGCTCCGGATTGATCTTCCGCTTTGACCCATTCTCCTCTTCCCTGATGAGGGATGGAGTCTTTGAGGAAAATCGAATCTACACAAGAGCGGCACGTACTGAGTTGAAGAGCGTCGCGCTGGCGTTAAAGCCAACCATCCTCAAAGCAAAACCTACAATTGCATTCGTTGGGGCACAGGCGGCTCTCGCATATTACTGGTTTCCCGTAACGGCCATTGAGGCTGAAACCGGGCTGACAGATAGGACGATCGCTCGCACTCCAATAGAGAAACGAGGTAAGATAGGTCACGAAAAGCAAGCGAGCATTGCGTATTTACGTGAAAGGAAAGTAAATCTACTACTTCGACCCTCGACCGAGGCTGGTCTTCAAACGCTTCGCATTGAGGGAATTCCCGGGGACCTGACCGTCATTCATTTTGATCCGGTGGTGATGCAAGCGCTGCTTGCAGATTCTCGTTTTAAGTTGGTGCGATGATGCGGGAAAGATCATCTACTGCACTTTGTTTGAACTCTGCCTTCTTCGGATACTATGCGCACGCTGGATTTGTAAAAGGTCTGACTGAAATTGGATTTAAACCTGCCCGCGTCACCGGCAGCTCGGCCGGTGCAATGGTTGGGGCCCTGTACTGTGCGGGCGTGGATATGGATGAGCTGACAAAACTTATGTTGCAGCTCAAGCGTAGCGATTTCTGGGAAGGTAACTTTCTCAGCCAGCTCGCCAAACCATTTCTCCGAGGAGTTTCACGTTATTCGGGATTGCTGAGCGGGAAAAAGATTAGAAGATTGTTGGAACCATATCTCGGGGGACTTTCCTTTGCGGATCTCAAGATCCCGCTTGGTATTGCTGTTTCAAATGTGACCACGGGACGTCGTGAACTCAGAACCAACGGCAGTGTAATGGATTCTGTATTGTGCTCGATGGCGTTTCCGGGCCTGATTGAAGTTCAGTCGATGGAAGACCAGGAGTTCATTGATGGCGGCGTTGTCGATCACGAGCCAATCAAGGAACTGATTCTTGACCGTGGTATTAAGGAAATCGTGATTCACATGATCGAATCAAGCTCACCACCGGCCAGGAGTCCGCTGCTCCGGGCCTTCAACTCGAGCGTAACGATCATCGATCATGAAACGCGCGAGCTAAAGAACCTCCTGGCGCTCCAACACAAAAAGAAGATCGTCAGAATTCAAACTATCACGGAACCTATGGGCCCGTCAAAAGCACATCTGGGACCAGATTCGCTTGCAAGAGGAAGAAACTCTGCTCTTTCGAATCGGAATGAAATCATGCGCGGAGGGACTTCGAAGAGCGAAAAGGCTGGTGGCAAGAATCAATCTGCTGTCAGGAACGTGCGTCCTGGGTCGAAGCGTCGTCAACAGTTGAAGCGTTAACGTCGGGCAATATTTCATCCGGTCGGCGAACGGTGTTCCTGGCCATGTGCAGTAGCTTTTCCACACCATAGCCCGTCTGGTTCGAAACGAAAACGAAAGGCGATCCCCATGCATTCCAGAATTTCAGAGCCGCGGATCGCTCCTTGTTGCCGAGCTTATCCCATTTTGTTAAAGCAAACACGTGGGGTTGCGCGTGCAGATCGCACCAGGCTCGAATTGAATTTTCTTCAGGACCTGGTTCGCGTCTCGAATCCAGGACAATAATCAGTAGCTTCACATTCTTAACATTGGCCAGGTACTCGTCCACCATCTGCCGGATCTGATCGCGCTCTTTCAAGGACAGGGCCGCATAACCGTAGCCCGGAAGATCCACAAGGTAAAGACCTGGGCCGCCAGAGGAAGATGGTGGAACAGAAAAGTAGTTCAGGGTTCTCGTCTTGCCTGCCTTCTTTGAAGACCTTGCGAGATTTGCGTGCCGACAGAGCGATGATAGTAGCGATGATTTACCAGAGTTTGAGCGACCGGTAAAGGCAAGAATAGGAATGGCTGCACTCGAAGGGCAATCATCTGCATGTGCGTATGAGCCTTTGTAGGTTACTCCCGTGAAATATTCTGCGCGCAATTGGGGTTCCTATTGATACCTGGTGAAATCCACTTCCGCTGGCGGCATGGGGCGCGCGAAATAGAACCCTTGAAGCTCATCGCAATTTATGCTGCGCAAATAGTCCAACTGTGATTGTGATTCCACGCCTTCTGCGATTACTCCAAGCTCCAGGCTGTGTGCCATTGCTACGATAGCTGCAGCAATTGCCTTGCTATCAGCATCCTCGGGCAGATCCTTCACAAATGAGCGGTCAATCTTCAACCGATGGATGGGCAATCGCTTTAGATACGCTAGCGACGAATAGCCTACTCCAAAATCGTCGATGGAAAGACCAACCCCAAGGCCGCTCAGGTCTTCGAGAAATCCAAACGAAGCTTCCGGATTTTGCATCGCGGCGCTTTCAGTAATTTCCAGCTCCAGTTCGCCTGGCTTGAGGCGATTGTCGCGAATTGAGCTGGCCACGATCGAGAATAGATTCATTTTTCTGAGCTGAACCGCTGAAACATTTACAGATACAACCGGGAGTTCTATACCACCTTTCCTCCAGGTTTGAAACTGTTGGCAGGCTTCACGGATCACCCATTCGCCAATCTTGTCGATGAGTCCTGCTTCTTCTGCCGGACGAATAAAGACATCCGGTTGTATCAAACCAAGCTCCGGGTGATTCCAACGGATCAATGATTCCATTCGTGCTAACTTTCCCGTTTCCGCATCAACGATGGGTTGGTAGAAGAGACAGAATTCTTCATGGGAAATCGCGGAACGCAGATTATTCTCAAGCAACAACTGTTCGAATGTAGCCAGATGCATGTCCGGTCCGTAAACCTGGATATTGTTACGGCCTCGCAGTTTTGCCTGGTACGTTGCAGTATCGGCGTTCTTCTGCAAGAAATTTGCATCAGCGCAATCGTCCGGGAAGATTGAGATTCCAATGCTGCACGTCAGATAGCGTTCGTACTCGCGCGAAAGGAAGACACGTGACATGCTGCCGAGCACATCGCGTGCTATTCGCATTGCGTCCTTGGGATCCTGGAGTCTTTCAGCAACTATCGCGAATTCATCTCCGCCCAGTCTGGCCAGGGACTCGTTTGGCCCAAGGCATTTTTTGATCCTCGAAACCGCTGCCTGCAAAAGTTGATCCGTCGTTGACTGTCCCAGAGTCATCCGAACCGATTTGAATCGATCCATATCAAGCAGCAGCAAAGCCACTTTTTCGCCAGATTGTCTTGCGTGCTTAATCGCAGACTCAAGGCGGTCGTTGAACAGGTTCCGATTGGGCAGGCCGGTCAAAGAGTCATAATTGGCAAGTGCGTATAACGTTGACTCGTATTCTTTGCGATGCGTGATATCCGTGAAGACGGCCAGATAGTGAAGGACGCCATCTCGGGAAAGTGCAGTGACGCTGAGCCACTCGGAATAGATTTCCCCGGTTCGACGTCTGCTTTGAATTTCTCCCTGCCATGACCCGGTTTCCTGGACCGTGCGCCACATTCTTCGATAGAAAGACATATTGTGAGTTTTTGAGTCCAGGAATGAGGGACGTTTGCCCACGACTTCAGCGGCTTGAAATCCGGTGATGCGTTCGAATGCGGGATTAACTGCAATGACACGACGGGACCCATCCGTGATCATCATGCACTCAAGCGCATTTTCAAACGCGGACGCGTAGAGTCTTAATTTTTCTTCTATTCTTAGCGCGTCCATATCCGTTAACCGATGGGTCCTACCTCTTCAACGCAGCAAACACGCGCGAAGCAGGAACTCTAGAAAGAGTTTCCCGCATGAACACAGATGCGTCTGCGATTTTTTCAAGATTTACGCCTGTTTCATACCCGGATTTATGTAACGAATATAGCAGATCTTCTGTGGCCAAATTCCCCGAGGCTCCTGGAGCGTATGGACAGCCACCCAGACCCCCGGCGCTTGAGTCAAAGGTTCTGATTCCGTAGTCGAGCGATCGGAACACGTTGGCAAGGGCTGTGCCGCGCGTATCATGAAAGTGCCCCGCCAATTTCTCAGCAGAAACATTCTTCAACACCACATCGAGCAGGCGCGAAATATCATTGGGGACAGCAGCGCCAATTGTGTCCCCGAGTGAAATTTCGTAAACCCCTGCTTCGAGGAGGCGACTGGAAACTTCGCTGACTTTTTGGGGCGAAACGGGGCCTTCATAAGGACATTGCACCACGGTGCTCACGTAGCCGCGAACGGGAATGGAATTCTCTCTGGCGAGGCGAATAACATCCTTGAATCGTTCAAAGCTCTCGTCGATTGTACAGTTAATGTTTTTTTGGGTGAAGCTTTCAGACGCTGCGGTGAAAACCGCTACCTCCTGAATCCCTGCAGCAAGAGCGGTTTCCATACCTTTCGCGTTTGGAACGAGACCGGCATAAACTGCCCCGCCGTTCTTTATGCGGCGGTATACTTCGCTCGCATCAGCCATTTGCGGAATCGCTCCCGGTTTTACGAACGAAACGGCCTCGATTCGATCAAGCCCGGCGGCCGTCAGTTTTTCAATGAAAGTGACCTTGGCCTCCGTTGACACAATTTGCGATTCGTTTTGCAATCCATCTCGCGGGCCAACTTCGTAAACGCGTACTCGGTTCATAGGCTTCAATCTGATATGTTTGGCGCGGGCTCCGTGGGATCAATTAAAGAATAACTTGCTTTCTCGCCCCTGCAAATCAGATTCCGAAAAATGAAAAAAGCCCTTTCCGTCTGCATCTGGATCATGGTAGGTTTGCTGGGGGCGGCATCGTATGCGGCCATTGCAGTATATCGCGGAGAGGGCCTGAATGCTGTCTGGATCCTCTGTGCTGCCCTTTGCACCTATGCCATTGGCTATCGGTTCTATTCAAGCTGGATTGCAGCCAAAATTTTGACACTGGACGACAGGCGAGCAACGCCTTGCGAAGTACATGAGGACGGCCGTGATTTCGTAAAAACTAACAAATGGATCGTCTTTGGGCATCACTTTGCTGCCATCAGCGGGCCCGGACCGCTCGTCGGTCCCGTCCTGGCCGCGCAGTTTGGTTATCTCCCCGGAACCCTCTGGATCTTGATTGGTGTCGTTCTTGGGGGTGCGGTTCAGGATTTCTTCATACTATTCGCGTCGATTCGGCGTAACGGCAAGTCTGTTGGAGAAATGGTCAAAGAGGAAATCGGCGTACCGGCCGGAATTGTGGCCATGACTGCAATTGTCTGCATCATCATTATCTTGATTGCAGTCCTGGGCTTGATCATTGTAAAAGCCCTTGCCCACAGCCCATGGGGAACCTTCACAATTGCAGCCACCATGCCAATTGCTCTGTTCATGGGGATCTATTTGAGATTCATCAGACCGGGAAAAGTTCTGGAGGTTACAGTAATCGGCGTGGCTCTATTGCTATTGTCTGTCTACGGCGGGAAATTCTTTCATGAAATTCCGGAACTTGCAAAGATACTGACGTTTGATGGACCGACCCTCGCGTGGATGGTAATCGGATACGGCCTTGCCGCCTCCGTGTTGCCAGTCTGGCTATTGCTGGCACCCAGAGACTATCTCAGCACGTTCATGAAGTTGGGAACGATAGGCGCTCTTGCTCTGGGCATATTCCTCGTCTTGCCGTCACTCACCATGCCAGCCCTTACTCGTTTTGTGGACGGAACCGGTCCAGTATTCTCAGGAAACGTATTTCCTTTTTGTTTCATCACGATTGCCTGTGGGGCTATCAGTGGTTTTCATTCGCTCATTGCGTCGGGAACCACACCAAAGCTGATAACTCGCGAATCCCATGCGCGAGCAATTGGATATGGGAGCATGTTGCTTGAGTCGTTTGTCGCTATCATGGCGTTGATTGCGGCCTGCACGCTATCACCAGGTCAATACTTCGCTATGAATGGCGCCGCGTCCATCGTTGGCAGCACACCGGAGCAGATCACGCAAACGATTTCGGGTTGGGGGTATCCCGTTTCCGTTAGTGAGATGGAAGCGCTTGCAAAGAGTCTGGGGGAAACCACAATGTTTGGACGCGCTGGCGGCGCTCCAACGCTCGCTGTTGGAATGGCGCACATTTTTTCGAAGCTTACCGGGCCAGCATTCCTTTCGCTGTGGTATCACTTTGCTATTATGTTCGAAGCATTGTTCATATTGACGACAGTTGACGCAGGAACTCGCGTAGGACGATTTCTCATCCAGGCACTGTTTGGACAGATATGGAAGCCCCTCGGCAATACTCATTCATACGGGGCCAACCTGTTTGGCAGCGTCATCCTCGTTTCTGCCTGGGGCTACTTTCTTTATTCTGGAGTGACCGATCCCCTGGGTGGGATCAACAGTTTATGGCCGTTATTCGGAATTGCAAACCAACTGCTTGCTCTGGTTGCCCTTTGTCTCGCCACGACGCTTCTGATCAAAATGGGCAAAACCAGGTTCATTTGGATTACCCTCATTCCTCTGCTATGGCTTACGGCGGTTACGTTTACCGCGGGCCTTGAAAAGATTTTTCATCCGGATCCGCGCATTGGTTTCTTATCCATGGCGGACACTCTTTCCGGCAAGCTTGCATCGGGTGGCCTGAACGCCGCGAACATTGCGACTACAAAACGGGTTATCTTCAACATGCAGCTCGATGCCCTCGTGGCTGGTACGTTCCTGTTTCTGGTTGGTGCAATCCTGATTCTTTCGGCTATCCGCTGGATTGGCCTGGTCCTGGGACGATATGTTGCAGACCTGAAGGAAACCCCGCCGGTCTGGCTTACTCCGGAGACTCTTGCAGCCGAAGCGGCGGCTGGCCCGGCATGGAAATTCTGGGCTGTGGGACTATTTGCCATGGAAATGCTGCGCCATCTTTCGGGGCAGAACAAGCTGGATTCAAGAACCCTTACGCAGAGTGCTGGCGCTGAATGGGCCTCGCGCGAAGAGGCCAGATTCAAGAATCCTCGATGCTGCTGAGCTACATGGCAGGCAGCCGAGGCCCGTACACCCCTTGTCGTTTTGCTGGACGAAAGAGAGGGGCTATGCGAACTTTCAGTTGCGGCGCCGTATTGGAAGAACCGCTGGACAGAAAATTCTGACCCCGGCGGCATACTGATTCCGTAAGCCTACTATGATTGTAAATTGCGTTGTCTATGCCGGTGGCTGCCCAATTGAGAGCGGCTCGGATTCGGTTGCCAGAATTGGTGAACACCTTGCTCATCAGGATCGCTTTATCTGGTTGGGGCTGCTTGAGCCCAGTGAAGAACTACTGAAAGAAGTCCAAAGAGAATTCGGGTTGCACGACCTGGCCATTGAAGATGCTCACCGGGCCCATCAGCGTCCCAAGATGGAATCGTACGGAGAAAGCCTGTTTATCGTCCTTCACACTGCTCAGAAGGTGAAAGATCATGTCGAATTTGGTGAGACCCATGTGTTTGTAGGCGCTCGCTATATTGTAACTGTCCGGCACGGAGCTTCTCTGTCCTACCAGGGCGTCAGGCAACGTTGCGAAACGGCGACGGACCAATTGGCACGTGGTCCTGGCTTTCCATTGTATGCGGTGATGGACTTTGTCGTTGATAACTATCTTCCAATCGTGGAAGAGTTTGAGGACGAACTGATCGAAGTGGAGCAGACAATCTTTAAGGGGGGCTATCGCGCTGAGACTACGGAAAGAATTTACGATTTGAAGCGCGATGTGATGGCCTTGCGAAGAGCCACGGTCCCCTTACTGGAAATTAGTAGCGCCCTGACCCGACAAACCACACCCATGATCACGCCGGAAACCCAGCCCTATTTCCGCGACGTTTATGACCACGTTGTGCGAATCAATGAAATCATGGACACTGTTCGAGAGATGCTGAATACCGCATTGCAGGTTAACCTCTCGCTCATCACCATGAAGCAAAACGATGTTGTGAAGAAGCTGGCCGGGTGGGCGGGTCTGCTTGGTGTGCCGACGATGATCGCCAGTTTCTATGGGATGAACTTTAAATACATGCCGGAACTTGATTGGCACTATGGCTACCCATCCGTGATTGGGGTTTGTACCATTGCCTGTATTATTTTGTACTTCAGATTAAAGAAAGCCGACTGGCTTTGAAAACCGGGAACCCAAGCAATGATCGATGAAATCCTCAAAGAAATAGAAATATTCGCGTCACTCGACGATGCATCGCTTCGGGATTTGCGCGATCAAATGACGCCAGTTGATTTGGTGGAAGGGCAAATCCTATGTCGTGAAGGAGAACCTGGTCAGTGCATGTTTGTTGTTGAGTCTGGTGAATTGAGCGTCATGAAACGCGGCAAGGACGCGACGGAAGTAGAAATTGCCAGGCTTGTTCCTGGCGAAGTGGCCGGAATTATGAGCATCTTTGGAGATGACATGCGATCGGCCACGCTGAAGGCCACCGGTCCGGTAAAGCTCTGGGAAATCGGGCACAACGAATTCCAAAAACTAATTTCCAGGAACCCGTCGATTGCCCAGAACGCGTTGAAAGTACTGAGTCGATACCTGCGCGAGGAAACACGCATTGTTGCGGAACTGAGAACCCGCGATGTTGACAATCGACTGAAAATTGCTGTGTTCGATTCTAAACCCTACACGGAAGATACTTTTCGAGAAACAAACAATGAATTGTATGCATTGCGCTTTTTCGAATCTCGTTTGAGTCTTGATACCGTCGTGCTCGCAGAAGGTTGCTCCGTAGTATGCGCGTTTGTGAACGATACTCTCGATGAGCCAATCATTAAGAAGCTCGCGGGAATGGGCGTTCGAATGATAGCGATGCGCTGCGCCGGGTACAATAATGTTGATTTAAAGGCTTGCGCCGCAAATGACATCTCGATTGCAAACGTCCCAGCGTATTCTCCGCACGCCGTAGCCGAGCATGCTGTCACACTGATGCTAGCTCTAAACCGGCATATCATTCGCGCGCACGATCGCGTTCGAGAAGGAAACTTCTCCCTTAATGGACTCGTTGGTTTTGATATGTTTGGCAAGACTGTTGGCGTGATTGGCGCGGGCAAGATTGGCCAGTGTGTCATTGATATTCTTTGCGGATTCGGATGTCGGGTCCTTGTTATGGACCGGTCGGCGCGTGACTATGGCAATGCGAACGCAAAGGCGGCTCCCTTCGACCAAATCTGCGCGGAATCGGATATCATTACCCTGCACGCACCGCTCGTCCCGGAAACCAGGCACATTGTGAACGCGGCGTCCATTCAGAAGATGAAGAAGGGCGTCATGATCATCAATACAAGCCGCGGTGCTCTTGTGGATGCGCAGGCACTGGTCAACGGGCTTGTGTCGGGACAGATAGGCTCGGCCGGCCTGGATGTATACGAAGAGGAGCGCGAATATTTCTTTGAGGATTTTTCCGATTCCGTAATGCAAGACGAAACGCTGGCTCGCTTGAATACCTTCCACAACGTTATTGTGACAGGCCATATGGCTTTCTTAACCCGAGAAGCGTTGCTGAGCATCGCCGAGGTAACGTTCCGGAATATCGCTGAGTTTGTCGCCGGAAAGAAGACTGCTGAGATGTCAAACGGTCTCCTGCCGCGTGGCTAGGGTAGGCTGATTGATCATCGAAGGCCCCGAAGTTAACATCCGGGTTGACATGATCTGACACCTACCGTCAAGTTGGACGCATGCTCAGAAAAGCCCTGCTAACGTTTCTCGCGCTCAGCGCAATTGTCGAATTTGCCATGGCAATTGGCGGTTTCATCATGCCTGATTTTGCCAGGCAGGTCTTTAAGATCGGAACAAGCGATGATACCCGTTTTCTAACATTTATTACGGCCTGGTTCCTTTTATTGATTGGTGTTTTCTGCGCGTATGCCTGGTTGCAAACGTTCCGCGGAAAACGGACGGGCTATACTGTAACCAATATCCTTGGGATCTGGTGGATTGGGATCGGCATTGGAATCTACTTTTTTACCCACGGCCAGCGCCCGGACAACCTGGTTCTGGATTCCGCCAAGGGGGCAGTACTTGTGCTCCTCAACTATTTAAACCACCGGTTTGGCTAGTCGGCGCGGCCGAAGTTCTCCCACCGGCGGTCAAACCATGAAAGGCGTTAGCCACCCTTTCAATTATTTTCCAAAGACAGCATAGCCCATCGTAACCAGCCCAAACGATAGGGCTGCAATCAAGGCCGAGAGTGGAATTGTAAGAATCCAGGCCCAGACTACTGTACCGGCCACCCCCCATCGAACTGCAGATAAACGTCGCGTAGCCCCCACACCAATGATTGCTCCGTTGATCGTGTGGGTTGTACTCACCGGGATACCGCCAAAGGTTGCCATGAACATTGTGCATGCTCCAGCCGTTTCCGCAGCAAACCCACCAATGGGTTTGAGTTTGGTGATCCGAGACCCCATTGTATGAATGATCCGCCATCCACCGGACAAGGTACCAAGAGCAATTGCAATGTAGCAAACCAACACAACCCAGAAAGGAAGAGATTTTGCTGCATTCGTATCTATTCCGGATGCAACCAGAGCCGCCGCGATAATCCCCATTGTCTTCTGCGCATCGTTTCCGCCGTGGCCAATACTGAACAGCGCGGCGGAAAGCAACTGCAGCTTACGAAAGACACGATCGACCTTATCAGGAGATGAGCGGTATACGATCCAGAGCAAGCCTACCATGAAAAGGAATCCAAGCAGCATTCCCGCTAGCGGTGACACTACGATGAAGATAAGAGTCTTGATCCAGCCGTGCGCAATAAACAAGTTAGAGAACTCGCCGCCATGCGCAGCGAGCGCAGCACCAGCATAGCCTCCAACGAGCGCATGCGACGAGCTCGACGGCAGGCCGTAGTACCACGTGATTAGATTCCAGATAATTGCTCCAATCACACCGCAAAGCAAGACCCAGATCCGACGAAACTCAAAGCTTTCGTCGATTGCCTGAATGTTGATCAGGTCGCCGCCAATGGTCTTTGCGACATGTGTTCCAAATATCGCAAACGCGATAAAATTAAAGAAGGCAGCCCACATAACGGCCTTACCGGGCGTGAGCACCCGGGTTGAGACCACGGTTGCAATTGAATTTGCCGCATCATGGAAACCGTTGATGTAGTCAAAAGCAAGCGCAATGATGACGAAGACAATGACAAAGACAAGAACGAGACTCATATTGACCTATCTATTCTTCACAATCACAGCTTCGAGAGCTTCTGCCACATCCTTGCAGCGATCCACGGCATCTTCCAGTGCTTCGTAAATCCCCATCCACTTAATGACCTCAATTGGGTTCTGCTCTTTGATGAAAAGACTGCGGACCGATTCTCTATACAAGAGATCAGCCTTCTTCTCAAGATCATTGATGCGCTTGCAATGCTCGGCCAGGTCTTCGTGCTTTTCCAGGAGTTTGAAGGCGCCTGCGAGTTCGTTAGTTGCGTCACTCAGGATTAAGGCCACTTCCTTTGCCTCGGGGCGAAGAGACGTGACGCTATACATGTCAAAGCGAATTGCCAGATTGTTGATAATATCGATTACATCATCAAGCTCTTTAACCAATAGATAAATGTCTTCGCGATCGATTGGAGTGATGAAGCTCGTATTCAATTTCGAAGTGATGCGGCCTGCAATTTTATCGCAGGCAACTTCCACACCCTTAATGTCTATTGCATAGGTTGCCCGGTTGGCGTAGTCTTCAAACACTTTCAAGAATACGAGACTTCCCCCATGCACTTTGTCAGCCAACTCACTCAACAAGGCGAAGTATTTCTCATCCTTTGGGACAATTGAGAACATCAGAACCCTCACATTACATAATCGTTACAACCAGTGGAACCATTGCCTTTTGTTGAGCAAATCAAATCCATTTTTTGTGGTCATAGCTTGACCTGGATTTGAGTTCAAAACATCTCTCCGGAATGATTGCTGGCACGGATTCATTTAAAAGACAGGCCGTGGATCTGTTGAACGAAACTGGCAAACTGAGGTATTCGTTCACTGCTTTTTCAGCGCAGCACACCGAACTCACCTATTATTTAGTGAATCACGCGCTGGCGGGATATAAGCTGAACTTCCTGGATACGGTCATCATGACCTTCCTGCGCGAGGTTGTTACAAACGCGGTCAAGGCCAATCTGAAGCGCGCGTATTTCGAACAAAGAAACGCAGACATCAAGAATCCGGATCAATACGCGGGTCTCATCGAAGCCTTTAAGCGCGAAGGTGTCGCGAACCTTGAAGATTTCATTCCAATCATGAAAGAGTTGGGCTTAAAAGTCCACATCTACATGGAGACCAACACGGACGGACTTCGCATCATCGTGCAGAATAATTGCGGGATGACTAACGAAGAGTTGCTTCGGGCCCGGGAACGCATTCAAGCCGCTGCTGCCGTTGATTCTGTTCCGGAGTTGCTCGACCGTTTTGGAGATGAAAGTGAGGGGGCAGGCCTGGGTCTGCTCATCAATGTGATTCTGCTCAAGAGATCAGGGATTGGTGTGAAGAATTTCCAGATATCTTCGGATGAGAAGAGCACACGGGTAGCGCTTACAATTCCACGTACGTTTCAAATGCCCGCGAAGGTTGCGGAACTTTACAATCGAGTTACTTCCGAAATTGAGAAGATTCCAACGTTTCCGGAATCTGTTCAACGCATCATTAACCTCTGCGACAATCCAAAAGCTGATATAAGTTTCCTTGCCGCCGAAATTGAAAAGGACCCGTCTGTTGCTGCAAGTATCTTGCGGCTTGCGAACTCCGGAGGGTTTGTAGTGGGATCGCGCGTCGAGAGCATTCATCGTGCCGTCACCGTTCTTGGAATCAAGAACGTCAGGCAACTGGTTCTGGCCCATTCGTCGCGTCAGATCCTCGACAAGCACTACAAAGTATTTGAAACTTTCTGGGAACACGCAGCGCGGGTGGCGCTGTACTGCCGTTTGATTGCAGATCGTTGTGGCTTTAAGAAATTGGCAGACTCCGTTTTCCTGGGTGGTCTGTTACATGATCTCGGCAAGATTGTACTTCATTCACTGGAACCTGAAACCGTTAGGAAAATCAACGGTTTCAACCTGGAGCGGACCGAAAATAGCACGGCCGTCCTTGAAGAGATAACACTGGGTCTGTCACATGCCGAAGTAGGAGCCAGATTGGCCTCGAAGTGGAACTTTCCTCCGGCTCTTGTAGACATGATTCGCAATCATCACTCTGCATTTGCTGCCGATCCCAGGCATTCGGTTGAAGTCAGCATTGTCCATCTCGCAGACGCATTCCTGCGCGTGGAAGAAAATCAGGCATCCTATGTGTACTTTGACATTGAGGCGCAGGCACATCTGAATATCGCCAACGCAAAAGAGCTCCAGGCAATCCACGAATGGGTAAAAGACGCGGCGGCTAAATCCCAGTCCAACGGATAAGGAAAGGCGCGTCCAATCGATCCAGTTGAAGCGTTAGATCTCCGATCTTTTCAAGATCCGGCGATAAACAAGCTCCATAAAGAAGAAGCAGACGCCTGTTGCTACGAACAGACTCAATAAATATATTCGGTGCGAAGGAAACACTGCTTCCCATCCGTCACCTATGCGATGCGCCAGATTGACATTCTCTCCCGGAGGTGTGAACCGGGAGACAAATACGAGAACGATCAGGCCCAATAGAGCGCGCGGATATGTGTTCGCCGGAAACCCAAATCGTCGAAGCCCTATCAGACCCACGATTAGACTTCCCACATGAGTTAGGAGCGAAGTTGGTAAAAACTCGCCACCCGTGGCCAGGTAGAGTAACCAGAAGAGATTGCCAAAGGTGACCCACAGCATTCCAGCGGCTAATAGACGTGGTGCTGCAAAGAACATTCCAAGCCCAATAAGTACGGAGGCAACGTGGCATGCCCAGAGAAGGCTTTCTGGATGTCTCTGGATTAGCCAGTAACCGGCGTGAATATTGTAGAATAGCAGCGGCAAGAGGCCGAGCGTGGTTCCCTTCAGTTTCAAGCACTTACCGGAATCAGGACAGATCGTAGTATGAGAATCTGAGCAGCAAAGTACGTGGACCAGATAATCTGGCTCAGCATGAAAGAACCCTCACGACCGAGGGACCAGCCAATTAGAGAATCCGAAAGCAGGAAAAGAAATCCGCCAACAGCGGTAGGCAGCCCCACTCTCCCCCAGGCCAATGGTACCCGAAGCGACGAGAGCGCCATCAAAGCTACCATAAAGGCATACGGAAAAGATAGAGCTACCATGAGGGAGGATGCGGGATTGACGATGGCCTTCCACAATCCGACGGAGAATAATGGCCAGATCAAGAGCAATATGATCCATGTTCGTTTTTGGACATTGAACCTGCTTAGCAGGATGAAGCTTCTGATGTAGAGGATGTGAGCTACGGCGAACACGGGAACTGACAGCAAGACCTGTTGCTTAATTCCGGTTGCACGAGTCAAGTCGATGAGGTTGCTATTGATTGAGTCACCAATGAACGAAAAGATCAGTCCGACAAGTACAAGAACGGCAATCTTAGTGTGATCGGTCTCGGTTATGTGAGTTCGCGTGCGGGTACCGGTCACGAATTTGTAAACGATCCAGCCCGTGAAGATCAGAAATATCATCTGCGCCAGGTGAAATATTCTGTATACTGTCACAGAAATCATTTCAACTCCAAAGAATAGGGCCAGGGCTTCTCCGGTGACTAGAGACGCGAAAGCAATGCTTAGGAGAGATCGCGGATTGAACGTCATGCGTCCGAACTGAAGGCCTTCTATCACAAAGTCAATCGCTTTGATTCATTCTACAATGGAATTGAGCGCAATAGCTTGACCGTTCAGGCGGTGTGCAATGTGATAAGTCAATGCTCCGGGGTGTAGCGTACGTTGTTTCGGTTGGACTTAGTTTCCTGATTCTTCTGCTTGCGGCGGGATTGTTTACGCCTGCTGATTTTCAAGGTCGAGTGTCCGGGCAAATTGACGCCCCGGCCGAGAAAATCTGGCTCGTATTGCATGACCTCGAAAGCATTCGCTCGCGCTTTCCTGAAGTCAAGCGGATCGAACCCCTGGACTCGGGCTCAAAGACCGGGCCTGGCCTGCGGACGTGGAAAACAGTAACAGACTCTGGAAGCGTCGCTGTGTATGAAGCGCAAGACCATTCTAATCGCCGGATGACAATCCGAATGATCGAGAGTTCTTCCGGTTTTACAGGTTCCTGGGAATACGAAATCTCTGGCAATGAAATGACTTTGCTGACAATTACAGAAAGAAGTCACACTACGAGCCTGTACCTGCGCGCACTTTCTTTCTTCACCGGGCGTGATGCCCGATTGAAGCGCGAATTCCGTTCATTGCAATACGCAATGTGAAAAGGCTTTCTGTTACTTTAGATCCTCTGCGTGCTTGTAATCAACAAACCGGACCTGGCTCGTCTTAACCCGGGAAACAATCCCAACCCTGTGAATAAGAATTGTATCGCCAGCCTGGGTGACAATCGCTCCAGGGAATGCCGTTCCATCACGCAGGGTCACGAACTCAACAATTCCGTACCGCTGAAAGATTTCCTTTTCGCTCTTGATAGGATTTGCTTTTAGCTCAACCTCAAGTTCATCCATTGCGACTTCCACGCCAGCATCATAGCTCGCGAGCACGGACTTCTTGTGCTCTTCGCTCCTGGGGTTGTCTTTTAGTTTCTGAATTGCCTTTTCGTCTACGCTCACCATGACCCTTGTTTCTGCCTTCTCTTGCGGAGTCGGTGCGAACTTTTCTATTTTAGCTGCTTTAGTCTCGGCAGGTGAAGCGCGTTCGAGAACAGCGACCGCATTTGGCGCAACAGGAATCGTAAGGCTCTGTCGCTTCTCGTCGATTGTTTTCAGGGCTGGATCCTTCGCAATTTCCTCTTTAGACTTGTTTTCAAGTTCTGAAAAGCGCGGAGCGACTGTAACCTTGCCCTTGTCGACTTCGAATACTTTGACTTCAGTATTATCCCTCGATGCCTGGATAGAAAGCGTTGAATCGTCGGCCCTGACTTCGGCGGCCGGAGCGGTGATAGCGAGGCCACCGGTTTCCTTGCGAAACTTAACAATCATCGACCCTTGTTTGAGATCGATCTTACGCTCCTCGGCTTGCGGTGAAAGAGCTGCTTCAGTTTGCGGCTTCATTCTGACGGAAACTGAATCTCGTAACTGCATGTCTAGATTCTCTTCGCCAGACTTAAGTGTATCACCCGCGAACACAGAATCACCTGCCGCCATCGCCTGAGTCGATCCGCTTCGTTCAACGCGCGCTGTTTTGCCCGCATACAGGACGATGGCGATTGGTCCGCTTGCCTCGCGAAGGATCAGTTTCTTATCGTCTCCGCAATTCGCTGTGCCCTGGGAGATGGCGCAATTTACTACAAACTTGCCTGACTTGAGGGTGCCTGTTCCGGCGCGACCATCGTTGTCAAGGTTGGATTCAAACACAAAAGGCTCTGGCTGGTTCTTTGTCTGTTTGAACGAATAGATCCCTTTCCCGGCGCGCCCACCGTCTTTGAAGCCCCCGCGATAAACGTCGCCGTTGTGGAAAGTGTACGTTCCTTCTCCGTTGCGAACGCCGGCCTCAAAGCTTCCCTGATACCTATCGCAATTTGCGTACGTTTGTGTTCCAATCCCGTTCTGACAATCTCCGGCCACGCACTCCTTCTTGCAGGTTTGCGCAGCCAGGCTATTCCCAGTCATCAAGACCAGTAGGGTAAATGTTAGACCGAATATCGTTCTCATGGCACTACCGTTAGTACAGCATTTGGCGTTTCCCCAAACATTTCCGGCGAATACATCGCTTCCACCCTTGTTTGAGGGAGAATGAATGTCCCAGCTTGATTCAAACGCAATGTGTACTCAACGGTCCATTCTCCTTGCATCGCGTATTCGTAGTAGGCGCGAAAGGCTTCAAATGAGCGTTCTTCATAGGCGGGCCATACCGATCCTTCTCGGCGTTCGCCCTCTTGCAAGAGATTGGATTCGCGCGCCAGTCCGGTACCCAGAATGCTGGCACCGGCCGGGATAGGATCGGAGACCACCACCCAGGTTCTATCTGCGTCAGCTTTAATCTTCAACGTTATGCGCACAAGGTCACCCCGGCTCCACACACCAGACTTCTTTTGCTCAACTGCTTTCATTGTTTTAACGACACGATAACCGGCAGCGAGATCAGTCTTGAGTGGAATGGCCGCCCGGCTTTGAATCATTGCCCACGGTTTTCCCGCTCCCGTATGTTTTACACTCAGATCCTTCTTGCCCTCCGGCCAGGCAAAACTTAGTTCGGCGGATCGATTCTTTGACCAATCGAGCGACTGCTGGCTGTTATTCACGGACGCAGTTGTAACTCCGCCAACGGTTGTTCGCTCGAATTCGTCTGCAAATTTTTCAAGAGCAAGCACACCCCAGGCATTGGCGAGAGTGAGATCCCAGCTTCCTTTCTTTTGGCGTTGCAAAGCTCCGCGCACGAGGCGAGGAAGATCTGCCCGCCATGATGGGTTATCCGTCGTGCTCAGGATCAATTTTACGGCGTTAGTATCAACGGAAGTGCAAAGCCACCAGAGGTAGTCCCCTGCTTCGCTCGAGAAGCCAAGGGTTGTTCCCTGGAAGCTTAACCGTGACCGCAGGATTTGTTCCACCTCGGATTTCTTTCTCGTTGCTTCGGAGATATCGCCGGTCCGTTTCAGGATGTTCAGGTAGTCGAGGACAGCCGACGTAGGCCACAGGTTTGGCTGGATTTGAATGGAAGAAAGCATTTCCGGTTTGGCTTCTCCATAGCGAGATATTGCCTCCATAGCAGCCAATTTGCGCAGTGCCAGGTCGGTTGCATTCAGGCGGTACGTCCTTGAAATTTTACCCGTCACAAAATTACGCGTGGCGATTATCATTTTCTCACGAGGCTCTGGCGGAATAGGATAGCCCGCTTCATTTGAAATCGCAAGCATGTAGGAAGTAAGTGTATCACTTCCTTCGTTCATTTCCGGAAAGAACTTCACAAAGCCCTCGGAGTCCAGATATAGAGGTAGCTTCTCCATAAGCTGATCCCACATCTTACGATCACGCAACGCGATTGAACGGGACGTCATCTGCTCCATACAATTGTAAGGGTAGAGGCGCATGTATTCGCGGATGCTTTCAAGACTGCTCAGAAGTGAAGGACTTACGTTGACGTTGAGCCCTCCACGGCCCGCGATCGCGTCCGAAGGTCTTTCTATTGTTACTTTATATTCTTTATCAATTTGCTCAAGTGTCGCCTGGTAGGTTCGCACCGGGATCGCTTCAATTACTTTCTGCGTGATTTTCAGCCGCTCCCTGGCTTTTTCCGCATCCGCGGCTGTCTCTGTCGCAGTCACTTCGTAAACCAGGCCGGAAGCACCAATCGGCACGGTTACGTCCCAGTTTACTTCCCTCGCTTCGCCTGCTGCCAGCTCTATCGTCTGAGCTGCCAGCGTTGGAGCCTGCACCGTTGCCGGAACTGCGGAAGTGTTTGCAGTCAATGCAACTTGCATTTTGCGACCCGTAGTATTCCGGAGAGTAAATTCCGCTTTGAACGTGTCACCCTGGCGTGCCAACGGAGGGACTCCCGGCAAGAGCATCAGATCTTGCGTGGTGCGGATGCTGGTTTGTCCTGTCCCAAACTGAGAATTGCCGGCTGTTGCTACGGCCACGATCTTGAAGGATGTGAGAGAGTCGTTTAACGGTATATCAACCGTTGCATTTCCGCCAGCATCAAGTTTTACACGGCCTTTCCAAACAAGCAGCGTGTCAAAAAGCTCGCGAGTCATTTGTTGTCCGCCGCCACCTCCCGGTGGCAGAGCTTTAAGCCCAAAGTGTCTACGCCCCACTACTTGCATCTGCGCGGTTGAGTTATTCACTTCAAGTCCGCGCACTCCCATCATCGCAGTAATAAGATTCCAGCTGGTGTTTGGCTTCAGTTCAAGCAGACCTTCGTCCACCGCTGCAAGCGCCACTTCCGCTCCTGCAGCGGGCGCCTG
This sequence comes from Leptospirales bacterium, assembly GCA_016788865.1. Lineage (GTDB taxonomy): Bacteria > Spirochaetota > Leptospiria > Leptospirales > Leptonemataceae > JAEUSB01. The sequence goes on from JAEUSB010000071.1 coordinate 58,520, forward strand.
GCCGTTTGCACTGCGAACAGCAATCTGTACTCTGGCTTTCCCGCGAATGCGATAAACATCTGTGTCAGGAGTGACTTTAACAGAAAGTTCGTGGGCTTTGTACCCCACGGTAAGATTCGTAATTCCCAGGCGATAGGATGGTTTACCCAAATCGACCAGTGCTGTAGGTTTAATTTCGCTCGCGCGCCCACGAACTACCATCACGGAGACAAAAGCGTTTGGCGCATAGTTCTCGCGAATGGGAATTGAAACGACGGGTTCCTTGCCGCTAATTTCCTGTACGAATTTCTCAATCACACCTTCGCGTTCAACTGTGACGAGCGCAGTCGCTTTACTGAAAGGCATGCGCACTTGCAGGCGTGCCGTTTCGCCGGGCTCGTATCGTTTCTTCTCAGGAATAACGTCCATGCGATCGCCTTCGTCGGGTCTAAACCACCAGGCATTATCCCCGGCCACCCAGATCTCGCGATTTGCAGCAATAGGATTTCCCTGCGCATCTTTTGCAGTGGCACCCAGAATTATATTTCCGGATTTGGCGAGCTTGCCCTGGCAGAATACCAGGCCGCGCGCGTCGGATGTGCCTGAGCACAGTTTGTCAATTTTCCTGGTTTCGACGGTGTTATCGTACGCATAATACCCACCGACCAACCGTTTCCTGTGCGAATAGTTTTTTCGCTCGTAAGCGTCCACGCGAACGTCTGTTCCAGCAACCGGGGCACCCTTGAGATCAACGACCATGACCTGGAACTTCAGATTGTCTTTTGAGACAATCCACGAATCCTGCTTGATGCCAAGAAAATGAACTGACGGAAAAACCTGGACGGTTCTGGAAACAGTTTGCAAGACTCCATTGGGATCTCGAAACTCCATTTCGGTTTCGACATTTTGCGTAGCCTCCGAGGTTGGAATCTCGACTACATTCACTCGGGCTGTTCCGCCCTTGTCGAGTGTCACATCCTGGCTCTTGATTTTAGTCCGGGTTGATGATTCTGGTGTCTCTTCCTCGTAACTGTACTCGCCTTCTGCCTGGACAACTCCCTCCTTCACGGAGCCGTTAGCAAAAGTGAAATCATCGAAATCACGAAACTCCGGATAGCCTCCAGACCTGATCGCATAACGGAAACGTACGTTCGCGCTAGATGCTCCGCCGCCGGAAAGGTAGCCCAATGCAATATCAACTGGAAAAGAACTTGCTCTCACGACACGCTCGGCCGGTGGTTTGATCACGCCGCGCATCAATGGAACGCGAAACTCCTCCACCTGGAAAGATCCGGTACTCCAGCCGCCGTACGATTTTCCCGTGCGATTCAGAGCAACCGAATACTCACCGAGTTTTGCATCCTGGGGGATGCGCCAGGTTGTTTCCGCCGCGCCCCCTTGCCAGGTGATCGGGAATTCAAAATTTTGACCGGTTCCAACATGCGTCACCACAGCCCTGTTCGGTAGATCCGCAGCGTTCACTTCGCCAAAGCCTGACATTTGATGTCGCCGCAGAATATGTTTCATATTCAAAGCCTCACCGGCTCTCAGCAACGTGCGAGCGAAGACTGTATGGCCAACTGCAGACTCGTGTGAAGATCCGTACGGAAGATTAAATCGCCAGGACTCAATCCCATCGTTCCAGTCACTATGAACGATGCTGAGATCCTCGCCCACCTGCGCTGTGATCAGAAGACCGGAGCTAAACGGCTTCTTTGTGCAACTTTTCAAGCTCCCTTCAAGAGGGAGCCGGGCCCGAGCAGTCCCATCATTGTCTGTCTGACCCGTCCAGACGACGGAGCCATCGCAAGCGCGAGCGGTAACCGTCGCGCGAGCGACGGGCTTGCCGGAATCGAGAGCTGTAACCCAGACGATAGACGACTCTCTGCCCCATTTGAGATGAACACCCAGATTTGTAACCAGGGCTGCAGCCGGAACGTAGAGAGGTTCTTCATTACCGAGGAGCGATTTGCCAAGAACCTGACTTTCGAGCTCGAGAACATAGAGGCCAGGTCTCTCAAGCGGTATCCCGATCACTTCAAACGCCTTTGATCCGTTAGGGCGCGGTAGGCGAAGGTCGGAAATGGCAACACCTTCCGCATCTGAGAAGATCGATTTTCTGCGATTGTGGTTGTAAACCTTTCGCATCCAGAGTAATATCTGGTCGGCGTTTTCCGGGGTAAGTTTGATTTTGCGCCCCTTCATCCCTGCTGTTCCTGGTTGATAGAGTTTGACTGGAACGGGCGCCTCTATGTTGCGCAAAGTTACCGGAAGGAGTCCGCCCTCTTTAAGTTCGAGAATGCCAAATGGTGCGGCGAACTTTGCAAGTGGTGGATACTCGGCCGTGCGAATTGTAAGCGGGAACTTACTTGCGTTGGCCAGCTGGCGCCCAGCGTCATCTTTGAGGCCTGCGGGAAGCTCCAGGCGGAATTCCGCGTTCTCAGGGAAAGGCCCTGAAATGGAAACTCCTGAAATGAGATCTTCTTTATCATCATCTGACAGTTTTGGTTTCCAAACGTTTCCGTTGACTTTTTCTGCATCGTCACGCGCGACCTTTTTCAAAACGATTCTTGTGGCATCGTCTCGCTTGATCGGCGCGGAAAAGGAAACATACATTGGAAGGAGGGGAATGCAATTTGCTTGGGCATTTTCACGCTCGCAATTCACGGTTGCAGTAAAATCCTTACGCACGTCGTAGGTGAATGTCTGATCCTGGGTGCCCGCCACGCCGCTTTGTGACTTAACATTCTTGCCCCAGATGAGTTGTACATTTTTCCCCGCTGGAAAAGTTTGTCGGGCCTGGATTAGGATCGCCTTCTTTGCGGCCTCGGGCGCCATGTACTGCCGTTTCAAGATTGCTTCTCGATCCGACCCGGAGATGATCCGAACACCCACGCGCTCGCGCATTCCATCCACGTTAAACGACACTGCGCCCAAAAGGGAAGACTCATCAACCGGTGCATCTACGCGCAGTATAAAGATTTGATCTTCCGCGACAGTAGCCCCATCCCATGGTTGAGTGGATGCAACAGCAGGTCCGCCGGTGGAAAATTCAAAAGAGCGTTGTCCCGAAATTTCACGACCGCTCAGTGCTTTGATCCCGTTTGTAAGTGTGAACTTACAGATGATCCCACCAGGAAGTTCGTCTTTGAAATCGAAAAGCCAGTTCTTTTCATCAGCCCAGCGTTCAGTTCCAAGGTTGCTGCAATTTGTTTCAAATGGTTTTACCGGCTGCTTGAGGTAACCGAACGGAACGATTGCTTCCGAGAATTGTGCCCGGACTTGCCGGACCCCTTTGACTGTCCCTTGCGGTGAAAATGTTTGAACCGACGCGGGGCTCTTCTGAGCGACCAGCAGGTGACCGGCACCGATTAATAGCAGGATGATGACCGGGAGTAAGCGTTTCATATGTAGGATCAAGGGAATGGCAGGGTCCCGGAACCCTGTCAACCAAATCGGCGCTCAGCGGAAAAGTACGTCGCGGAGGAACTGAAACTGGGAAGCGGCTGCTTTCTCGAACCAATCACCGGTGTAGGTTTCAAAATGCCCGGTAGGTAAAACCATCATCATCGACCCCGGAATCTTGCGGGCCAGTTTTTGGACCGTTGGAAATGGTGCCAGTGAATCTTCTTCACCCGCGACGATGAAGACCGGGCACTTGACTCGTTTTGCATGTAGAATTGGTCGGTACATGGTCAGCGTCAGGGCGATTCGCGCCGGAGCCAGGTTCCTCCATGAGCTCTGATGATCCACAATGGAGCCGTAGCCTTTCCAGCATTCCGGAGTACTCAGCAACCCGAAGTTCTCCGACTTTTCGTAAATAGGTACGGTGTAGACCTTGCCAAAAAGAGAGAGCACAATGTCCAGAATGCCTCTAAGCAAAGCTTTGAGTACAAACAAGAATGGAAAATACACTGGAACACTGAATCCATCAGAAAAGGGCACTAGAAGTGAAAGAGCGCGAACGTCGTTTCGCCCGGCGGATACAGCAACTACATGTCCCGCGCTCAGCGAGGTGCCCCAGAGGGCAATGCGATCCGCGTCAATTTGCGGCAGCGTTTTTCCAAACCGTATCGCAGCCCGCCAATCTTGTTTGTGACGTCTCGGACTGATCCAGTTTCTAAGTGCGCCATCGCTTGTGCCAAAGCACCGGTAATCAAACAGGAGCACGGCTATGCCACGTTCTGCATAATACTTAGCGTAGGAAGGAAGGGCGAAGGTCCGTTCACCGCCAAAGCCGTGGGCCATAATCACCAATGGAGGCCGATTGGCCGGCAAAGGTAGATACAGATCGCCGCGGCACGTTTCCCCCTCTGAAACGAACGACACACTTTCAATTTTGAATTTCGAAATTGAACCTTTGATACTCTTGCTGGCCGGCTTCTTTCGGTTGGAGTTTTGTTGCGATCTACGGGCTGCTGTCCTGGCCATGGCCGATTCCCGCGCAGCGCGCATCAGAATCTAGCCAAATTGAGGAAGGCCGACAGGCCAGAATGGACCGGCAATTTCATGAAGTTCTTTTGGATGCGGGAACTCCGCACGGGTTGATCTTATTTATGGAAGAATAATAACAGGTCTGGGTGGACTGAACGAGGGGGATCACTCAGCCCACCCAGATGACTATTATACACAATCTACGGCATTTGGAAAGTACTTTCTGAGCCCTTTGGCCTGCATTTTAACTGAAAAGTCCCTTCCAAAAAAACCCCTTTTGCGAATGCCTAAATATCGCGCACCAGACTAACTTCGCGCGTCATCCAACGATTGCTCTCGGCTTCGCTCGCCAGTCGGCGATAACTCGTCAGTATCTTCCACCAGTACCGTTCTTCGAAATACCCGCGCTGAACATTGCCGAGTCCCGCATTGTATGCAAGGCAAACCAGGCGCACGTCACCGCCGAGTTCCGACATCAGATGGTTTATGAAGATCACGCCGCGCGGCAGGTTGATTTCGGGCCGAAAAAGGTCCTTTTCTACGGGCACTCCCAGCCCGAATTTTTGTCCCATCCAGCGGGATGTTGCCGGCATGAGTTGCATATAGCCGCGGGCATCGGCCACGGACACTGCATCTGCCTTGAAGGTGGATTCCGTTTCAATGACGGCCGTCAAAAACAAGGTTTGATCGATCTCCTTGCCATCGATGGTCGCATTCTCGACCTGGAGCCTTGGAGCTTCAGTGAGGATGATGTGAACGAGCCTGTCGCGGTCAACCGGGTGGATTCCCGGGTGTGTACGCTGAACGTACGTGGACAGGAATGACCTGTGCAAATGGGAGTCACCGCGCTCGGCCCAATGATCTCGGACTGCACTGAAGTATACGCCGACCAGGAGGAGGCTCCCAGCCAGGATTCGTTGTTTTCTTGTTGTGCGTTGCACCATAGTAGAGCCATATTTTTTTTGCGTCGCACCACGTCGAGTCCAAATTTGACCCTCCCAAGGCGCCCTCGGAGGGGGTCAGGCCGGCACGAACCCTGGGTTTGGGGTCTGCGGACCCAGGAGCAACAGTCGTAATCTGAACGCGTAGCCCCGGGAACCCTTTGGCCCGCCAGTGGCCTGCTTTGACTTGACCAGGAACCGGCTGTAGCGAGAAAGCGGTATGGCACTCAGCAAAGACATACTGGGCAAAAAGCTCGATGCATACAAATTCACCGTGGAGCGCGGCAAGGTTAAGGAGTTTTGCAAGGCAATCGGCGAAACAAACCCGATCTACCTCGATCCAGCCGAAGCTAAAAAAGCAGGCTTTGAGGACACTCCTATCCCTCCAACGTTTCAGACAACCTTCCAGTTCTGGGGTTACCCAAAGATCTGGGATGACATGCGTGCCATGGGAATCGACACGGCGCGTCTCCTACATATGAAGGAAGAGTACACCTATCTGAAGCCAATCTATCCGGGCACAACCATCTCTGCCCAGGGTGAAGTTTGCGACGTCAAGACCGGCAAGATGGATATGGTCACATTCAAGACTGCCTACTTAAATGAGAAAGGCGAAGCCTGCATTGAAGCAGAAATGGCCATTGTAATTCGTCCAGAAGGAACCTAGGAGATACATATGCAACGCATCAAATTTGCTGATTTTGAAGTTGGCGCGAAGATTCCTGAATTGCGCGTCGGTCCCGTACACCATATGGACCTCGTCCGCTACTCGGGCGCGTCCGGCGATTTCAATCCGATTCACACGGATCCGGAGTTTGGTAAGCAGGTGGGTCTGGGCGGAACCATCGCGCACGGTATGTATGTCATGGCACAGATGGGAAGAATGTGCTCCAACTGGGTGAACCCATCGCAGGTGCAATCCTTTGGCGTGAAATTCAAAGGCATGACCAGACCGGGCGAAATGATCGTCTGCACTGGTGAAGTCAAAAAGAAGAAAGAAGAAGATGGAAAGAAGATTCTTTCCGTATCTGTACAGGCTGCAAATGAAAACGGAGAAGTGAAAGTTTCCGGTGATCTTGTAGTTGTCTGCGACTAGTTCACTTCGTCAAATCAGTCAATGAAGCGATCTCCGGTTGTAGTTTTTCTCCTGGCAGCCATCACGCTGGGTTTGTATTTGATCTACTGGTACTACAAGATATACGAGGAGATCAAAGTACTCCTCGGTAGAACACCCACCGGGAATTCTTACCCGCTCGACTTCATTTTGATTCTGGTTACCTGCGGGATCTACGCCATTTACATGGATTACAAAATATCGCGTTCGCTCGATGAGATTCTGGTCGCGCGCGGAATGCCTCCGCAAAACTCCGCTTTCGTCGTAGTTGCGCTCGATATTGCATCGTACTTCACAGCGTTCCTGACTTACATTGCCAGCTCTGCAATTCATCAGGACATATTGAATCAGATATACGATAAGCAAACCGGCGGCCTGCCACCCATTGCGGCATAGGATTGGTTCTGACATGCGCGCGACGCGCATTTCAGAGTTCTAGTACTTCCAGACTGTTGCTGCCAGATGAAGTCCCGCTCCTGGTGCGAAAAACAGAAGTGTATTCCCACGCTTGATCCGGGGGCTAATGGACGTGAAATAGTGAAGCGTGGCGGGAATATTCACGGCAGACATGTTTCCGAATACTTCGAATGTATCCAGGATTTTCTCCGCAGCAATTCCAATTCGTTTGGCCCAGATCTGAAGCATCTTCTTTCCTGTCTGATGCGCGATGAAGAAATTGATTTCCTCCGGTTTGATGCCCGCGAGATTCAATGCTTCAGTAGCCGGCTCAGTTGATTTGGTCGCAAAAAAGCGACCAATTGCTGGATCGCTCGAGAACTCAAACGGAACCGGCTTATCCACGAAAGGAGAACCCAGTTTGATAAAGTCGAAGTATTCAGATTGCGTCTTCTCAACGGTTGCAAGGAGCGACGTTTTATCGGAGGCCTCTACAACTATGGCGGCCGCTCCATCGCCCACGGCCTGACCTGAAACGGGCATGCCGCGTGAAGACCAGTTCATTACCATCACAATCAAGATTCGCTTATGCCGCCCCGTTAAGATCAGCGCCTCTGCCATTTGTAGACCGGTAAGGAAGCTAGCACATGCGGTGTCAATGTTCCAACAGGGAACGTTTGTTAGCCCCAATTCCTTTTGAATTAGAACGCCATCCTTTGGGTATTCAAAGTCCGGCATGCCGCTAAACGAAAGGATTCCATCGATGGCGGGCTCATTGGAATGCGCGGCGTCAATCGCCTGCTTCGCGGCCGTAGATCCCATCCACACTGCACTTTCCGTTCTGGACGCATGAAAACGCTCCCGGGCCCCATCCGGGATATGGGTTTCAGACGGGAGTTTCTCGTTAGGCACTCGCTCTGAAGGAAAGCAAACGCCGGAAGATACGATACGAATTCCTTGCTTCATTTGATTCATCAGCTCAGGCTGCGGATTACGAAAGAATAATTGGACGCAAAACTCCCCCCAATATTGAGCATGGCCCCAACTTTCGCGCCTCCAATCTGTGTGCCACCTGCCTGATCCGTGACCTGCTTGAAGAGGTCGACTGCCATGCGGACGCCCGAAGCCCCAACGGGATGGCCCGCACCAATGAGTCCTCCGCTTGGATTGATTGGTGTCTTACCTGTTTTCTCGATAGAGCCGTTTTCGACAGCCATGTACTCATCGCCCGGTCTGGTAATACCAAACGCTGAGATCGCAAGATATTCGCTGATTGTGAAACAATCATGCGTTTCAAATACGTCCACCTGGTCACAGGTCACGTTCGCCCGTGCGTACGCTTCGCTGATTGCTTGAAAAGTTAAAGGAATCATTCGCGCGTCACTTCGCATTGTATCGAGTTTGTTCTTTAAAGAAATGGAAGCGGTTCGGTGTCCATAGCCGGCCACTTCCGCTTTGGCAGGCGCGAATCCTGGTTTTGCAAGAACGAGCATTGCTGCTCCGTCTGTAACCTGCGAACAATCGCTGTATCGCGTGCGGTCTCCAAACGATTTTCCGAACCGCTTATTCAGCATCTGCATGTCGAGTTCCTGTTCGCGCGTTTGCGCCAGTGGGTTGGATCTTGCGTTTGCATAATTGATGCGAGAGATTTCGGAAAGGGAGTCCATGATAGTCTCTTCTTTCACTCCCCCGCGGGCAATTACCTCATCTGCGATTGTTCCAAAAGCGCGGGGAAAATAGAAGCGAACGTCCCTGGCTTCGCCCGCGAAATCGGCTGCAAGTGAAAGGCAGTCATTCCCTTCGGAAGGCCCCTTTGTCTTCATGATCTCGCAGCCAATTACAAGAGCTACATCGTAATCGCCTGCGCGAATTCTTGCCGCTGCGGTGTCGATGGCCACGGAGCCTGAAGCGCAAGCATTCTCATATCTGGCAGAAGGTATCCCGTGGAACGCTGGATCCACTTCTGACAAAAAGGCGCCGATATGTCCCTGGTTTATGTAAAGCGGTGCGTTGAAGTTTCCAATGAATGCAGCAACTCGGTTTTCACGTATCAGTTGACGAATAGACTGAAGCGAAATCCCGGAATCGGCCAGACCTTTGTGAATAACGTCTGAAAGCGTCCCCACCAGACCGGTGCTCTTACTCCAGTTGATTGCGAAATCGGTCTGGGCGCCGCCCAAAATTACAGGTCTCATCGAGTCCTTGTTCTGGCTTGAGGACTCATCTGAGCAAGAACTTTTGTTGACCCGTTCGAACGAACAATCTCTCGTTGGTTATGAGCAAACCGAATCCCTACCTCACCGGAATATTCGCACCAGTCGGGGAAGAACGCACGCATTCCAATCTCAAAGTTAAAGGTGAACTACCCCTTGAGCTCAGCGGACATTACTTGAGAAACAGCCCCAATCCGCAATTTCAACCCAGGGGACGCTACCACTGGTTTGATGGCGATGCAATGATTCATGGCGTCCATTTTGAAAATGGCGCGGCCTCGTACAAGAACCGGTATGTTAGGACCAGACACTTCCAGATGGAGCAACAGGCGGGTGAGCCGCTCTGGACTGGCATCATGGAGCCTGTGAATCAGACCAGTCCCGATGGGCCCGACAAAGATACGGCCAATACTTCCATCATCTATCACAATGGAAAAGTGCTGAGTCTCTGGTGGCTCGGCGGTCAGCCTTACCAGATTGGCCTTGCAGATCTGGAGACTAAGGGCCCTGAAACCTTTGGCAATACCCTGAACTGTGGCGTGGCCGCTCACCCCAAAGTAGATCCGGTAACCGGGGAAATGGTCTTTTTCGACTTTTCGCAATTTGAAGCACCATATCTGACGCACGGAGTCATCAGCGCCGATGGGAAGGTAGCAAAGACGGCCACCATTGATATCCCGGGACCCAGACTGTTTCACGACATTGCGATAACATCAAACTACACTATACTGATGGATTTGCCCCTGGTCTGGCATGAAGGGAAGCTTGCCGAGGGTCGTCGCCTAACGTTTTTTGATCAATCCCTCCCTTCGCGATTTGGAATTTTTCCACGGCATGGTAACAGTGGGGACATTCGTTGGTTTGAAACAGATCCCTGCTATATTTTCCACACAATCAATGCATGGGAAGAAGGTGACTCAATTGTCATGTATGCCTGCAGGATTGAAAATCCAATTCCCGGCCGGCGCATTGAGCCCGGTGTTTCTCGGATTGAACTGCTACAGTTGAAACCCGTGCTTTGCAAATTTCAGTTCAACCTGAAGACCGGTCAGACGACTTACAACATTCTGGACGATCGGTATACCGAGTTCCCACGAATGAATGATGACTGCCTAACAAAGAAGTCCCGGTTCAGTTACCATCCGCGGCTGGCGCGGAACGCTCAGTTGCTCTTTGATGCGTTGATCAAATACGATTTTGAAACAGGCGCGAGCATTACGCATGAGTTTGGTCCCGGCCGATTTGGTAGCGAGCCCGTCTTCGTTCCCCGGGCCCCCGGTGTAGCTGAGGATGACGGCTTTGTACTAACGTACATCTACGATACGGTGCGTGAAGAATGGGAAGTCCTGGTTCTCGATGGCCAGAGCTTTGAACGGGAACCCATCGCTGCCGTCCAGATTCCCTGCCGCGTCCCAATTGGCTTTCACGCTGCCTGGGCTCCGAACTAAAGTCTTTTGTAATACTCCTTAACGGCCGCGAGCAAGGCGTCTGGATTGGAGTTGGCTGCAAAAAGCTTGAATTCGCGCTCAAGACTGGTTCGCACATCGCCAACGAAGAGTTCGTTCGCGCATCGTTTCATGATTGCGGTTGCTTCGGGCGCCCATCGGCTCAGCCGCCTGGCAGCCGCTATCGCATTTTTCATGAGCGATGCCTGATCGGTGATTTCGTTTGTGATGCCCATTGCCAGCGCATCCTTTGCACGAATTAGCCCACCATCCAATATCAGAGTTAGCGCTCTGGCCGGGCCAATCTTTCTGGCAAGTGAAGTCACAAGGGCCGGCGCACCAAAACGGATTTCAGGATGTCCCAGCATCGTCTTGTCACTGGTGACGATGTAGTCACCGCAAAGCGCCAGGTCCATCCCACCCGCAAGCGCGAAACCATGAATAGCCACGACCACGGGTTTTTCAATCAAGTAAACCGCCGCGTGATACTCCAGAGCTCGGTGATTGAAGGATTGCAGCTTCGTGGCGATGACCTCCTCGAGATCGAAGCCAGCGCAAAAGTTTGTTCCCTCTCCGCTCAAGACGATCCCTTTCACCGTTGGGTCTTTTGCGAAATCGTTAAATGCCGTCTCAATTGCGTCGCGGAGAGCATTGGAAAGAGCGTTGTCCTTCTCCGGACGGTTCAACCTGACAAGACCAATCTCATTGTCGCGACTAACGTTTAGTATCGAGTTCATGACAGGATGCAGAAGGAACGTTAAAAATATGCAAGCATTTCTGAGAATTCACGAACAGCAGTTCAAGCGCCGATTTTGTATCCCAGGCGCGATTCTAAGCGGCAGGGGATGGTCTATCATACCGAAAACGATAGAGCGCGGCAAACTCGATTGATGTCGTAAATACTTTGCGCGGCGATTGCTGTTGCAGCTCGATCATCAAAGCCCGTATTACGCCTGCGTGGGTCACTAAGAGCACTGCCTCGAAATCAATAGGAATCGCATTCTCCAGAAAGTCCATAACCCGATTTCTCAAATCTTGAAACGATTCACCGTTTGGGGTGCGTTGCGTTAGATAGTTGCGCATCCAGCTGGAAGCTTCCGTTCCTTTTAGATCATCCCAACGCATGCCTTCCCAATCGCCAAAATGCATCTCAGCAATTCTTGAATCCACTACGGGATTTTGACTGAATAGGTTGGCAGGGATTCGGCATCGTCGCAGGGGACTTGTAAACACAGGAATGTTCTGAGGCAACTGCTCCTTGATCCCTGGTATTAACATCTCATAGCCCGGAACAAGATCAAGGTCCAGGCTGCCATAGCAAGTGCCCGCTGCGACCTGAGGGCGCGGGTGGCGCATCACAAAAATTTCCAGGTTACCACCGCTCCAGCATAGAATACAACTTCCGTGACCTGTTGGATTGCTCCCATGCAGTCTCCCGTGAACCCACCAATCCATTTCCGTATGTAGAAGGCCAGACAAATGGCGGCTAACGTAGAGGCGACAACGGGAATCAAAATCGAGGGACCGAAGTAGATCAGGGGAGCAACTCCAAACACGAATGCCACGGCAAGTTCCGTTCGGTTGGGATTCGAAGCTGTTGGCTTAAGCTGATCTCCTTCGCGCGCATACGGGAGAGCGAAAGCAACGCAAATGGGAAACAGCCTGCTCAATGCATGTCCTGAAATCAAGAGCGGGATCAGGGAGGCTTGATTTAACTCCAGCAAGAGATGATACTTCAATGCAAGGATAGAACCAACTCCGATGGCACCAAACACACCGATTCTGCTGTCTCGCATGATCTCGAGAATTCGTTCACGGCTCCATCCGCCGCCAAATCCGTCACAGAAGTCAGCAAAGCCGTCTTCATGAAACGCTCCCGTTATCAAGATGGACGCAATCATTGAAAGAAGCACCGACGTGGCAGGCGAAAGGACTCGACTGGCAGCAAAGTACGCAAACGCTGCTAGCGAGCCCACTATCAATCCAATCAATGGGAAATAGCGCACGGCGCGGCTCACTTGATCGGGTGAATGGCCAACCTTTACGGGGCATGGGATTCGAGTGAAATACAACAACGCAGCAAAGAAGAGTTGTATCTGACGCTTCATTTGGCCGGGTGCTCGTGCCAAAAGGATGTGTTTGAACGTGATAGGAATTGATACTGGATCATTTTTCGAACACTTCGCGCATAGCTGTGGCCATCCGGGGAGCAAAGCCTTCATCCTCATGCTTGAAGTACACGTATACTTCGTCCCAGCCTTGCTGTTTGATCTTATCTGCCCAGGATTTCAGACCCGCCTCGTCGTAGGTCTCGTGGCGGAGCCGAATGTAGCCTCGTTTCCCGGTTGATGCAAAAGGCTCCCCTTCGATTTCGCCATCAGCGTATCCCATTGTAACATTATGCGACGTTAGAAGGTCGTAGACCTCATCACAGAACCATTCGAGGTTGCGAAACTCTATGACACTCATGATGTCATCAGGCAGTAGTTGCAGGAAAGTTTTGAGGCGCTCTGTATCTTTCTTAAGAAACGGGGGTAGCTGAAATAAGACGGGCCCGAGCCGCTGGCCGAGTATTCGTGCCTGTTTGAACAAGTACTGCACGTTATCATCAACTTCCTTCAAGCGTTGCTGATGAGTGATCCGTCGCGAAGCCTTGATTGAGAAACAAAAAGTTTCCGGTGTTTGTTCACACCATGACTCCAGGGTTTTTGTATTTGGCATGCGATAGAAGGTATTGTTGATCTCGACGGTATTCAGTTTTTGCGAGTAGAAGGCGAGCATTTCGGCAGGTTTCATTTTCTCCGGGTAGAACGGACCCTTCCAGGCGGGATAGGAAAACCCACTCGTGCCGATGAACAGCTTCATTCATGAATAGTCGGAAGGGGCTTGTGTCAGGGCAACCGTTTTAGTATAGTTGCAATTAGCTGAGTTCTGCTTTGAAAAAGAAACGCCCACTACCTGAAACAACTACCGAGTATCATGAGCAGCTGATCAAAGAGACCCGAGCGCCGGGCACATCGGTGAGTGCGGCCACGCTGGGTATGACCCTGCTCTGGCTGGCGGACGACTGGCAGGCGGCCGTGAACGCAGACCTTGCTGTCCACGGAATTTCTGAAAACAAGCTCGGTATGCTGATCCTACTTCGCCTCGCCCGGGATCGCTTTAACACGGACATTACTCCTTCTGAACTGGCCGAGCTCGTGGGTGTCGAGCGGGCCAGCGTGACGGGGATTCTCGATTGGCTCGAAAACAGGAACTTTATTGCGCGCACACCGGATGCGACAGATCGCAGAAAGTTCACGATTCGCCTAACAGCAAAAAGCCAGGGTTTATTTGAGAAGATGCTTAAGACTTACTGGAAATCCTGCGCCAGTCTGGTCGGGGAACTGAGTCCCGCGGAGCAACAAACTCTGAGCAAGCTCGCAATTCGGTTGCTTGCCGGGGCAAAGGATCGCTCGCGCAGTAATCGAACAAAGACCCGGACCAACGAGTAGGCAGGCCTCCACAATCCGAACGTCGTGGACCGTTCAGTCGACACGGAAATAATTGTGGTCAAGATGGTTAGGTAGGCTTATTATATGGATACCGTAGCATAGGAGGCAGTATGGATGTAAAGGATATTCTGAGTTCCGTGGGGAGTCCCTTTTCGCAGGGCTCAGGGTTAGTGCTCGAGAGGTTGCACCGGGACGCTCAAAACGACAGGAAAGTATTTCTGCGATCGGCGCCGGCCGCATTCGGAGCGTGGATTCGCGGCAGGTCCCCTATTGCGGCGGCAATTCCTTACCTGAAGGATGCGTATCTACCCGTTTCGCCTGAAATGGGACGCTTTCTACAAATCACAGCACGACTCGCAGGGGCGAAGACGATTGTGGAATTCGGGAGTTCATTTGGAATTTCTGCAATCTACCTTGCATCGGGTCTGATGCCGGGGGGGCGTTTCATTGGTTCAGAACGGGAGCCAAACAAGGTTATCCGGGCGCGGAAGAACCTGGCAGAGGCCGGGCTAAGCGAAGTTGCGGAAATTCGCGAGGGTGATGCAATGGAAACGTTGTCTGATATCGAAGGCCCTATCGATATCCTGTTCCTGGATGGATGGAAGGATCTGTATTTGCCTCTCCTTCAGAAGCTCAAGCCTAAACTGCGCCCTGGGTCCTTGGTTATGGCGGATAACGTCTACACATTCAAGAGAGATCTTGCGCCATTTGTAATGTTTATGCAAGATCCCCAGAACGGGTTTGCATCCGTCACCCTACCATTCAGTAGCGGGTTGGAATACGCTGTGGCTCTGTAGCTGAAAGGGGCTCAATCGGTACGTTGAAGTTGATTGGGGAAAAAGGACGCGCCCGGGTGGGCGCGCGAGTGTGGAGGCTCTGATTACTTGTCTGGTTGTGGGGTCGTGCGGAGGTATGGTTTGATCTTCGTTGCGCCCTTTGGAAATTTGGCCGGAATCTCTTCATCCTTAACGGAATTGAGAACTATCACATCGTCTCCGTCTTTCCAGTTGGCTGGTGTGGCCACCTGAAAGCGGGACGTTAGTTGCAACGAATCGATCGTCCGGAGAATCTCATCGAAATTCCTTCCTGTGGAAGCCGGATAGGTAAGGGTAAGCTTCACTTTCTTGTCCGGTCCTACAACGAATACAGAGCGTACGGTTAGATTATCCAGGGCATTTGGGTGGATCATATCGTAGGCCTGGGCGATCTTCCTGTCCGGATCTGCAATCAGTGGGAAGTTAACCGTTGTATTCTGCGTTTCATTGATATCCTTTGTCCATTCCCTGTGGTCCGATAGCGGGTCTACCGAAAGCCCGATCACTCGAACGTTTCGCTTATCGAACTCAGGCTTTAGCCTGGCCACTGTGCCTAGCTCGGTTGTGCAGACAGGTGTGAAATCCTTAGGATGCGAGAACAGGACGGCCCATTTGTCGCCGATCCATTCGTGAAATTTGACCTGCCCCTCTGTTGTTTCTGCTGTGAAATCCGGTGCAATGTCGCCAAGTCGTACTGCCATAATTTTTCTCCTCGGTGCAATGATATAATCATAAGCATTCCTATGGGAATAGTCAAGAATAATTTGACGAGCTTTTTGCCCAGATCCGGTTCCCGAGGGGTGTGTGGTGCCTTGTAGTTAAAAGGCGGTCACGCGAGGACCGACGAAGATTCCTTGCTTTTGGATTCCGGTTTGTGGCTCAGCTACCCGGCGGGCGCCCAGAAGAAGAAGGCTACGATCACGCCGGCAGCGATTAGGACTGAGAATGAAATCGCCAGTTCAATCCGGGCCCGGTTGCCAACAAGGACGAGCGAGTAAATCATTTTCAGCAGATTGTTTCCAGTCGTCGCGCACAGTACCGCGAACGCGATGAATGCGGGGTTCATGGTTACATTTTGTAGCAGCGTAATTACAAACGGATCAATATCCGTGATCCCCACGAGGAATGAAAAGATAGTGAAGCCTTTGTTTCCATACACGCGCGTAACGTAGGCTGTAGCCACAACGGAAAACACGAACAGCGCCGCAAATATCAGCGCACTTCTGAATTCAAGTGGGTTTCGCGTGAGACTGGCCTGGCCACGCAGTTGACCTTTTGCCTTTCCAAATTGGATCAGGATTCCAGCAGCAATCAAGGAGAGCACAGTCAACGCGGTCATGCGCGGAAGTAGAGCCCAGCCGGCTTCCTTATTGAAGAAGAAGGCCAGCAGCATGAGGCGAACGAACATCATGGTTGTCGCAAGTAGAATGGCCGGGCTGATATTCAATGCAGGCTCTTCGCGCCCCTTACGAGCCAGAACAACAGTCGTTGCGGTGCTGCTGTAGAGCCCGCCAAGCAGCGAAGTAATGAGTATGCCGGCGTCCGGGAAGATGAACTTTTGAATCAGGTAGCTCGCGTACGACACACTTGAAACCACGACTACGGCGAGCCAGAT
>JAEUSB010000073.1 GCA_016788865.1 Leptospirales bacterium
AAGCTAAGATAGGATGCAGTTCCATTGCTGAGCAGAATTGCAAATGCAGAACAAATGATTAAAACAATACCCGAAGACTTTTCGCTGTGAAAAAATTCATTGAAGAGCCCTGAGATACGCATTTCGCGATAATTTCGGCTATTCATTTCCTGCCAACTGATTTGTCCACAGATGGGGTTGCGTGAAATGGGTAGGCCAGTTGGCTCAAGAATGCTCTTTGCCCTCGGTTGACACCGTAAGGTCGGGAGTCAGAAAGGGAACGGAGTGTACCCCATGCCTTACGACGAGAAACTTGCGACCCGAGTCCGATCGCTTTTACCAGACAAGGGTGTTGAGGAAAAGAAAATGATGGGTGGTCTCACCTTCATGCTGAATGGAAAGATGTGCGTGGGAATTCTAAAGGATGAAATCATGGTGCGCCTCGATCCGGAGCTTTACCGATCTGCGCTGGAGAGAAAAGGTTGTCGTGAGATGAACTTCACAGGAAAGCCAATGAAAGGATTTGTATTTGTTGGTTCGGAAGGTATTAGCGCGAAGAAAGATCTGGAATATTGGCTTGGCCTAGCAGTTTCATTCAACAAGAAGGCCAAACCTTCCAGGAAACCCGGCAAGGGAAGCAGGACAAATTCCAAAAAGGGTGAAACGCGGAAGTAGATCATCCGTGAGCTACAGATATTTAACCTGACCGCCGACTCAGATCATTTCTTTGCGAGATGATGAAAATAATAATCGAGGATATCCCTGTATCGTATGTAACCGAGGAGTTTGTTGTTTTGAACGCCCTCAACAATCGGAACTTTGTCGAGCTCGCGCTCAAGCATGAATTTCAGTGCTCTGGACAGGTTGTCATCCGGGGTCAGGGGATCCACGCTTGTATCCGTGTAGCGAGTGATAGTATTCTTTTCCGGATGTCTGTGCGTATCAACATGTTGCAGTGAAATCATTCCGAAGAATTCATGGCCGCGTTTCACCGCAAAATCGGTTGCATGCAGCCTGGCGGCAAGCTTGCGCAAATGCTTCAAAGTAATTCTCGGCGTAACAACAGTATGATTTCGAATCGGGATCTTAGATTCTCCGAGCTTAACACGTTCGAGCAAGTCTGTGCGCATGTCCCAGGAATGCGCGGGAGATTGAAATCGATTTGGCAACTGGTGCGGATAGATCGTCCAACGATGCGAAAGGACGAGTGCAATTGTTGAAACAATGATCAATGGTGGGAGCAGTACATAGCTGCCTACCAGTTCGCAAACAAAAACCATTGCCGCAATCGGAGCGCTCGCAACACCGGAGTAAAAGGCACCCATTCCAACGAGCGCGAATGAAATATAGGACAGGGGCATATCCGGGAGAATCATCTTTTGCAACGCTGCAGTTGCGAGACCCAGCGATGCTCCGATCAGGAGCGAAGGGCCGTAGAGTCCTCCGGCTGATCCAGAACCTACAGTAAATGACGTTGCCAGAATCTTAAGCAATGCGATCGCACCAAAGAATAGAAAGATTTTCATTGGAACGGCACCCTGAAAGGCGATCTCGCGATCCAGCATTGTTTGGAGTACTTCTGAACTGCTTCCCGTGACGCGTGGGCAAATAGATGCAATTGCAAAGACGAGCAAAGCACCCAGGACTGGCTTTACAATTGGATGAATCGGAAGCGTGCCAAATCTTTGATGGATTGTTTCGTACGTTCGAACAAACAGAAAACCGGCGAGGAAGCAGAGCAATCCCAGAACAAAGTAGGCCGGAACGTCGTGCAGATTAAATAGCAGATGCTCGGCTGCATACAAAGGGCCTGATCCCATGAAGAACGTGTAGATCAGATAGGAAACAATGGAAGCGATAATGCAGGGGACGAGTGCGTCCGCCTCAAGATCCTCACGATACAGCATTTCTGTTGCAGTCAGGGCACCCGCCAGTGGTGCATGAAAGATCGCACCGAGACCTGCAGCAGCCCCGGTGAGCAGAAGGGTTCGCCTGGCCTTTGGACCAATCTGAATTCGATTCGCAACCATGGCCGCAAAGCCGGCCCCAATTTGTGCAACAGGGCCTTCCTTGCCTGCGCTCCCGCCAGTGCCGAGCGTGAACACGGTTGCAATCGATTTGTAAATTGCGATTCGGCCGCGCATCCTACCTTCATGATTGTGGAAACGTTCGATGACATAGTCGACACCGCTTCCGCGAATTTCCGCGCAGTAGAAGTAAGCAATGCAGCCATTCAGTAGCCCGCCAAGGATTAGTAGGACCAGCAGCACTGGATCAAGATGTGGGTCCCAGCTCAAAAATGATGTTTGAAGGTGGCTCGAGATGTAGTCGCCGTAGTAGGCGCTTTCAGCGATTTTCAGGAGTTTTGAGAATGCCACGGCACCCAGGCCGGTCACGGCTCCAATCAAGACTGATACAAGGTAAACTGCATTGGATGACTTAATCGAAATGCGGGAGAAGATCGAAGCCAGAGTAAGCATCGGACATATTCAAAACGTTTCGATTGGTTGCAAGGGGCAATATTTTTTCTGGGGACCCAGAGCCAGGGATTAACCGTTGGTTGATTCGGTGCAAGCGTCCGAGATGTGTGAATTCTCGGACGCTTACGTTTGCTCGTGGTTTTTTGTCGCTGACAATTGAGTGATAGGCATCCCTTCTATGCTCGGGAAGGGACGAAACATGGCTCAGCACGAGGCCGGTCACTGGGAGAAACCGAGCCAACCAACGTTGCGGGGATAGCATGCGAGTCTGAAGTCTGAAGCGCGGAGCTCACCGACTTAGATAGTCTAGGCTTGCCATTTCAGAATGAACTCGACTATGTCATCAACATCGGACTGACCCTGATATTTCAAGGTCTGGAGACTTAGTTGCGGCCATTCTAAAGCGTTCCGCACCACGTCTGTCTTGTTGTTTTCGCCCCATCGTGAAATGCATTTCGGTCTGAAAATTCCATCGGCGTTTTTTGCACCGAGGCCAGCCTGCGTGAATTTGCGGGATAGCATCTCCGAATATTTTTCCGTGCGTTTCCAATCATCATTGCGGTTTATTTCGTCAAGTTCGGTGGCAGATAGGGTGGTGCAGACCCCGCCGACTGCGTGTCTGATGGCTTCCAGAGGCAAATAGTTTTCCATTTCGCGTCCACGGGATATCAAGAACAAATTGCTTCCCGGATCGGCTTTGGAAAAGGATTCGTATATTCTCTTTGCAGCTCCCTTGATGTTAGAATGCGGGGAGGCAAAATGCTGTTCATCAGTTAGATCCGAATCGATGATGAAAATAGGATGACTTGATATAGCCATGACATCTAACTTTTCATTCGTCTCTAGCGCAGTTACGTGAGATATGCATTGGCCCCCGTACATAAGGAATGAATAGTCAAATCCCTCGACAAAACGGTCCTTCTTTGGATGGATTCCTAGCATATGCCGCCAAAAAATCATGTCCGATGGACCTTCAACCCAAATGGTCACTGTAGCCGTGAACAACAAGCGCGATGGAGATAACCCAAGTTCATCAGCAAGCTTAAAAGCTGCGATTCGGTCGCGAGTCGGTCGAAAGCTGATATAGTTGCGCTTCTCGATCTTACGATGTTCAGATTCGGTTCTGATGACCGAAACACGATCATCGAAAATGCGAGCGAGCTCGGTTGAGTGGGTAGCGAGAATAAACTGGCGCGTATCGCCGAGCATTAGATCAAGCAGCTTATATCTGCGCGTTGGATGCAATCCGTTCTCCGGTTCGTCCCAAAGGACAACGTCATTGGCCGCCGACTGATAAATCAGGGAGAAATAGAAAAGGCATATCTTGGTTCCTGTCGAGGCAAATAGATAGTCAACATCATCCAATTTGAGGAAATCCTGGAATTCACCACCGCGGACGCTATAGAAGTGAGGATCCTGTTGGATCAAGGTTGCAAGTCGTGTCTTGATTTCCTGGTATTTCGAGTCAGGATCCTCACCAGCTCGGATCACCGCGATCGCGCTAATAGCATCCTTGATCTCCGAGAAATCGGTTTCACCGAACCTGATGTACTTCACCCGGGGTAATTGCAAAGCGGCAAGAAAAGACTCGAGAGAACTCCTTGTTAGACCCGCTTCACGAAAGCCTAATAGCTCTATCCTCTCATTACGATGGACGATTCGATTTGACCGATGTCCTTCCTTATTTTGTCCAGATCCTGCTGCTGGCCAGCCAGGCTGGCATGATTTGGGTTTGATCTCTTGAGGTCTTTGATTGTTTGAACCCGAGCATTCATTCGATTCTGGAGGTCCACGAGGGTATTTTGCAATTCCGTCAACTTGGAAGATTCGAGATAAATGTTGTTCGGATTGAGCTCAAGCATGCCGTGCTCTGTCTCGATTCGCGTCACGCGGAGGGTATCGTTTTGGTTTGTGACGGAAATGGTGACTCTCGAGAATGTACTTCCCAATTCCTGAGGAGCATCTCCGGGAACTGGAAATGGCGAATCCGAACTGAACGAAAGAACCGCAGTGTTCCACTTGATCCACGTCAGTATCGAAACGTTGGACTCGTCGAAGACTCCCTTATTCAGAAAAGAGAACAAAGTGTCGATGACGGACAGAGTCGTGGTTTTTCCCGATCCGTTAGGCCCAATAAGGACAGTCGTGTTGGGGTTGCAGTCGAGTACAAGGTTCTCTTCAAATCCCGGTAGACCTTCAACTTTGATGTTGGTTAGTTTGAACAACTTCTAATCCTCCTGTCCGCACGCTCGGTAGGTGTTTAAGGTTGTACTCCGGATCCATGAGCACGACCTGCGCGTCCTGATATCTCGTCTATCACATTCAAGGCCAATTCTCTGAACCGGTTCGAATCGAAGTCTGAACCGGGGAAAAGTTGAGCAGGGCCGATTTGAAATTGCCTATCAAGCTCCTCTAGAAGGTTGACCCGCAAAACGTCTGTAATAGGAAGAATATATTTGCGAATCACATTCCGGTCGATAGGATTCAATGGACTGGAATAAGTATTGTCAAGGAAACTAACGTAGGGGTTTCCAGGAACCAGGAACAAGCCGTGTTGAAGATCAAGCCGCGGGACAACACCCGGTTGAATTCGAAACCAATTCACTTCTGCAGGGCGGTTTAAGAAAAACAATTGTGACGGCGTCAAATTACCCCACAGATCGAGATCGTGTGCAGCTTCAATGTTGAGTTGCAAGGGACGGAAGCTCCGAGTGTCAGTCGCGAAGATGGCGCAAGATTCCGTTCCATTTATTGATCGTAGCGCGAAAAACAAGGCTACGTTAATTGATGTTGTCCAATCGAGTAACCGGGTCGGAACACCGTGATGCTGCATCAAAGCTAGGCGCGGCAGCAACGCGTCTAGAGTCGCGAATTGATCATCTGTTGGCGTGATACCCTCCACGGTCAAAACCTCGTTAAAAAGGCGAAGTTCAGCGGCACAGTTTTGATCAATCTCGCGTCCTTCCAGAATTCGGGCAAAGCTAGAAACAAGGTCATATTCTGGGCGTGAAACACCACGGAAGATGGTAGTTGGGGAGTTTTCGTTTTGTGTAACTAACTCTCGTAATTCTTGAACGTCCTTGCAGCGTATTTCAAATGGTTTCATAGGGGTGATGAGATTATTCTACGGCTTACGCCTGCCTCACGCTTTGCGTTCTATGTAGGCTAACTGGACTTTGTAGCCGAATCGCCGCAAATTTCTGACGAAGAGATCCAAATTTATTCGGCTGAATAATGGGATGCTGAAGTGTCCGTTCTTATCTTTGGGAGAAATAATTCCGTATACAATGTGATATTTGGATCGATCGAGGTCAACTGCGGTGGGAAACAATAAAGTTGGTTCCCCTATTTTGGCATTTGCGAGTTTGCGGAACTCAACATCGGTCAACAACTCTGCGGATGTGTTCCCTTGACTAAACAAATGACTCAACGCGCTAGAACCATGCTTGCATTTGTTGTGAAAAAGGTAAAAGGACTTGCCGTCTGTATAAAGGACGTCACAGACTTCGACTTGCCCATTTCTATAGTAAACTTCATTGGCATCAAGGATCACCGACTTGCCGTATTTGGCAAGATGGCTTTGCAATAAATTGTTATAAGTATTTTCCTGAAGCTGCTTGCGGGATGATTTTGACGCAATGAGGGCCGATTCGTATGGAATGACATTTGTCCAGACTGGAAGTTGCGCTATGTTGTTCTCGATTTCATCCAGAAAATCCTTATCAACTAGATACCATGCTCCGTTTTCGAGGAAATACTGCTTCACCCCCGAGCGGATATCTACGTAGAGGCATTGGTAGATCCGAAAGGAATTAACTTCCTTCTGGGTATCTGCATCACAAAGTATCACGCTCTGCTTATGCAGATCATCAATGGTCAAAGGGTTGGGAAGTTTGCTTAATTCAGTGTAGTATTGTTTCTCGATGTCGAGTTCAAGATAGTGACCAATGGTTTTTCCCCGCTTTGCGACGGACCCATACTTGAATGCTGGATTCATATGAGCGTCGAAGACGGCTGGGTAGGCAAGAATGACATCTCTCGATTGAGCGTTCAGTTTCTTGAGCAAAATACCATCCAACACCGCAATGTCTGCCTTATCGCGAACTTGTCTGAAATTATCGATCCACTTGAAGCCTCGCTTCTTGTAGCGCGTTGAATTGTATAGTGTTAGCAGAATAGAGAGAGTTCGACTTAAGCGTTCAGCTGCATGTGGGTAAGAGAACTTGAGGCTATCAGCACCATCCACGCTGGAAAAAAACTGGGAGAAACGGCTGTTCACTTTCCCGGCAATGTCTCGGAGCAGCGAGTTCAGGATGTTGATGTCATATTGCTCGAAAGTCGTTTCGCGGCCGGTTTGCTTTCTTGTCCTCAGTCCGATGTCGGACGGCGTGAAAATCGCGGCCCCTTTAATCTTTCCTTCGTCCAAGGCGTTGAGGGCACATTTTAAGCCAAAGTCGTTCTCGAAAGACATTGGATTCAGTAGGTAACGTCCATGACCGTGCGTTACTGCAAATGTGCGTCCGCGATGCTTAAGAATGACAATTAGGTCCGCAGATTTGTTGGCGAGCCTGTTCGAAATCTTCCAGAAGGTTTTCCACCATGGATTTGGGTTATCGGTTTCCCTGAAGTACGATTCGTATGGGGAATCGGCTCGATAGATGCGCTTGGGTTCGATCTTGTTCTTTCGAAGGTATTGGGTTAGAACGTCGCTCTTTTCCAATAGAACGCCGTCATTGAATATGCTCTCACTATTTTCACTAATGACACCCTTCTTCCATTCGTATCTAGGAACGTTCTTATAGTCCAGCTTAATAAGATACATGGTGATCGTATGCATGCTATGATCCTGGACCAGTAAAGTTGGATTCAATGATCGGGATACCATTGCACTCCAATCACCGCAGAGAATCCAGGCTCTTCGGATGACGTTGGGATTTGATATTCACTCGAAACGTGTCAAGAATAGATACGATTGTGCAGAAAAAGTTTGTATCCCCGGTTTGTGGGATGCCCTGTGTCCGATATTATCCGTCACGTTTGTTGGCATTGTGAAGCCCGAAGGGCTATTGCTTCGTTCAAGCTTTCAGCTAACTGCTTCTGAAGGAGATTTGTCCCGTCGTAAAGAAATCCTTGAGAGCAAAGATTGGTGGGAGTGATCTCGCCCATTTCTCTTGTGCCCGCTTTGGATTGGACCGAACAGTATCCTCCCAGCACACGATCAAGCTGCATTCTGCGTGCGGATGCTTGTGGTTCACAAAATTCCGGCTTCGATGCTCGAACTCAGCGTGAATCTCTCGACGTGAGTTATCCCGCTTGTTGCGGATCAAGAAGCAAGTATCTGGGAATGCCGTCTGAATGAACTTGATCGAATCGAAGAAGTAGTCTTCTTTCTTACCGCGCAAGTTTTCAAATTCGAAAGGATACTCTTTGAGTAATGGGAACATGACACAAAACAAACCCACCAGTCCCATTTCCGAAACGGGCTCATACTCAAAGACATTTGTGAGTTGCGGAAATCGGCTGGTTACCAATTTGTTCCCCAGCTTTATCACTCTTTCTTGGCGTGCATCGAAAGATGATTGTACCAGGCTCTTGAAAGTTGTGGCCACCGAGACCAGGTCTTCTTCCTGCGAGACTACATTCTTCAATGCAACAATATCTTCTGTTGTGTAGGGAGGACTTCCGTCCTTTGTGGGATGTTGTCGTTCGAATTCGCGAATGGCTGCGATGAGTCTACTACGCAGGGCACCATTATCGATCTCTGAGAGCCGCCGCAAATGGGTGAATAGCATTACCGGTGAGACTTCATCATGTAAGAATGATTCGTGGATCTTGATGTAAGATTGCGCGGTTCGTTCCTTCATGTTGAATTCTTGCTGCGTATATGCCTGGAAGGAAGCGTATCCTGGGGAAAACGTTCTTGAATCGCGCACCGATTTCAGCATGCCTCCAGCTTCCCACGCGGTGCGGCCGGAGTTCTGAACCTGTTTGATCAGGTCTTTGAGGTGGGCGGTGACAGCTGTATGATCCACGCCTTACGGTTTCGTCGTCAGCGCCATTTCCAGAGCCCTGATTATTTCCGCCCGCGGCACTTCTTCTCCATTGCGGAGTTTTGCTAGAATAACACTCGGGGAGAATGCATCGCTACGATCAATGGGAGCAACTGAATTGGAAACCTCAGGTTCTATCGACAGGAATTGCACCCGAACTATGAACCCTCCGTAGATACTTCTTGAAAAAACAGTCTGGCTTGGTCTCCAGTAGTTCGGAACTGGGCGAAACTTGGCTCGAAACCTCTGACCAGGTTTCAAGTCTTGCAGTTGAGATGCCACGTTGTCGGAAGTCCAGAAATCTTTCGTCGCGAGGAGTTCGGCACCAGCATGCGAAGAATCGACATATTGGATACTGATTGCTTTGCCAAGGATGTCGTGGGAGCAACTCAATCGCAATTCAATGGAGCTCACTACGACGATAGGGCAATCGAAGCCTATCTCCAGTGGTTTTCCAACAGGGAAGGTTCTTCCGAAGAGATCCTCCGCACGCTTCGCTACCTCAGCCGATTTAACAGACTTACCCTGGTCGGAGAGACCCGTCGCTTCGAAGTGCAAGCGTTCCGCTTCAATGGCATCTCCTTTGTTGAGTGGAACGGCCTCAGGCGAAGCAAGCGCCGAAGCGAAAATAAGCAGGGCAATTAATCGCGATGCATGTCGGATCATCTCCACACGGTATACCGTGTGGAGATTTTGTCAAATGTAATCTACTATCATATCGCATGACCTTTGAGCGCTTCCAGATGGAATTGGGCAAACGCATCCAAAAGCTCCGTCTGGAGAGAAACAAGACTCAAGAGGGAATGGATGAGGGCGAATGGAGCGTTCCATGGCGAACCATCCAGGATCTTGAAGGTGGCAAATCCAATGTCACCTTACACACGCTCTTCAAAGTTGCGCGAAGCCTAAATATACATCCGCGCGAGTTCTTTGATTTCTCGTTTCCGACTCGCGACGATCGCACAAGTCGGAAGTAAGTTCAAAGACGCAACGCGAGCGTCTGAAGATTGCAGGATCTCGGGCTCTTCCCGTGAAATTCGAACTCCCCCAGGCTCAATAAATTTTGCATTAATTTTCATAGTTAATGCACTTTCGCGCGAGAACATTGCTCCGTAAGGGTGAGCCCCAGCAGGGCTTATCTCAACGGTTCCTTCGGTAGCCAATTTGTTTCTCTTACTGTTCGGGCGCGGTTTTGGTAAACGGGTAGACGCTTGTTTACGCGAAGTTACCCCTCCGACTTTTTTCCACCTTTCGCAACGGTGAATTTGATTTTATTGGGCAATCCAAAGTGTTTTGCGCCCGAATTGATCGCCATGTTGAGGAACGCGAGTCCGGCGGAATACTTGTCATCGACTAATTTGACATTGTATCCGATTAGGTCACTGAGTTTGATAAATTTTTCCCGATCTCCTGACAAAGTAGTTTGCATAATGAGCAAAGACCACAGTCGGAATAGGTTGTCCTTGTATTTCGCGATCATCTGATCGGACATGTCACCAAAGTCACCAATGTACGGAATCATGTGATCGCCTGGGGGAGCATTTGTGGCATAGTGCTTCACAGTTCGCATAAATGGAAACCCGAGTTCGCGCTGATCAATATTGGTTTGAGAGAGTTTAATCCAAAAATTGAGAACCGCAAACGCGTTCTTCTTCCAAGAATCGCTGAGCAAATCATTTACTTGGAATTGCAGTATGGGTTTTCCAAGATCAATGCTGAGGACACTAACATTCGATTCTAAGCGCGTGGAGTCGGCAGGTTCGATGTCTGGCCGCAAAGTCACCGACTTAATTTTCTTGCGGGCAAAATGGTGCTGGACTCGATGTGTTTGGTATATCTCGACGGTGTGGGCCTTTTTATCGATGAAGCAAAGAAACAAGGGAGAGCGTAGGTCATAGAGCCATTTGATGGAATTAGGGTCAGTGAATACCATATTGCTTTTTCCGCTCTTAATTTGTACATAATATGGATTTCGGACGAAGAGACGTTTTCCGACTACTTCTCCCAAAGTACAAAAAAGATCCAGACCGGAGTCTTCGGGATGTGGCACTGGAATCGAGGTACCAAAAGCAGAGAAGATGTACTGCGCCAAATATTCGGAGCGAGTTCCTTCATGGAAATTCCGTGCCACAGACCCTGTTGATTTATTTTTCATGGCAGTCGGAGGGGTATTTTTGCATAACGTGATAAACTGTTGTTATACGCCGTGTCAGGTCAAAATAGTTTGAAGAACATCTCTAAGTTAGTCCAGTAAATCACGCGTTTTTCACCATCTGAGCACGCTCCTTTGACTGACCCGTCCTGAGAAATAATGAAGGCGACGCTTCCGGGGTTTTCCCTCAAAAACCGAAAGGTAGAGCGGTGGCGGGTACCGTACATATCGATGGGTTGTGACGTAGTGGATTTAGCATCAGGATCGAGGGACATGTGAACATCGAATTGAAACTCTTCACGAGCGAGAATCTCTGCACCGAAGCCAAGAATGCGAAATTGGAAATCTAAGAGTAATGCTCCATCAACGTTTGCAAGAGCCGCAAGCAGCAAGGATTGCTCCTGCAAGTTGCGGTCAATGGAAAGCACATTTGAGAAAAGAGTGGTGAAACTAGAATATTTTTCTTTCGCGAGACCCTGGTCCTTGGCTTCAGCCCGCAGTTGAGTAATGTGTTTAAAGTCGACCAGGCTCCTCAGCAGTATGTTCCAAATTTCGATGTGCTTGGTCTGATATTTAGTGCGCAGGTCTTTGTCAACATTAGCAGGCTGTAGGAACAAAAGCGTGCCCCCGTGGTGTTGCTCATGAATTGCAAACAATAGCCTGTTGAGGAACGAAAAATAGAAGCCGTCTGCGGCGGGTTTTAGGTCGTCAGGCCGAATTTGGCTTCCCATGGAAGATGCATCGGCTGCAAGTTCTGTCAAAACCCCATTGAACTTTTCGTTCAGGATTCCGCGATCCAAAGGTGATTCTGTTGGGTCAACTATCATGGCATCATGCAATTGAAGGAACACAATCCCGCGGCGGGAAATGTTTAGGTTTCCTGGCTCAAAGCATGAAATCGTAAGAGAGTCTGGGGGGGTTCTGACCCAGTTGAACGGAGAACCACTGCGAATTTGCTCGGCAAAAGCAAATCCCGTTTGCATCAAGCCAACAATCTCCCAGTGGGAGGTCTGTTTCGCAATCAGTAGTACGTTGCCGGCGGGAGGAATTGCTGGAGAAAGCTTTCGCAGCTCCTGTGGCGAGAATGGGCGGGGCGTGTCAAAGAACATCTGTGCGCCTGATACCGAGGCAACATGATTCTTCAGGACCTCCGGCTCATGCAGGCAAACGCGAAACGTTGTTTTTCTGCCCTCTTCCTCGCCTAAAGATGCTTGGTAGCACACGTTGAGAACAACAGCCAAATCAGCCGACGTTGGCAAGTCGCGCTCCTGCATTGGTTTCAGGGGGCCAATGGCCTGCCAGCGCGATATGACTAGCCTAGCTAAGGTTTCGTCAGGATAGTAGAATTTTTGACCTGACATGGCGTATAACGTTGAGTCCCATTTGTGCAGAGATTCTCTCGATGATCGTTACAAACTCATTGTCAAGAGTTTGTATTAACCCCGGCTTTTTTTGTCGAGCGCCGGGATAATCGCCGAAACGTGGTATGTGTCCCAGAATGACCGTTCAGATCGCGAAAGGCCAGCGTTGATTAACGGGTTTTGAAACTCCTGCCTTGCTTAGCAGCGTCTGAAGAGTTCACAATCCCGGACTCTTCCGCTGAATTCTGAATCCTCAAAACCCCATTAATTTTGCATTTATTTCCAAAGTTAATGCCCTTCCTGGCTCTCGCTCCGGCCCGCGGCTACGATTGCTCGTGCGGAAGATGCTGTTATGTTCTCGCCGGAAACATGAACTCGAAGGATTAGCCCTGGAGCCCCGCCGCTCCCCTCTATGTACGGTTCGTGTTTCAAGAGCAAGGCGTCCTTAACGTGGAGGAGCATCTGATTTCCCTCCCGAACCATGATTGCCTTGCGCGCATGTTTCAACTTCCATGCGGTCTGCGCGAACCATTGATCGACATCGAGAAATGCACTACGGATCTCCAGATCCAAACGGAATTTCGTTTCCGCATCCGTTGCAAATTTGATGAGATTCCAGTGCCACGTCGTTGGAAGGTGCGCGTGAGAATCCGGGCACAGATCCATTACGGAAACTACCTGCGCTCTCTTTCTTCGTCTGTCAGCCTGGTTCGATGCGGCATGTATTTCAAGCTGACACCATTCCTTCTGTTTCGGAGATAGCAAGTTCCACAAAATCGAATTTGCAGTGATCGCTTTTCCCAGGGCCAGGAGATTGAGCCGGGCCTCGAATTCCCCGGGTGAACTGGTCGACCAGGGGAGGGGTACTTCTTCTTTCTCCAGCTCCGTGGGAATTTTGCTGAACACGTCCGAATGTAAATACTGCAGCACGGGTGTCAGGTTGCCGCGATATGGATTCTCCGCGCGCAGGTTCCCCTCACGATCCGTCAGTAACAGGGCTTGCAATATCCGGTTTGAAACTTTCATTGGGGGAATACTTTGTCGGGATCACAGTTTGCAATCGTGGTGACGGTATTGTCTCGGAGCTCCCCCGCACCCTCAACTCGTCATTCGATCCCCCTCCGTGATCACTCGCCCGGATGAGCCGGTAATGTTCTGTCCTGAAAAATGAATACGAAGGATCAGACCGGAAGCAAATCCCGGACGATTTTCCAGATACTGTTCGTGTTTCGAGAGCAACGCGTCTTTGACATGCAGAAGTGGTTGGTTCCCGTCACACGCGATCACCGTTTTGCGTGCTTGCGCCGTTTTTCTAGCCGTTTGAGCAAACCATTGGTCAGCGTCGAGCAATGCACTTTGCGGTTCGAGATCCAGTTGAAACTGTGTTTCAGACTGTATTGCAAACCCGATCAAGTTCCAGTTCCAGGTAGAACCACGTCGCCCTTGAGAACCTGAGCTCGCATCAACTACCGTCACGGTCCGGGACCTCTGCTTACGCTTATCGCGTCGATTCGGTCCTATCTGCAACTCAAGCTGACACCATTGTTTTTGTTCGGGTGAGAGTAGATTCCAGAGTACCAGGTTCGCGCTGATTCCCAGTCCTTTTGCTATATGGTTTACGCGAGCCTCGAATTCACCTGGTGAATTGCTGGAGGAAGGAAGGGTGACTTCCTGATTTTCAAATTCCGGGGGAATCACGCGAACTAATTCGGACGGAAGATACTCCAGTATCGGGATCAATTCAACATCATTACTTGCACTTTGCGAGCGATAGCTGCCATCACGTCTTGTGAGGACCAGCGCTTGCATTATCCATTTTGAAACCCGCATTGAAACCTCCCTGTCCTGTTCCGGGTTGGACAACTCAATCGCACTTCCATTCAGAATCGCTGGGATTCGTGGCCCGGTCCAGTATTCTTTCCGAGATCATACCCAGGATAGGCTACTGTGAATCGTGAATTGTTTGGTCGTGGATTTTTTGAGAATGTGTGTCACGCGATTGATCATGAGCAAAGGCACGAAGGGAGACGGGTCTGAATTTGATTTAAACGATGCGCGAAGGCAAGATCAATTCGGGTTTCAGAAGATATCGCCTGATTTGCCCGAGCAAATATATGCAACGTTGGTTAACAGGTAGACCAGTTGCCAGCACTCCTGGGGTCGGCGATAGCTTGGCTCAGTCTTGCACTCGGGCATGCTTAACACCATCGCTGATAGCGGCAGTGTAAGGGCGTGCTGGCACTTTGCTTCGGAGCGCTCGGAGTGTTCTTCTTTTGTGTCGAGCGGATACTCCAGACTTGGTCTCGGCGTGCATAGAGACAGGATAGCCGGCAAGAGCAGAGCCACTGGTATTCGAGAGCAGACTCGTCGAAAAGCTGGAACCAATCCTGGTGGAGGCATGAGAAGACAATAGCACGGGATCCCCTTCTTGTCGAGAAGTCGGGGGTGAAGTGCAACGGAGCGGGGTGAAATCCAATCCGGTTTGCTGCTTGCCTGAACATTTCGGAAGGCGGGTAATATTCTGTTGGGTCTAGAAATCTGTTGCTCTGCGCCAGCGTTCCTGGCAATTACCCTTGCTCTGAGATTCATCGGGATATCCGGCCCCTGTTGCAGCGAGACAACCCGCGAGGAAAAACTCCGAGCTGTTTCGAGCCGTACCGGACGATGCCGCACCTGACTCGGCGGCTGCTTTCTGGGCTGTCAGGAGACCGCAGAACTGAATCGCTTTCTTGATCTGGCTTTCGTCATCATGGCATTCGCCGTTGTAATTTGTTGAATAGAGTGAGCAGAACTGGAGCATTGAAACGGCAGCAACAAGGACGCGTATTCCTGATCCTGTCATGTCGGATCCGGCTTGAACGATTCTCTTGCGCATGTCGAGCAAATCGCGCTTTCCGCAGCGTCCGTATAGCTTACGATTCCGGACTTAATCGGGTGAAAACTGCCTGCGAAGAAACCCTCGAGTCGGAGATCTTAAGTGCGTATTATGGAGCTAAAATCGACCTTGCATTTGCGAAGTTTTTCCGCCAGGTCTAGACGCCCGATCTTCTTAAGAAAGAGCTCGATCGATATGATCGGACCCTCATATACAAAACCATCCTTGAAGTCCAAGTGATTCTTCTTGTAGCAAACCATCATCAGTGGAGTAAAAACACCATCGGGACCCTCAAAGAGAAAATACTTGTCGGGCGTTTCAAGGGAACTTTTTGGATAGAGTTTCTGATGGGTGTCCACGCAAGTCACTCCGGGGATATCCAGTATCCGTCTTATGTCACTAAAATTGTAAGCGAAATACTGTCCCGAGGATGAGTTTCCCATTCAAGGCTTCTTTCTTCATCCTGCTTTCGAAAGAACGACGAGGGGAAAGGAGTTTCGGAGGGACTTGATCATAGCCAATAGTATTTCAGACCTCTTCTCCGGTGTCGCCTTCTTCAATTGATCCAGCCAGTGCTTGACTTGATCAAACTCTCGTTCCGTTAGGGGACTAAAATCATACTTTCTTATAGGTTCGTCTGTTGCTTCGACTGGTTGTTGAGGGTCCATAGTCTTGACCATCGATTTCTCCAAAAGGCGGACGCGGGCGGCATTGGCTAGATTGGCGAATTCTTGCCATTCCGGAGAATCTAGCGGAACTTGATTTGCGTACAGATTCTTTAGTGAGCCCTTGCTGAAAAGGTACAGGATCTGATCCAATAACATTTCAAGAATGCGCGTGGCGATATGCTCGATTGCCGTAGTTTGTTCGGACTGCTCCGAATACGCCCAGATATCAAAATCCAAGCAGTGCCCACCGAGCACACCATCATCCTGCCGGCTGAACAGCACATGCAGGGTCGGGATGTCGATGATTGGGGCCAGTTTCTCGGGAAACTTCAACTCAATAGCGAATTTTGAAGCCATATGTTAACTCTCTTGATTATGCGCCTCTGTCAATTCCATAATCGGAATAAACCCTTGCCCAATTGATTGGTATTATGTTGGACTTACATCCGAGGCACCTCATATACAAGTATCCATCACTGCGTTCGGCGAGGCCGATTCGCCCCTTTCGGTCCGTTCCCGACCTGCCCGCGCTACAAATATTGGGTTCGTGCTCGACGAATGTACGTCGTTCTGCCGTCCGCAAAGGGGACTCTTTCCGGGTAGATCAATTTTGGTACTGCCATATCCCTTCTTGGTCCGGACCAAGGCCGGTTTCCGTAAAGAACCGTACAACCATAGGCCTATTTCCTCTTGCTTGCGATTTTGAGCGAACGATCGATCACTCTAAAAGACGGACACCCTGTCAGAATTCCGTTTCAGAGGTATCAAGACGCTGGTTAGTAATCATTATACTGCCTGGAGACAACCCAACTGGTGAATATGACAGACAACACACCCAGGAACGCCTCAATAGGTGCGAGGATTCGCATGATTCCTGTGGGCGCCAGGTCACCGTAACCGACGGTGGTGAAAGTGATAGCACTAAAATACATCCAGTCCCACAGGGTTCTCTTGTTAGCCTGCGTTTCGTCGAGTCCGAAATATACACAGCCGAATAACGAGACGATGGCAAAGGAGAACCACAGCATGCTGCTGGTTGAATAGAAATTCTTGAATAATCCGTACACCACGAAATTCTGAATCTGATTTGGTTTTCTGTATCGGAAAGCGCGGCAGAGAATTGCATTGCAATCCAAGAATAGCCTGTTATTTCCGTTGCGTTTGAAGATCCTCATGAACATTCTCAACGCTTCGATCAGATCAATTTGATCTTGACTTCCGATCCGTTTACCCAGATTCGCAATTGTTTCGGCATCCACGTCAACCTGTTGACACTCCCGTGTTAGATCGCGCTGAAACCATAAAGACATAGCATCCAAACGATAAATCATGAGTTCCCTGCCAAGAGTCTCAGAGATTTGGAATTGGGCACAGGTTCCGGTAATCTCCAATAACCAGAACCTGCATTGCATGAAGGCCACCTCAACTGGGTCCTGGCACATGATTCTGCAATGGTTCACTGTTCCTGAAATCTGTACTGAGGGTCCCATTACCCGACGACGGTCAAAAACGTTTGTTTCGAATTCGGCGAATTCGCAATTTTCTATGAACACGTTGGGACCAACTTGCCCCAGATGAGCGAGCGTATTTTCGTTGCGGAGTTCGCCCTTAATGCACAACCCGGCCTCGATTCGGGAGTCTTCAATCCGAACGGCTTCCTTTGCGAAGATTACGATGGTGGAGACTTTTAAGTCTGGTGCCACGACGAAACGACAATTCTGAAATAAAACTGCCCGATCTAAGCGGACCGTGTTGGTATCAAGCTCCACCAGCTGATCCTTAACCGTAACCAGGAATTCAGCCCTTTCAGTGATCGCAGCGATTTGGGAAATAGTAATGGATTGCTCCAAAAGGTTTGTAGGATTGAACATATAGGCTCGCACTTGGAACTCCAATTCCAAAAGCGGATTTGTCGAGTCGGAATGTCAGCTGGCTAATAAGAAAGGGCCTACGGGCGAGACCATTTTGATTTGCGCTCCTAGTTGAAGCAGCTGGACTCTACCGTATGCCTTATGTCCAACGCGATTTCAAAGGTAAGGTCTTGGGCCTCTTCGCAGTGCCTCAGTCACAGGAGGATGGGACTCCGATCTCGGATCCCGATCCACTTCCGGACGATCATCCTGATGTCGTAGCTTTTCAGCTGGAAAACCCAACACCGCCGTTCCTGACGAAGTCCCTCAGCAAAACAGAGACCCGGGCTTTCGAAGTGGCTAATGAGAAAGCGACGCGAGAAGTTTTGAGTTTGAAACATCTGATTCTCTCCCACATCCAAGAATGGGCCGAACTCGAAACGGCACTGAGCCTACTCTTTCAAGAAATACTGGGCTTACCGAACCCGAGGCACAATCTTGCGAGAACCATATACCATAGCCTCGGCACATTCGAAACTCGTAAGAAAATGCTGACCAATGTCGTTGACCAACTCGTTGAGGATTGCGCTATTCAAGACAGGAAAACTGGCAAGGATCTTGAAGTCATCAGGGCCTCGTGGAAAACAATCTGTCTCTCTTTGGATACAGCACAAAAGATTCGGAACACTGTTGCTCATGGCCATGTAAGCAAAATCCATCACCGCAAGAAAATAACCGCGAGATTGACCTCGCCATTCTTCGATCCCAAGGATGATCGATTGTTGGCGAGGGGATCGATGCCGGGTCTGGGTTCCAATGACATGGAGTCGGCGGTCAAACGGCTACGCCTCCTGACCGGGTGCATGGATAGACTAAACGAAAGTGTGCGCGCTTTTTATCAGTTTGGTGTCCCAGGAATGGAGGCGAAGTTGGATCGCTTGAAATTGAATCTGAAAAGATTGAAACCTTAGACTATTGCATCACCATTTCAGATATTTCGCTCCAGGGAAATAGGGCCTCGTGTAGAACTTGCCCGTGGTGAGCGGCGATGAATGTCCCAGAATTTTCTGCGCTGCAATCGATCCTGCCATGTCGAATATCCGTTGGCCAACACTGTGCCGTAATGCATGCGGATGAACAAGTTTTCCGGATGCGGTTCGCACGTTCCAGGCATTCACGATTCTCTGCAGTGATCGTGTCGTTAGAACAGTTCGCTCGCTCTTGCGCGCCCGGTTCGGAAGACTCAGGAAAAATGAATCAGGATTCTCAATGCCCATTTGCTTGTGATACGATTGGACAGCCCGGATCGCTTCTTCTCCCGGAGCACAGAAAGCAGTTCTTCCTCCCTTCCTTCTGTATGGCCAGATCCGCTCGCCCGTTGGGCTTCGCATCATTTGAGATAACCGAAGCTGGACTATTTCGGCCGCGCGCAGTCCGGTTTGGGACAGCACGAGAAAGAGCGCGCGGTCGCGAAACTCTCGTTCGCTCTTTGGGCGGGAGAAGCGCTTCGTAAGGAGACGCATGTCGCGGTCGAGTAGTCCCTTTCCGAACATGTTCCGGGTTTCATCGGCTTTGAATTTGGATTGTTGGGGCTTGATTTTGATCTGTGGCATCGCTGCATGATATATGAAGCAGTTGTCACTGATGGAAAATTCCGTGTTGGCTATTCTTATAGAAGAAACGTGCAATCAAAGGTGTCCGTAAACTTCACCATCTCGGACCCGTACGGATTTGGACCACACCTGAGCCCTGAATAACCGCCGATGTGAGGCTGGCTTTCGAAAAGGTACAGGTGGGAAAATCAAGGTGGACTGGTAGCCTGGAATGCTACCAGACTCTGGTGCAAAATAGGACGTCCCTTTCTGTGTCTTATCCAACGCAGATTCCAACCTTCCGGAGTCACTTTCGGGATAGAATAGACTATGTCTAAAATAAGAATCGCGGGTCGATACTTTCGGCCCGCACTTGCAGATCTAATCAGAGGCTTGCACCGCGCCGGCCTCTCTTCGAACAAGAAAACGCACGCAGAAAAAGTCGTTGGCTACGTTCAATTTTCCGTGACCAACGATTTTCGCTCCGGTTTTCAACCGCGTGTTCATCGCTTCGACGCGATGAGTATTGCAAATCGTTTCGTCGAGAACATCAGACCGGCGATTGCCGCAGAAACGAGACGCCAGGAGGTCGAGTATCTCAACGAAACGATCCGTTCGTGTCTCGATTATGTGCGACTCGCGGAAAATCGTCTCTCAGAAATTGACGGGGAGTCCGGTCCTCTACTGCTTCTCGAACGCATGCGAGAAATTCGAGAGGCGAGAGCAAGCCGATGAGAACTTTGACAGCCGGGATTTGAAATTTCAAGTCCTGGTTTTTCATTTTCTGGATAGAGACCGAACACAATCTTCGCGATAGCAAACTCAACGACCAGTTTTGAGTTCTGTTCGGATCAATTTCGGTTCCTTTCGTGATCAAATTTGAGCGACTCGGAACAAAATCCAAAATTTCAGGATTGAAAAATTTCATCGGCGAAACTTTCGCCCCGGGAGCGGTTCAACTTTTTCAGTGTACGAAACTTCCGTGTCGCGGAAAATTCAGAAATCAACAAGTCACAACCCGACACAAACAGAAAATCACTCTTCGAATGAAGCGAAGCCCGCGCGCGAACTGATGGCATTTTGTCTTACAGCCCCGATTTTTTGGCCACCGCAGTAGGACCAGGGGGTCGGGATTATGTCTCATCCTGAGAGCTCCTGAGCGTTTCTAGGGCTATCCGACTGGCGGTCGAGGGGCTCCGGCCCCCCCAAAAGCGTCGGTTGCTATGTATTACATACGAATTTCGATTTCCGCGATGAAATTTTGATTTTTTCCCAGAATTGGTGAGCTGTCGAAGTCACGTTCGCAGAGAAGATTTTGAGAAACTCAGAGACAAAATCGTTCAGTGAATTTTGAAAAGCGGACGCTTACAGCACCGAACTCAAAGTTTTCGATTCCAATCAGTGCGAAAATGATCACGAATCGTCACCGCGCGATCGGAACTCAGAAAAGAGTTTGGAAAATCGTTCGCGCTCGCGTGCCCGCTATCACATTTCGAATCAAAAAGTGTTCGCGACACATTGCGACCTAACGCTGTTAGGTCGCAATCCGGTAGAATTTCGTTTCGCTTTGTCCGTTTCGAAAATCATCAGCGTCAGCTTTTCGCTTTTTGGTCGCAACTTGTGAAATTCATGACTCAGAATTTGCCGGCTCTGCTCGCCGGCTTCAGGTTTAATTTGAGTTGGCTGTCTGAGTGAACTCCTCCCGATCCAAAAGGTTCCCGGCGTGGAGTCCATGAAGAGTTCAGAGTTGCCCCGGGAGCGGAATAGTTCGGATTGGTGAGAGCTTCAGTCAGATTTTGAGCTCACGAAAGCCAACGGACTTTCGGCAATACCGGCAACTTACCAATTCCACTCGGTGACGGATTGCGCGATTGCAATTGTTGCACAGGCGAAGCTGGCCCACGACCGGGACATCTCGATCCCAGAACAAAACTCGTACTGAAAACTTCCGTTTCGCCATTTCCTCGATGAAGGATTCATGATCCTTTTGCCCATCGGGTGCCACGATCAGGACACCGTCCGCCTTCTCTTTTCTATCGTGGAGAAAAAGTTCAAGATAGCTTTGAAGTTGATTCCCCCACCGAGGCGCATAAGGCACGACTTTCAGTTCAACGATTGACACCGGTTTCGAATGGAGAACAAGATCAGCGATCTTGCGCGGCCCCAGACGAACACGGGTATCACATTGAACGCCAAGGAACGCTGGATCGATCAAGTGGGGATGCTGTAAGAGCAGCGCATGCAGAACTTTCTCATCCGGGAGTCTCATTCATTCATGAAAGCCGGATGCTTCACGGCCCTGGGCCGCAAGGGCGTAGGCTTTCTCCTGGAGCTGGGCTACTGTCTTGGGTTTGCTCTTTGGTCTGTAGGCGGCCGGAAGCTTTTCCCAGAGTGTGGTCAGATCGTTCTCACGAGTGATCGTCACCCGAATCTGGTCGAGGCTCATTCGGGAGAAATCGAATACGCGCTGGCGATCTGCTTCTTCCAGGATTCGCGCCAGGCCGTCTGCATCTACGTTGACCGGGATCGCAGCACCGGCTTTCTTGCGCCCAGCAGCGTCCCATTTGGATACGGCGGGGAAACGCCATCCCTGGGTTTTGAAAATACTCTTCAGATACTCCGCAGACCTTGTCTTGATGACCGGTGTAATCTTCTCGAGTCTGCGTTCGAGGATCTTCTTTTCGACGTCAGCCTGCACCCGGGTGATCGCTTTTTCAAGCGCACCGGCAGAAGGAATTGTCAACGCATGCCTTCTGAGGGACGAACTCAGATCCCGCTGCAAACCTTTCAATTGCTCCAGAGTTGATTCGATTTCTTTCACTGAGACTTCTCCAATATTCGATCAAGTACGCTTTTAGCCAGCAGCTCAAAGTCGTCCGCAATTTTCGAGTTGTTATCGCTACGAACACAAACCGGCAATCGGTCGCTTGCGGAATATGGGATATCGACGGTGTCCGATATCATCTCACGAAGCGGGATTCGCGCTCCTTCTTCCGGCGGAATGCCATACTTTGTAAACTGGCCGGAAGAAAAGATCCGTTTTACTTCTTCCATATAAAGCGGTTGGTCCGCCGTTTTGTTGCCGCTCGCAACTCGGTTCATGAACACA
This sequence comes from Leptospirales bacterium, assembly GCA_016788865.1. Taxonomy (GTDB): domain Bacteria; phylum Spirochaetota; class Leptospiria; order Leptospirales; family Leptonemataceae; genus JAEUSB01. The sequence goes on from JAEUSB010000073.1 coordinate 22,117, forward strand.
CCGAGGAGCTGAGGGTAGACTTCCACACTGTCATGCTGAATCACATACTTATGGATCGATGGGACCAAATCGGTAAGTCCCATCACTGAAAGTTTGTCCGGAATGACCGGGACTAAATAGTAGTTCGATGCGAGTAAGAACGCGAGAGAGACCGGACCAAGCGCTGGCGGTAGATCGCAAATAACATAGTCGAAACCGTTTCCAATACGATTCATAAGGCGCGGAAGAGTCAATCGCCTCTTGCTGATCGGTTCATCCAGCTTTCTCATCCGGCTGTCTCCAGCGATGAGTTGGAGTGCCGGTAACAAGGGCACGCCGGTTTTCGGGTTCTTCACAAAATCCTTTTGAAACACAGCACTGGAAGGTGCGTAATCCTTGCTCTCCCAGAAGTCTCGCAAAACAAACGGAAGGGTGCGTCCTGCCTTCCTTAGATTTCTGTAAGTGTCGTCTGTAAGAAGCAGACCGCTTGCACTTGCTTGCGCGTCCACATCCAGGAGCAGTACGCGTTGTTGTAGCCGGGATAGGGTTGCCGCCAGGTTCACTGCGCAAGTGGTTTTGCCAACACCACCCTTCAGATTGATCATTGAGATCACAACAGCCATAGCGGCAAACGTGGAGATCTTTTTCCTGAATGTCAACAACAGCGAGCTTCGGCAATATCCTTCGGTCTCGACCGGGCTCTCACTCCCTTCGGGGAGTCGGATTTTCTCGGGTTGCCTTTCTGTGAATACTTCCTTGCAGCCAGTCTGCCGCACGCTCCGCGTCCGTGGTAACCACTGAGCTGAGAAGCTCGTCGCGCAATTGTTCTGGCAGAGCATCCCAGTCTGCAGATAGGAGTTCGGTCAAATCCTGATCATCTTCTTTTGACATTCTTACTCGTCCTTGGAATACCCAGTGATCCTTGAAGGTCTGATTCCAATATCGCCAGGTACGAGATCATTCGATCTTGAGTCACGGGCTTGTTATCAGCCTCGACCATAGCGCGGGCAACCTCTTCCAAGCGTTCTGGTTCCCATTGCGAGAGAATTGGGAAATCCTGCGAATTGAGTCGAATCGGTTTCATGTTTTCTTCGTTCATGCACTACAGTAGCCTCCCCACTGTGCCCATGCTGAGACATATTTGCGTTGGTTTCACGGATGACGACGAATCCCGAAACCCTCAATTTCACTCCCTTTGGGGCGAAAAACCGACAGAAAATTGAATTTCGCTTGGGTTTGGAGATATTAGAGTCGTTTCGGAGTGTTTGTTTAGACGGTTTACACTTGGGTCTCAGGAGGATTCAGGATGGGTCGAGTCCGCCAACAGCGAAAGAGTAACCTGATTGGGAGCGATCGAAGCCTCCAAGCACATCATGCAGCGGGTCTAAAACAGATCCGTAAGCTTGAACCATATTGGTGTGCCTGGAAAGGCGCGTCAATCACTGAAGAACTATCCCAGCACTTCACCGTGGGGGCTGAATCGCCAGCAATCAAGCGGCATGGCGTTCGTTCCACGGACCTGCTTTCTGATGCGAAAGATCTGGCGGCGGCGGCGATGGTTGTAATGCGAAGGATCATCCGAGGTTCGGAACCAATTCGCGCTTCCGATGGAAAGCATCTGGAATGGAAAACAGATCTGGAGTTACCGGGCGTGGCAAGGGCTTTCCGACACACTTCAACTAACACGTCAAAGAGGCCGGGTTTGTCGCGTATCGCACGATCGTGTTCTATACTGGCGAACTCGGGGAAACCCATTTCGCATCCTATCAGCATCTCGCCATCCGGGCAGAAGAGTATCGCAGGCTCCTTCACGGCCTCGTTTCAAAGGCTACCCTCCGGGGCAGGATTCAAATACCAGATTCAAATCAAAGTGTCCTTTCCTACGTCTCCCACTACCGAGCTGGTAAAGAACCTCAGCCTTTGGTTGGTCGCCTTTCTTTTGAATCCTGAAACCACCGGAGCAGTTGAACCCTTCATTGTAGATCAGTATCGCATGGCAATGATTCTCTCGATGAAACGGGCGACTTTCTCCCTCCCGGAAACCATGGCCGCTCTTGGCTCTGCTATCCTTGCCCTTGATAAGGCAAGTTCATCGGTCAACGTGCGCGGGGGTGTGCTATGGTTCAGGTCCGGGCATTTGCCGCTCTCACGGGTTGCAAAGACCAAGGCCGGACGATCCTCTATTTCACCGAAGGAGAGTTTCAAACAAACGACCACGAATTGCGTTCGGTATCTACTCAGTGTTTTCGCCAGACGGAGATCGGGAGATCTCGAGACATCTCTGAATCAACTGATCGAATTCTTGCACCCACTGTTTTCTGGTGCCGCTGATCCTAATGAGGTCCGGGAACTCTTGGGCATTCTCGTTTGCATTTCAAATGCAACACTTGCCCGGGGTAATGAGCAAAAGGAATTGTTGGGCATCATCGTACCTCGTGGTGCCATAACCCGAAATACGAGAATTACTGTGGCGATTCCATCCTGGCTCCGCAACGAGAGAAGAATAACCCTTCCGCTGGCATTGCTCCAATTGGACCCTCGTAAGGACCGCCAGATTCTTCAGCTCAGTCTGCACCTCGTGACTGAAATGAAACCTGGCAAGCGTAGGCGTTTCCGGACAAGAGACCTCCTCAATCTCCTGGGCCTTGAGACAGGTGCGGCTCACGGTCGACGGGGCCTACGACAACTTGAGCATGCCCTTGAAACTCTGCTTCACCTGGGAGTGATCCTGAGTTGGTGGCCATCCGAAGAATTTCCTGTGAAAGGATCCCTGGTCGATAGGCCGTCAGGCATGCGATCACCCCTGGAAACCAGTATCTATATCCGCCTGAACAGGCTGCCGCCGCCCCTCACGATCAAACCGATCAAGATCAGCGGGAGAGATCTTGAAGGATATCTTACAGCGTCTGGAGACTCTGTTGCCGTTTGCGCCAAGAAACTGCAAGTAAGCACACGGACTGTTTCAAGGTATCTGGCAGGTCAGGAGATTCCTTCGCATCAAATCCCATACATCATCAAGAACTACGGACAATACAGAAAAAAACCAGCCGGGTAACGCCGCGTGGGCCAGGACACGAAGGCCGCATGCGAAGGATAGTCATTGAACACACTACAGTGCTCGTTTGCTTGAACTGAATTTCCATCCATGGCTCCCTTGCCTCGAGCGCAATGTGATGTCCGGGCAAGAGACAGAAAAAGATTCCTGGCCTCCTATCGAATGGGACACCTTCTCGGACGAAGAACTTGATCTCTTTCGCATGCGCATTATGGAAACAGCGTCAATCCTTGAGGAACGCAAAGCATTCCTACAGTCGCGGAAGCAGAAAACCGAAGACATTGGCTCGTGAATGAACCGGACCCGCTAAAGCCTATCGTGGTTCCATTTGTAGTTTAACTCAATGAAATCAAACTCTCCACTTTTCGTAAGTTGCTTCATCGCCTGTTTGAATAGAGAGGGGAAATTCCGTTGAATCTCACGACGAACCATGTGTTCTCCAAGGAAATCTCTCGTCTTCGCCTTAAGCTGATCGATTGACCTGGATTCATGATCGAGCAAGAACGTTGCCGCTTGACGGATCGCTTGAAGCATTGATTCGCTGGGGGATGCAATCCTCAGCCAGCCAGGAGGCAATTGCTCACCCTCCTTCATCACCAGCCTATAAGACCGACCCTTGGGATCAATAGCTTGAACGCTGAACACATCCCGGCTTCGTTTCACAAAGTTTGCAAGCGAGGAAGCGCTTAACCTTCCATTGGTCTGCTGGTGGTAGTATTCCCTCAACGAATGTTCATCGCGCAAGGTCTGATTCAAAAGCCATGAACTTACAATCGCGTGCAAAGCACCTGTTTCAAGAGCGTGAAACGAGGATAAATACGCGTCATGATCACCCGTCCTACGGACAACTACTCTGACAGTGTTAAGGATCTCTGGCACTCCTCCACGTAAAATTACCGCAAAGTCAGGGATCTCGAAATACCTGCAACTACCAGCTATGAGCCTGCCCACTTTACCATCCTGCTCGTAGGGAAGGTGACCAGTAACCCGATAGCTGGTTCTGGTTATCAAGAAGCCTTCGTCTAACAGCCAATTCAGGAACGGGAGGTAGTTTGCCTTCCATTGCTTCATGGTGATCGTTGGTATTGGGTACCACCCCTTGCGCATGTTCATTTCCCAATACGGGTATTTATCCCGTCTTTCGGCTCGTTCTCCAGCCGAAAGATTGTTCAGATAGGTAACCCAACGAAACAGATCCGAAAGAAACTCGTGGAGCCTTTCTTTTCGCTTGGGTTTGAAAGGTGATCGTCTGGTAAGTTCACGGATATAGTCTACCAACACGGGCGGCAATTCCTCCGCTTCTTTTCGGGCGATTCGTCTTGGAATATCACGATACAGAGACGCTATACGCTGTTGCAGTCGCTTCCCTTCAAGATCGCCTACGTAGCCGTCAGCCGATAGTTTCTCAGTGAGCAACTCGTAGGCAACGGCCTCAGGTACGAAGCCGCGTGCGAGATGCCGAACAAGATCCACAAGAACCCTGTTCGTTTGACCTCGACGAAAGCGGGCTTCATTCAGCAATCGTGCGATATCCATTGGCGTCAATTGCCGACGGTGATTCTTGCGAACGAAAGTTGAAGGTGCTTCCGCTCTGAAATCCGGGGCGGACTCCACAGTCAGATGACCATCCCATTTCCTCGGCTCCATGGTGATGGGATCGACAAGGCAATCTTTTGCTGGAATACGAATTGCACGATATGGTTGTGGAAACAGTTCTACCTGCTTTGGCAGAGTTTGCTTTTGAAAACGGCTGGCCGCCCATGCGTGCAACAACGTTACGGAGCGGGGATAGTCGAAAAGATACCACAAGTGCAAACCTCTTGGCGTGCGGAAAGCCAGGGCAGGATCGCGATCCATTGCTTTTATGATCCGCAAGGCTCTCTGAATCAGCGATTGCGCTCGTCTGGCATCGCTGATTCCTTCCACGTGCGCATCGACGTCAAAAATCAGCAAACGCGTTGAATGTGTGGAGAAGAAACCCAATGTGATCTCACCCTGAATTGCTTTCTCAATTTGATCACGCCGGAGTCGCGTATCGCAGAAGTGCCAACCAGAGTCGTCTTTGAATGTGTACTTCGAAAGAAATGGACTGGCCAGTTCCAAAAAAAGCCCGGCATTGAATTCTAAATTTTCATCCATGCAACCAGGGACAACAGGCGGAATTTGCGCGGGAGCCTTTTGGATCCTTGATGAGAGGAAGACTATCCTCCGCGTACGCAGCTCGTGTCATGTCATTGAGCAAACTACCGGGATTGCCGGTAAAGGCTGTTCATCAAATAGCCTGTACATTGGCGGCACATACAATTTGATTGACGTCGAGTTTAAAAGCGACAACATCTGGACAGGCGGGAGAATCACTACATGAAAAACCAAACATCGAGCCTCTTTGATCATTCTGGGCGACCTTTAGATCACGATACCCTGCAATCAATTTTGCGAGAGTACAAAATCGCCGTTCGGGATGGAAAGCCCCCGTGTTATTTGTTCAACCGTGTGAGCACAAAACTCGTTGAGCAAGAAACGTCTCTCGATCAACAGGAGTACGACAGTGTTGCCTTCGCAGAAAAAAAGGGCTACCATGTGGTGCATAAATTTCGGGTACAGGAAACAGCTTCCAAAGCATCCAAGCGGGTAGTGTTCAACCAGATGGTAAACCTTCTTCGCAGTGAAACGGTTCCGGTGAGAATTGTGATATTCAAATCACCAGATCGATCCAGTCGAAACAAGTTAGATAAAGTGCGTCTCGACGAGTTAAGAGCCAAGTATGGAGTAATTCTCCACTACTATGCATCAGGAAAGACCCTCTCGGGTGACAGTCATTACTCTGACGAATTTGTGGACGATTTTGAAAGCGTCGTTGCAGTTCAATATGCCCGGGAACATGGGCAGAAGATTGCCTCTGCATACAAACACAAAGCCCTGGTTTTGAAGAAAGCGGTCGGCGTGCGACCTCCAATGGGTTACAAATTCAACAAAGAAACGCGCAGCTTCGTCATTGATGAAGAGACAAGTCACAAAGTGCGAGCGCTACACACTACCTTTGATTCAGGAGCCTATAGTCTTGGGAAGTTCGTTGAGTATTGTAATTCGAATCATCTATTCCCTGAATCTGGAATCCCGTGGACCAAAGGGCGCATGGAAAAGCTTTTAAAGAATCCTTTTTATTGCGGGTGGTTCCGTTTCAAAGGAGCAGAACTTCAGGGCTCCCATCCCGCATACATTACGAGAGAGCGATTTGTCACTCGCCTCAAGCGCCTGAACCAAAGACAGAACGGGATCGTCTCCAATCGTCGCAATCATTTGCTGTCTCGTTTCGTAAGGTGTGAGCTTTGCGGTCGTTCCTACGAAGGCGAGACGCAACACGGCGCCCACGATAGTGGGGAGTATAATTACTTAAAACACAAATGTCCCAAACGCAAGGGAGCGGTCGAGCATCGCATAAAGGAAAGTCAGGTGTTCATTTGGCTGGATGAAATCGTTGAGTATTCCCGTTTTCATCCTCATTTTACGGAAGCCCTGAAAGAGATTTTTCGGAAGCCGTTGAAAATACAAAAAAAATCGATTCAGACGGCGATGGCTCAGCTTGACGCGCAAATGTCCCGGATCGCGTCCAAACGGATGCGACTTCTGGATCTCTATGCAGATGAATTGATTAATAAGGCCGAACTTCGCACGAAGCACTCAGAATTGGATGCAGAAATGCGCCTTCTGCAAAACGAACGCGCGGCCGTTGCGATGAATAACGACAACATCTTTGATCAGATTGTTGAGACGATCGATCTACTCAGGGAGATTCCGATCATTTTTCTACAGGATACGTTCGAAGGTAAGATCAAAGTTCTGAGGAAGCTGGCGGACTTTCTGGTGATTTCGCCGGATGGAAAGCTAGAGCTAAAATGGGTTGCTCCGTACTCATTCTTGATGAGAGCCGAAATTCTTGAGCTTCAAGCAAATGGCCAAATTGAGCCATTGAAGAAGCACGGGTTCAAGAAAGTCTCCGTATGTGCCCAGGAGAGGACTTGAACCTCCACAGGATTGCTCCCACTAGGACCTGAACCTAGCGTGTCTACCAATTCCACCACCTGGGCAAATGGAAATGCCAAATTTCCGATTTAGCCCTGGGAATCAATCGATTTTGGCGCGGCTTCTTACGATCTTGTAATAGTGAAGGCCAGAACAGCAGAAACCAAGCGCAAGACATCCGAAACCGATATTTCGCTGAGCATAAATCTCGATGGAACCGGGCGTCATACGTTCGACGCCCAGATTCCCTTCTTCGAGCACATGCTCAGTCACATTTCCAAGCACGGTTGCATCGACATGGACCTGCTCCTGCGCGGCGATCTGGGGATCGACTGTCACCATTCAGTAGAAGATACTGCTATCGTTCTCGGTGGCCTGATTCATCAGGCTCTGGGCGATAAGAGCGGGATTCGCAGGTACGGGCATTGTGTCCTTACTATGGATGAAGTTTTGACGACTGTAGCCATCGATCTGGGTGGTCGTTACCATTTCCAGTATACGGGCCCGGATGCAATCACAGAGGGCAAGTTCGGAATCTATGACGCCGAACTCTCGCTTGAGTTTCTCTCCAAACTGGCAATGAATGCTCGCATGAATCTGCACGTCGTGGTTCACTACGGCGAGAATCGCCATCATATCCACGAATCGGTTTTCAAGGCCCTGGGTCGGGCGCTCCGGATGGCAACCGAGTTTGATCCGCGTTCAACGGGCATTCCCTCGACAAAGGGCATGCTTGAGTGATTTGACGGCGCATCGCTGCAATTGAACCTGGCTCTGTGAGCGGGATTGTCGTACTGGACTATGGAATGGGTAATATCCATTCCATTCTCAAAGCACTGCGGCTCTATGAGCCCAATGTCGAATACACGTCAGATCCTCAAAAAATCAAGGCCTGCAAAGCGCTGGTCCTGCCCGGGGATGGCGCCTTTGCCGCGGCCATGGACGGACTGAAGCCTTCGCGCGATTTGATTCAAGAGCACGTGCGGAACGAGCGGCCGTTGCTCGGGATTTGCATTGGCTTCCAGGTATTGTTTGAGGATTCAACGGAAAGCGATTCAGGATCGGGTCCGATAGCTGGCCTCGGGCTTTTACAAGGAAAGATTCGTAAGTTTTCATTCGAAGATAAGGGCGTGCGAGTTCCTCATATGGGCTGGAACCGTCTAATAGCCCCGCAAACCGCGGATAATCACAGTCTGGAATACCTTTCGAGCTATATGTATTTTATCCATTCATATCGCGCTGAGCGAATCGCTCCGGCAGAGGCCGTGGCTAATTGTGATTACGCTGGAGATGTCTTCCCTGCGATCGTTCGGCACAAGTCAATTCTTGCCTGCCAGTTTCACCCTGAAAAATCGAGCGATGCTGGACTTGCACTCCTGCGCGATTGGGTAGGTGGGCTAAGCGATGTTTGAGATAATTCCCGCCATAGATCTCCTGGACAGACAGGTAGTGCGGCTGCACAAAGGGAAATACGAAGACAAGAAAGTCTACAGTGACAATCCGCCTCTTTTTGCCGAGTCGTTCCTGGATGCCGGCGCAAACTGGATTCACGTGGTTGATTTGAATGCAGCGCGAAGCGGGAAGCGGGACGAAAACGCCGAAATCCTGGCTTCAATCGTTGACCGGGCTAAGGGACGCGCCCGGGTTCAGACCGGCGGTGGCATTCGCAGTCAGGCGGACATTGAAGCCTGTCTGGCTCTTGGGGTTTCGCGCGTCATTATCGGGACAAAGGCAGCCCGCAATCCAGAGGAGCTTGGATCGTATGTACGCTCGTTTGGTGCTGATCGCGTTCTTGCCGGAGTAGACGTTTCGCTGGGTCGAGTTCGAGTCCAGGGCTGGGAAGAAGACGGGGGCTATGGTACAGAAGAGTTCTTCAAAATCCTTGAGGACCAGGGAATTGGCGAAATCGTCCTCACCAATATCATTTCTGATGGCACACTGGAAGGAGTTTCCATTCCATTCTATCAAGACGCCGTGTCAAAGACTCGACTCAGAGTCATTGTCTCAGGTGGTGTTGCAGGGATGAGTGATGTCGAGAACCTGGCCAGGTGGAATCACAGGGCTATCAGTGGTATGATTGTAGGTAAGGCTTACTACGAGGGTAGAATTGACCTGGCAGAAGCGATCCAGCGAGCCCAAAAGCCCCAATGATTTCTGATTGAGGTGGCGCCCTGAGCCCGGAAAGGAACTCAGGGCCTGCGGACTGGACTAGCGAGTGCCGGCCAGCGTGTTTCTCAGAACTTTTTCATCTGACCGGGCAAGCTTCAAAATGCCCACTTTGTTAGCAGGTTTTCTACCTTTTTCAAGGACCAATCTGGCAAGCTTGAACTTGCGCCGGATATGGTTTACAGCCGGCAAGCTTGTTTTGAACTTCTGAGCCAATTGCCAATCAGCAAGCTCGCTATTCAGGTCATAGAACTTGCCCAGATCAGATTCTGTCCAGGCTTTGCGTGGCTGACCTTTCTTTGCAAAGTTAAGTTTCTTGATGCGGGTCAGGGTGCGCTTGTAACTTCCTTTGCCCTTCTGCTCTTTCCAGTAGTCATTCCGATTTCTAGCATGGAGGATATCCTCATGCGTGTAGCCTGTTTTTTCCAGCCAATCACGTGTGATGCTGCCTTTCTCCCCGCGGCTGAGTTTAGATTCCAGCGATCTTTGGATGTATTGAGCAGGATTCTTTGCAGACAGGAGCTTCTTTCTTTCCGCTTCTAGCTTAGCAGAAGATGCTCCGGCAGACTTTTTACTTTTTGCCATTTTTCTTTTCTCCAACTCCCGATTGTCGCATAACGGGTTACTTTCTACTTAGACGTAGGAAAGTCCTCCGTCAAGCATGTTTTGCTTGCAATTTTCTTGGACGCATAACAAAATCACTTTGTGCGACTCATTCTCATTCTAATTTTATTTTTCTACGCGTGTTCACATACGCAGGCTCAGAAATTTCCCGATCTGCGTAAGGTCGTCTGCTTGAAATCACTTAACGGTTGTCCTTGTGCATCGGAGAACGGCCCCGTTACAGTGTATCATGCAGAGTCGGCGGAAGTAATTTCTAGTGCAAATGCGGGAGAAGTCACCGTTAGAGTTGGCGAACGAGTGTGCAGAATGAATGAAACACTGTTAGTTCGCATGGATTATCCGCATGTTCTGAAGACCAGCATGAAAATGCGGGATCATTCCCCACTTCCGCTGAAGCAATTCGTACAGAACTACGTGGAATCACTTACGAATGATGCTGAACGTTATGCGCTCGGAAACTTTTGGCCCACGTACTATCATCTTGCTCTTGAAGATATGTACCCCGGAAAGGAAGTTCCCATCCTTGATCCGCAGGGGAAGATTCTGGGGAATGCTTCAGATGAATTTCTCCGTCAGGTGACCTGGGAAGGTAGCGGGTTGGCCAGGAATGGGATGGGCGTCCAGTATGCTGGCCCAGGCCGTTATTCGCTCTACCCGGCGGACAAGGTCTGGGGGTACGGAGCCGGAAGACGTTATCAGATTCTTCCGTTCCGTACAATCGCTGTTAACTTTGATGGCTTCTGCGCCCGTTTGAAAGATAAGTTTCCCGGCTGCACGTCCAGGGATGTTCTCGGCCTGCTGTTGTACAGCCCCCAGATCGCTGAAAAGAAAATTAGAATGCAGGATGGGACGATTCATGACGGCTATCTGTGTGCAACGGACACTGGATCCCCGTATTACATTCGAGCAGACAGAATCGATATCTTTGCCGGGATGCAGGGCGGCGGGAATCCGTTTCTGCCTCCCGAAAGGCGCGGCAATGACTTCATCGAGGGGGGATTGCCGCCAATCCTCCCTTCTGACTGGCGGATCTGGAATGGTGTGAACGACAGGCTATGGTGCAACGCCTGGGAAATACCTAAAGATCCGTTCAATCCAAAGCCCGGGGAATGCACGCACGACTATCATGTAGTGGCAAAGCACAAATCCGTGCAGCTTTTTGCCCTGTTTGATGCAAAGGGGAAAGCCCTCCGCTGCAATCCATTCCCTTTGTAGGGTTTTGCTATTCTCGAGCGATCGCCCCGTATTTTCTGGTCCAGGTGAACAAGGAAGCCATCATTCGACTCCGGGGTGTAACCAAATCCTTTAAGGATTTGAGAGCAGTCGACGCACTTGACCTGGACATCCATCGGGGTGAATACACAGCGCTCCTCGGTCCTAACGGTGCCGGGAAGACCACGCTTGTTGAGATGATGGAAGGCATTCAGACCCCGGACAGCGGGGAAATCCTGCTATTTGGAAAATCCTGGAAAGAAGCGGAGCGGGAGCTACGCCAGCGCATTGGCCTTTCGCTCCAGGAAACGCGCTTCATAGATAAGCTCACCGTGCTCGAAACAATGAAGGTGTTCGGCAGCTTTCTTGGAGTTTCGAGGGAAAGGATTCTTGAGACTCTCGCCAGTATGAATCTTGAAGACAAGGAAAAGACCTTTGTGGTCAATCTCTCGGGAGGACAGCGGCAGCGACTGGCCCTGGGCGTTGCGCTCATGAGCAAACCAGAAATTCTACTCCTGGACGAACCTACGACCGGACTTGATCCGCATGCGCGACGGGAAATCTGGACAATCCTGGAACAGTTAAAGTCACGAGGGACAACCCTCATACTCACCACGCATTATATGGAAGAGGCGCAACACCTTTGTGAACGAATTATCGTTCTGGATCACGGCAAGATCATTGCGCAGGGTCAGCTAACGGACCTGTTATCCGACGGTGGGGGCGAGATGGTCGTATTCAAATCTGCCCGCAGCCCATCCGCTCAAGTCCTACAGAAACTTCGCGGCGTCCTGCGTGTTGAACTATCTGACGGGGGAGGGCGCTTGATTGTTTCCAACATGCTTCAAGTACTCCCTAAATTTATTGCCCTCATGAAGAAACTCCGCATAGCCGTGCACGACGTGGAGTGCAGGAAGATGACGTTGGACGATATTTTTATTTCGCTGACCGGAAGGCATCTCACCGAATGAATCATCCCATCATACAATTAGTAGTAGCACAGCTACGCGGAATGCTCCGCGAGCCAGGAATCATATTCTGGGCATTTGCATTTCCAATCGTTATGGCCTGGATACTGGGCATAGCGTTTGACGGTCGCGGCGAAACAAAACCTACCGTTGCACTCATCCTTGCGGGGCAACCAGGGGTGCATGCGCGCAAGTTGCAATCGTCTACCCAAATCCAGTTCAGAGTGCTGGATCGCGAGGGGGCCATGCGGGCGCTCAAGAAGGGCGAGATTCAAGTGATCGTCTCTGAGGTGGCGGGTAAGATAAAGATCGAATTCGATCCGGCCAATCAGGAAGCTGCAACAATTCACCTCAAAGTCGAGCGAGAACTCTCGGAAAGAAAAGCGGATATTCAGATTGAGAGACTCAGTGCTCCCGGAAGTCGATATATCGACTTTCTTTTGCCCGGGCTGCTCGGCATGGGTGTAATGAATGCCTGTATGTGGGGCACGGGCTGGGTGATGATTGAGTTTAGAATCAAGAAGTTACTGCGGGCCATGGTGGCTGCTTCAATGAACAAAGTTCACTTCTTACTGTCCTTCTTCATCGCGCGAGTTCTTGCCAATGTGGTCGAATCAGGCCTCTTGATTTTGTTTGCGTATTTCTATTTTGGATCGCAATTGCAGGGAAGCTGGCTTGCGCTCGTAGTTGCAATGTTCTCCGGGATTGTTGCGTTCTCCGGAATTGCCGTCCTCGCCGCGTCGCGCGCGAACAATACTCAGATAGCCAACGGCGTCCTGAATGCTGTAACATTGCCCTCCATGATTCTATCCGGCGTCTTCTTCAACTATCACAACTTCCCGGAGTGGGTTGTTCCTTTTGTGCAGAAGTTGCCATTGACTCTGATCGCGGACAGTGTTCGCAGTGTCTTTATCGAAGGAGCGGGCGTGCCTGACATACTTTTGCCATCTGCAATCCTCTGCGCAATGGGAATCGTTTTCGGGGCGTTGGGCTTGCGCGCATACCGTTGGTACTGACAACACCGCACAGGTACCAAATGCGATTATTCAGACCGTGTCACTTTTAGCTCTGTTTGATCGCTGCCTCCGATTGAATCGACAACTCTGAGTTTGAACTTCCCGGGACGGGATTTCCAGTAGAGAGGTTCGCCGGGTTTGGACGCGCCGAGAAAGGTATCGTCCAGGAACCAGAAGATCTGTGTCGCAGAAGCATCCGCCGTTGCACTAAGAGGAAGTTCCTCGTTTTCACTTGTGTTATACGTCACACCCCGAACCGGCAATGTGATTGAGGGTGGTTCCGCCTGTGCATCCCGCTCTTCGCATCCGGGCGCAAAGCGAGGAGGGGAACGAGTTGGAAGCCCGCTTGTGCGCAGTACCTTTTCAACGTCTGACGGCCAGACTTCGAACACCTCTTTTCTAACGTTAGACGACTTGCCACAGGATCGGAGTCCACTGTCGGCTTCGACCACGATTTCACGGTGAACGTCGCAGGTATCAATTGGTGATTTCCCAGGAATAAACCAGGCTTGAACCCTTGTAGGGCAGAAATGACGAGGCATCTTTCCGGAGACGGGGCAGACCTCAATTCGATGGATCCCTGCGGGCTGCACGGTTTCATCGTGAATGTTTCGATCTTCTGAAGCTATTGCAGAGATTATCTGAAAGAAAAGGGGAGCTGCCACTTCTTTTCCAACGAACGCAGGGTTTGAGGATCCATCAAAATTTCCAATCCAGACAACGAGCGTATATGGTCCAAAGATCCCTGCCGTCCATGCATCCCGAAAGCCTGCCGACGTTCCCGTTTTCCAGTAGGTCTTGAATGGGCGCTTTATCCAGTCCTCGCCGCGTTCTTCTTCCTGTTGTGCCCCTAGCATTTCAAGGGTCATGAAAGCTGCCTGGGGTGAGAATACGGACTTTCCACGTGGCGCTTCGGGTAAGTAACCGGGTGAGGACAGTACACCGTCACGAGCGAGGGCTGCATAGAACCCGGCCAGCTCCTGCATCGAAATCTCGATTCCGCCGAGGATCGGTGCCAGGCCGTAGTACTCACGGGTGCGAGGCATGGCGACTCCATTGTCTTTTAGAAAGTCCGTAAAATCCGGTCGTTTGAGTTTGGCTGCAATCGTAATGGCCGGAACATTTCTACTCAATACAAGTGCCGATTGGGCGCTTAACGGGCCCAGGAATTCACCCTCGAAGTTTTCTGGTGTATAGGTTGAAAACTGAATCGGCGCATCGCGCAGGACAGACCTCTGATGAATCAGACCTCGATCGATTGCAAGGGCATACAATAGAGGCTTCAAGGCTGAACCAGGCGAGCGCCGGGCCAGTGTTCCATCGACCTGGCCTGCGATTTTCTCATCGAGGAAGTCCGCGCTGCCCGCGTACGCTAGAATGCGTGTATCCGAAGTGCGCAGCAAGATAGCCGAAGCATTCTGCACTCCGATCGATCCTTTTGATTTGACATAGCCGCGAATGGTTCGCTCCAGCGCGGCTTGTAAGCGCGAGTCCAGCGTTGTGTGAATGTCGTTTCGGTCGGCATTGTCAGTATTCCGCAAAACCATCTCAGTGAAATGCGGCGCCTTGAAGGGCAAGGGGCCGGAGGCTACAAGAGGCACGTGCGCTACTGTTAGGTTTGCATGTTCGGGATGATGGTTTTTCCAGGAATTAAAGAGAATCTCACGAAACCGCTGCATATCGGCCTGCGCTTCGGGCGAACTTCCAGTGCGAAACGTAGGACGCGGGGGTATGACGCAAAGCGTGATCGCTTCCATTGCCCCGAGATCGCTTGCGGGTTTTCCAAAATAGATGAGCGAAGCGGCGCTGACCCCTTCGATGTTTTGGCCCAGTGGGATGAGGTTCAGATAAGCTTCTAAGATTTGTTCCTTCGAGTACGCGAATTCGAGATAGAATGCGCAGAGAATCTGAAAGAGCTTTCCCGGGATGGTTCGCGTTTCCAGGTGATACAGCAGCCTGGCCGTTTGCATGGTAATCGTTGACGCGCCCCGCCTTCCACCGGGGAGCGAGACGATAGCTTTGAAAAGAGCAACTGGATTTACGCCGGGGTGAAAATAGAAGAAGCGATCCTCCCGAATCAGAATTGCCTCCTGCACAAAGGGCGATATATTCTTTAGTTTTGTAAACTTTCTATACTTCTCGTCGACGGAAAGGGTCAGTCTAAGAAGCGCACCGTGCCTGTCGTAGATGGCGCGCGAGTAGGAAACACCGGTAGTTGGGCCATTTCGCGTGACTATTTCGAGTAGCAGAAGCAGGCAGCCAAGGATGGCTGCCAATCTTGTAAATCTAACCCGCGCTGGTGTCCAGGTCATTTCCGCGGAACAATTTCAAACGAACTTTCGGCTGTAAGTGCGCGTAATGACTTATTGTACATTGCCTCTGCAAAGAGCGGCGGTACAACAAACTTTCCAGGGCTCACGGCGCGAAGTCTGTATACATACTCATGCGCACTGGACTCAGCCGAAGCAAATATCACCACGCGTTCTTCTCGGATGTCGACATGATCTGGTTTCATAAGTCTGGGCTTAAGTCCAGGGAGTCCAACGGGTTCATCCGGACGACCACCTTCAAAGATTGGCTCAAATCCACCAGGAAACAAATCCACAATCGCCACATTGGATATTGTATTGTCTCTTCCTCTGATGCGGACACGAACAAATACTTCGGTGCCGACGCTTGCTGCCTTCAGCGTGTTTCCCTTTTCATCCGTGAACTCACGTGATACTTCCATTCCTTTTGCATACGGTGGTGGCAAAGTCTGATCAAAGCCGCCTATCGTCACCTGGTAGAATGCAGGCAGGGCCGAATTACCACGGAAGCTAAGCTTCCTGGTTTCCGGAGCAAACTGTGATTTTGCAAAAAGCTGATCTGGAAACAGGAGAGGTGCACTGGCACCGCTTGCGGTTGCCTGCACTACGTTGAGATCAAGTTTTCGAGCCTTGCGAAGGTCCAGGTACGCGTCAATAGCCAGTATGGAAGCGGCCGCAGAAATTGTACTGAATTCCCCGGCCCGCATCGGTGTAAGAAACGACGAAATGGTGCTGTCGCCAAGCTGGTCGAAATTTCCCGGGAAATGTCGAGCCAGCAGATAGAGATAATTCGAGTTTGCCGAAACCTGGTCGAATGACCCAAATATCCAGGTTTTGAAAAATCCTGGACGCGACTTTACGAACAGTTCTTCCGCCTCTTTGTCCTGGCGCATCAGTTTGCGCGTCGCAGCCAGATACATCATTGGGAGACGCGCGAACTCGCTTGAGTCACGACCTACCTGTGTCAGCAAGCCGTTCACATCATTTACCTTGATTCGACCGTTCCTCGCCAGAACATACAACGCGAAAGCCCGATCGTGCAGAGTTGCCTTCTCTGAATTCTGTGCCAGGCTTTCGAGATACGTCAGACCACGCGAAAGAAGTAGTTCGGGCACGGCTATGCCACGTTCTTTGGCTTCCGTTAGAAAGAGAACCGCGTAAGCGCTTTGAAATGGATCCACGTACGAGTTTGCGGCCCAAAAGCCAAAGGCGCCTTCTGAATTCTGCCTTGTCTGAAGAACTCTCAGCGTGTGCGCGATAATTTGGTCATTGGTTCCGTGGGCAATTTCCGGACGATTCTTCAAGATAAGTGCCGCAAGTCCGCGACTCGTTATCTGTTCCGTGCAACCATACGGATAGTTCTCGAGATACTGAAATAGTCCAGAGGACCAGGCCAAGGGGACCGGAGACACGGATACCTCGAGCTTCCGGAAATCAGGATAAAGGGTACGGGTCACTGCAATCTCATCGCTTCCGCCAAGAAGATAGCCAGATTGAACATCCATAATGTATGGTCGAGCCGGCCTGACGCTTACGGTTTCGGTTTGTGTTCCGCTCTTGTTCCCGGCCGTTGCGCGAAGAATCACTCGACCTTCTCCGGGCAATTTAGCCCTCGCCTTGAATCGGATTGTTTTCTCGCCGCGTTCTGAAATATTTAATGTGGCTGCTGAATCACCCTGAATTTCAATCGATCCATCGGCAATTGCCTGGACGTTAACAGGTAGATCCTTTCCCGAGCCCGCGACGTTATTAGAAACATTCGCGCTGATTTCAAAGGTATCTCCCGGTGCAGAGAATGTGGCAACCGAAGGGGAGATAATGAAGTCCCCGCGAACCAGAACTCCCTTTTCTCCCACTCCAATGACGGCATCGCTAACAAGCACCGCAAAAACCTTAATACGGCCATTGAAATAGTCAGGAACTACGAACGACACTTCTCCAGCCCCGGCTACGTCGCGTAGCCCCGACCAGTACGCCACCGGCGCCTGTCGTTTTCGTTTGAACGGATTCAGGTTCAGACCAATTAGCTTGTCTGCGTCCCCGCCAATTCGTGTGAGTGAGCGGACAATGGAAAATTCTGGTAACAACTGATCAACAATTTGTGACGTGGAAACCTCAAGCGCTCGTTTCTGAAAGAAATGTGAGAGCGGGTCCGGCCGTTTGTACCTTGCAACCTGCAGGATTCCTTCATCGACTGCAAACACGACAACTTTGCCGGGGCGGTCTGTTGCGTAGCCAATGCGCAAGGTATCACCTGGCTTGATCTCGGCGGGAGTGTTCAATACCAGGTTCGCAGTCCGGTTCCTTTTGCTTACCGAGAAGGGCGCCACACCGTAACTCAATGGACTGGTGTAGATGGCTTTTGAATCGAGCGACCGTACAAACGTTACGTTCACATAACCGTTTCCTTCAAGCGTTTCAGGGAGTCGGATTCGTTGCACGCTCGATTCGGTTGTGGTCTGAAACCATTTGTGCGCGTAGACTTTGTCTTTTTCAATTGTGATGAGTCCGGCGCCCGTATACGGGGCGCGGATCGCCAGTTCGATTTCCTGGCCGGGAATAAAGTCCTTTCCGCTGAGTTTGATCGAAAGCTCAGCATTCTTTTCAAGACTTCTCGCTAGATTGCCCTGTCCTATGACCGTATACTGAATGCGATTCAGTTCCTGCTGATGATCGTCTAGGATGCTCACGACAAAGTCTCCCGGAGTTCCAGTTGGCAGCAACTGGTCGAGCCCACCGGGTCCAAAGTTTAATTCGCTTTGTGCCACTGGAATCTCTTTGATGGAGCTCTTATACTCGTAGATCCCGTCTTCGCGTCTGACCAGGCTCGACACGGGTCGTTCTTCCACAATCTTGAGGATGAGCTTTGAGGCAGGAACGCGTCTCAATGAACTATCGATTGCAATCAAAGAGATGGCGCGTGAAGAACCCAGATGAACGTACCCGAGATCGCCGTCTGTGCGAATTCCAATGATTTGTGAAAGCGGTGAGACAATCTGTGAGGATTGTGCGCTGACAGCGCGTCCACCCTCTGCTTCAAAACCCGAAGCATGAAAAGTAACCTGGTAAATTCCTTTGGCGTACTTTTCGAGGCCCAGGTTGAATTGAACGCGGCCCTGATCATCGGTTTCTAGCTGCCCCAGGTCCTGGGTAAAACTCCGGGTTGTGCGCAGCGGATCAAAGAATCTGTAGTTTTCGTATCCACGGAAATACGGAAGTCGTGGGGCCAGGAGCAATGTGCCCTGAACCTTCTTGTTCTGTGCTGGCGTGCCAAACAGGTTCATCAGCTGAACTTCGCCTTTGAGACCTTCGGGCTTGCTCCAGCCGGCTTCCTCGTTTACCTGTGAGGAAAATTGTGCCGTTATGCGCAATTTATCCGGTAGGAATTCTTCCACTTTCACTGTGGTAGAACCCAGGAGTAAGTTGGGTTGGTTCCGGGTCTTCGAAATCACGGACGCTTTGATTTCGTATGCACCGGTAGGGGATGATTCTTCCGTTCTGTACTTGATTTCTTCGAACGCGCCCGGTGACAGTTTGATTGTCTGCGAATAGACTTCGATTCCCCTGGAATCGCGCACTGTAACTTCGATTGGAAGGCCAACGAGGTTTCGCCTCCAGTCGCCGGCCTTGATGGCCATGCCGGCACGGATTTCGTCACCGGGTCTGTAGATCCCACGATCTGAGAAGATGTAAGCGGTCAGACGATCTTTCGAATCTGCGCCCTGAACTCCACCGACTTCAAATCTGGAAAAATCCAGCTTTCTGTCATCGCGCGAGAATGGCATGAATGACAAATCGGATCCAGCTTTTGCAATGAAAGCTACGGGGGCCTTTTCTCGTTTGAAGTCAGCCAGATCTGGAAGCATTGCGTGGCCGCTTGCATCCGTTACCTGCGTCGCAATTGGAATCCCGTTCTTCCCGATCACCTGGATTTCAACGTTGCCGGCGGGCCTTCCCTGCGAGAACGACTGGATGAAAACATCGCGCGTTCCAGATCGCGCGTGTTTCACGAGGATTCCCAGGTCCGAAACAAGCACCAGGCGTTTGTCTTCGTTTCTTCCCTGTGGCCGCTCTTCGTCCGGATTCTCAGATTCTTCCGAGTTTTCTGAATCTTCCGTGCCCGGTGCAGGCTTCTTCTGGTCTTTCTTGAAACCGCGAACTTTTAGATAGAACAGGCCGTTTTGCAGTCGTGTGCCGCGAGCCGTGAGGTACCTGGTGAAGTCGAAGGATGCATATTGCAGGCGCTTTCCGTTCAGTCGATTGAGTTGGACTGTTTCCACCATGCGCTCTGAAATATTGTCTTCGTTGAAGTTGTAGTTCGAGAAGTACGGGCTATTGAAATTGCCATACGATTGGCTAATCAAGTGATTGATCTGGTCAGGGAGGATGCGGCCAATTTCGAATTCGATTGTATCATTGTCGTAAGACAGTACGGATATTTTCTTTTCTCCAGCGAGACTCAGGATGGCCCCGTCATGCATGATTCGTGTTTCGCGCGTGAAATCTGGAATGCGAACAATGGTTTCAAACGTGTCTTTAAGCTGGAAATCGCCCAGAGCTTTTGCACCTTTGTCGATTCGAACCAGAAGATATCCGCCTTCATTGGCACTGACGCGGAGTGGATGAATATTCCCGGACGCATCTTCACCTTCAACGCGGGCCGTGGCTATGCGACGTGCTTTAGAAAGGATTGTAGGGCTAACCTCTTTTGGACTACTCCAGCGATAGTGTTTAACCCCTTCTGTTCCCGGTTCCGCCGGCCTATCTACCGGAAGCTCATACACTGTCATGTGCTGTTGCAGCTCATCGGGTGCAATTCCCGACGTGGTTTCTACAAATAATACCTGGTCAAGTTCGTAGAATTCGTTCCGAACCAGCTGCACTTCCGCACGACTTATGGTGAAATGAGTGAATTTGCCGGGAACTTGAACGGTAGCTGTGAGCGAATCTGCTTTGCCGCTTCCTTCGCGCGAAGTAACACCGGAGGCCAGTTTGAATCTCAGCTTAGCCTCTTTCTCCTGGATTGCGACGGTTGCTGAATGGACGTAGGCAATCATCTGTGATTCATCGAGGATTGTTGTATGCGGGATGGCTTTCCCGCTCAAGATACCTTCGCTGTACTCAAACGATACTTTTTCATCCACTTGCTTTGGCTCAACCGGATGAGTGAATTCGATTGTTACAACGGCCTTCTTGATTGAGGGATCCTTTGGATCGATATAGAACTGCTGGCTTGCCACGCGACCGCTGAACTCAGGCGTTTCAAATGCAACTTTTGTATCAGAGAGTTTGACTCCAGGCGCAAATAGTTCTGGCTTAAGTGTGACGGTGTAGCTTTTGTCCGGTGGCCAGTGTTGCGCTGGCGTGAACGTGATTGTGGAATCATCAATGAAAGTCCAGATGCCCGGATGCGCGGGAACCATCTGAAGCTCAACATTCTTGCCGATCTGATCGATTCGAATTGCAGGCGCGCTGAAGTGAATGATTACAGGTGCCGGAACGGTCTCTTCTGTGGGTTTGGTGTACTCCGGGTCGGTCACGGTCACCTGGATTTGTGTCATCTTCTGAAAAAGTTGAAACGAGGTGCAACTTCCGAGAATCAGAGAAAAGGACACAGTGACGAGAGCCGCTGCGCGAAAGAGCGGTGGTTTCTCGCGTTTGAACTTCTGAAGTTTTGCAGCAATTGCACCTTGTCCGATCGATAGCTTTAATCGAATCGATTCGTTAAATGCTGCGAGCTCCTTCATTGTATTGGAGGGCGTAAACGTAAATGAACCAAACAAAATTCGAAAAACTTCTGCGACTCCGCGAAACGGTGCGGTTAGAAAGCGCCAGAAGAAAACAAATGCGCCTACAACCCAGGTCCAGGCCTTGCCCAGGGCGGCCTGCAGTCGAACACGCAAAGGCTGCGTGCGATCCAGGAAACGTAAGATATGTGGATCAATCCAGTATGCAAAGGCCTCAAATCCTTCTCGCAGGCGGGGCATCTGTTTCGTGAGCCAATCGAGGGTTTTGCTATAGGCCCTGGTAGAGGATTCCTTTATGGAAAGCAGAGGGCGTTTGATGATTTGCACAGCCTTGTGTGCGCAAAGGTTTCCCTTCCGGCAAGCGCAAAAGCGTTTTTGTCGCCATTGCTTTGCAACCCTTTCCGGGTAGGCCGGAGATTTGTCGCTTCGCCCGACAGCTCAGACAAACGCAGTTGTTCTGGCGTAAAGATCGGGGGGTAGATGGCGCTTCAAAGCTGATTCTATTTTATCCCTGCTGTATCGTGGCGAGAAGTGAATTAGTACCAGACGATCCACCTCCTGTAAAGCGGCGGCATTCTCAGCGATTTCGAACAGATGCGTGTGGCCCCACTTTCGGGCGCGCTCTACAGGGCGCTGTTCGTCCACGTAGGTGCACTCATGAAATAGGATTCTGGACTTGCGAACATCGGGATTGTCGAGCAAGAACTCGATCTGCGTGTCGCCGGAAAATGTGATCACGGGAGACTGAACTTCTTCGAACAAGTCCATGCTCTTTTTCTTCTCTGCGATTTCAGGTCCGGTGAAATGACTGAATTCTTTCTTCAGCTTCCGAACGCGTTCATAGATTGTGTATCCGTTAGAGGGCACTCTGTGGACACTTCTGATAGCCTTGAAAGAAAAATTGCCATAGAGGGGGTAATGGGTATTGTAGTCCACACCCTGCAAATCAAACTCCATCTGGAAATCCTCAATTTCGCACCAGATGGCGAGAACGCGACGCAGCGGATCTTCCAGTTCTGGAGGGCAGAAAATTTTTCCACCCGGCAGATGCCGGAGACATCGCTGCGAAACATAATACGGAACTCCCGAGGCATGGTCAAGGTGACCATGCGTCATGAGCAATGTCGGAATTTCAATCAACGGACTCTGGCCGCGCCCGGAGTCAAAGGCCAGATGCAAATGTGGGACAATTACACTTGTTTCTACGCCACCAGTTGAAACTCCCAGGAATTTTGTGTTTCGAATTACAAACTCTTTCAAGGAATCCTGGACTCGGGACCCACGACGATAACGGGTCGAATCTTCTCCAACTGCGCTTTGAGCGATTTGGGGCCAGCAACGACGATATTGACGTCTGGCTTTACGTGCTTCGCAAAAGCGCGTGCAACCGCAGCCGTGTTCTCTTTCTGAATGTGTTGTTGGTACTCTTGAATATAGTTCGCGGGCAGGCCATGAAGTCTGAAACGAACCTGTGATCGAAGATAGCTTTCTGGATCGTCGTAGAGGAAAACAAGAGAGTTCAGAATACTGTTCTTCGCCAGACTCGATTCCTGCTCGCTTGCTGGCTTGTTCATTCCCTGAATGATAGAAAGCATGAGTCGCAGTGTTTCATCTGCCTGCTCGACTCGCGTTCCTGCCGCAGCAACAAATCTGCCGTCGTTCTCAAAGAAGGAGGTGTAGGACATGGCATAGTAGGCGAGTCCACGCTTTGCGCGAACTTCTTTCATTAAACGCGAGTTAAATGAATTTCCGCCAAGGACATGATTCCCAATTTGGAGAGCATAGAAGTCCGGAGACTTGTGCGCCGGTAACGTGGTTCCAATTGTAACGGCAGCCTGGGCTACATCCATTTCAACAAGCAAGATCTTGTCCGTATACTTGCGAGTTGTCACTCTCTCGATTTCTTTTGGAGCTGTAGTTGCCGGGAACTGTGCAAGGAGGCCATCAAGGCTCGATTCAATGTTTACGCCGCGCAAATCACCGCCAGCAGCAACAATCAGATTTCCTGCGTACAATCTGCGCGCAATTTCAGATTTAATTTTAGCAGTTGTGATCTTTTCAAGATCGGACTTTTCGAGACTCTTGCCGCGGCGGCTTCCCGGATAGAGCAGTTCCTGCATGCGCCGACCTGCCGTGCTTTCTGGCCGGTTGTTCCGCTGAGAAATATCTGTTTCCATCCCGTCGAGGATAACATTCAGGCGGTCCTGCGAAAGTTGGGGTTTCAATAACACGTCTGACAGGAGTTGGAATGCGCGAGGAAAATGCCATTTCAAGACCGTCAGGGTTACAACCCAGGACTCGTAATCGTTGTGAATGCTGAAGCGTGCGCCCATTCGACTAAATTCTTCTGCAATTTGATCACCGCTCAGATTTCCCGCGCCATCCACGCCCAAAAGACTTGTGCCCGCGTCCCATAGCCCGGCATTGTCGACGGATTCGAGTTTTGTTCCGCCAGGAAAATGCAGCTCAAGAGTCAGAAAGGGCAGCGAGTTCTCGTCTGTTACCAGGAGTGTTGCGCCCGATTTCAGCCTTATTTCTTTAATGGCCGGAGGCTGGAAGCGAACCGGTTCCATTGGAATCCCGGCGAGAATCTTTTGTGCGTGCTCGGCCGCCGCAGAGTTTACCTGACGCGGTGGGCTCTGTGCACCAAGTGCAACGATTGAAAAAATTGCAAAGAGCAGGATGATTCGTTTCATTTCTGTTTCTCCGGAACAAGACGCGCAGTGGACATTCGATCCGGCGTTATGTAGGTCTTTGCAGTAGCCTGGATTTCCGCCGGTGTGATTGTCTGAAGTTCTGTGATCTTCTTGAACAACGTTCCAAAATCTTCGAACAGGAGTTCATAGTAGGACAGGCTATCTGCATACTCGGCGTTCGAGCGGAGAGAATACAAGAAATCTGCGATCTGGCTATTGCGAACCCTGTCGAGTTCATCTTGCGTCACTCCTTTTTCTGCAATCTGATTGAGTTCATCCTGCAGCGACTTTAGAATATCGTCGTAGCTTTTTCCGGGTGCCGGTACCGCCTGGATCATGAATAAGTTCGTATAACGTTCGCCGGGATAACCGGTGAAAGCACCCACTTCTGCTGCGACGCGATCTTTAAGCACCAGCCTTCTGAAAAGCCGGCTGTCGCTGCGGCCTGCCAGGATGCTGGAATACAATTCAAGGGCCAGACTTTCGCGGCCAATCCCAGACGGCTTAAGCCAGGCAAGAAACATCACTGGTGAACCGTCCTTCTTGACCTCTATGTCGATAGGAAGTGAGTCCCTTTCAATGTCGAGGCGTGCAGGAAGAATTTTGGGCTTGAGTGCGGAGAAATACTTCCTCATCAGCGCCTCGGTCTTGTCGAAGTCGATATCACCAACCAGTGTGATCACCGTATTGTTTGGGGCATAATAGGTGTCGTAGAACTGCTTTGCTTGTTCGTAGCTCAAGTATTGAATTACTTCCATGTTTCCAATCAGTGAGCGTCCGTATGGATGAGATTCGTAAATTTTATTAATAAATGTTTCTAACAAAAACCCCTGGGCTACATTGTCGACACGCAATCTCCGCTCTTCGCGGACAACTTCGCGTTCAACATAGAAATCGCGCAGGACAGAGTTCTGCATGCGGTCAGATTCAAGTCTGGCCCAAACTTCAAGTCGATTGGCGGGCAATTCAATCTGATAGTTTGTAAGATCTTTGGTTGTATATGCGTTGTATCCCCGCTCACCGCTGAGGGCATAGATGGCAGAATCCTCGTCCGGAATA
>JAEUSB010000078.1 GCA_016788865.1 Leptospirales bacterium
CCCCGCTCGTGGGGTGGCAGATCCAGGTCAAAGAAGATTGCCCAGCCAAATATGAAGAGTGGTGGCAGCAGATGCCACATGTTTTTCCACGATAGGCGATCGTTCAATACGATCAGCAGACAGAGATAGCCTATGGGCCCGTAAAATGCCGGAAGAAGTTTGAATGACTGCAGGTTGGGTGGATAGAAGCCTGAGTCTGTCGCCGTCTTGACAAGCAGAGGCCAGGAAATCATCACCATCAAACAAACGAATAGCCAATCAGCCGCACCTTGCTCGCGGCGCGTTAGAAGAAACACCGCGCAGAACGCCGCCTGAATAATTCCGACAAGAAACAATGTATATACTACGGATTCCATGAGTACCTGGCGCTTTCAACGGATACTCCGATGGAAACAGGACTTCGAGGCCAGCAAATATTTGCCGCCCGAATTTGAGTCTACGCCTTTACAAATCCAAGGTGCATAGCGCTGTGAATCGCATGCAAGAATTCAAACTGCTCATGATTCAAATATCCCAGGGCAGGTTCGTGATTCAAATGCGTACTGGCGCGGAATCCTTGGATTGCTTTCTGCAAGCGTTGCTTTGCCGCTTCCACATCGCCGTGCTCGCGAGTCTGAGGAAGAGCGGGATTTACATACCCGGGTTTCATCTTTCCAGATTTCTGCAAGCGCTTGAATAGAACTTCAGTCGTCCGGGCTTCAACAGGTTTCGCCGGCGGGTCCATGGGCTTGAAAGAATCTTCGATTGTGTCGGCCAGATGGCTCAATATTTGAAAATATGTCCAATTGCCCGTTGTTTCTGGCTGTTCCAGGCCAAGGCGCTCGATCTCTTTTTCAACCTCCGAAAGACTTGTGAACTTCAATTCGCGGCATGGTTCCATGTTTCACCTCGGGCAGCCCTCGAAAACGGCACCCGTGTTCATTCAAAAACAGACAGATCGTTCTGTCTAGCAAATCATGGAGAAATTTTCAGCCACCTTTCCCAGCGCGGGATTGCCCGCTTCCATTCGAGGACGATATTATCCCACGCTTTTCTGTTCAGCCTTGGGTCCGCATCCAAACAATCCTCTGGCGTGGGCTTGAGTGTTTTGCCTTCTATCCTGTCCTCGCAGTAGCCTTTCCTGAAGTTGAAGGACGCAGCCGTGTAAATATACCGGAAGAGAATGCGTGACCGACGAATGTAGCCTAACGTTCTTGAATCCTGAGAGTTGTCCCGATTGTCTCCCATTACGAAATATTGGTCGGCCTCAAGTCGAATCTCCGGCACGTTCGATTGCATGAGTTCCGGAGTTTCCAGAATGGGGAAGCGGCGATTGCCGATTGTTTGTTCGAGAACCAGAAAATCTCTGGATTCAGGCAGGTCGAGATTCAAATCCTTCAGGTTTCTGCTTGTGACTTCGAGCGGCAATGGCACCCCGTTGATCCTCACTTCAGAAACCCAATAGGGTCGCTCGTTGGCGTTCAAGAGTTTTTGCTCGACTCGAATTGTTTCTCCCGGCAATCCAATGACGCGGCTTACCTGTCTCGTTTCGCGATCTTCGTATGCGATGATATCCCCCCTCTGCAATGTATGACTTTCTGAGTTGCGAAGAATGTACAGAAAATCACCGCGCGACAACGACGCCTCGACGCCCACACCATTGAGAAATAGCCCTGGGGCCGTATGACGTTGAAAGGAACACGCGGCCACATCGAGTAACAAGAATACGGAAACCAGTACCCAGGCGAACGGTTTCGCTAGCCTGGGATGAGATTCGGCGGGATGCGTAAACAAAGTCACGATCAAGACGAGCAGTCTCAGCCCGATTGTAATTAGTATGATCCAGGTCAGGTGCAAGTGCGGAGCAGCAGATAGAAGTAGCAGAACCAGCGGTGAAAGAAGCGAAACCAGTATAGAAATGGAAGCAAACAGGAAAAAGCGATTCCGGTTCTCAAGGAGAATGAATCCCAGTGGGGGGAGGATGAGGTTTAGAAACACTGCGGGAGCTTTGCGCATATCTCTTTACAGGGGCCTTCAATTTGGTTGCGAGCTAAAAATTGAAAAGGCAGTTGGTATTGAATGCGTAAGATGAAAAACCAAATGTGCTTTCTGGCGGTTGTCGGTCTGGGATTGATCGTTTTCAACCTGTCCTTACCTGCAGAAACAGCAGACCTGGTCGATCAGATAGTGGTTGTGGGCTCGGAAACGGGGAGCTCCGATCAATGTGTTCGCATTAGTCTGGAGAATTCTTCAAAGATACCGATTGGGGCCATGACCTTCAAAGTTTCATTCCTGGACAAAGCCGAAGAACCCTTTTGGTCGAACATCAGGGTCTGGTCGCATGACGGGAAATATTCAACGAATCCTGAAAGTGAGAATGGGCCATTTTTTCCTGGAACAACCCGAAGCTTTGAGGTCTGTGGAGGCCCAAACATGCCAGTTTCTGAATGGGATCGACCCAGGGTCGCCGTCACTTTCAAGAGCGCTAACCGCTATATTGATCTCGCAAAGTATGATCCCATATGCGGCAGAATCAAGAGCTGTGACAAGGTTAAGCAGAGCCAGATGCTCCTTAACCAACCGCAGGCCTGCCAGAAGATGTTCGCGGGCCTCGAGGCCAGCCAGCTGACGCTGGCAATGTTACCAGCAATCAACAAATGTATTGAATCCACACCCTGCGAGGAACTGGATACATTCAAATGTTTCTCAAAGGCGGCACAAGAAGGCCCTCCGGCAGACCCAAAACCCAGCCCCGCTGCTCGTCCAGAATCCAAAATCCCTTGATCCTTTTTTCAAAACCGGACAATTTTTTTTCCTCCGGGCATTAAGCCGACTCCCCTTTCTCCCGATTCAGGAAGATACAGATAAAGCCCGGGCTATGGATTGGCACCGGGAGAGTAGTCACACGAGGTCTCTCCGCAGAGAGATCGAGCGTTTCAGGGAGGAAACGAATGATTATCAACCACAACATGTCTGCGATTAATTCTAATCGCACACTCAAGTTCCAACACTGGGAAGTGAACAAGGACATGGAAAAATTGTCGAGCGGCATGCGGATCAACCGCGCTGGCGACGATGCTTCCGGCCTTGCCGTTTCCGAGAAAATGCGCGCGCAAATCGGCGGTCTGAGACAAGCAGAGCGAAATACCGAAGACGGTATGAGCATGATTCAGACTGCAGAAGGCTATCTCCAGGAAGTTGGCGATATTCTTCAAAGAATTCGCGTGCTGTCTGTCCAGTCCTCCAACGGGATCTATTCTGCGTCTGACCGCCAGATGATCCAGGTTGAAGTTTCCCAACTCGTTGATGAAGTGGATCGTATCGCTTCGCAAGCGGAGTTCAACAAAATGAACCTGCTGCAAGGTGATTTCGCTCGGGGTTCTAGAACCTCTTCCATGTGGTTTCACATGGGGCCAAATCAGCATCAGCGTGAAAGAGTTTACATTCAGACAATGACGTCGCGTAGCCTCAAGCTAAAGCGTCAAGATGGTGGTATCCTCACTATCTCGACTGCAGAATTGGCGAATCAAGCGATTGGAACACTGGATGGAGCTCTGGAACGTATCAACAAACAGAGGGCCGATCTTGGCGGTTATTTCAACCGTCTCGAACATGCATCGAAAGGATTGATGGTAGCGTACGAAAATACGCAAGCATCAGAAAGCCGCATCCGTGATACGGATATGGCCGAACAATCCACAAGCTTCACCAAGAATCAAATCCTGGTGCAGTCTGGAACAGCGATGCTGGCGCAGGCAAACATTCGACCACAGTCAGTGTTGCAGCTCCTCCGTTAAAATATATAATCTTTGCATACGATCCCGCATAACGGGATCGTATGCGGAGCTCATCCTCGGTTCCATTCTCCCATCGTCCGCTGGCCGGTAGCGTACGAGGGGAGGGTGTAACTCTCCCGGCCGCTTTGGCGGTTGAAAAGCAAAGGAGTGCAGGATGATAATCAATCACAACATGAGCGCTATAAACGCGCATCGTGCTTTGAAGTTCAATGTCCAGGATGTGGACGATTCGATGGCAAAGCTGTCGTCTGGAATGCGGATAAACCGCGCCGGCGATGATCCATCTGGATTGGCTGTATCCGAGAAGATGCGGACCCAGATACATGGGCTGCGTCAGGCAGAGAGAAACACGGAGGATGGGATCAGCTTCATCCAAACCGCCGAAAGTTTTCTTGGCCAGACATCGGATATTTTACAGCGCATGCGAGTTTTGGCGATCCAGGCTTCGAACGGAGTCTACAGCCCGAGCGACCGCCAGTTAATTCAGGTGGAAGTTTCTCAGCTTGTGGATGAGGTCGATCGGACAGCGTCTCAAGCGGAATTTAATAAGTTCCGTTTGTTTCAGGGTGACTTCGCGAGAAATTCGCGCACGAGTTCAATGTGGTTTCACATGGGGCCAAACGCGAATCAAAGAGAGCGCGCATACATCGGAACGATGACTGCGAAATCTCTGGGTCTTAGAGCGACTGACAACAAAATTGTCAGCATCTCTACTCCCGCTCTTGCGAACACTACGATTGGTAGAGTGGATAAGGCTCTCGATCGTATCATGAAGCAGCGTGCGGATCTGGGTGCATACCAGAACCGGCTTGAACAAGCATCACGCGGCCTAATGAACGCGTACGAAAACGTACAGGCTTCCGAATCCCGGATACGGGATGCCGACATGGCCGAGGAAATGGTAGGTCTGACCACCCGCCAGATCCTGGTCGAGACGGGTACTGCAATGCTTGCACATGCGGGTGCTCGTCCTCAGGGAATTCTTCAACTACTGCGGTAGTTTTAGAATTTCACCGGCGTTTGTGATGCGGGCAGCATATCCTGCCATGTCCGTGTCACATGAACACGTGCCCGGGGATTTTCCCCGGGCCTTTTTTTGCCAAGGAATCCCCTGCTGCAAAGAACGCGCAGGACGATCCTCACGAGTAGATTCTCTGCTCTTGGTTCCGATGACTCGGACTCGCGTCTGGTTGTGCATCTGTTGCGGCCCGCTTCAAGGTGTTGCAGATCTTTGAAGATCTGCTATTGTTCATACGGATTTCGATATTCGTATTCGCCCCATGGTTGCATTCCATGAAATTCGACAGCTGCTTTGTGCGCAGAGTTGAACTCTCTGACATGATTGTCTTTCCTCAAAACTAGCCGCGCCTGGCTTGCATCGTTCTGTTCAATAAACCGAAGGGAGCCTGAGGGATCCAGGTAAATGTAACGTGTGGCCGGTTCTGCCAGGCTGCAATTGAGTTCAAAACGACCGTCGCTCATCGCGCCGCTGGCGCTGAACCCCGGGAATTTTGGATTCAGCTTTGAGTTCACCGATTTCCAGAGCGAAGGTTGATGAAGCAATGTGTTCCCGTCTCTAATCGTTATGAACTTGATTATGGGAAGCAGGGGCTTTGGTCTGACTGCGAAGAATTCAAGACCAACGTCCGCATCATCAAAGCGAGGTACAAAACACCAATAGAGTTCAGGAACACGCTGGGTTCCCCAGATGTGCGTATAACAGCCCGTGGCGTTCAGCCTGAATTCGCGAGATCCCATCCGAACCTCTCCAGTGAAACCACAGAAAGGAGAGATTACCACACTCTTGGTTTTGATGATAGGTAAGTTCATCAATGATTCCTTTACATGTGATTCCGCCTCAAACCTGTGTTGACATTGTAAGTTCCAGGATACATCGTCTAACGTTCCCGAGACTGCATTCTGAGAGAATCCCGACCCTCCAAGAATCTGTTGGTCGCCTTTTGATTCCATGTGTTCATTCAGGCCAATGGTTCGCACAACTCTCTCCGGGAATTTTTGATCAATGAAGGAAAACCAGATGGCCGATCGAGGTGTCCTTCCGGGGCGGATCAACGTCGAATAACGGAACCAGACCGCTACTTCTTGGTCAAAATCGAAGGCCGTACCGAACCAGATCTCGTAGCCGGAGTTTGTGATGCGGGGTGAGAATGCCAGCGAACGATTCATAGCGCTACCGATGGATCTCTAGATTGAGGAGGTCACGTCATTTTCTGGTCCTGGAGAGCCCGGGTCGGCCTTGAAAATATGGTGAATCGCAGACAATCGCGCCGCCCATTTCTGGGGCATCCTCAGAAGCCTTGAGCTCCCCAATAGAATACCGAATGTGCTGGTATTTGGATCGAGGCTCAAGGAAAATCGCGTACTGGAGGCGGTCATGAAGGTTTCACTGTTGAGGCGCGTCATATTCGCCGCCGGTCTCACCGGTTTTCTGGCGAGCGTCCTGGTTCATATCTCCGTGATTTCAGGCTGGGACGCGCAGGCGTTTCCGATAAATCCCTTTGTACTGCATTTTTTTGCGATCCTGACATTCGGGCTCTCACTGATTAACCTCTTCCGCGAATACATGGAAATTCCACCTGCGCACAGGCCTCCCTTCGTCTTCGGCGTAGTATGGTCGCGGACGCCCAAGTGGATGCTGGCCGTCCTGGCATTGGTACTGGCTTACGCTGTAATCAGCTTCTTTGGCGCAATTGCGGAAGGAAAGCCAGGAATTCGCGGGTTTTCAGGACACTGGATGTTGTTCTTTCTTGCCGCTGCCGTTCTCGCATTCCCCGCAGCCGGCGCACTGGCGGACTCAGGATCCGAAAACTATGAATCGGTCAATTCATTCGAGACTCCAGCAATACCACTGTTCAAGCGTGCGACCAAGGGAATGGCCGGTCCAGCATTGGCCTGGCAAGCGATTCTATTTCTGGGTTTTCTGATTCTCGCCGCATATTTCCAGATTGCAATTTTGTGGGTCCCTACCGTGCTCTTCTTGCTTGTGTTCATCGCAAACGCAGTGATTCGCGTTTCGGCGGTGAAGCATCTGATCACGAAAGGCTCAGTGGAAAGATCAACGTTTAAGTGCGAGTATCTGGTATATGACACACTCAAGCGCTTTGAGTTGCCCCTTAATCGTCTGAAAGTCAAGCTCACTGAATTCCTCATCCGGGGTACATCCCTGCATCGCCTTGAAGTTTTTGATGAAAATGGCAAGCTGATCTTGCGGCAGAATTCCAATGCCGAATGGGACTACAGAAAATTGAAACGACTCGCGGATTTGTTACAGGGTGCGTAGCGCGCAGCGAGTTTTCTATTTTACGGTTCAGAAATCCATGCCATTTCTGACTAATGGAAAAGCACACTCTCAGTATGTTTCGTACGCAATACGAGATGAGCGATGCAGCGCGGATTGTCCTCGCAGAAGAAGAACGCAACGGAGCCCGCATTCAGGTTTACTACAGATTCTTTTTCCTGGCTCTTTTCTTCTTCGCAAGTATTGGCATCGGAGGAGCCACGGATCTATTCAGCAACTTTCTATTCTCTTCTATCATCCTGGTCTTTAACGTTCTTCTAGTCTTCAAGTTGAAAAGCGGACGCAGAGGCAGGGTCTTTACGCTCGAGCGGCTGAGTCTGGTTGCAATTCTATTTGATTTTGCCCTTTTTCTGGGCATGGCTCTTTACTACTACATTCGGTCAGGGGAGTCCAACTTCGCATTTGTCATGAAGAATCCCATACTCACTTTAATGACGCTCCCCATCCTGACAACGGCTCTGCAATTCAGGATGCGACTAATCTTCTTTGCCCTTGGCGCATTCATTGCAATCTTCATTGGGCTGGCTGCCTATGGGGTTTACCGAGAAGTGCCGCGTACGGAAGAGTGGACCGAGTATATTCTTGGCAACAGTGTCATATTGCCGGCATTCCTTTTGGTTTTGCCGGCGCTCGGCACTGGATTTGCTTCGATCATTGCTTATACGGTTTTTCGCTCAAGACGAATGTTAAATCGGATCGGCACGATTGAATCCCAAAAGAACGCGCTCTCGAGGTACTTCTCGCCAGACGTTATCGAAGAGATCACTACAAATCCGCATTCAATTGAAATGGGGAAGCGCCAGAGGGTCACGATTCTTTTCTCTGACATTAGAAACTTCACGGCTCTCTCGGAGAGAATATCTTCTGATGAGTTGGCGGATTTGCTGCGCAATCTCCGGCGACTCCAGATTGAAAGCGTGTTCGAATGTGGCGGGACAATCGATAAGTTCATTGGTGACGCAATCATGGCCACGTTTGGAACACCCCGCCCTGCGCCAGAGGCAGGCCTTGACTCCAGGAACGCCGTTCGATGCGGAACGCTGATGCTCAAGCGGCTGCAGGCGTTCAATCAGGCGCGGCTGCAAAGGGACCTCGCTGCGATTGAGGTTGGAATTGGTATCCACTGCGGAGAAGTTTTTGCTGGGAACATTGGCGACGAGATGCATATGGAATATACCGTGATCGGTGATGCCGTCAACACTGCATCACGGATAGAATCCCTTTGTAAGAAACTGGCCCGCAATTTCCTTATCTCTGAAGATGTGTGCGGAGAAATCAACGGGTTTGTTACGACGGAAAAAATGCCTCTGGTGCGAGTGAAAGGGAAGGAGATTCCATTGCAGGTGTATGCCATTGGATCTCCTTAGTCCGAGCCCGGCAACGTGCTTTGGCTGGCAGCCCTATCACAAATTGATTCGCTTACCCTGCTCGGCGAACTCTAACCTTAGATTCAAGTCGTTCTGTGAACGGAGCTGGCGTTCGACTATTTCGCGAGGGTCGATTCCTTGCTCGAGAGAAGGCTTAATGTGAGTAACAACAATGCGTAAACGCGCAAGCGATCGTCCCGGATTCTTTGGGTCCACGGTTTGAGCCAGATTGCGCATCTCAGTCATGAACCATTTGGGTGTTAGGTGGCTATTCAACTGATTGTCTGGTCGCCCATCGGGATAGGAGATCTCAAGGAAAATGCCGCGCAGTCTGTTCTCCCTAATAATGGGAGCGATTGCATTCCACACCTGTTGCATGCTTGTGCTCTTCTCAATTTGATCCGGTCCTGTATCACCAAAATACAAAACAAACTGCCGATCGGTCTCAAGCAGGAAAGCAGTTGAGCCACGATTTGAATGACTTAGTTGAAAAGCTGTAACCTGAAATGACGTGTCAGTAATTGGCATCGGCTTCCCCGGAACAGCCCGAATCAAGTTGTAACGATTGATGGGCGCAACACCTTCGTTCGAAAAGTTGATCCAGGATCGTCCGTTAAAGACATGATCGCGCAAATCGTCGATGGTGTTCTGAAGTCCAATAATCGTTTTGCTTCCGTCATCAGGCGAGTTGATGATCATTCCGCTGGTATGATCAAAGTGTGCGTGTGAAATCAAGTAGGCTTTGATTCCTCGCGACATGAGGAAACGGGTCAGTGACTTACCCTGAAGTTCGGTGTCGCGGACGTCCGCGAAGCTGCCAGCCCGCTCTGCCTTCTTGATTCCGGAAAGAATCGATCCGGCATCCATAGCAACGAATCGATTTTCATTCGCGGGCGAAATCAAATAACAAGAAAGATTGCTTTCGTCCAGGCCGCCACCAGCCCCCAATACAATAACCTTAAATACGGAGTCCTCCGATTTCGGGCAGTTCACACTCAGCAGAAGGACTGCGAGGATTGTAAAGGATGCATGTTTCATGATCATCCATTCTGAAATAGTCAATTTTCCGGTCATACTCAAAACCGAGACCCGCAAACAGGCTAGACCAAAAGGATTACATCTAACAGCAATCCGCATAACGTCCGTCACCCGCATCGGGGACTGGAATGTTAATCGACAGCTAATCGTCGCAAAAAATGCCCCGATTAGACAAAACTGGTTGACCAGCTTGTCGGCCCCGCCATGGCTCAGGTTATGTCAAACTTACTGAAATTTATTTCGATACTATCTGTTCTCGCTCTGACTACCTTCGCGTGTAACTTGATTACCGGCAAAGAGGACGACGATAATACGGAGCAAGTTGCCATTCTTGCGGCGGCCATAGCCAGTTCGGCAAATGCGGATACGTGTGGGCTTAGCTCCGGGCGCTCTGATGGCTGCGCATGTAGTTCTGCCAGTCAATGCTCTACCGGAACTTGCATAAACAGTACCTGTGGAGGTGCAATAGCTTCGGGGGGGACCATTGCCACTGGGAGTGCATGCACCACACCAAGCGTCTTTACACCTAACCAGTGTGTGAACTCGACTTGTGGTTCGACCAGCATCTGCGGGGGCAAAGGGGCTGCCTGCCAGACTAGCTCAAACTGTGCCACACCCCAAACAGGAACCTACGCTGGCTGCGGAAACCTTTCCGGTAGTTCGAAACTCTGCGGAGGCCCGGGTGCTCCCTGTGGTGCCAATGGTCAGTGTGTGAGTAACACCTGCAATACCGGAACCTGTACCTAGAGTTACGTCGATCCGCTTGATTGCCTGTATTATCCAGAGCAATTTAGTCCTGGCCCATGGGCCAGGACAGCAAGTCCTTTGACAAGAGGGCCGATATTCATGTAGTATGTATGGCATGCGAACCGTTCGGGCGCCAATTCTTGTCATCGCGCTTACCTTTGTAACGGCTTGTGCCCGGAGTATTCAGTCCAATGAACCTCAGACAACATCATTGCTATTAATGCTTCTGACTTTCTCGTCTCAAAAACAAATCTATGTTGCAAATAACCTGACCCCGACCATCTCGAAATTCAGTTTCAATCCAGCCAGCGATGAAATTACGGGTACGGGTGAGACCACGATTTCTGCTATCCCAATCGGTCTGGCGGTTGATCCCACCGGATCGCACCTTTACGCAGCCGTGACTGGAAATAATACTGTGACGGCCTTTGCCATTGGTCCCAACGAAATCTCGTCCTTAAGCGCCACGGCCACCGGTTCGAGTCCCAGCGACGTCACGATTTCCTCAAACGGTCGATTTGTCTATGTACCGAATCGGCTTGGAAATACGGTAAACATCTACGCCCGAAGTTCCTCCACCGGTCTATTGACGGACCTGGGAACAACTGCGACCGGGACGGCACCGGTATCCATTGCGATCGATCCTACAGGCCAGTTTGCGTTTGTACCCAACTTTGGATCTAATACTGCTTCGGCTTTCACAATAAACCAGACAACCGGTGCGCTGACAGCAAATGGAACCGTCGCAACAGGTTCGTCGCCCAATCACCTGCTCGTTCACTCAAGCGGCAGATTTGCATACGTTTGCAACAATGCGTCAAACAACGTGACACAGCTTCTCATCAATACCTCGACCGGAGTACTCACTGCGAATGGTACCATTGCCGCGGGCACAACACCGAGCCGCATGGGATTCGACTACTCGGGTAGTTTCCTTTATGTAGCTAACGCGGCTTCTAACAACATTTCAATCTACAGGATCGACCAGAGTACAGGAACGTTGACCGCGATCGGATCTGCAGCAGCGGGATCCAGTCCACGTCGAATAGCCGTTGGTACAGCCGGGCTTCTTGTATCGAGCTTTGGAACCAACAGTCTCCTGCGTTTCTCCATGGATAGCGATGGAGGCTTACGTGAGCGTTCAAATACGGGCGCGGGTTCTGGTCCAATCGGTGTAGCAAGTACTCCCTGAAGTAGTCCGCATCTGGTCCAAGAAACCTGACTGAAACCAGCGCGGTAGGTCCCGTTTCCGGAAAAAATTCGATGAATGTGTTCCTTGTTTCAGCTCTGAACCGTTGGTGCGCGGGTGGCCTCCATAGTTCCGAGGGTGATTGTTTATTTTCGTGACCTGACTTCGTCTGATTGAGATGTTGGCGTTCACTTGCCAGAAATTGCTGACAGGCTGTCACTTTCGGGCCAACAAAAGACCAATGGGATCAGGTTTCGCAAATACTTTAGTTCGCTGCTTTGTCGGCTTTGTGGCCCTCGCCTCTTCGCCGCTTCTTGCAGACAAGATCCTTCTTAAAGATGGTTCTGTTATAGAGGGTGAGGTATTCCACCAGACGTCCGTATTTGTTCGCGTCCGCAATAGTGCCGGTGTCCAAACAGTTAACAAAGTTGATATCAGACGAATCATCTTCGAGGAAGTCAAGAAACCTGCTGACGAGGACAGGCAGCGTGCGGAGGCGCTGGAAAGAGTCCGCCTTGCCGAGGAGGCCCGGAGGGCGCAGGAAGCACAAGCCATCGAAGCGCAGAAGAGAGAGGAAGCTCGCAAAGCCGAGGAAGCGCGGAGACAGAAGGAAGAAGAAGAAAAGGCTCGCAACGCGGAGAAGCCCCGAGAGATTACTCATCGGGGCGCAATCTGGCGATCTGCGGTTCTTCCCGGGTGGGGGCAATACTATACGGGTCGCAAGAAGGTTGGATTAGGATTAGGGGCTGCCTTCGGTTTTACGGCCGGCTTAAAACTGTTCACCCTGGCCGGCGCCACTCATGCCCGCAAAGACTATCTAGCAGTGGTGGATCAGTTGCTGATCGCTTCTGTATTGGTCGGCGGTCCGGGAAGAACGTTAAGCGGCCTTGAGTTTATTCGGCTAAACGAACGAAAGCAAGCTATTGAGCGCTTGGATCGCAGGAGCAATTTTGACAGATACGCAACCGGACTCCTGCTGGTTGCTTACGGCGCCAACATGATAGACGTTGTCCTTTATAAACCAGGAAAGTATTCACTGGTCTCATTCGGGACCGACGGCAGTCAGGCCAGGCTTGCCTACCGCTTTGAATTTTAGGGGGAGAACCATGAAGCCATATCAGTATCATTTCGCTCTTGCAATTGCTCTTGGTCTTGTGGCACCTGGAGTCGTCGGTGGTTGCGTTTCAAAAGAATGCTCCGAAAGTGACCCAATGTGCAACCAGATGGTCTGGCTCTTGCGGCGAGTTTTAACGCACACCGAGCCAATTGCCCTCTATTCCGCTGACGAGGATCATCTGAAGGCATTGCAAATCGATCCTGGAACAGGTGCTTTGACAAACACCATCCCGAACGCACCATTTGGTGCTGGCAATAGTCCGCGATTTATCGCGATCGATCCGTCGAAAAGATTTTTGTTCGTCACCAGCACACTGAACATAGCCGGAGACATAGGCCCCTATGGATTTCGAATTCAGGACCGTGGAGCTGTCACCTCTCTATCGGGGTCACCGTTTGCCGTGAACCAGAACACATCCGCAATGGAATTCTCGAAGGAAGGCAACCTGTACGTTCAGGGTGGAACGGACGGAACGTTTCTGATGCGCATGAATCAGGAAACGGGATCTCTCACACTGCATAGCAGTACGCCGTTTGGTATGGTCTGCTCCCCCCGGAATATGGCATTCCATCCCTCCGGTGATTATTTGTATTCGAGCACAAACGGCGTAGGAATGAACCAGCATCGCGTGGATCGGAGCACGGGCGTTTTGACTTCCATCGGGGCTATCGTCGCATCGGGAGGTAATCTGAACGATACGGTAGTATCGCCTCGGGCTGATTTTCTCTATGCGCTAAGCGAAACAAATCAGATTCCAAACGTGTTCCGCTATCCCATCAACTCTGCTGATGGAACAATTACCACGCCAACCTCATATTCAATCACCGGTGCAGCAATTACTCCGAATGGGATGGCCGTGACTCCATCCGGAAACTTTATGTACGTTAGCCTGCCCGCAGCATCTAACAACCTTTATGCAATGAGCATCGATCAAGCAACAGGTACTCTGAATAATCTGTCCGGGTTTCCTATGACGGTTGCGACTACGGCTGTCGATGCTATGGCCATTGATCCTACGGGGACGTACTTGTTCCTCGCTGCCTGGGACGGCACAAACTCTTTTATTCGGACCTACAGAATCCAATCCAACGGTGCTCTGGTGGAAATAGCCGGCTCGCCTCTCACGGTCGGAACGCTGAACGCGAGATCCCGAAAATTGCGCGTCCTTGGCGTGTCAGTACCCGATTAATGAAATCTGGCTTCTCAGCTGTGCTAGGCCGTTTCGAAGTTTGGATCGTAGCGGCAAGCTCGTTCTTTTTTTACTTTTTCCTGCTTTCGCAAGGCGATTCCCTTCCGGATGGCGATGCCTATTTCCATATTAAGATTGCAGATCTTATGTTGCAGCAGGGCTTCGTCGGCAAGCTGCCCTGGATGGCGGAATCCATTCACGCCAGTCGGTATGTAGATTATCATTTTCTCTTTCATGCCTTCCTGGTCCCATTCGCCTTCATCTTTTCCGACTTGATTCTGGCTGCAAAACTGGCGACGGCTTTTGCCGGAGCGTTTAGTTGCGCGATGTTTGCGCTGCTCCTAAAGCGTAGGGACGTCAAGTACCGGTGGTTTTGGATACTAGCTTACCTGCTCATCTCACCCGTCTTCACTGGCCGATTGCTTTTCGGTCGTGGTGCCACGCTTTTCCTCGGTCTGGTCTTTCTTTTTATCGACGCCTTTGAATTGAACAAGCGCGGGTTGGCTGCGCTCCTCATGGGACTTTCGGTCTGGTTGTATCCAGGCTTTCCAGTTTTGCTGATGTTTGTATTTTTGCGATTCATATCTGGCGGCCTACAGGGTGAATGGAGAATTCGTTCGCTTGTTATAGTTTCAAGCGCTGCCCTCGTCGCATTCTTAGTTCACCCGTCGTTTCCGGCGCAGTTTTACGGCTACTGGTTGGAATTCGTTGTGCACACGGTTCGACCGTTAGAGTTGGAGGCTATTGGAGAATGGTTGGCGCCCGATCGTGAAATTCTGATTCTGGGTGCCGGTCCCCTGGCGCTGCTGCTCTTACGGAGAATCTTGTATCCGGTTCAGCGTTTGCCGCTTTCGTACGCCGCGCTTGCGATGGCATTGTTAATACTGTTCGTTCTGCCGGCTTCCCTCAAACCAATAGAGTACCTAATACCGTTTGCACTCTTGTTTTTGGCCATGGAATTTGAGA
Organism: Leptospirales bacterium; assembly: GCA_016788865.1. Classification (GTDB taxonomy): domain Bacteria; phylum Spirochaetota; class Leptospiria; order Leptospirales; family Leptonemataceae; genus JAEUSB01. Next base: position 14,709 of record JAEUSB010000078.1, read on the forward strand.
CGTCGTCGGCGCGCAGGGTTCTAGGGGCAGCATTGGTCTTATTCATGCTTGTCTTTAGCCTACCTCAATTAGTAGTCCGGATGCGCCAGCAGCTCCAGGTCGCGAACCCCGCAGAAGAGTTTGAGGCCGCCGACTGGCTTCTGGCAAATACTCCGCACGGCACAATGATCTTGCTATCCTGGGGCGAGTTTCCGAGGTTCTTCTTTAGAAACACAGAGAACCGTTATCCATTTGGATTGAATCCCGTCTACGCCTACGGAAACAACAAGCAACGTTATCTGCTTATTCGCGCTTTCTTTGAATCGAGTGCGCGAGACTTTTACGAAGTACCGAGAATGCTCGGATCTGAGTATGCCGTAGTAAATCTTGCCGAACATGAACGTACCGCGGCTCTGCTTCTGCAAATGCCACAAAAAGCTCGCCTGGTCTTTCGGAATCAGAAGTATTTTATTTTTAAATTTAATCCATAACCACTATGGGTTGTTCTCGCATCGCAATTTGATAACATCAAGGATGCTCGATTGAATATCACGCATCAGGAACTTGCTCCAGAGCGAGGCATACCAGTTGAAGCTTGTGGATAGTCGGTGATCACTGCTCAAGTGAAGCCGGATTTTTCCCGTCGGCAGTGTTTCCATTTCGTAGCGCCCATTGAGAACGTCAAAGTACCGTCCACCGACGGTGACATGCTCGTCTAGAGTATCAAGTGGAGTTGCTCGGGGATCTACCTGTATGTGAAATGCAATACTGCGCATAGGTTTCCATTCGTGAACGGTTTCAATGAAGACAAGTCCCCGCTCAAAGCTGGCTTGTCGAACTCCACCGACGCGTTCTGCCGAAAGTGTCGCTTCAACTGGCTTTGGGAATCCCAGTCTATAGAAGAAACCACGCTGGTTTTCCGTGATTTTTGGGACACGAATTATATTCTTCCAGACAGTCTGCGAATCCGCGTTGATATCGATGAATGTCGCCGTATGAAAGTGTTCGGTTGGCAAAGGGAGTCGGATCTCGGTCTCACCCATGATTGGTGGAATTGCAACTATGAGGAGGGCAAATGACAGTTTCAGTTTTGGATCTCTGTTTGAAGTTAGAACGATGGCAGCTAAAATTCCGCCAATAGAAGAAAGTGTCAGGTAGACGGGGAGACCAAGTATCAGGCAGATGCTACCTTCCCATTGCCAGATATAGGCCACAACCATTGAAAGCGCAGTGGTAAGCCAGGGCATCATGATACGATAGGCCCAGCTTTCCCTTTGCTCCGCTCCCGCGAGAATCAGCGTCAAGGAACCCATCGCCAGTGGAAGGACAAAGATGTAGCCCAGTGTCATGAGAACTTTCGAATCTTCGCTGCCAATTCTGGCCATCAGTTGCATCACGATGCCGTAAGCCAGGCCCGCAAGCACACCTGGCCAAACAGGCCGAATGAAGCGGAGAAACAATGAATTGCCCATACTCGATGATCCTGTGACTGCCCCCGTGCGCAAGCAAATCTAGCGTTAAACCGCAAAGACTCGCGATCATTCGTTTCTTGACTAACTGCAGTACTGAATTCGACTGAGTCATGGGAAGGCGGGGAAGTCAGAGCAATCCCGAGGCGCGCTTTCTTGAAGTTCAGCGCCAGGCAGAACCGGGCGAAAGTATTTCGCCTCTAACCCAAATTATTAGGGATTCGTCGAGGACAATCCTGAGTCACAACGACAGCCCTGACGTTGGTTTCAACATCAGCGTAAATCCCTATCGTGGTTGTGAGCATGGCTGCATCTACTGCTATGCACGGCCCACCCACGAGTACCTGGACCTTTCTGCCGGCCAGGATTTCGAATCCAGGATCTTCGCGAAGTTTGACGCGGCTGAACTCTTGCGAGCGGAGCTTTCGCACAAGCGTTACGGGCCAGAACCGATTGCACTCAGTGGTGTAACCGATCCATACCAACCCGTTGAACGTAAGCTTGAGATTACGCGTGCCTGCGTGAACGTGCTGCGAGATTTCCGGAATCCTACAATTATCATAACCAAGAATCACCTCGTGACCCGCGAAATTGACTACTTCAAAGAAATGGCGGAAAACAATTTAATACGAGTTATCCTGTCGGTTACAACACTCGATGAGGAAGTGCGCGCTAGAATGGAGCCGAGAACCTCGACGATTGCAAAACGACTGCAGGCTATCGAAAGTCTGCGCAAAAATGGAATACAGGCCGGTATCCTGCTTGCGCCCGTTGTCCCCGGACTGACCGATCATGAAATCCCAAATATACTGAGGGCAGCTTCCGACGCTGGGGCGCAATTTGCCCATTACGTCATGTTGCGCCTGCCGCACGGTGTGAAGGATCTTTTCCAGGAGTGGTTGAGTCAGTTTTTTCCAGAGCGTAGGGAGAAAATCCTGGCGCGCATTCGTGAAGCCTACGGGGAGAAACTTTACGATTCGGCAATCGGTGTTCGAGGACGTGGCAGAGGCAATTTTGCCGAACATGTCCAGAATCTTTTCAAGCTCACACGGCGCAAGTACGCGATGGATCGGTCACTGCCGCCGTTGAGGACAGACAAGTTCACTCCGATTCAGGGTGATCTATTTGGTTCCCATTAAGTTCTTGCTCTCGAGATGACATCATTTCCCATACGCTAATGTCTGTCTCCCAACTGAGGGACTCCATCTTCTCCCCGCTCGTAGTGGCCACCTTCTATGTGCTGCTTGTTGTAACAGGCCTGGTTTTTCTGGGCAACCGGAATGCACTGTTTGTTGCCGGTGACGCGGGAACAAAGTTGCTTCAGACGCGTGATTTCGTAGAACATAAATTCAAAGCCTTTAACTGCATCTATCCAGGAAAATCAATCGATCCTCAGGAAGAGTTTTTTCCTTTCTGGGCTCCTTTCGCTTACAAGCTAAACGGAAACTGCGAGTATGTATTTCCGGTCTTTCTCGCGGTTTTTGACACGCCTGCGTACCTTGCAGCAAAGGGAGCTGGATTCTTCTTCCTGAGCTCGGTTGCCAGCATAGGGATCATTTTCCTGGTGTGGGGCATCAGCAATCGCCTGGGACTCAACCGAAGGGAAGTTGCAGTTACTCTATGGATTTCAGCTCTGGGGATTGGGCTTCCATCATACGCCTTCAATCCTAACGAGCCAGCCGTTACCTGTTTCTTTTCTGTGCTGGCAATTTACTTCTTCTTGAAAGAAACAAATATGTATTACATATTATCAGGCGCGGCAATAGGTTGCGGACTGCTCTTACGTCCTGATGCGATGTTGACGGGTGTCGCGTTGGGTCTTTCTATGCTGCTATTCTACGCTCTGCCTTTTAGGAAGAGATTCTCCAACCTGGTCTGCTTTGGTCTTCCCGTGACGATCTTTGCCGCGGTCCTGTTTCTAGTGAATCTCAAGTTGTTTGGCCACCCAATGGGTGTGCGAAGCCAGGAAGTTCAGGGAATGGAGACGGGTCTAATTGTGCGCATGGCTTCGCTTGCTTCTTATTTGTTTGGAAATTCTGAGGCGGTTTTTATCCGGACGCCGATTTTCGTCCTGGCTTTGCTCCTTGGGCCGGGACTTGTTCTGCGGAAGAAGCATGAGCTTTTTGCAAGAATAGAAATCAATGCTCGACTGCTCACAATTTGCACCTGCGTTCTCTGCGTAATCCTGGTTATTCCTTTCCTCTGGACCAATCCCAATCATGGAGGTCCACGCTTTGGAGAGCGACATCTTTTCAACGCTTATCCTTTGCTCGCGATTCTTGCCGGCTATGTCCTTGCCCGCATCAGTCTACCGACCATTGCGAATCGTATAGTTCTTGTTCTCGGCATAGTGGCGATCGCTTTTACGGCTCGGGCGAACTTCCAGGGATTCAAAGGGGCAATGAATTTGCAGCGTGTTCGGGCCCAGGATTCATCGCGATTGATTCAAGCCACGGAAACCGGCTCGGTGATCATCCTGCGTCATTTTTATCTGGGGGATATGATCTATGCTTCCTTTCACGATAGAATCTATTTTGTCGCAGAAAATGATCCCAAGTTTGTGCGGTTAGAAAACCGGCTTCGCGCGCAGGGGATCAAGTCTTACTATGTGATGCACAGTCGCGCGCCATTTCGTGGCACGCTTTTGGATGAATCTGGTAAAGCCATGACTTTCCCGGAAACCATGGTCCCACCCGGGACAAAGTATCAAACGGTGAGTGACGACAAAGGCACGGAACTTTTCGAACTGCGCCGATACGACCTATAGCATGTTTCTTCGCCGTGCCCGACCAGTCCTTTTGTTGATGGCCTGGGCCGTAGCATGTTCTATTGCCTTCCTCTATCTGAAAACAGCGCACCAATCATCACGGCTGTTTCATTACGTTTGCCTCGGAGAATTTGTAATCGCTGCCCTCCTTGGGCTGATGTCTAAACGAAGCTGGCGATTTGTGTTTGTTGGTATTGCAATTATCTGCTTGCCGCGCTTACCGTCCCTCCTGGCACAAAGCCAGTTGCACAACATACTGTTTCCCATTTTCCTTGGTTTGACCCTGGGGCGTCTGCTTCCCGGTATTCGTACCTCCTTCCCGGGATCTTTGCATGACGAGCCTGGTCCGCGGCACGCCGGATACTTTACTCTTGGTTTGATTGCGCTAATGCTTATAGTAAGCCTATTGAGTATCTTTCAGTATGCAGACGCTCAGGGAAGCCTGAGCAATCGCGTACTGCTACCCGGTATGAGCACCCATTATGCCATGTTTCTGGCAGCCACGCTTTCACTGAACCTGCTTGCACCGTTACTCTGGATCAGCTCGGAAAGGATTGCAGCGCCGCAAGACCTGAGCGGAACAGGAAGGGGTCCAAAGGCCGTGCCAATCGATCCTGCGCAAGTTGCGAATGCACTGCTGTTTGGTATAACGTTAGGCGTCGTTGCCTACTGTCTGTCGGCCGTTGGTCAGGGAAGTATACCGGTACTCAATGCTGGGATCGCTGACCATGGACTTGAGGTGGGCCGATTGCCGGGGCTATTTTCCGATTCCGGTGCTTCCGGAGTGCTGTTACCGTCTGTGTTGATGATGGCCAGTATCTGGCTCTCGCCGGGCAGACGAACGGTGAGTGCTTCACTCTTCTTGATCGCTTTCCTCCTGTTGATGCCCTTTCAAGGCCGTGTAATCTGGTTGGGTCTCCTGGGCGTTTTGCTGGCGTTGCCCTTTTGTTTCAAACAACTTCACTTGAGTCCCCGCCCATTGATCCTTGGTGTTTTCCTTTTCGCGAGTTTCTTGATTGTAATTCTTTTCCTGAAACGATACAACCTGTTGGATACCCGGGTCACTTTCGAGGCTATGCAAAGTGTGGACTCGGTTCGTTCAGCTTTGATCGAATGGAGTCTGGAGATATTCTGGAAGTCACCGTGGATCGGGCACGGACTCAACAGCTTTATCCCGCAGCTCATGGAACTAAAATCCATTCATCCCGAAATCTATCCCGAAAACTCACCCGGCTTTATTCCGGGTGTGCTGACTGACCTGGGCCTTCTCGGATATTGCGCGGTCGTGCTTTTGCTTGGACGTTACTTGCGATTGCTCGCACAAACAATGAGCACACCGGCATTTGGCCATATTCACGTGCGGGCGCTGGCATTCCTTCCAATCGCACTCGCCCCGACGTTCCTTGTTGGCTATCATATTCTGCATCCCGAGGTAGCTGCATTTGTTCTGCTTCCTTTGCTGATTGTTCCACCTGGTCGCTAGGAAATTTTTATGTGCGAGGGGTTTCAGATAGAGTCAGTAGAAATGTATCGCGCCATTTGATACCTTCAACATCGGGAAGCACCGGGATGCGGACCTTCTCAATTACTTCAAAGACTCCAGACGGCCGGTGAAAACGTCCGGGA
>JAEUSB010000084.1 GCA_016788865.1 Leptospirales bacterium
TCGATAGGTGTCCTTTCAATCAACCGCGCCATTGTGTGATCATAAGCCGTGATCATACTGATGCGGCTGCCATGTCGTTTGCGAGCAATCCAGTCTGCAGGATATTTTATAGGTGTATCATTCATTTCTTGGCCGACCACACAGTCTTGTTTGCATACTCATCAGTGTCAATGTAGTCGATCTCGCGGATAGCGACATTGTGAAAGTATTTTTTTCCGGGGTATACGCTGAGTACAGTCAGTTTAAGAATCCAGAGTTTGACGTTTTGGGGATAGTTAGATGACGGGCCTGGTGGTGACACGGGCAGTGGAACCTCAAAATCCTGTGCATCAGGAAAAGTCACCGTTGTTTCCCAGACAATGTTCGCTTCAGGGATTACGTTTTCAACGTCCGGATCATTCGCGCGGCGGGAGAGAAGGGCAAGGCGAACTTCCTTTGGTCTCGCGAAATCGTCGAAGACTGGTGGAGGGGCTCCATTCAGGAAATGAAGTGCAAGCGGTTTGCGACGAACCGGTGGTCTTCCTGGAAAATGTGAAAGGGCAAGGTCGGCAAGTAGATGCGTTCCTTCGGGGTGGCTCGAGGGGAAATAGAGTGTAGAGTAGGTGGCCGGATCCCCATCGAGAACAAGTCTGGCGGAGCCTTCTCTGTTCCGGGCAACAGAGAATTCAGCCTCATCACCGGATGAGAGTACGATTCTACCTCTCTTCAGTGTGTCTGCTCCGAGACTTCCAAGAAACTGAGTCCCCTGCAACCAGGTTAGACCGGCCACAACGAATAGAACAATGAGACCCATCAGGCCCCGGGATGCGCCGGTCGACGGGGACGTCACAGGGCCCCTGAAAAATCAAAGGGACTCGCCATTCCTTTTTCAGCTGACGTGCAGTTATTCGGGGCTGCGGCACTTCCGTAGTTACAAACCGTTTCCAGGATCAGTGTCCCGTTTGTGTAGTCAATTGCCGCCTGACGTTCGCTGTCTGACATTTTCAATCCACTGAAACAGCTTGTCTGGCCAGTGAGTCGCGCCTGCCACGCAAGAACTCCACGTGGTGAAAGCAGGAAGTTCATTTGATCCTTATTTGCCAGCTTACCCAGATTCGAGTTTCCCGTGGCCGCGCAATCATCGATTACCTGGTGACTGAATATGGTCGTAGCTTCTGTGACCTGAGTGGTTGTGGAAAGCCTGAACCCGGGTTGAGGGTATGTGGATAGTTGCGTGGCCGCGGCCGCCGCAGTGGCACAGGTTGGAACGTCAGACGAGTAATAGCCCCATTCTGTGCGGTAGCGATTCTGGGTGTCTGTTGTGACCAGAATTCTTCCATAAACCAACGGAAAAACCGCCACAGCTGCGGCTCGTGTGAAAAATCCTTGATCAGAGTTACAAAGTGAACGTGGTGCTCGACTGCAATAAAGCTGGCCGGAATTTGTTGCCGTCTTATAGCTCCGGGCACAGTTCCCGCTGTCCAGGAAAAGGACGGAAAGCAAGGCCAGTGTGAGATGAGCCTGTTCTTTGTCATCGTCCTGCTGATTGGATTGCGAGCAGGCCAGGAACAACAATACCTGGAGTGTTGCCAATATTCGGAACGACAAGCGTGAGGGTAGCGATGCTTTCAAAACTTTAGCTCCAGACCAATGTTAATGAGTGGTAGCAGTGCCTGTCTGCCTCCGCCAATGGGTGTTTGGATATAGTTGGACTCGTACTGATAGGACGGGTTGCTACCCTTCTGGTAAGGGTAGAGGAAGTCAAAGTTTTCAGTTTCAACGTTTCGATGTCCGTAGACATTAATAAGTTCTACATACCAGTTTGCATAGCCCCATTCGTAATTCATGAAGTAGTCCAAACGCATATCGAGTTGGTGAATGGCCGGATACCTTTCGGAATTGTAGAAATCTGAATATTTTGGAATGAAAGTCAGCCTGCCAAGAATTGCCAGATTCAAATCCTGATTTCCAATGACCGGGGTGCGCGGAACGTTAGTCGAATATTTCCAGCGGCCGCCGAGCTGCCAGTTTGCGTTGAATTTATAATTAACGACCAGGCTGGCGACATGCGTTCGATCCAGATCGTAGAGTTCTTCGCGATCGTTGTCAATTACCCAGAAGGTTTCACCGTTGTTGTAGTAGATGAATGCGTTTCGCCCAAATTCCTGATATACGAGGGGAGTGCGGTTCGAGTTTGCCGTGTTCAATCGTTGCCGATCTTCCGATCGCATCCGCGGCTGGTGGTTGTTGCGTTTTGTCAGGGACCAACCGTAGCTCAGCCATCCAAAAAAGCCATTCTTGCCAGGCGGCCTTGATTTCTTAAGGTAGAATTCAACGCCCTTGCTCCAGCCTGTTCCGTCGTTGGAGAATCCAAGGTTTCGCGACTCAAAGGGCTGCCTTGCCACAATTGCCGGCTTTTCAAGGAGATCTCTCCGATTTGTTCTCAGGCTGAATGGTTGGACAGCATACGCGTCTTCTACCACGAGTTGATTGTATGTGTTTCTATAGAATTCCAGTTTCAGCATCCACTGCGGTCCAAGGGTTTGCTGGACTCCTGCGGCCGCGTGATCGGACTCTTCCATCCTTAGATTCGGGTTGCCGGATTCAACGGAGACCTGCTCGAGCGACGTTGGTACATTGAAATGGCGACCGCCTGCTGCGAGCAGAGTAGTCCCGGATTCTGGAATCTTGAATTCCATTCCCATGCGCGGGCCAATGCCCGTGCTGTCTGAGAGGGTATAATGATCCATGCGAACGCCGGGCGTAAATCGGAATCTCCAGAACTCTGCTTCTACTTCTGCCCAGCCAGCATTCAACTGGTAGACCGTTTTGTCGCCATCGAGTAACGCGCGGAAGGATCGGTTGTTCTCAACGAGCTGATTGACTGTTTCCACAAAGCTTGGTGTATTAGGGTTGGATGAAGTTCTGGGAGAGAAATTTCGGAGGGATAGTTCCCAGCGATTGATGTTGGACTCCGCACCCAGATTCAGTAGTACGTGTTTTGAGATCACTTCAAACGTCAGCTCGTCTTTGTACTGCACTTCATGTCTCGAGTTTTGCACATCGTATCCAAAGATTGTTTCTCCGGTAAGCGGCGAGCGAAAGTCGATCTGAAAGTCTTCAGCAAAGCGTGAGATTTGCGCACTCATTGTATTTCTCAGCAGCCCAGGGGCGGTAAAGATATAGCGAAGCCCCTGCGTATCAAAGGAGCGATTGAGTCCAACTGGCGGCCTGGAGTCTGTATTGGAATCATTGAATCCGCCCGCCGCTCCGCCTATGGACCCAAGCCCGCCGCCTGAACTGCCCCGGGAAGCATCCGCGACGCTCTGGGTGTATTTCAATCTATCGTGAGCGCCAAAGTAGATGGTTTCGAGAAGATGATTGTTGTTGAACTTATAGCCGAATTTGAACTGACCGTCATTGTAGTTGGCATACTTAGCGTTAGCCGGAATTGCCTCCGGATAGATCTTCAATAACAGATAGTTAGGATAGGACTGGCGCGCTGTGCCAACGAAGTATCCATTTTCGCCTAACGGAACCTCATACGCTGTATCCGTAAGAAAGAGCGCAACGTTGATATGGCCTGTGAGTTTCTTGACTTCGGTTGGACCTTCAATGGAAATAACGCCGCCGGTTGCGTTTCCAAATCGAGTAGGATAGGTGCCCGTGTAGACGTCAACCGTGCGTATGAAATCATTGTTAAGCACACTCGACTGATCACCCAGGTGGAAAGGATACTGAATCTTAAAACCGTCCAGAAAGAATTGGCTTGCGCGCGATCCAGATCCGCGGAGTACCAGAACGCCGCTCGATGAGTTCCTGTACGGCGGGCCCACAGAGAAGCCTGTAGTAGAAGAGAGAAACGAGCTTGAGATGAGACTCACGCTGGGCAGGACTCCAATTGGTGGGGCGGCTGAAACTCCAGGGAGGGAAGTGACCGCCTTTAGAGAATCGCCGTAAACCCCTGGGAACCGCCGGATCTCTTCATTGGAAAGAGTATATCTGGATAGTTTGGTGCGATCCCGCCGACCGATGACATTGATCCCTTCTTCTGTAATGGGGCTCTGCTGGGGGGCCTTCTCTTCCCCAAATAGCAAGTCAATCTTCTCCGACGCAAACCGCACCTCGCGGCGGAGCTGGATAACCTTATCTCCCGAAATAATTCGGAACGTATAGTATCCGGGGGTGGGTACGTCTGCCTCAAACAGGCCCTGTTCATCGCTATAGAAAGTAGCCCGGGTTTCCATGACGACTACCTTGGCGTCCGCTAAAGGCAGGCCATCCTCCATGCGAACCACCCGACCACGGAAGGGAACGGCCGCGGCCAACGAGGAAGTCAGAAGGCAGAATAGAATGGGCAGCGTTTTTCGCATCGCGAGATATTACGAAACAAAAATGGATGTGCGATCCTGGACGCATACGATTTTTGGAGCGAGCATGCCGATTCGGGCAGTCTTTCTAATCCTACTACTCTTGCTGGCCTGCGCCACGGACAATGTTATTGATTCGTATGAGGGGCAGCAGCGGATCAATGCCGCGCTCGCGGCAAAGTACAAGCAATGCAATCAGCCTGTGAGTATGCTCATTCTCGTTCCCTTCGATGAACAAGAGCCGGACATTAAGAACTGCGAAAACGAGATCCTGGCGGCCAGTTGCCCGTTCACGCGAATGCCAGCCTCCTGCTTTCTGCTGTTGATCAAGAAAGCGCCCAAAGGAGACATCGACCCGTGAAAATACTGGTGGCGGGCGCGAGCTTTACCGGAAAGCACCTCCTTCGATATTTCCCGGAGCACGAACTTCATTTCCTATCGCGCAGCTTACCCACGGGCCTCCGGGCCTACGATCCGGCGGCCGCGTATGATTTCCTGATCGATACAGTTCCTGCCGTTGTAGTTGATGGGGTTCTTACGCTCCCGTACGCCTCTGAGTTTACTCGCATCGCCTCGCAGGGGACGCGAATCATTCACGTTAGCTCCACATCGGTCTTTCCAGATACTTTTTCGGCGGATCGGGAATCGGATCTTCCCGTCTTTGATGAGAATAGTCCCACGGGGCCGGAAGGGGAGAGTGGCAAGCAGCGGCTGGAACTTGAACAGCTCATGGTGTCTACCTTTCCTGGAACTGTCATCCTCCGCGCCGGCGGCATTTACGGGCCAGGGCGTTGCATCGCTTTGCAGATGGCTCGCGGCGACTTCTCTCGCGTAACGGTTGGAAACAAGCTGGTCTCGCGCATTCACGTGCACGATCTTTGCAAACTTGCTCTAGCCCTGGGTCAGAGATCGGCGCGCAAAATGCCCGTACCCTTTCTGGTTCATGCAGTGGATCCCAATCCGAGTGCCAATGCGGAAGTCTTCGCTTTTCTGGAAAATACTCTCCGCATTACTGTCCCGGGGACGTGGCGCAATGAGAAGCCCACAGGCCGCAAAATTCGGAGCATCTACACGGCTGACTTGATCGAGTTTACATACCCGAGCTATCGCGAAGGATACGCGGCTGTGTTAAAAGAAGCGCAAGGATAGCCAGGCGCTATCACAAACAGCCTCGCATAAAATCACATTCCGTGACGCAGGCAAATACCACAAATCCAACATACGCCGGTGAGAGGACAACGTCCAGAGCAACGGCAACGGGGACGAGCGGGTAGAGGATTGGATACCAGGCCGTGTGCTCTACCTCGTAATCCTTGATATGAAGTATTGCTACCGGCTGACGTGCTAGCAATTCATCAGGCAATAAGTAACGTTCAATATTGCGGGCAGAACGGCCCTGTGTCATGGCCAGGTATCGAGCAGTGAGCGGAAGGATTTCGGCTGGTTTGTACAATGTGGAATTTGCAGTGCATTTGTCATACCCGCACGTCGAGGCCTTGAGAAAATCCTGAACCTGAATGGATTCATAGGGACCGGCGTCGACGGTAGGTGAATCATCGCGGAACGCCTGTTGTCGCGCGAGAATGCCGTACCCCGTTCCATCGTTAAAAAGAAATAAGACATGATTCTTGAAGTACAAAATTTGACGGATTGGTTTTTCGGGAAGATCGCCGCAGGCACACCAATCATCACCGCCGGGATCATTTCCTTTCGTCACAATTATGAAGCGATTTCCTACGAATAGCCACGAGGTGCCCGCTTGACCTGCTGCGCGTGTCAATCGAACGGCCCGGGTCGAATATTCCGGCGGACAATCCACGTCTTTCCCGAGATCGAGATCTTGCACTGGCAGCAGGGGGAGGCTCAAGGGGAGGCACCTTGTCGAGGGCCCTCCACGCCCAAAATCTCCGCGCTCGTAAGTCTGTCATGAAGGAAATATCGGTCCTTGCTTGAAATAATCGTGGGGTCGGAAGGACCGTATGTGCTGCGGGAGTTCTCGGCCTTGCGAGGTCCAGCATTTCCAATCACCGCAAACGTCAGACAGTTGAGACTACAGCTGATTATTAGCACCAGAGGGAGGCATCGTAAAGCCAGTATTTTCATTCCATTATTTTGAATATGTCCGACTGACTCTCGTCTTAATTCCGCCGCGAATGTTGTAGTCGCCGTTCAGTCGGGCCCAGCGGGGTTTGCAGGCCAGGACAATGTCATCCAGAACGCGATTCACTACATTCTCATGAAAGATTCCTACGTCTCTGTAAAAGAGAACGTACTCCTTCAGGCTCTTTAACTCCAGACAGAACTCATTGGGCCTGTAAGACAGGTACAAAGTTCCAAAATCGGGCAGGCCTGTCTTTGGACAGACGGCTGTGAACTCCGGGATCTCCATATCAATTCTGTAGTTTTGATCCGGGTAGATATTCTTGAATACTTCAATGGGAGGAGTCTTGAGCTCCTTAATATGATCTTGTTTGGATTCGTAGGTGCTCATTGGCTGTTGTGGTATAGTATCTGAACGATTGGAGGCCGAAACGGGAGATTTAAGAAAGAAGAAGAAACTGTTTCCGCTCCGACTCCGGAGCGGAAGTGCAGAAATGGATTAAGCCGAAGCTCCACCACTTTTCTTCTGCTGAATTACACGGGAGAGTTCTTCCATCTTGTCTTTGATTTCGTTGATTCTCTCTGGTGGAACGAGCTTTTTGATTTGATCCAGAACGTTGGCGTAAAGCTGCTCGAGTTGGGTCAGCGCGTCAGTGTACGCTGTACCTGCTTTGCCAGAAAGACCGGAACTTTGATGAACGATGTCATCGAGAAGCTTGCGGAGTTTAACAGCTTGCTCGCTGTTATCCTGGGCTCCTTTCTCTTTCAATTGTTCAAAAGTACGCTGAACTTCTTTGACAGCGTTTTGTACCGTGCCTTCGCCTGCGCGAAACAGTGCGATTCCAGCATTCAGGATATCCTGCAGAATTTTTTCCATGGTTCCTCCTTATCGGAGTGGAAATAAGACTGCGGCGCCTGGTCTACGTCAAACCGGTTTTTCTTTTTCCGGATGATTCCCGGCGAGTTCTGGCTCGAGATCCTCAAACCGGCGCTGAATGAAGCGTCGGTAGTCGTCGAGGACGGCCTGCCGCGCGGCCGGTGTTTCGTTGAATATCTCATGGTAGAGGCCGGGGTAGATGTGCAATTCCGCAATATCGCCGGTGAGCCCCTTGAAGAACTGTCTGGTTCCATCGGGATTGGCTATGCCGTCATCCGCACCGTGTCCCATAAACATGGGAATTCTGAGTTTGTGCGCGTTCGCAATCGCCCATTTGCCCTTGGCAACAAAATCGAGGCCAAACCGGATCGAAAGCGAGCCATGAACCAGGGGATCTGTATTGTACGCTTCCACCGTGCGCTCATCGTGGCTGAGTAGCCTGGTATCGATTCCGGCCGGAAGAACCAGGTCCGGGGCAAAATGGACGAGTACGTTCCCGGAAATCTGTTTCATTCGCATGACGGGATTCATGCGAACGGACAGGGCGGCGCCGCTGGTCAAAATCCCACTCAAATCCCATTGATTCGAATACGACAATCCAAAGCAAAGCACAATCAGACCGCCCATGGAGTGTCCGAGCAACAACGGTAGCCGGACTCCGAACTCCTCTCGAACGAAGCCTATGAAAAGCTCCAGGTCGCGGACCATTTCCGTAACGGTTCCCATACCTCGTTCACCGTCTGAGCGACCATGGCCGCGCGCATCAAATCCAAACAAGTTTACGCCGTCCCCTGCCAGTGCTTCGACGAGATACTCGTACCGACCGCAGTGTTCACCAAATCCGTGGTGGAACACCAGGTTTCTGCCTCTCTGCGGTTCCGTGCAAAGCCAGGCCTTCCAGCGGAGGTTTGTGCCGTTCCAGCCGCTGAAACTTCCGGTTTCGATCCGGTAATCGCCCTTCATGAAGTCAGAGTGCCTTTGGCTCTTGCCTGAGAAAGATTTTTTTCTTTCCGCCAGTAGTGAGTTTTAGACTTTCACGCTCAGATGAAGCACGCGGGGATCCTGCCCTCAATTCTGTTAACAGTGTTTGCCTGCAGCCTGCAGTTGCGTTCTCCGGAGGCGCCACCGAAAATACCACTGGAAGGCCTCTGGGTCGATGACAGTGTCCGCGAGTCAAACAGAGTGGTCGTGATGCTCTGGATTGAACGCAATCCTGCAACAACCACGGATGCTGCACCACTAAGATACCAGCTGCTCAGAGTCACCGGTCGGAACCTTGCACTGAACGATGAGACCATGGTAATGGTGGAGCGTCGTGGCGAAGCACGCACGACAGAAGGCGAACTGCTACTGATTCAGAAGTTTTTCAAAGATTCACGGCGGAGTGTGTCCTCGCCGCTCAAGGACAAGGATCCCTGGCATGCCGCGAATTTCTTGCCGGAAATCATCGACACGGCGCTTGAAAAGACATACTCTTATGACATTCTGCACCTGGATGCAGAGAAAGGAATTCTTGCCGGAGCGGATGGAAATTTTCACAGACCTGCAACCGGGTACGGCGGTTCCCTGAATGCACTGGTCTGGCGTGTGAATGAAAAGGATCAAACGGCGCATGCATTCTTGTTCCAGATACCGGCTCAGACAAAGGACTTGCAGGTGCGGACGCCGGGTTCAGAGGCAAAGGCAAACCTGTTGCTCACAAACGGCAATTATGCAAGCATGAAGATTCTTGCCGGAGCTTTGAAGCCCGGTGACGTGGTAGTTCCAGTTGGTGCCAAACCAGGCGCAGTAACGCAGCTCACTCGCGAGCAGATCCTTGAAAAGGTTCGCCGTGGCGAAGCCGTCTCACGCGAAGACCTGTTGCGAGCCATGGGCGACCAAAAGCCAAAATGAACCCGGCAACCTTTTCAAGCGTAAAGGCGCTGCTATTCGATGTCGACGGTACGCTGTTTTCAAGCGAAGATATCATTCATGATATTTACATCGCAGAGTTTTCATCTGCGAAAGAGCGACTGGGCCGACCGGCGAGCATTCCAACCAAAACTGAAGTTCTGGACCAAATTGGAAAGCCGGTGCCAATCATCTTCTCAAACCTGGCGCCGGACCTGACACGCGCCGAGCAGGATGATGTTTCCGATCGAGTTTTAAAGCGGCTGGTTTCGACAATTCTCGGTGGCGGCGGACACCACTATGAGGGAGTGCGGGAAACGTTGCGTGAGCTCAAGGGACGAGGTTATTCACTCTATACAGCAAGCAATGGTAGAGAGCCGTATGTGAAATCCATTCTGACGGCAAATGAAATCCTCGACACGTTTGCGGGATTGCCCGTCATCCGCGGTGACATTCAAAACAAGACGCAATTGGTTCAACGTTTTCTTGAGGATCACAACCTTCGACCGGAGCATGCAGCCCTGATTGGGGATCGAACGTCTGATCGCGACGCAGCCATTGATAACGGGGTTCCGTTTATTGCATGTCGTTTTGGCCACGGAAACGAGCAGGAATGGAAGGGCGCGCTCGCATTCATCGATTCAATCCGCGATTTGTTGAATCTCTTTCCCGGTGTTTCCCTGGGCGTGCCGTAATTGCCCGGACTACTTGGCGCGGATCAATTCCAACAGCTTTTCGCGGCTGTTGAGCGACGGGTCTTCGTAGACACGCGAGAGTAATTCCTCAATCTTTTCTCCGATCATTTTGCCTTGAAATCCCAGAGATTTCAAATCGTTTCCGTCAAGGTGGAGGTCCGTGGGCAAGAGCGGATCACTTCCAAGAATAAGCTGAAACTGTTGAAGCAGCAGCTTTGTCAGCGGTACGATTTCACCAACTTCACCAATTTCACTGATTTCACGCAGGAAATTGAGCGGCGCATTTAATTCCCTTTTTAGTCTGGCACAGAAGCGACGAACCAACGGGATTGAGTAGGAGTCCGCTGTTTCACTGAACGCAATGATCCGTGCGAGTACCTGGCAGTGCTGCGTTTGTGCACCAGAAAACTTGAGTTTCCGGCAAATGGGTTCAATGGCGATTTCCGCTGTTTGACGTGGGTAGAATTGCGAAAGCCAGTAGCCCATGCGATTCTCGGCATATGACATCCGGTCAACCGCGCTCAAAGTATCCGGTGATGTTCTACCAGGGAAGTTGACAAACAGATCCACCAGTCCGGTCCGCTCCAGGTGCAGGATCATGGTTGAAACCGTGTCACCGCGAAACCCCTTCCACAATTCGTCGGTGAATCGCTCGATCGCAACAAGCGCCGTGCGTTTCTGGATTTCCGGGTGGCTGAGCGCTGCAAGCGTGGCGGGCTCAATTGTGAATCCCAGTACCGATGCGAATCTGCAAGCGCGCACGGTTCTAAGCCCGTCTTCAAAGAAACGTTCTTCCGGTTTGCCAATTGTCCGTAGAATCTTGTTTTGTAAGTCAATCAAGCCGTGGTGTTCATCTGTGATCTTGCCCGTATGCGGGTCGAGCGCCAGTGCGTTGATGGTGAAATCGCGCCTGGACAAATCTTCGGAAAGTGTCTTGGCAAACGTTATGCGATCTGGTCTTCGAGCATCGGAATAGTTGCCTTCTGCGCGATAGGTCGTAACTTCATAGGCTCGATCTTCAATCAGGACGGTCATAGTCCCGTGCTTGATGCCGGTTGGCACCGTGCGCTTGAAAATTTTTTGGACTTCCGTAGGCTCTGCATTGGTTGTGAAATCCAGATCCTTGATGGGCTTGTTCAGGAGCAAGTCACGAACACAGCCCCCGACCAGAAAGCATTCAAAACCCTTCGCATTCAGCTGGCCATGGACGGTTGCAATATCGCTCTGGATGTTCTCCGGTAAGGAGCGGAGTAAATCGGCCTGGTTCAATGCCAGTAATTGCGTTTTGCAGAGATTTGAATGAGTTCATCCGTATACGCATTCATCGCAGTGAGAAAACCGCCGAATACGCAGCCGGTGTCAAGACCGATCGAACGCTTGCCCCGGATTGGATCCTTCTGGTTCATCAGGCCGTTGACGTACCGCGTTGGCGTGTGCCCGTAATAAACGCGCTTCCCGGTCCAGTGAGATTCAGCGCGAATCCACTCTTCACGAATCCAGAGCAACGTCTGCCTGTCCTGGTGCGCCAGATCTCTGGTGGGGTCAAGGCCAGCATGGACAGCAATGAAGTCCTGGTTCTCAAACGAGAGTTCCAGGGTTTCCAGAAACTGTCTGTGCGACACAGGAATAGATTGGTAGGTACTTCCAGAGGACAGACCATAGGACTTGAGGGTATCCTGGCCACCGTTGAGCGGGTGTAGCCAGGATCTGCCTTCATCGCTGGCGGGATCCTGGAAATAGTTCAACATCATGGACTCATGGTTCCCCAGCAGGTAGTGCGAACGGTGTTTTTCGCGCATTACGCGGGCAATCACTCCCGAAGCTGAGGGCCCACGATCAATGTAATCTCCCAGAAAGAGGAGCGGATCCTGGGCCGGAATCCTGTGCAAAAGCTCCTCAAGTTCCTCCAGGCAGCCATGAATGTCTCCAATGATCCACACGGTAAAAAGGGAAGGGGATGTGAAAAAGTATTTTCACGGCACCCTTACTCAGACATTGTAGCATCTCCCGTTAATAGAGGAAAGAAAAACAAACAGGATTTTACAATGAAGATTCATGAGTATCAAGCCAAGGAACTGCTCAGACGTTACGGCGTTGCAGTTCCAGATGGGCGCGTTGCGGACAATGCAGCGGATTTAGGTCGTCTTTACGATGAACTGGGCGGCGGAATTGTAGCCGTTAAATCGCAGATTCATGCGGGCGGCCGCGGCAAAGGAATTGCCTACGATGGCGAAGACCCAAAAACGGCCAAGAAGATTCAGGAAGGGGGCGTTAAAGTTGCCCGCTCCGCAGACGAAGCAAAGACTTACGGAAGCAACCTGATTGGCAAATACCTCGTAACGCATCAAACGGGTGGCGTTGGTAAAAAAGTCCAAAAGGTCTATCTCGAGAAAGGCACTGACATTGCGCGCGAATTCTACCTGAGCATCCTGGTCGATCGCGCTGTCTCCAAGCCAATCATCATGTATTCTACTGAAGGTGGAATGGATATTGAAGAAGTGGCAGCAAAGACTCCGGATAAGATCTTTCGCCTGGAAGTGGAGCCGGCCATTGGCCTTCAACCGTGGCAGGCGCGTGAAATTCTCTTTAACCTGGGAGCGCCGCAGGAAAGCATGAAGCAGGGAGCAGACTTTCTGCTAAAACTCTGGAGCGCATACTATGGCGAAGACTCGGCCATGCTCGAAGTCAACCCGCTTGTCCTTACCAAAACCAATCAGATCATGGCGCTCGACTGCAAGTTCACTTTCGACGACAACGCAATGTATCGTCATCCGGACGCGGCAAAACTCCACGATGCTTCGGAAGAAGATCCACTTGAATTGAAAGCAGCGGAATTCAACCTGAACTATGTGCGCCTGGATGGCAATGTGGGGTGCATGGTAAACGGTGCTGGCCTTGCGATGGCCACAATGGATATCATCAAACTCGCGGGCGAATTCCCGGCCAACTTCCTTGACGTGGGCGGTGGAGCGAATGCTACCACGGTTGCAAACGGTTTCAGGATTATCCTGGGTGATCCAAACGTAAAAGCAATCTTCATCAACGTATTCGGTGGAATTGTTCAGTGCGATCGCGTTGCAAATGGAATTATCCAGGCTGCAAAAGACGTGAACATTCACGTTCCACTCGTTGTGCGTCTCAAGGGAACCAATGCAGACATTGCAAAGGATATCCTGGCAAAATCTGGTCTCAAGATTCTCGTAGCCGATGAACTCAAAGACGGCGCTGAAAAAGTCGCGGAAGCAATCCGCAGCGGTAAATAAGGAAGGATTGAAATGGCAGTACTGGTAGATAAGAACACGCGCGTTGTGGTCCAGGGGATCACAGGCAAAGAAGGATCGTTTCACACGACTCAAATGATTGACTACGGCACAAAAGTAGTCGGCGGAGTTACTCCTGGGAAGGGCGGCCAAAAAAGCGAGCATGGGGTTCCAATTTTCAACACGCTCAAAGACGCGGTTGAAAAAGAAGGCGCCAATGCCACTGTGATTTTTGTACCACCTCCGTTTGCAGCCGATGCAATCCTGGAAGCGGTGGGAGCGGAAATTCCACTCTGCATCTGTATCACAGAAGGGATTCCCGTCCGCGACATGGCAAACGTGTATTCCGTTCTGAAAAGTTCAAAGACTCGTCTCATTGGACCAAACTGTCCAGGTGTAATTAGCCCGGGTAAATGCAAGATTGGGATCATGCCTGCCATGATTCACAAAGAAGGTCGCATTGGTGTAGTTTCTCGTTCTGGAACCTTAACATATGAAGCTGTGGGTCAGCTCACGCTCCAGGGACTTGGGCAGAGCACATGTATTGGAATTGGTGGAGATCCCATTATTGGAACAAAACACAAAGCAGCCCTCGAGCTTCTCATGAACGATCCGGAAACTGACGGCATCATTATGATCGGTGAAATCGGTGGAACAGACGAAGAGGACGCAGCGGAGTGGGTGAAGGCTAACAAGAAAAAGCCCGTCGTTGGTTTCATTGCCGGTCAAACGGCGCCTCCTGGAAAACGCATGGGTCATGCAGGCGCTATCATTAGCGGCGGCAAGGGCACTGCAAAAACCAAAATGGAAGCAATGCGAAACGCTGGCATTGTCGTAGTTGAATCTCCAGCCGAAATGGGAGCTGCAATCAAGAAAGCGCTCGGCTAAGCTACAAAGTAGCAGGCAGTCGGTGTCCGGTAGGGCATCGATCTGCCTGGTATGTTCTCAGGTCACATTCCCTGGATTCTCTCACTCACAATCTCGACTTTCTCCTTTCGATCTCGCTGATCGTTAAAGGTTCTACCATTGCAATTCTAATCCTTCTTGCCCTTCAATTTGCCAAACTGCGTGATTTGCGCGGGCTTGTGGGTGGACTGCTTGCTCTCTCAGTTGTCTGCTATGTGGTTCTGCAATTCTTTCGCGGTGCGGATAGACCGCTGCTCTTGCTTCCTTTACAACTTGGTGGCCTCACCGTCTCCTTCTGGCTGTACGCATTCAGCAAACTTCTATTCTCAGACGAACCGCGCCTCCCTCGCACTGTATGGTTGATTCTCATCGTGCTTCTGTTGATCGGCACGATTTTATTCTTCACAAAAGTCAGTTCTGCAGATCGGTCCTTCGCCGAGGCGGCGATCGTCCTTTCTCCGCGTGTAATAGCCCTTGGGCTGGTAATAGCCGCAATCGTGACCATATACAAGGAGGGCACGGGAGATCTCGTGGAGGCGCGGCGGGCATTTCGTCGGCGATTTATCTTGAGTGTTGGTTCATCAGCGTTTGCAATACTCACGCTTGAGATCTATATGCGGGGGCAATGTCCGCCGGTACTCATGGATTTCGTGAACTCGGTAGCGATTTTGCTTGTTTCTTTTGTGATTGCCGTTTCCGTTCTCAGGCTGCAATCGCTGTTGATCCCGGATGTCATCGATGGCGTCCGAGCCGATTCAGCTTCTGGTCCGAATGATTCCCCCCTTACGGAACCCACAGCCGATGAAATGAAACTGGAAACGCGCCTGCGGGAGTTTATCGAAACAAATCGAGGATTTGCGGAAGAATCGCTGACGATCCGAACTCTCGCAACGCGCCTCAATGTTCACGAATACAAATTACGCCGGTTGATCAATTTGAGGCTTGGATTTCGCAATTTCAATGATTATCTAAATCATTATCGTGTCGATGCGGCCTGCAAAGTACTGCGCGATGCTTCCCAATCGGATGTGCCCATCTTGCGAATTGCAATGGACCTGGGTTATGGTTCGCTCGCACCGTTTAATCGCGCGTTTCGGGCTCGGACGGGCAAGAGTCCCACCCAGTATCGCCTTGAATTTGGGTAGACTCTCTCTTTGAGATGACCGGGACCCGGTCGCACAATTTCCCGATCGATTTCGAAATCGATCAGACAATTTCAGATTTGCGCGGAGCTTGAGGCCTCGGTGCACTACTATGAGGGCATGAAACATTTTGAAGTCAGATCCATTCTCCCGAGTCGGCGCGTCGTTCTTGCCGGGTTCTTCGTCGTCGGGCTTACTACGGCACTCCAGGCAGAATCCCCGTTTGACGCAGGGGGGCTTGCAACCCTCGAGCGCGAAGCACGTGACCCAGGTACAAACCTGCACAGCCTTTTGATCGAACGGGGAGGGAGAATCCAGTTCGAGATGTACAGAAATGGAGCGGATGAAACCCTCGATTCGCTCGGCGGGCTGGGCACTCTCTGCTCCTCAGAGACTAAATTTGACGCAAACACGCTTCATGATGTTCGTTCAGTCAGTAAGAGCATAACCAGTCTGCTCTGGGGAATCCCGGAGTATCAGAGAATCCTTCCGGATTTGGGCTCTTCTGTACTGTCCCATTATCCGGACGTAGAAGAATTCCAGGAACTCCCTTCCTCTGAGAAACCAGCACTTGATAAACGTCGCATAACGGTAAGGAATCTCTTCCAGATGAACAGCGGATTGGCCTGGGAGGAGTGGGTAAGCCCCGTCATGAGCGATGAACTTCGTCTGCTCTGGAAGTCATCGCATGTCAGCTTCCTCATGGACCGTTCTCTGGTCCATGAGCCGGGACAGAAGTTCAACTACAATGGCGGAGGAACAGCCGTTCTCGCGGATCTGTTGGTTCGGACCACGGGTAAGCCCTTGATCGATATTGCGCGCGAAAAGCTATTTGATCCGCTGGAAATAAAAGACTTCAAATGGGCCCTGGATCTCCGTGACAGGCCCATGCCGCATGCGGGGCTGAGACTTCGCCCGCGCGATATGATGAAGATCGGTCGACTTGTACTGAATGGCGGCGTCTGGAACGGAAAACAAATCATCAGGCGGGACTGGATTGAGATTTCAACTCGTAGTCATCTCGATACGGGTGTAACGCTGCTCAGTGGGAACGAGCAATCAATGGGTTACGGCTATCAGTGGTGGACCGGCTCTTCTGTTGTGAAAGGAAAGCAGATCGATTGGACTACGGCCGTGGGAAACGGCGGTCAAAGGATCTTCGTAGTTCCGAGTTTCGATCTGGTTGTTGTGACTACGGCAGGAGACTATGGTAAGGTTGCGATTCAGGGGAAGATAGGGCGACTCTTTGAAAGGGTTCTTGAGGTGGTCCAATAAGAGCGGATAACGTCCCGTGGTCGGCTGTCAAAGTTTATTCAAATACCCCGACATCAAAATTGCCGGACATAGATTCTCCACGGATCCAGGATCAATCACAAGCGCGGCCGTGGCATTCCGCGGAATTCCATAGATCTTTCCGTTGGGGGCAAGTGTGGCTCCGGCCCACGTGGCCGCAGAAGTGCCAAATTTGGTCTGCGTTGGCCCTGCGGGATCAATTTCTGAAAACTGTGTGCCACCGCGTGTTACGCTGTAAATCTTGCCATTGCTTGCAAGCGTGTTCCCTTCGAGATCCTGGGCAATGCCCACCGGGCCAAATCGGATTGCAGCGCGTGTTTCCGGATCAATTCGAAGTTGGTTCGTGGCTCCGATGTTTGCTGCATAGATCTTACCGTCAGGCGCCAATGCAGCACTAAACCATCCTTCGCCGGCACTTGTCGCACCAACAAAGGTCGTTGTGTTGGTCGTCGGGTCAAGTTCGAGAATGGGCTCATTTGTTCCTCCGGCCGGGATCAGGTAGATCCTACCGTTAAAAGCAAGAACACCACCCACATAACCGGATCTGCTCGGTCCAAATGTTTGAACCGAATTGTTTTGCGGATCGAGCATAAGAATTGGCCGGAGCCCTGCGTTTCCGGGTACCATGTATATCTTTCCGTTAGGTGCCAGAATTGCACCCGTGTAGCCATCAGTGGTCCCCAGGGTCGATGCCGTGTTTGTCCGTGGATCGATTACGAGAATGCCCTGGGTTAGACCTGCCGTGGGAGCGGCATAGATAAGACCGTTAGGTGCCAGGGCTCCGCCACTCCATTTGTTTGCGCCGCCCACAAGGCCCGTAATTACATTTGGATCAAGTGTGTTGGTCGTGGGGTCAATGATCAAGACCCGCGTCTCAGTCATGGGCATTCCGTAGATTTTCCCATTGGGTGCAAGGATTCCACCGCTCCAATCATTGGCGCCGGGGACGGTGCCAAATTGACTCGTGCTGGGCCCCCTGGTAATTCCCCGGCCTGCAACTCGCTTGAGTTCACGTTGAACCTCCCCTGCATAGAGAGGATCCGTGACCTGCCAGTAGGGGACCCGGCAAATATCGAATTCGACCAGCGCCATCAGAATACTGCAGGAAGGATCGAAAGGGTTGCAATCCGCTTTGACCCGGCAATTGAATGCACCCAGGGAAAGGCTCGCGAGAAGTCCTGCAAATAGAAACTTTGCCATGTTAAGATTAGAAAACGCCCCATCGGGCCGACCTGTTTGCAAAATGCGAGCAATAAAATTGAATTGGGAAGGATCGTTCAGCAGTCTGATTAGCGTTGATCGCGGATCTCTTCGAGCAGTTCGCTTACAGAACGAACACCTGCGGCCACGGACTTTGTGGTCTCAAAAAGAATTTCAATCGAACTGACCAGTTCGCGGGATTGAATCGACTGATTTTGTATCGACCCGCTGATTTCAAGGCTGGCCGACTTCAGGGTATAGATTTGATTCTGCAAGTCCTGCATTTGCTTTTTCTCGGAGCCGACGTACGCATTGACATCCTGAATCTGTTCATTCATATCCAGGATGCTCGTTGAGATTGTCTCAAAACTCGAGCGTGCCAGGTCTGAGACATCTTTGCCTTTGCGAGAGGTCTCAAGGTTGTCTGTAAGGATGCCAGCGATTTGTTTTACGGATACGGAACTCTTTTCTGCTAGCTTTGATACTTCATCTGCGACAACCGCGAATCCACGCCCGTGCTCGCCCGCGCGAGCCGCTTCGATTGCAGCGTTCAAGCTCAACAGGTTTGTTTTGTCAGCAATTCCCCGGATTGCGTTGATGATTTGTCCTATCTTTGACAG
The DNA here is from genome assembly GCA_016788865.1 of Leptospirales bacterium. Lineage (GTDB taxonomy): Bacteria > Spirochaetota > Leptospiria > Leptospirales > Leptonemataceae > JAEUSB01. Next base: position 18,333 of record JAEUSB010000084.1, read on the forward strand.
GCTCTCATGGACTACGGCCATGCTTTCAAAACTTCCGTGAATGGTTTCCGAGCCCCGCTTTGCGTGCGAAAGGGTAGTGATGGACTTATCATTGATGACAGTGATGATATCGAATAGCTTTGAGGTGCTAATGTTGAAGGCCTCAAAGACCTTGCCCGTATTCTCGATGACCTCTAGCTGTTTTTGCGCTGCCTCGGCGATGCTTTGGATCGAATAGGACATAACCTGGAGGTTGGGTGAAATGGTTTCGAGAGCGGCCGTCTGATTGTCGGACTCTTGCAAAAGGCCGTCGATGAAGGAGAGGATCCTGGTCAGCTTTTCTTTGGACTGCCTGAGCTGGTGAATTTCCTCCTGGGAGGTCTTCCAGGCATTGACCAGGTTTGGGGCCGTGGGCAGCATCACCCCTGTGCCCAGTACTTCCGCAATGGCACGTTCGAGGATGCGCAGCTCCCCGGCCGCATGCCGCCACTTTCTAAAGCAAAGGGCGAGCAGGCCCAGCGAGAGCAGCAGGGTGGCTCCAAGCGTGAGTTCGGTGACAGTAGGCACTGTACGTATTTTCGGCAGCGCGAGGCAGCCATTTGCCCCGTCGGATTTTTTATTTACCCGAATTCGCCTTTTCTCTTACGTTCCTAACGTTGATCGATATCCACGTTCACCTCTTCCCACCAGCCGTCTTCAAGGCAATCTGGCGCTTTTTCGAGAATCAGTCACACGGCCTCTGGAATATTCGCTACCGCCTTTCCGGCCAGGCGCATGTTCAGACCCTGCGCGATTTCGGGGTCAAAAAGTTCACCGGTTTGTTGTATGCGCACAAGCCCGGTCTGGCAGCATACCTGAACGATTTCATGTTTGAGACAGCTGCTATCGTTCCCGAGCTTTTGCCTTTTGGGACCATTTACGCGGGGGACGGAGACACGGCAGGCCAGGCACGCCAAATCTTTGAACACTACAGATTCCTGGGGATCAAGCTGCACCCGTTCGTTTCAAATGAGCAATTGGACGACGCGCGATTCTTTCCCGCATATGAGATCATGCAGGCTATGCAACGTGTCATCGTTTGTCATCCGGCTTCAGCCCCTGTTTATGATTCAACGGATGGAGCGCGCCGCATCGAAAATCTCCTCAGGCGATTTCCATCTCTGCGAGTCGTCATCGCACACTGCGGAGCCTTTGAAACAAAGGAATACTTACGCCTTGCGGACGACTACGAGCATGTGTATTTTGACACAGCCATGAATTGCGTGCATACACACGTCTTTGAGAACAACTGTCCTGGTCGCGAGTTCTTCGTAAGATATCAGGATAGAATTCTCTATGGCTCCGATTTCCCAAATATACCGTACGATTATGCGGAGCAGGCAAGCGCCATTCGTGCCCTGAAACTGGGTCCGGAAATTGAGGGAAAAATTTTTGAAACCAATGCGATGAAATTATTAAGGCTGTGAGTTTAAATGAAATCTAAACGCCCAATCAAAGAAGTCCTTGAGGATCTGGAAAACTCAAAACGCCGCGCGCTGAGCATGGGCGGAGAAGCCGCCGTCAAGAAGCACGCCGATCGTGGCCGCCTCAACGTCAGACAGCGCCTTGAAATTCTTTTTGATTCGGGATCGTTTCTGGAATTTGGCCTGCATGCAGATCATGCCGGGGTTTCAAAAGACCTGGCCGGAAAGAACGTACCGGCCGACGGGGTGGTAACGGGAGTTGGCAGGATTGATTCGCGCGATGTGTTTGTGATTGCGTACGACTTTACGGTACTCGCCGGCACCATGGGTCGCACAGGCGAAGCAAAGTGCGCGCGCATTCGCGAAATGGCGTTAAAACAGCGCAAACCTATCGTTTGGTTGATTGATTCGGCCGGGGCCAGGGTTCAGGAGTTGGGCGGAAGTTTCTTTTCAACAACGGGCTATCTGTTTCGCGAGCAGGCGATTCTTTCCGGTGTAGTTCCGCAGGTCAGCGTCGTGCTGGGCCCAGGAGCTGCGGGCACAGCGTACATCCCGGCATTGAGCGATTGTGTAATCATGGTAGAAAATCAGGGAGTGCTCGCCCTTGGCGGACCACCACTGGTTGAGGCGGTAATTGGAGAGAAGATTTCAGAACAGGATCTCGGTGGAGCGTCTGTACACTTATTCAAATCGGGTGTGGCGCATATGGGCGCAAAGGATGATCGCGAAGCGTTGCTGTTAACACGAAAGTATCTTTCGTATTTTCCCTCTAGCTCGCAGGAATTGCCGCCCAGATTGCCGCTCAAAGACAATAAGCCGCCTGGTCGTGCAGACGAGTCACTACTCAAACTCATTCCCGAAGATTCTGGATCGCCATTCGACACAGCGGCTGTCATCGATCATATTTTTGATTCGGGAAGCATTCTACCTTTCATGAATGATTTTGGAAAATCGCTCATTACCTGCTTTGCGCGACTCGGTGGTTATTCCGTTGGGATCGTCGCCAGTGCGAGTATGCATCTGGGCGGAGTTCTGGAAAATGATTCTTCTGACAAGGGAGCCAGGTTTGTCCAAATCTGCGACGCATTTGGGATCCCGCTGGTCTTTCTCCAGGACGTCCCCGGATTCCTGGTCGGAAGCAGGGTGGAGCGGGCGGGTATCATCCGCCACGGGGCCAGGCTGCTATATGCGGTGAGCAATGCAACGGTGCCTAAATTCACAATCGTGGTTCGAAAGGCTTACGGCGCCGGCTATTACGTGCTTTGCGGCCGGGGCTATGAGCCAGACTACATTGCCATCTGGCCGGGGGGAGAGATTGCCCTCATGGGCGCCGAGGGTGCCGTAAACATTATGTATGGAAACAAGTTCAAAGGCATGCCAGCGGAGGAGGCAGCAAAGCTCCGAACCGAGCTTGAAGACGCATACCGCGATGAGGTTTCTTCGGCGCGCGCGGCGGCACTTTTTGGCGTGGACGAGCTGCTTGATCCAAGGGATACGCCTGTAGTCCTGTACCGGATGTTGGAGCTCACCCGGAACAAGCATGTCCTCCGACCGGAGCGCAAGCATGGGATTTTTCCTGTATGAATTGGTTTGACTGCCACCTGTGTTCCAACGGTTATGGTCTGAGCTGGGCTGATGGGTAGATTTTCCTTCAGTTTTGCTATCCTGGCCTTGATCCTGGGGCTTTTGATGGGTTCTGTACTGGGCTCACTTCTCCAGCAGGTCTTTGGTCTTGAGTTTTTGAACAAACCTTTGTTTGCGGACAACATTGTTCTGGCAAAGGACTTTTATGCGATCCAGCGTCTTGAGATTCGGCTCACGGGAGCAGGTCTCCTGGGGTTGGCGGCGGCGGGCTGGTTCTTATATAAAAAGCTCTAGCGCCATTCATAAAGAAATTTTAGTATTTTGGTTTTGGATTGGGATTCAGGGTTTAACCCGAAGGATTAGGAAGTAAGGAATGTCGACGATTTCAATGAAAAACCTGCTCGAAGCAGGCGTGCACTTTGGCCATCAAACAAGGAAGTGGGACCCAAGAATGGCTCCCTACATCTTCACTGCACGGAACGGAATTCATATTATTGATCTGCAAAAGACCGTGCAGCTGGCCAAGCAGGCATATGAAGCACTGCGTGCGTATGCAGGTCAGGGCCAACGCATCATGTTCGTTGGGACCAAGAAGCAGGCCCGCGCAGCAATCGAGAAAGAAGCAACTCGTTGCAACATGTTCTATGTAAATACACGCTGGCCTGGTGGCCTTTTGACTAACTGGCCAACGGTTAAGAAGTCAATTGCTCGCCTGAAGAAACTGGAAGCAATGGAGCAGAGCGGATCGTTTGATCAAGAAGCTCGCACAAAGAAAGAAGCATTGCTGTTGAAGCGCGAACTGGAAAAGCTTCGTAAGCATCTTTCTGGAATCAAGGAGCTTCAGTCTCCTCCAGACATCCTGTTTGTAATTGATCCAAGCAAAGAAGACATTGCTGTGAAAGAAGCACGCGCAATGGGAATCAAGATCTTTGCCGTTGTGGATTCAAACTGCAATCCTGAACTCATCGACTATCCAGTTCCTGGAAATGATGATGCCATTCGTGCAATCTCATTGTATCTGCAAACCATGGCTGATGCAGTTCTCGAAGGATCGCAAGGTCTCGAAGAGGGTTCACGCTTCACAGATGAAGATGCAACTATGGATCCAGATGCAATCGCACTCGATTCACTGCAGTATCGTGGTGAGTACGACGAAAGCGGCGAATTCATCCCTGACGAAACTGCAAAAGCTGCAGCAGCGGAAGAAGCAGCGGCTGCCGCAGCAGCTGCGGCGGCAGGCGTTGAAGTCAAAACTGACGAGAAGAAGTAACGATACCTCTTCTCGTTTTACTCATAAGAAATAGTAAGGATTAGAAATGGCAGACGTTAAGCCTGATGATATTAAAAAACTCCGGGAAATGACCGGAGCTGGAATGATGGATTGTAAAGCCGCCCTGGCAGAATTCGGCGGTGATCTCGAGAAAGCATCTGATGCGCTCCGCAAAAAGGGCCTCGCAAAAGCAGCAAAACGTTCCGGTAAGGACACAGGTTGCGGCCGCGTGTTTTCCTACATTCACGGAGAAGGCAAAATCGGCGTACTGTTGCAATTGAATTGCGAAACTGACTTTGTTGCAAAGAATGATGACTTTGAAGCTCTCGGTAAAGATCTGTGCATGCAGGTTGCAGCGGCAGCTCCACTGGCCGTAAAGGCTGAGGATCTCGATCCTAAAGTTATCGAAAAAGAAACAGAAGTGTTCCGCGCTCAACTCCTGGAAGAGAAGAAGAAGCCAGAGCAGATCGAAAAGATTCTGCCGGGCAAAATCAAGAAATTCCAGCAAGACGTTTGCCTGATGGACCAACCGTTCATTAAAGAACCAAAGACAACCGTTTCCGAGCTCATCCAATCCTATATTGGTAAGTTTGGGGAGAACATAACCGTCTCCCGATTCTCACGATACGAAGCGGGCTGAGAAGGAATCAGCCATGAATCCGAATTTTCCATTCCGTCGGGTTCTTCTAAAACTTTCCGGCGAAGCCTTCACTGTTGAAGGCAAGCTCGGCATTGAATTCGAGCGCGTCCGTCACGTAGCCGAACAAATCCGCGTCTGTCACAAAATGGGTGTGGAGATTGCCGTGGTTGTGGGCGCTGGCAATTTGTTCCGGGGGCAGGCCGCTGCAGAAAGCGGAATGGATCGCGCGACTGCCGATTACATGGGAATGCTCGCAACAATCCTGAATTCCCTGGCGCTGCAGGACGCCTGCGAAAAGATCGGGATGATTACCCGCGTACAGTCGGCAATTGAGATGAAATCGATTGCAGAGATTTACATCCGCCGCAAGGCAATGCGCCACCTTGAGAAAAATCGAATTGTGATCTTTGCCGGCGGAACTGGAAATCCATATTTTACAACGGATACGACTGCGGCACTCCGGGCAGTTGAAGTCGGCTGCCAGGTTATCCTGAAAGCAACAAAAGTGGACGGTGTCTACGACTCTGACCCCAAGAAAAATCCCGATGCAAAGCGATTTGCCAGGGTGTCCTACATGGAATCGATCCAGCGGCGGCTGAAGATAATGGATTCAACGGCGCTTGCACTTTGCATGGACAACAATACACCTATTCTGGTATTTGATATTTTCGAGAAAGATAGCCTGAAGAGTATGTTCGAAGGTCAAAAGATTGGAACGCTGATTTCTTCAGAGGAGGGTCTTGAGTATGCCGGATAAAGTAGAACCAGCGCAGGTAATCGCAGAGATCAAAACTCGCATGCAGAAAACCATCGATTCGCTGACCAAAGATCTTGCGGCGATTCGTTCCACTCGTGCAACGCCATCCATGCTTGATGCAGTTCATGTTGAGTACTACGGCACAATGACCCCACTCAACCAGCTCGCAAGCATCCAGGCACCTGAAGCCCGTATGCTAACAATCACGCCGTACGATAAAAGTGCACTCGGTGATATCGAAAAAGCAATTCTGAAAAGCGACGTTGGCATTACCCCTTCAAACGATGGTGGAGTGATTCGGCTGAATCTGCCGGAGCTTTCCATGGAGCGTAGACAGGAACTTGTAAAGCAGGTAAAGGTTCGCCTGGAAGAATGCAAGGTTTCTATTAGAAACGTGCGTCGCGATGGGAACGAAGAACTCAAGAAGATGGGCAAATCCCAGGACGAACTGAAGGGTCTCCAGGACGATGTCCAGAAGGTTACAGACGGCTTTGTTCACAAAGCCGATGAACTGGCGCAGGCCAAAGAAAAAAGTATCCTCACAGTATAACGGTGCCGGGAGAAAATCCGAATCCCCGGCACGTCGGGATCATCCTGGACGGCAATGGCCGCTGGGCGCAGGCGCGGGGGCTGAAGCGATCGGAAGGTCATCGGGCAGGTGGGGAGGCACTGGATCGCTTGCTTGATCTGGTCCTTGATCTTCGCATTCCCTGTATTTCGCTGTATGCCTTCTCAACAGAGAATTGGAAGCGTCCCAAAATTGAGATCCAGGCCATCTGGAGTTTGATGCGTGAGTTCTTCTCTTCGAGGCTGGAGCGCTGTCTTGAGAAGGGAATTCGCGTCCACGCTTCGGGGGATCTCTCGCGCTTGCCGGCTGCAAATCGCAAACTGATTCAAGAGGTAATTGAGAAGACTGCAAAGAATCGCAATCTCACCGCGAATTTTTGTGTGAACTATGGTTCGCAAGATGAGATACTGATTGCTGCCACTAAAGTATTGCATCGCCGATTGGAACTTGCGAAGAAAGAGCCCCGGAAGGCGCAGGCTGCTATTTCGCAAAGTGAGTTTGAAAAGGAGCTATTTACCTATCCGTTGCCTCCGGTAGACCTGATGGTGCGTCCGGGTGGCGAGCAGCGCCTCAGCAACTTTCTTCTCTGGCAAAGTGCATACGCCGAACTGTACTTCACGGAGACGCTCTGGCCGGATTTTGACAAACGGCAGTTAATGAAGGCACTGAAATGGTTCAAATCGCGGCCTCGCAAATTCGGTGGACTTCTGGAAACTGAGGATTAAACACGGAGCATGAGCGAAACAGCCAAACGAATATCATCCGGCCTGACGTTGGGCGCCATCGTGATTGTAGCGCTCGTGACTCCGGACTTCATGCATTCGCTTGGCGTTCTGTTACTGGTGGTCGTGTTCTCGCTGCTTGGTGTCGTTGAGTTCTATACTCTGACAGACAAGGGACTGGAAGGAAAAGCCATGAAGGGAGTCGGGGTTCTTTTTTCCCTGATTTTCGTTGGTTTGTACTACATACAGTATCTGAGCATTCGCGCGTTGCAGGGTCATGTCCCTCCATCTTTCATAACTCCGGATGCAGCCTATGTTTCCGGTCATGTTCTTATTCTCGTGTTTATGCTGTTCATGATAGTGACCATGTCCACGCATCTCATTCTCCGGCCGCTGGATGGGACAATCTATGGTGTGGCCGTTACGCTTTTTGGGGTTCTCTACACTGTTATTCCACTCTGCCACGTATTCCTTCTTCTGGGCCAGGAGAAGGGTGTGTTCTTCTTTCTGGTAACTGCACTGGCTACAATCATGACGGATGCAGGTGCCTACTTTGCGGGCAAATACCTGGGCAAGCACAATGCCGGACTGAAAGTTAGTCCGCGGAAAACGTACGAAGGATACGTCGGTGGTTTTGTCTTCTCGATTGCTTTCAATCTGGCATTCTTCTATTTCTGGAAAAAGTACGCAAATGCGCCGTTAAACGACATCCATATGTCTTATGTGGAGCTGGCGATTTTCACTGGAGTAATTTCTGTACTTTCTGTGTTTGGTGATCTGGTTGAGAGCGCGCTCAAACGTGACGCTCGTAAGAAAGACTCGGCCTCCCTTATTCCAGGCCACGGTGGGATGTTGGATCTGGCAGATGCCCTGTTCTTTAGCATCCCGGTTGGCTATTACTACCTGTACTTTCGCGAAATGGCCGGCTATTCGCTTTAATGTTATCCTGGAGTCCTGTTAGCGCGCAGATCGTTGCCCCCTCTCGTTCCAGGAAGACATCAAAGTTGGTGATCCTGGGCGCGTCTGGTTCAATCGGCACCAGTACACTTGACATTCTGAGCAGAAGCCCTGGAGAGATCGAGCTCGTTGCAGTCAGCGTGCATTCGTCGTTACCCAGGCTTGCTGAGATTCTAACTTGCTTCCCGTCCATAAAGTTTGCGGCTATCACGGGTACGCAGCCGCCTGAGTCATTGACGGAGTTTTCAAAGAAGTTTGCAGGGGTAAAATTTTTCTGGGGAGTGCACGCTGCCGCCGAGCTTCTGAACGCGGCGCGCTCAGAGAAGGCAGACACAGTGATTTCTGCAGTTGTGGGCGCGGCGGGAATTGCGCCAACACTGCGTGCAATCGAGCTGGGGTACAAGATTGCTCTGGCAAACAAGGAAACCATGGTGACTGCCGGTCCAGTCATTGAACGAGCACTGGCAAGTTCAAAGGATGCAAGCATCGTTCCGGTAGATTCCGAACACAATGCGCTGTTCCAGCTTTTGTTGGGTCTCGATGCACCTCATCTGAAACTGGCTATCCTCACAGCCTCCGGTGGCCCGTTCTTGAATCGAACGCCGGCTGAACTCAAACAGGTACGCCGACAGGATGTACTGAATCACCCGACCTGGAGCATGGGCCCAAAGATCACTGTCGATTCTGCCGGGCTAATCAACAAAGGACTTGAGATCATTGAAGCGATGCACCTCTTTGCAATACCGCTGAATCGACTCGATGTGCTCATTCATCCGGTCAGCCATGTGCATGCCCTGGTTGAGACGGCTGACGGATTTCGTTTCATGGCGAACCGGCCGAGCATGCTTTTCCCGATCGCACATGCATTGTATTTCCCCCAATCACCGCCCGTGTATCCGGATGTGGTGACAAGGCCAGAAGCCTGGCCAGCCCTTGAATTTCGGAAGGTTGATCCGGTTCAATTTCCCGGCTTTGCCTTGTGCATGGAGGCAGCAAGAAATGGCGGGACTGCGCCGGCTATTTTCAATGCTGCAAATGAAATTGCTGCCGGTCTGTTCCTTGATGGTTTAATTCAATTTACGGATATTCCCGTACTTCTGGAAATGGTGTTGAGCGCAAGTAAGATCGAACAGGGATCGGAACTCGGCCTGTATCTCGAAGCAGACGCTCGTGCACGCGAATCGGCTTATGCACAATCCAAAAGACTTACGAAGGTGGAAGAGGTAGTATGATAGCAATGTTATTGGGCGGGGCTTTGATGCTCGGCGTTTGCGTTTTCATTCATGAACTTGGCCATTATCTTCTGGGCAAGGCGGTTGGTGTTCAGGCAGAGATCTTCTCCATTGGATACGGGAAGGGAATCTGGAAAAAGAAGATTGGCGTGACCACCTGGCAGATCACAGCCATTCCAATTGGCGGCTATGTAAAGTTCTACGGAGACGACATCCTGTCTCAAGAGAAAGTCCCGGGCGGGTTGCTGTCTGTCTCACCTTTGAAGCGGATTATTCCTGTGCTTGGTGGTCCAATCTTCAACCTCATTCTTGGTTTTACAATCTTCATTCTGATTCACAGCCTTTCCGGACCAGTAGCGCCTAACGTAGGATTCTGGGAAGAGCAGATGCAGCAAAGTCCCGCTTACAAGGCCGGGCTTCGGACAGGCGACAAGATTCTTGCGATCGCAGACGAGCCGGTGCATGACTTCATGGACGTACAGAAGATTGTGGCTCTCTCCGGCGGAGCACCGCTAAAGGTCGACTATTCGCGTGACGGCGTGAACAAAAGCGTTGTGGTTCGTCCGGAAGTGGATACGGCCGGTCGTGCTGCTATTGGACTTAGAGCGCCAGGAACCCGCAGCCTGGAAGTCAACTATCCCACAATGGACGTGTGGAGTTACAGGTTTCAATCACTGATGGGCCATGCAGAGCTACCCGGAAGTTTGCGCGCGTTGCCGTACTTAAAGGATGGCGATGTGATTCTTGCAGTCGAGGGTGAGCCGGTTCATTCAACGCTTGAACTGCAAACCCGTCTGGGCATTAAACATGGTGAGCCGGCTAGAGTGGATGTTAAACGCCAAATACTTCCCTGGCTTGCCCCATGGTTCACCGAGAATAAGACCGTAGAAGTCCCCACCCAGAAGGAATACAGAGTTGAGCTGACAGGCGTCACGGATCTCAAATACAACAGCCCCGTTTCAGACCAGATGCTTCTCTCCAGTGTGGCCGTTCACCAGCGTGCACTCGGTTTGATGAAGTTCGACGGAGCAGCGCCAGGTTCCTTTGAAAGGCTCTACGATCTCTTGAAAGACGGGCGCACTGTTCAGTTTCAAATTGGGGATCGTTTGTATTCCGCACAGGGCAAAGCGGTCAAGATAGGCCTCTTTGGATTTAGACCAGACTCCCGTATCCAGACCGAGTATCTGCCTGACAATGGTAGCATCGGCGATGTATTTACGCGAGCCTCGATCGACACAGTTAAGAATGTGATGATCTATCCTGCGTTCTTCGGGAGTCTTTTCTCAGGTCGTCTTTCTTTCATAGACAATGCCATGGGTCCAGTTGGAATGTTTGCCGCAGCCGGCGTGGTTCTGAAATCCAGTTTCCACGATTATCTGTCGATGTTTGCGGCGATTTCGATTGCGCTGTTCGTGATGAACTTGCTTCCGTTTCCGGTTGTGGACGGTGGGCATGTGGTCTTCTTTCTATATGAGGCGATCTTTGGAAAGCCAGTAACTCCCCGTGTGATGGAAAGCATCTATCGTGGTGGTCTGGCTGTTTTGATCTTCCTGGGACTGTGGATCATGTACCGCGACGTCTTGTTTGTAGTCGGACTCTGACGTTATGCGAGCTTCCAGATTTCTGATCCACACACTGCGGGATACGCCCGCAGACGCTGTAATTGCATCGCACCGATGGATGCTTCGGGCTGGCCTCATAGGCAAGCTCGGTAGCGGTCTTTATCACCTGCTTCCTATGGGGCTCCGTGCCTTCCGCAAGGTGGAAAACATTATCCGGGATGAAATGAACAAAGCCGGTGCGGTTGAGTTCATACTACCAGTATTGATTCCCGGTGAACTGTGGGAGAAGTCAGGGCGTTGGAAGACAATGGGGAAGGAGATGTTTCGCCTTCAGGATAGACATGAAACCTGGAACGTTCTCGGACCAACGCATGAAGAGTCCTTTACAGAGCTAATGAAGGGAATCTTAAAGTCATACCGTGATTTGCCGGTTAACGTATATCAAATTCACACCAAGTTTCGCGACGAAATCAGGCCAAGATTTGGTGTAATGCGATCGCGTGAATTCGTGATGAAGGATGCCTATTCATTTCATAAAGATCAGGCATCGCTGGAAGAAACCTATCAGAAAATGCGGACCGCATATCGTAATATCTTCTCGCGTCTGGGACTGGAAACCATTCCCGTTCAGGCCGACACCGGAACCATGGGAGGATCGGCCTCAGAAGAGTTCATGGTCCCCTCTGAGGTTGGAGAGGAAACGCTGCTCATTTCAGAAGGCGGGAAGTATCAGAGTAACCAGGAGAAAACCCCCTTTGTTCCAGGAGAGGCGGGTGATCCCCCGGCCGTTGTTCTTGAAAAAAAGAAGCTCCACACTCCCGGTGCATCATCCATTGAGGACGTTGCAAAGCTACTTGGTGTGGATGCGGTGCATCTTGCAAAGGCAATGCTTTTTCAAACCGAAAACGGTCCCGCACTGGTATTTATTCGCGGCGATAGACAGATCAATGAAGTTAAACTGAAGAATGCGCTCGATGGAGCTGAGTTTCGTCCGGCCAGTGAAGCGGAAGCTGCGGCACTTGGATTTGTGCCGGGATTTATGGGACCATCCAGGTTACCGGCGGATTTGCGAATCATACGCGATGCAAGCCTGAGGCCGGGCAGGGCTTATATTGCGGGGGCAGGAGAGAGAGACTACCACGAGGGTGGCGTTGTCTTTGATGATTCCTATGTCGAGAAGGACGTGGCACTTGCGGTTGCAGGCGATCTTTCGCCCATGGGGGATGGAAAGTTGCGCGCCGTGAAGGGGATCGAAGTAGGTCATATCTTTCAATTGGGCAATAAATACTCAAAAGCATTTAACGTAAGCGTTCTCGATGAGACTGGCAGACCGCTTATTCCAACAATGGGCTGTTATGGAATCGGCGTGCAGCGGACGCTTGCTGCCGTAATTGAACAGAATCATGACGAGAAAGGAATCAAATGGCCTGTCAGCGCCAGTCCCTTCGAGGTTGTTCTGGTCAGTATTACCCGAAGCGAAGAAGAGGAAACTAAAGTCGAAACCTTGCATCAATTGCTCGAAAATGCCGGATTCGAGGTCCTCTGGGATGATCGCGATTTGAGGCCCGGCGTTAAGTTTGCGGACGCGGAAGTGATCGGCTATCCAGTGCGTGTAACGGCCGGGAAAAATTTCTTTGAATCCGGGAAACTGGAACTTCAAGTTCGTGCCACCGGCCAGATGCTGGAAGCGACTCCGGAAGATCTGGTGTCTACCGTTGGACGGCTTCTTGGAAGACCTTCACCCACTCCGGGACTAACGGAAGAGAAGCGATCCGGGGCGGCTGGCGCCAGTAAATCCGCTGGAAGAGCACCTAAAAAGTCGTCTACGGCGGGAAAGAAGGCCTCAAGCAAGAAGTAGGCTTCGCTCAGCTTCTCAGGTTGAATCAACTAACCCTGGTTAGCCCGGGATTCTCTCCCGCGCTAACTTTGATACCCGGAGCTCCCTGGCGATTTCTCACCCTCTTCTCACAAACGTGACCCTCCTCGCAAGGTCTCCCGGCCAGGGTCGAAATTTACCAAAATACGTGTTGAAACGCAGGGGAAGGCACAAAAAGATTCCCCATGCGTAAGCTTGCCATTGGTCTTCTTATTACAGCCGGGGTTCTGGCTATCCTTTTGCCATTAATACTGGTTCTGGCCATCACCTTTAACAAGTCGCCGGCTCTGGTAGCTGACTTCTTTCGCGAAGTATACCTGACCATCGTTCCCGGCATTGCGACTCTGGGTGTCGCCCTGTTCTTTTTCGATAAGCTTGTACCCAAGGCGTCCAAGAAGGACGACAAAAAGATTCATCGCTTTGATCTAGTGGCCCTTGCGCTCTTTGTATCTTCTACGCTACTCTTTCTCATTGCGTACGCCGCTCCGCTGACTTCCTTTTTTCACACTGTTCGTTCCATCTTGCCTGCACCGCTCGATGCATTGGGACCGGACCTCTACACATTTACTCTATGGTTTAGTTTCATCTGGTTTTTAATTTCGTCAATTTTTGCATTCCAGACTCTCACCCGTCTCGGGATTGACCGCGGACGCCTTGGTGGTTTCATAATCGCACTTATTACTTCCTTTTTCTTCGCGCTGTCTCTTGCAAAAGTTCCACTTTTTAAGAATCTCGAGAACAATGCCCTTGTCTTTCGATACTCCTTCTTGCGGAATCCGGCAAATACGTTCGCGCCTAACGTTGCAGTTCCTTACTGCCAGGCTCCCTACGATGATAAAGGCGAAAAACTCCTGGCGCTACCACCGTTGCCTCCTGGAATCCGCGATGACATAACCATCGTGGGGATCTCCAATGAAACCATTGAGAAGGTTAACTTCAAATGGCCGCTGGACTGGAATATCTACGCGGATCTTGCCCGGACGCTTGGCGGCGCGGAAGGCGGGATACTGCTGTATGACATTAGCTTCGTGGATGAAAAAGGTTTGTACGGTGGAGATGCTTGCGGTGTAGTTCTGGACTGCCGCCCTATGAGTGCTGACCGTCCACCAAGACGTCAGGTTGACATCCTTGCTGAAAGTTTCGCCGGCGCAAAAGCGTCGGTTGTATCCGATTATCCTCTCGAAACTTCGAATCAATTCCTGAAGCCAATCAGGCAGAATCCTCAGGCGATGGAGCGCTACAATCGCCGGGTTCAGGTGCTACAAGAACAGAATCGTCTTACAAAAGTGATCGGTGGAAAATTTGCCGAACCAGGACCATCGTTTCCAAACCCTGCCGTTGAATCGATTGGTCGCGCCCAGAAAGGTGCCGGGTACGCGAACATTCTTAAGAATGAAGAATCCGGGATGAACTGGCAAATGCCGCTTGTAATGCGCATAGTAAACGAGAAGCGTTACGGAGAACCGGACTACGATCCGGACAAGGACGATATTTTTCTGCCCGGCATTGACTTGATTGTTGCCGCTCGCTACTACGGGATCAATCTCCAGAATGACGTTGAGGTTGATTACCGGAAAAATGAAATCCGGATTAAGAACATTCCGGAGATCAAAAGGAAGAAAATAAACAAAGAGACGTTCGAGACAGAAGAAATCGACATCATGGCCCGTCCTAACAAAGAACGGATTGCCACCATTCCAATTGATCGTCGGGGACAAATGCACATTAACTTCCGCGGTGGCCAGTTCTGCTTTCCATTTCAAGAAATCCTCGAAGCCAATCGCATGACTCCAAAGGAAGGTGCGGACAACTATCAAAACAAAATTGTGCTGATAGCGATGTACTATGCCACGGGTGTAGGAACCGCGCAGGATATGCACCTTTCTCCATACGGAGATATGGCCGGTATCGAACATCACGCGCACGCACTGAATACTCTGCTCAACCAGGACTTCATTGTTGAAGTCCCGCCCATAGTAAATCTGCTGATCTTACTTGCTGTTGGTCTGGCTATGGGCTTCTATCAACCTCGCGTTGCAACCTGGCTGGCTTTCGTCCTCGCCGGTTTGATTGCGGCAGGTTATACAATCTTCACCCTGATTGTTAGTTTTCAACTTTTGAATATCGTGCACGTACTACCTACGGTGATCATCCTGCAGTTTGTCCAACTAGTAGGATTCATCGGATTCCGCGTACTGACGGAAGAAGAGAACGTTAAGTTCATCCGAAACACATTCTCGAAATTCGTTTCGCAGGACGTTGTGGAAGAACTCCTCTCAAATCCAGAGGCAATTGCGCTCGGTGGATCCAAGAAAGAGATCAGCGTATTTTTCTCGGATGTTCGTGGGTTTACTACCATTTCAGAGAAACTTGGTCCGGAAGATCTGGTTCACTTGCTCAATGAGTATTTGAGCGAGATGACGGAACTGATCATTGAATATCGCGGTACCATTGATAAGTACATGGGTGATGCGATCATGGCATTCTGGGGCGCTCCGGCGAAGAATGATGACCATGCGTACTTTGCATGCGTTGCTGCGATTGCTCAGGCTAACGCGCTCAAGGATCTACAGAAACGCTGGTCGGAAAGAAACATTCCCGTGCTGGACATTGGAATTGGTCTCAATACCGGTATGGCCGTCGTTGGAAATATGGGTTCAAGTCGTCGTATGGATTACACGCTCATGGGAGATACGGTCAACCTGGGTTCGCGCCTCGAAGGTGCTACCAAGAACTATGGTGTGAAGAGTATCATTTCCGAGTTCACATATGAGCGGGTCAAGGATCGAGTCTGGGCAAGAGAACTTGATCTGGTTCGCGTAAAAGGTAAGCTCGAGCCCGTGCGAATTTATGAGTTGATGGGACTCAAGAATGAAAGCGATCTTGTAACCCTGAAAACTTCGCATGGCCATAAGGAACCGGGAAAATAAATGACGTTGCTCGACGACATTCACCACCCGCCGGACCTCCGGCAGCTCAAACTGGAGCAATTGCCGCAGGTTTGTGACGATGTGCGCGAGTATTTGATTGATACGCTGGCAACTGTTGGCGGGCATTTTGCGTCAAATCTGGGTGTCGTTGAGTTAACCGTTGCCCTTCACTATGTACTGAATACACCGGAAGATAAATTGATCTGGGACGTTGGTCATCAGATCTATCCGCATAAGATTTTGACCGGGCGCAAAGAGCTTTTGCGCAGCGTGCGGCGGAAGGGTGGACTTTCGGGCTTCCCCAAGCGCGAAGAGTCTGTCTACGATCTCTACAATACGGGACATGCAGGAACGTCCATTTCGCAATTGCTCGGTGAAGCAATGGCCCGGGATCGGCTGAAGCTTTCGCACACCTGCGCATGCGTCATCGGTGATGCTTCCATTGCTTCGGGGATGGCCTTCGAGGCACTGAACCACGGTGGGCATGCTCAGACGGATTGCATTGTTGTGCTGAACGACAATGACATGTCTATTTCCAAGAATGTAGGCGCGCTCAATCAATATCTCAATCGGCTGATTACCTCACCCGCGTATAATAAGTGGAAGAAGCTCTGGTATTCAATACTCATGTGGTTGCCGGTGATTGGTCCTGTCTTCCAGCTCTTTTCCAGAAAACTTGAGCGGACATTTAAAGATCTGTTCATGCCTGGAAGTCTATTTTCAGATTTTGGATTCCGCTACATTGGACCCGTCGACGGGCATGATGTACTTGAGCTGGTTGACGTGTTGCGTAAGGCCCGAGAACTCAAGGGGCCCATCCTGATTCATGCTTACACGCAAAAGGGGAAGGGTTATATTCCGGCAGAGAACGATCCAATTGTTTATCATAGCGTGACGAAGTTTAACCGTGAAGACGGAAGTATGCCTGGCAAGGGTTCCAAGAGTCGGATCGCTTTCAGTGATATCGTTGGTGAAACGTTATGCGATATAGTGGAAAAGAATGAAAGAGTCGTGGTCATTACGCCCGCCATGATTGAAGGATCCGGCCTCAGGTCGCTTGCCGATAAGTTCCCGGATCGAGTTATGGACGTTGGCATTGCAGAACAGCATTCCATGGCATTCGCAGGTGGACTTGCAAGCGGTGGAGCCATTCCCTATCTCTGTATATATTCTACATTCATGAATCGCGCCTATGACCAGTTGATTGAAGATGTAGCGTTGATGAATTTCCCTGTGAAGATAGTCGTGGATCGCGGCGGATGTGTTGGGCCTGACGGCGAAACGCATCAGGGATTGTACGATCTTGGTGTTTTGCTGTCCTGTCCAAATGTTCGAGTCTACGCGCCTGCGACCGGAGGGGAGCTCAAAGGCTTCCTGAAGTTTGCCGAGCGCGATATGCAGGGACCAATTGCTGTACGCTTTCCAAAAGATACTTGCGATCGGGAAAGTTTGGATCCTGATAAGTTGCCGGATGTGACGCGTATTCGTCCGGAGATTTCTCCCGGCGGAAAGGATTTGTGTATCCTGGCAGTTGGAGCAATGTGGGAAACAGCGATTGCAGTCCAGAAAGAGCTGGCGTCGCGCGGCGTGTTTGCAACCGTGCTGGGCGTGCGGTGGATTCGTCCGCTGGATACTGATTTTATTTCAAAGACTCTGGCGGACACGGATCACTTTGTGATTCTGGAAGACTCCTACATTCACAGCAGTGCTGCATCCTTCATCAGATGGAACTTGCCAAGCGAAATCAATTCTAAACACCTGCACACATTTGCGTTTCCTACGGAGTCCATTCCGCACGGCACACGCGACGAGATTCTCCATGATTATGGCCTGAGTAAAGAAGCCGTTCTGCAGAATCTGCTCGGGCGCCCGGAATTCACGCAAGCAGTACCAATCGCAAGGCAGGCCTAGCCATTGGCTTTTCCCGGTTGGGAGCAGCTAGCGGACTTTTTACCCGGCTATCGCTATCGCGAAACGCAGGAGAGGCTATCAGACGCAATTGGCAGGTCACTGCTCTCTGGTAATGTGCTCATATCTGAAGCGGGAACAGGCACGGGCAAGACGCTCGCCTATTTGATCCCGCTGATAAGCTACGCTATTCAAAACGACGTGCGCGTGGCTGTGTCTACTGACACGCGTTCCCTGCAATCGCAGCTAATAGAAAAAGACATCCCCCTGGTTGAGCGGGTCCTGGGAACGGATTCAGGAGCAGAGTTGTGTCTGGGTGCGTCAAACTACATCTGTAAGCGAAAGCTTGCTGAGACGATCGATCAAGGCGGTTTGCTGCTCGCTGGTGAAGAGATCGAAAGATTCCTGGATTGGGAAAAGGCCACGTCATCCGGCATCCGCTCTGACTACACAGGGAATTTTCCAGAAGCACTGTGGGGATCTGTGACGCGTGAGGCAGACAATTGCCTTGGCAGACGCTGTTCGAATTACGATGTTTCGTATTACTTTGTTGCGCGCGAGAAATGGAAACGGGCACGACTGCTGGTTGTAAATCACGCGCTACTGGCAAACCACTTTGCGTTGGATGGAAAACTCTTACCGGAGCTCGACGCCGTTGTAATCGATGAAGGCCACCGGTTTCCGCAGGCCGTGTCGGATGCTCTGGCGCAATCAGTTGTTTTGACGGAGTTAGGGACGCTACTGCGCCAGGCCAGGGCGGATCTGATAGGTCGCGAACTCGATCAGTTTCGAAAAGAGATCGACATGCGCTATTCGCAACCCGTTCGACTTATCGATTCGATTGCAAGCAAGGCTGCCGAGGCTTTGATCCAGAACCTGGCGGAGACAGAATCGGTTCTGCGCGACCGATTGAAAGCTCTGGAAGACGGACCTCGCACAAGTGATGAGTTGCGCACACAGATGCTAATGAATCGATTGGGCCAGGCGCGAAACGTAATCGAAAACTTTTTAACAGGCCCAGGAAACGATCACGTACACTGGATTCAGCCGCAGGACCGACGGCGCGGCGCGGTCTTGAATAGAAGTCCCCTCAAGGCTTCTGATTTTATTCGCGAAGCAATCCTGAGCAAACTTCATTCAACTATCTTTACATCAGCAACGCTAAGCACCTCCGGGGCCAAACCTTTCTCTTTTTTTTCTGAAGAGACCGGCGCCCACCTTCTGGAGGAAAAGAAGCCAAAGTTCTTTAAAGTCAGTTCTCCATTCGATTACCCGACGCAGTCGCTGCTTTTTCTTCCATCGGAAATGGCGCCGCCCACAGAAGAAGATCGATTCTTGAAGGATTGTGCCACCTGGATTGATAGGCTGGCTTCAATGACAGAGGGCGGGGCGTTTGCACTGTTTACGTCGCGCGTCTCGCTTGCTAAGACACAGGCAATGCTGATGAACCTTCCTGTTGGCAAGAATCTCGAAATCATTAGTCAGATCGATCGCGGTGCGGCACCGGCCCTAAGAGCCTTTCAGGAGTCGGAGCGCGGATTGCTGTTGGGCCTGGCCACATTCTGGCAAGGAATCGATATTCCCGGCGACAAGCTGCGACTTGTGATCCTTTCAAAACTGCCATTTCAGGTTCCAGATGATCCAGTTCTTGCCGCCAGGATGGATGCAGTGCGGCGTGAGGGGAGGAGTCCGTTTTCGGCTCTTCAATTGCCCCATGCTGTCCTCAGCGTAAAACAGGGATTTGGACGCTTGATCCGCCGCGAAACCGATCGGGGGGTTGTAGCAATTCTCGATTCCAGGCTCGGTACCAGTCGCTACGGCGCAGAGATCGTGTCAGCGCTTCCACCGGCCCGAATCGTCCGGAATTTTGAAGAGTTGAGCCGCGAGTACAGCAGACTTTTCGAAGACAGTGCTGCCGTCCCAGGCCGATAATTAAGCTATGAAACGCGCCCTGATTCTCGTTTTGACCGCTGCTACATCGCTTTTCGCAATCGAGGCCAACTATGGTCCACGGAAAGACCATCTGCAAACCAGATCCGGCACGGATACGTTCGTGGACTGGACAGCTGGATATATTTCAGCGCGGGCAGAAGTTCAGATTGAGGACATTCGCTCCGGCGGCGGGATCACGCGCGCCCGGGATGAGGCCACTGAGAAAGCGCGGGAACTGGCCCTGTCGCGCGCGCTTGCAACACTCTCGGGTTTGCCAATTAACGGTAAACGTACAATCGAATCAGAAATGCGGCGGGATGAGAATCTGGCAATGCGGATGGGCCGTGTCAGTTCTTTGCCCTTTGAGCGCTCAAGGCAGGTGGCCGAGGGGAACGTTACGGTAGAATTGATTCTACCGTTTTACGGAAAGCGGGGCTTCTATTCGAAATTGCGCGCGCAGCAGAATGAAGTCGTTCCCGAAATCAAACATAACAACCCCGAAGACGAAATCACTGGTATTTTGATCGATGCAAGCGAAACCAATCTTCAACCGGTCCTTGAACCAAGGATCTTAACCGATCAGGGGCGGCTCATCTATGGCCCGGGGCAGGCTGACCGCAGTTGCTATGGGGCGCGTGGGCTTGCCTCGTTTCACCTTTCACGGGAGCTGGCCCGGAAGGACAGACGCCTGGGTGAGAGTCCATATCTCCTGTACGCCACGACCAGGCCCGGCGCCAATGGAGATTTATTTATTTCGTCGCAGGACGCCGTCAGAATTCTGGGAAGTAAGACTGGAAGGACGGCCCTTCGCATGTGTGAAGTGGTAATCATGCTCGGACCAGGTAGAACGGATCGTCAGGCAGAATGAACCAAGCGCGCGCAGCAGAAATCTTAGAGAAATTATCAAACATACGAGTACTCGTCATCGGAGATTTCATGATCGACGAGTACCGCTACGGTCGAGCCGAGCGACTTTCGCCGGAAGCTCCGGTTCCTGTAATCCTTGAACACAGCGTCAGTCAGTTGCCAGGCGGCGCGGGCAACGTGGTTAAGAATCTCTCTGCGCTTGAAATCAAGGGTGCAGCCCTCGGTGTGCGCGGAACGGACTCAGAAGGAGACGTCCTATTGAAGCTGCTCGAAGGTTGCGAACGGCTTTCGCTCCTTGCCGATCCGTCGAGACCAACCACCAAGAAGATGCGCATAGTTGCTGGTACCCAGCAGATCTGCAGACTTGACCAGGAAGACTCTTCGAATGTTTCCGCAGAGATGGAAAAGCAGATCAAGGAAGCTGCATCATCCATGATTAGCCAGAGCAATGCCGTCATCATTTCTGATTACGACAAGGGTGTTGTCACCGAGGGTGTGATCCAGTCGATCATTACAGAAAGCGCAAAGAACAATGCGTTTGTCGCCGTCGATCCTCAGGTCAGTCGGTTTGCCTGTTACCAGAAAGTGGGCGTACTGACGCCAAATCATCACGAAGCCGGTAGGTTTATTGGTAAGAAACTGGAGACTGATTCGCAGGTTGAAGCCGGTGGACGAGAAATCATGGAACGCCTGCATCCAGCCATGCTGCTGATTACGCGCGGAGAGAAAGGTATGAGCCTTTTTGAGGGCAATTCCTGCAGGCATTTTCCAACGCGGGCGCGCGAGGTCTTTGACGTTACCGGGGCCGGGGATACGGTGATTACGGTATTTACCGTCGTTATTGCTGCCGGCGGCACGCCAGCGGAAGCAGTTTTTTTAAGTAATCTGGCCGCAGGAATGGTTGTAGCCAGACTGGGCGCTGCAACTGTAACCAGGAAGGAGATTCTTTCCGGGCATGAGTTCTTCTCCGGCGCTTGACACTATCCAGTCGCGAATTTTCAAGGACCGCAAGGATCTCCGCCTCCACATCTCCAAGCAACACCCGGGCCAAAAAGTCGTCTTTACAAATGGGTGTTTTGATATTCTCCATCACGGACACATTTCCACTCTTTCCCGCGCAAAGGATCTCGGTTCAATCCTGGTCGTGGGAGTGAATGCCGACAGTTCAGTCCGTAAACTCAAGGGGCCATCGCGCCCAATAAATAACGAAAATGACCGCGCACTACTGATAGCCGCACTTGCCTGCGTGGATTACGTGGTTGTCTTTCCTGAAGACACACCCATTGAAGCCATACTCGACCTAAAACCTGATATTCATGTAAAAGGCGGCGACTACAAGCCGGAGAATCTACCGGAGCGAGAAGCAGTCGTCGCCGGTGGCGGAAAAATTGTAGTAGTTCCCTTCGAAACTGGTTACTCAACAACGTCAATTCTGGAAAAGTCAAAATGATACGAATCCCCAAAACAGTTTTTATTACCGGAGGTGTATCCTCCTCGCTCGGCAAAGGTGTGACGGTTGCCGCACTTGGTTGTTTGCTTGAAAGCCGGGGATACAGGGTCTCGCTTCAAAAGATGGATCCATACCTCAATATTGATGCGGGAACCATGAGCCCATTTCAACACGGAGAAGTCTACGTAACTGACGATGGAGCTGAAACAGATCTGGATCTGGGATACTATGAGCGATTTACTTCAAATGTGAAACTCACTCGAGCCAATTCAGTCACAACGGGTCAAATTTATAACGCAGTCATTCAGCGCGAACGCCGCGGCGATTACCTCGGAAGAACCGTACAGGTGGTTCCGCACATTACAAACGAAATCAAGAATCGTGTAGTGGAGCTTACGCGCGAACAGGATGCGGACTTTGTGATTGTTGAGATCGGCGGAACGGTAGGAGACATTGAATCTGTTCCGTTCCTGGAAGCAATCCGTCAAATGCGTCGGGAGCGGGGCCGAGAAGGGGTATGTTTTGTTCACCTTACACTTGTTCCCACAATTACCGTGGCTGGTGAAGCCAAGACCAAACCGACGCAGCACAGCGTAAAAGAGCTCATGACCTTCGGGATTCAACCTGACATCCTGGTTTGCCGGACACAGAAGCCACTCTCATCTGAACTCAAGGAAAAGCTGGCAATGTTTTGTAACGTTCCTGAGGACGGCATCATTTCTGCGACAGACATCGCAACGAGCATCTACGAGATCCCCGAAATGTATCGCGAAGGTGGCCTGGACCTTGAGGTTCTCCGCCATTTTGAAATGAAGCCGGGTAAGCTAAATTTCCGCCGCTGGTCCAGTATCCTGAACGTCATCAAACATCCCCGTAAGACGGTCCGCATTGCAGTATGCGGAAAATACATAGCGCTGCAGGATGCATATCGGTCCGTGTATGAGTCCTTGATGCACGGCGGGATTAAGAATCAGGTCAATGTCGAATTTGTTAAAATCGATCCGGAGGATCTGGAAAAGACCAGGTCCATGTCCTCTCTGAAGGATGTACACGGACTACTTGTTCCCGGTGGATTTGGTAGTCGGGGAATCGAGGGAAAACTACTTTCGATTCAATATGCGCGCACCAAGAAGCTCCCATTTTTTGGAATCTGTCTGGGGATGCAATGCGCCACAATTGAATTTGCTCGCAACGTTCTGGGACTCCACGGGGCTAGTTCCACGGAGTTCGATCCAAAGACGGACTATGCTGTGATTTCGCTCCTGGAAGAACAACAGGGATTGGAGCAAAAGGGTGGAACGATGCGTCTGGGCTCGTATCCTTGCTTTATCAAAGAGGGCACTCTGGCCGCAAAAGAGTACGGAATGCTTCGAATTCGCGAGCGACACAGGCACAGGTTTGAATTTACTTTAAGATATCGTGAGGCAATGGAGAAGCAGGGGCTCGTCTTTTCCGGAATGAGTCCGGATGGTCAGCTTGTAGAGATCATCGAGTTGAAGGGACATCCGTGGTTCCTGGGCGTGCAGTTTCATCCAGAGTTTCAGTCCAAGCCAATTGCACCGCATCCGCTCTTTGCTGGATTCGTTGCGGCGGCTGCCAAACTGGCTAGATAGGATATGGCTTTGATTAAAGAACGAGAATTTCTTTCCGGAAAGAAGATCGGTGGAACGCAACCGTTCTTTCTCATTGCGGGTCCATGTGTAATTGAAAGCCGGGATTTACTCAAACGCGTTTGCGAGCCAATGAAGAAGCTTTGCGATGAGCTCGGAATCGTCTATATTTTCAAAAGCAGTTTTGACAAGGCTAACAGATCGTCTGTCGATTCAAAACGCGGACCAGGGATTGAAGAAGGGTTGCGTGACCTGGAAGCGATTCGTGCAGAATTTGGCGTTCCGGTTCTGACTGACGTTCACGAACGCGAACAGGTGAAAATGGTTTCGCAGGTTGTGGACGTTCTGCAGATTCCAGCGTTCCTCTCACGGCAGACGGATTTGATCCAGGATTGTGCCGAGTCGGGTAAATGGTTGAATGTCAAGAAGGGTCAGTTCATGGCTCCGGCTGATGCGCAAAAGATCGTCGACAAGATTCGCTCTTCTGGCTCTGAAAAGTACCTGGTCACAGAGCGCGGCGTTTCGTTTGGTTATAACAATTTGATCTTTGATCCCAGGAGTCCTGAGATCATTCATGAAATGAACATTCCCTTTGTGTTCGACGGGACGCACAGCACGCAGCTACCCGGTGCGGGGAAAGAAAGCGGTGGAGACAGGAGATTTTCGCCGGTTTTGATGCGTGCCGCCGTAGCCGCGGGTGTAGAAGGAATCTTCATGGAGGTTCATCCTGATCCTCCAAAGGCCTGGTCAGACTCATCGAATCAGCTCTTTCTGGATCAGGCTCCGGATTTGCTCCGCGGCCTGTATCGTCTTGATCGGCTGGTAAAGACGGAACTTCTGAGTCGGAACGTTTCATGAAGCTGGTTCTCCTGCTCGTTCTTTGCCTTTGCGCTTGTAAGAAACCGCAAGCAGAGGACACGAGCCTGGAGAAGGGTGCAACTGTTCGGTTAAAGGATTTCAGTCGGAAATCATTCACGATAGACGGCAAAGAGGAATGGGACCTAACAGCTGGCGAGGCGTACGTGTTTCGCAAGGCGGAATCCGAAAGCAAGATCGTGGCGTATCGCATTGATCTTCAGCAATTCGACAATGGCAAGAAGACGGGGCGCCTCAAAGCAGAGCGCGGAGAAATTGATTACAAGAACAAGGTTTTACACCTGACCGGGAATGTTTCCTTTATTGATCCTGAGAGAAACATTTCCTCTGATAAGCTTACCTACCAGATGGAAACAAAGGTCCTCGAAAGTGACGCAAGCGTGCTTTTGATAGAGGCCGGTACAACCACTCATTGCCGGCGCGGAATTACGGTGAACAGAGAAACTAACGTCCAGATTTGCCGTGCTCCAGCCGTGGTCCGAATAACGCGCAGCGGTGACTCAAAAGGATTCCAGGATCTATGAGTGTCCGGGATTCCATACCTGCCACGCAAACCATGCGAACAATTGTATTGTTGCTCATCCTGGCATTTTCGCAGAGCGCCTGTAGGGCTGGTTTTGTGCGTGAGTCGCGTCCCACGGAACCGGAAAGGCAAAGTACAATCGAAACAGAAAAGACTGAAAAGCCCGAAGAGTCGCCCAAAGAAGAAATCCGTGACGTTCAAAAGCCAGAAAACGTCGAAACGACTTCGACACGGGATAACACCGGGAGACTGATTCGGGTTCAGATTTATGGCGATGAACTAATCCGGGAGGAAGTGGAAGTTGGCGGAGTGCCAACCAAACGCACTACGTTGCGCGGCAACGCGATCGTACTTCATAACAATGTTAGAATCTCGGCTCCTTTGATTGTATTGTCAGCCGGCAAGACCGGGCAGTGCGTTGGTGGCGTACGCATAGATGATGTTGCCAACGGTCTTTCGATTTTTGCCGAACGCGGTGACTATGACAGGGAAGCGCAGACCATCGTGCTGAGTGGCAGTCCGCGCATGCAAAGCGAAGGCAAGGGACGGAAACCCATTCATCTGACAGCAGGGAAGATGGTGCGGAATATGGGAACTCGCATCTCCACACTCGACGGGGATGTTCGTATTTCAACCGATGGCTGGACCATTCTGGGTGATCATGCTAGATTTGAGGATCAGGGGAAGCGGATTGATATCCCCGATCAGCCAATTGTATTTGGTGCGGGTCAATTTCTGAGCGGCAAGACCATGAGTTACTATACGGAAGAAAAGAAAATCGTCTACCAGGATGAAATTATCAACATAAGACAAGAAGAAGTGACGCAGACGCCTGCCCCCGTAAACGATTCGCTCGAATCGTACGTTCGGCGTGGTGAGCATGCTTCTGGTTTTGTCGACATCACGGGCCCCGGCGTACTTTCTGCTGATCAGATTGTCCATGATTTTTCAAACCGCGAAGAGCCGGTTACAACGGTGAGGGGCAATGTTTTGTTCACTCGCGAGGGACTTCGGATTGCAGCGCCCATGCTTGAATCTTCCGGAAAGAGCGGAACCAGGTTGATGGCACGCGAAGGAGTGGATTCAACAGATCGCAAGCAGAATTTGCATATCACGGCCGGCCGAATGCTTTTTGAGCGCGAAAGCAAACTTTTGCATCTGGAGCAGGATCCCAAAATTGAGTTCTTGAAGAAGGACAGTGACGTGGTAACTGGCTCGCTTTCTGGAGCGCAGATCGAAAGAAACTTTGATACTAAACAGACAGTTGCCCGTGGTGGAGTCAAACTGGTTCAGAGCGATGTTACCGCTGTTGGGCAAAAAGCCGTCTATCAGGAAGATAGCGGTGCAATTGTCCTTGAAGGCGAACCCGGCATCGTGCAGGAGAACGGATTTCTCAAGTGTGAAAAAATCGTTTACTATCCAGAGAAGCGCAGGCTCATACTCATGAATCGGTTGCGCGGCTCGCTGGCAAAAGATTAGCCTGATGGACAAGAAACGGAAATTTACTGCTCCTTCGCGTACGCTACGCATTGAGAATGTCATTAAGACCTACAACAAGCGCCGTGTCGTGGACGGCGTTAGCTTCGAGATTGGAACGCAGGAAATCGTAGGACTCCTCGGGCCAAACGGGGCCGGAAAGACTACCTCGTTCTATATGGCTGTTGGCCTTGTAGCCCCGGATGAGGGCAAAATCTTTATCGACCGCGAGGACATAACCCTGCTTCCAATGTACAAACGAGCCCGGAAGGGCATCGGGTATCTAGCCCAGGAAGCATCGGTGTTCCGCAAACTGACCGTTGGCGAGAATATTGAAGCCGTGCTTGAGACTATGAAGCTCAATCGTTCAGAAATCGAACAGCGCCGCAATCGCCTTGTCGATGAATTGCACCTGACCAAGGTCATCAATCAGAAGGGTTATACGCTATCCGGTGGAGAACGGCGCCGTTGTGAAATTGCCCGCGCACTTGCCACCGAACCGGATTTTATTTTACTCGATGAGCCGTTTGCCGGAGTTGACCCGATTGCCGTTAAGGATATTCAGCAATTGATTGACCATCTAAGGGACAGAGGTCTTGGTATTCTTATCACGGATCACAACGTGCGGGAAACATTGAAAATTACGGATCGCGCTTATATCATGTATGCGGGAGAAATTCTCAAAGCAGGCACAGCCAAAGAGCTTGTGAACGATCCCAAAATCCGCAAGATTTATCTCGGAGAGGATTTTACACTGTAGTATGGCTCTTACCCAGCACCTGGTACAGAAGCAGACTCAGAAGCTTGTAATTACGCAGGATCTGCGGCAATCGATCGAGCTGTTGCCAATGTCCAATCTTGAGCTCGCAGATAAGATCCAGAAGGAAGTTCTTGAGAACCCAATGCTTGAGATTCCCGAGGAATTCGAAAAGCCAGAAGGTGCAGAAACCACCTCGCTCGAAGCTGCCGCAGAAATCCAGGAGCGAGCAGCACCCGAACCAGAAGATCCGGAAGCCCGTGAGGCTTTTCCTGACATCCCGCTTCGTGATGAGCCCTATACATCCGGTGAAAGTTCCGCCTCCGGTCAGGAACGCTCGGACAAGAAGCATCAATTCTTGCAAAATCAAATTCGCACCCAGGAAACGCTGGCAGATCATCTGCTCTGGCAGATTCGAATGTCAGATCTTTCCGAAGGCCAGATGGAAGCTGCCGAGATCATTGTCTCCTGCATTGATGAGAAAGGTTATCTCACGATGGAGCTTGAGGAAATTGTCCAGGATACAGAAATCAATCTCAGTGACGCAAAACTGGCTCTCGATCAGATCAAGCGATGTGATCCTGTTGGATGCGGGGCGCGCACGGTGGCCGAGTGCCTGAAGACTCAAGTTCAAATTCTGTACCCGCTTGAACGGACAGCCATTACCATACTGAGCGATCATTTTGAGGATCTTGAAAAACTCGACTTCAAGAAAATGGAAAAGGCCGGGCTAATCGAAGCGGACATTGAGGCTGCACTCAAGGTGCTGCGCTCGCTCGAGCCGTATCCGGGGACACTGTTTTCGCCCGCCAGACATGACTATATTGTTCCCGATATGTCAGTGCAGGACGTGGACGGAAAGTTTGAAGTGTTTGTCCAGGATGAGTGGATCCCGGATCTAAAGATCAACGATCGTTATAAAAACTTGCTGAAGAGCCAGACACGATTTTCTGGCGAGGATCGCGAGTATCTGACCGCGAAGCTGAACTCCGCAACCTGGCTGATAAAGAGCATCAGACAACGCCGTGATACTATGATCCAGGTCATGCGTTCCATAGTCAGACACCAGGCGGCCTTCTTTGAGCAGGGACCTGGGAATTTAAGACCCCTGACGCTAAGGGAAATTGCCGGTGACGTTGAACTTCACGAATCCACTGTTTCGCGCATCACTACCAACAAATATGTTCAGACCCGTTGGGGTATTTTTGAATTAAAGCACTTTTTCTCCAGTTCATTGCGCAATTCGGATGGGGGCGACGATCACTCAGCCCGCAATATAAAAGAGCGAATTCAACGCATTGTCCATGAGGAAACCGATCCGCTGTCGGATCAGGACATAGTTCAGATTCTCAAAAAGGAGGGAGTGGAAATCGCACGACGGACTGTTGCAAAATACAGAAAGGTCTTGCGCATACTACCCGCCGATCGCAGAAAGAAACTTCAGGGGCTCAAAAGCCGTCGAGATCTGGCTGCAGAGCGCGCGCGGAATTAATTGTTCTACAAGGAGACAACAATGGAAATCAGCTATCACTTTCACAATCTTGAAAGCTCCGACGGGCTCAAGGACTATGCCAGAAAAAAAATCGAAAAGCTGGCGGCCCATTTTAATTCCTTTCACTCTGCTCTTGTGCGGTTTCGTGTAGAAACCAAAATCAACCATTCCATCGAACTTACGTTAAACGGCGACGGTGTTCAGTTTATCGCTACCGAGAATGGTACCGATATGTATGGCATCGTTGACATGCTGGAAGAAAAACTTGGCAAACAAATCCGCAAGCATAAGGAAAAGCATCTGGGATCTTCACATCGCGGGGAGCGCGGTTGAAGCAAATTGCAGTTGCAGCACTGCTCGAACATGAAAGCGGCCTGGATCTCCAGGTCGTTTCCGGTCATGCGGGGCTGGGGCGGATGGTCAAGAGCATTGACGTCAATCGTCCGGGCCTGGCACTGGCCGGTTTTTACAAGAACTTTGCATATGATCGCATTCAAGTCTTCGGCCGCGGTGAATTTGCCTACATCGAAGAGTGCGGAAACGTAAAGCAAAAGGAAATTGCCACAACATTTTTTGATTTCAGCATGCCTGGTCTGGTCATGACCCATGGCAACCAACCACCCGAATGTTTTGTGCGCATGTCAGAGTCTTCCTCCATTCCAATCCTTGCAACAACGCAGAGTACTCACAACTTCATCATGCAATTCCATCACTTCATGGTGGAAGAACTGGCGCCTTCGACCTCTGTTCATGGCGTTCTCGTTGAGGTCTTCGGTGTGGGCATCCTCCTTGTTGGGCACAGCGGAATCGGAAAATCTGAAACAGCATTGGAGCTGGTGGAACGCGGCCACAGACTGGTTGCAGACGATGCAGTCAACGTGCGTTGCGTAGCAGGAACGGACCTCTACGGGCAGGCCAGCGAACTTCTGCAGTATCATATGGAGATTCGCGGTCTCGGAATTATCAACGTGAAGGATCTTTTCGGAGTCGGTGCCATTCGCGGACGCAAACGTATTGAACTAATAGCGGAGCTTGAGGACTGGAATCCGGAGAAGGAATACGAAAGGCTTGGCCTGGAAGACGAAATGACAGAAATCCTTGGTGTGCCTGTACCACGAATCACCATCCCGGTGCGTCCGGGGCGCAACGTTCCAGTCCTGGTTGAAACCGCCGCAATGAACCATCGCTCTAAGAAGATGGGTTATCATGCGGCGCGCGTTCTGAGTGATCGTTTGCGTGAACAAATGGAAAAGAAAAAATATACTTCGGGTAATGCACAGGGCTGATGGAAACCAGAAGTATCAAAGTCATCATTAAGGAAGGTGTGCATACGCGCCCGGCTGCGGTCTTTGTAAAGGAAGCGGCCAAGTTTAAGAGCGACGTTATGCTCACAAGCGGCGAGACTACGGTGAACGGCAAGAGCATCATGGGAATTCTTATGCTGGCGTTAACTCCCGGAGCTGATGTGATCATTCAGGTCGATGGACCAGACGAATCGCAGGCGGTGGAAACATTGGCTCGGATTCTATCAAACGATCACGTATGAAATCCACAATCCCCTGGCAGCAAGAAGAAAGCAGAATCTATCTGCGCGATATCTATTTCCTTATACTGATAGTCTTTCTCAGCGCCGGTCTTGCCGAACTCTTCCTGATTGAAAGGCCAGCCGAAACGGTAGACCGTTTGTTTTACTATCTCATTGTCTTTGTTCACCTCGGAACTCTGAATCTTGACGCGCATTACAACTATCGCAACAGACGCATTCGCGTTACGGGGAGCCTGCGAAGCAGCCTGCGGTACCGACTGAGTCTCGCGTTCATGTTTATTGCCGTGATTCCTTCTGTTCCAATCTTCATGGTATCGTCTAACGTAGCCGAACATCTGGTGGGCGCGTTCTTTGAAATTGACGTCCGGGACTCGATGGAGCGAGTGCACAAGATCTTTGAAGAGACAAAGCTGAGTCAGACCAACCCCCAGTATAAGGCCGATATTCGAAAGTTTGAGCGTGTGCGGGAGAACCTGACCAATCGCACAGCCTGGAAAGAGCGGATTCCATCACGCTTGCGTTTGGGGCTTGGGTTAATTTTTATTTTTATGATTTGCGCCTCGCTTGTGGGCGCAGTCTGGATAGCGCGACAGATTTCAACTCCTATTGTGACGATTGCGGCTGCCACGCGAGAAGTCACCGATGGCCGACTTGATACGCGAATTGAACTGGAAGCAGACGGGGAGCTTGGGATTCTGATTGATAGTTTCAATCAGATGACGGCGGAACTTCAAAGCTTGCGAACGCGATTGCTTCATAGCCAGCGTGTTGCGGCCTGGCAGGAAGTTGCAAAGCGCCTGGCGCATGAAATCAAGAATCCGTTAACTCCCATTCAGCTTTCAGCTGACCGGATGATTCGCAGACTGGAGCATCCAGAGAAAGGCGAACTACAGAACATTGTTTCAAGCGGGGCTCGAACGATACGGGAACAGGTACAGGTTCTCAAGTCAATGGTTGAGGAATTCGCTGATTTTGCGCGGATGCCCGAGCCGAGACCGACGCTCCAATCAATTGATGCGATTGCAGGGGAGTGTGGTGGTCTCTACCAGAGTGTTCCTGGCGTTAAAATGGAAATGCGTTTGGCCGGGAATCTTCCGGACATCGCGCTCGACAAGAACATGATCGTTGGAATGATCAACAACTTGATAAAGAATGCGCTGGAAGCAATTGGTGGTCAGAACCCTGAAAAGGACGAGCCGGGCCGGATTCTGGTCTCAACTGCATTGCATACACAGGCGGGGAGGAAATTCGTGATGCTCAGGGTGGAAGATTCAGGTCCTGGTATCGACGAAGGAATGAAGGACCGCGTATTTGAACCGTACTATTCAACAAAGGGCGAGCACGGAAGCGGTCTAGGTCTTGCACTCGTGGAGCGGACAGTGCTTGAACACAACGCGCGCATTACAGTCTCACGAAGCGCATTGGGTGGTGCAGAGTTTCGCATCCTGTTCCCAATTCCCATGACGAGGGCTGGATGAAAATATATATAGTAGACGACGACTCCAGCATTCGTTCTTCGCTGAAGGAAGTTTTGCAGGATGAGGACTTTGAAGTAGAAGATTTCGCCAACGGCAAGAACATGCTCAAGGCGCTAATGCGCGAAAGACCGGCTCTGATTCTGCTTGATGTTTGGATGGGAAAAGAGGACGGTCTTGATATCCTGACCCGCGTCAAAGAGGAATATCCGGCATTGCCGGTTGTAATGATCTCCGGGCACGGTACTATTGAGCAGGCCGTTCAGGCCACCAAGAAGGGTGCAGTTGACTTTATCGAGAAGCCGCTTTCGCTAGATCACGTACTGCAGCGCATCAACGAAATTCTCAAGATCGACTCCGCCGCGCGCGATCAGAAAAGGAAACAGGAGATTCGTCTCGAATTCGATGAGATCATTGGCGAATCGCCGCAAATTCGCGCGGTGAAACGCGCCATAGCACAGGCTGCCGGCACAAACGCCCGAGTCTTTATCTACGGTGAAAACGGAACGGGCAAGGAACTAGTGGCGCGGGCAATCTTTCAAAATTCGCGTCGAGTGGGTTTCCCTTTCATCGAAGTTAACTGTGCTGCCATACCGGAAGAACTTATAGAAAGTGAGTTGTTTGGTCATGAAAAAGGAGCCTTTACCGGTGCGGCTGACCGTCGCATTGGTCGCTTTGAAATGGCACACCAGGGGACGTTATTTCTAGACGAGATTTGCGACATGTCACTGGCAACACAGGCGCGCGTCTTACGTGCCCTCCAGGAACAGCGCTTTGCCAGAGTTGGTGGTTCGGAAAACATCGAAGTCGATGTAAGAATTATCGCTGCGACCAACATAGATCCTGAGAAAGCCATTGCCCAGGGCCGCTTCCGGGAAGATCTGTATTATCGATTGAATGTAATTCCAATTCAACTGCCAGCTTTGCGGGAACGTACCGGGGACATTCCGTTGTTGCTCGACTACTTTTTGCGTGCAGCCGCTCAGGAGAATCAAATCCCAATCAAGCGGTTCTCGCAGGGTGCAATGGAAATGCTCCAGATGTACGCCTGGCCCGGGAATGTGCGCGAATTAAAGAACGTGGTAGAACGCCTCTCGATCATGAGCCAGGACGATGAGATCACGGTCGATACGGCCGCCGAGCATTTGCGTTCACCTGGAAAATCCCAGGATGCTTCTCCCATTGGAGATTTGAAACGAGCTCGCGATGAGTTTGAGAAGAATTACATCATTCAGGCCCTCAAGCAGCACGAAAAAAATATTACGCGGGCAGCAAAATTCCTGGGTATGGACCGCACCAACCTGCATAGAAAACTAAAATCGCTGGGAATTGATCCAGAAGCAATATGAGCGAAGCTATCTTTGCACAGATCGTTCGGGATGTTCGTGATTCGCTGAATGACGAGGATATGGTTTCGCACTGGTTGGGCGAACCCGCGCCGCTGGATATGCAAATCGTGTATCGTCCACCGGCGAAAGCCAACGTGCCTGTCGCCTCCGGTTTGCCTGAGGCAGCCCCGAGTAAGACCTTCCGACACATTCCGCCCAATTTTGCCTGCGGCTTTTGTCCGGAGCGCATGTATCCTGTGAAACGTTTCATGATAACGGGAAAACTTCCCGTACTCGTGCTTTTCTTTAATGGAAGTGTTACGCCAACAAAGATCCGGCCGGAGCGCAGCGATATTTGCATTCTTGCAAGCAAAGAGGAAGACGCATTGTTTGAGCAGACATTGCGCGATTCCGGGTTTAGCGGCATGAGCGACTTCTACTTCCAGCAGTTTCCGGCCTGCCATTTCAATCCGCAACGCAGTACTATGTCGGACTGGCAGCGTCGCGCAAATCATTGCACGGAGCATGTGCGCGCGACGATTCAGACTCATGGAATCAAACACATACTGGTTTCATCCCCGAGTTCGCAGTTTCTGCTGGGCAAGGAAGAAACGCAACGTTTGACTACAAGCGGAGAAATGTTCTCACTCCCGATTGGCTCAGAAAGCATTCCAGCCAATGCATTTAAGCGAGTGGATCCCCGGACTGGTCCAGGTGTTTTAAGCAATATTCTCGCCGACATTCGCGCGAAATACTGACCAGACCAAAGATAATGTTCAAAACTTTCGGCGACATAGCATTGCCCATTCCTGTGGCGGAGACGTTCACATACGAATTGAAAGGATCGGGCTACGAACCCGGGATGCTGGTGGATCTGAAGTTCCGAAAGAAGCAAACGCAGGGCATACTGTTGAAGGTGCACAATGCCCAGCCCGAATTTGAAACGGAGGCAATTGAGTCTCCTGGCCCTGTTGTCGTGACGGAGGATCAGATTGCCCTTGCTTTATGGATGGCAGAATATTACCTTGCAGGCCCGGGTGAAGCCCTTTCAAAAATGTTTCCGGCTCCATCGCGTTCAAAACACAAA
The DNA here is from genome assembly GCA_016788865.1 of Leptospirales bacterium. Taxonomy (GTDB): domain Bacteria; phylum Spirochaetota; class Leptospiria; order Leptospirales; family Leptonemataceae; genus JAEUSB01. The sequence goes on from JAEUSB010000084.1 coordinate 52,200, forward strand.
GAAGCAAAGCAAGGAAGGGCTAAAAAACAAGGGATGTCGGCGCCCAGGCACGTTTTGAACGCCGAACAGGCGGATGCTTTTTCAAAGATTATTTCTCTTTCTAAGGCGGGTGAGCGAAAACACTTGCTTCAGGGAATTACAGGCTCGGGAAAGACAGAAGTATATGTTCACCTGCTTGCGCATAGTATGCAAAACGGTGGCCGAGCAATTTTGATTGTTCCGGAAATTTCTCTAACGTTGCAAATGGTAGAGCGGCTACGAGAGGTTTTTGGAGATGAAATCGCACTCTTGCATTCAGGACTAAAACCAAAAGAGCGCTGGGAGGCGTATGCCTCGGTTCTGAGAAACGAACGTCGCATAGCCGTAGGCACGCGATCGGCCATTTTCGCACCGCTACGTCCCGATTTGATCATAATCGACGAAGAGCACGACGGTTCTTACAAGGAGCACAGCACCCCTCGCTACGATGCGCGGTTCATTGCCGATCACCTTTCCGATTTGTACGGGGCAACGCTCGTCAAGGGCTCGGCCACACCACGCCTGGAAAGCAAGGTTACGGCAACCATTCACACGCTCAGCGCCAGGGCGACAGGCGCGGCCCTTTCCGGCGTAGAGATTGTTTCTGCTACAGAATCGCACCTTTCCGTTCAGCTATTTGAGGCTTTAAAGACCGCCCTTTCTCGCAAGGAGAAAAGTATACTATTACTCAACAGGCGCGGATATTATCCTTACCTCTATTGCCAGCAGTGCAAGGAATCGATTCAGTGTCCGCGCTGCTCTGTGACGTTGCCCTTGCATAAGAGCGGACTTCTGATCTGTCATTACTGCGGATTCAGTCGCCCGGACGATGGGAAATGTGACCGCTGTCACTCGCCGGTTAAGCGACTTGGTCTCGGAACACAGAGAATGGAAGAAATACTATTGCAGCTTTTCCCCGATGCGCGGATTGAACGGCTCGATACGGACAGCGCACGAAACAGCGGTGTGACGGAATGCATAGGTAGATTTCTGGCTGGAGAGATCGACATCTTGCTCGGCACGCAGATGATTGCCAAGGGACTTGATTCACCGGACCTGACGGTGGTAGGGGTGCTAAAAGCGGATCAGGGACTGCTCATGCCAGACTTTCGTGCGGCGGAACGCACATTTGCTCTGCTCACGCAGGTTGCCGGGCGCGCTGGTCGATCAAAGGCCGGCCGTGTGATCTTCGAAGCGATGGATATGGATCATCCAATTCTGAAGCTGGCTGCCGATCAGGATTACGAGGCGTTCTTCAAAGGTGAAATTGAGGACAGGCGAAATGCATTCTACCCACCTTTCTCCCGGATTGCTCGTTTGCTTGTGAGGTCAGAAGATGAAATGTCAAGCGAGCGAGACGCAGCACGCCTTGCTGATGAGTTGCGTGCGACCGGTATATTCTCCACAGATCCGGATTTACTGGGACCGGCGCCTGCTCCGATTTATCGCGTGAATGAGCAGTACAGAAATCACATGATTATCAAGGCGACCAGGTTTGAAGTTGTGCATGCAACTCTAAAGTCAATTCTGCCTGGGTTCCGTAAGACTCAGAAAAATAGTTATCTAGAGATCGACCTTGATCCGGTTGATCTGCTGTAGGAATCAGATGAAGATAGGTTATTTTGGAAGCCCGGAAATTTCGGCGCGATTGCTCTCAGCAATTGCAGAAAAGCACGAGATCGTCTTTGTGGTATCGAATCCCGACAAGCCCAGGGGAAGGGAAGGGACGCCGCAGCCAACGGCAGTAGCCGAGCTGGCTTTGTCCCGTGGCTTGCCGCTATACAGGCCGCTTACGTTGAAGGATGGTCAAACTGATGCAATCCTCGCAGGCCACGGCGCGGACGCTTTTGTGATTTTTGCATACGGCCGTCTATTGCCGCGCGCCACGTTTGAAATTCCACCGGCCGGTTGCTTCAATCTGCATGCTTCTCTTCTGCCTGAGCTCCGCGGTGCATCGCCCATTCAGAGTGCACTCCTGCTCGGTAAGACTGAGACAGGTTGGACGTTTCAAAAGATCACAGAAGAACTGGATGCGGGCGACATTCTGGGACAAACCAAAGTCCCAATCAGTCCATCAGACAGGACGAGTGAGCTCACAGAGAGGCTCATGCCGCCCGGAATCTCACTCACGCTCGATATCCTGGGAGACCTTGCGAATCGATCCCTGAATTCCACCAAACAGGATGCCGGGCTGGCAACATTCTGTTCAAAAATCACAAAGGCGGCAGCTCGAATCTCCTGGGAGGCTGATTCAGAATTGATCGTGAATTCTGTTCGGGGTTACTATCCGTCACCGGTGGCCTGGTCCACATTGGAAGGGAAAACAGTGAAAATCCTCCGCGCCAGTGCCGCCGAAATGACATTGAAAAATGCGGCTCCTGGCAGGATTTGGACAGAAAAGGATCGGCTCTTCGTTTGTACGGGCAGGGGTGCACTTGAAATCCTCGAACTGCAAATGGAGGGAAAGAAAGCGCTGACAACTTCCGAGTTTTTGCGCGGGTTCCGGTCGAAAGAAGAAATGGCTTTCGTATAGCCTCAGGATTCAAATGAAAGAGAAACCGGCTTTTCAGTTTTTTACATCAACCTCTCGTCTCGTTCTTTATATGGTGCTGGCACTCGGAATATTCTTCTCCGCTGCCTTCCTGGTTTTCATGCTCCGCAGTTCAGGTGCCTCCGAATTTCCAATGCCGGACCTGGTGGGTAAATACTACATAGACGTTCACAATGATTTGTCCCGCAATCAGCTTCGCATCGTAATCCAGAAGAAGGCGTTTCCGGATCGCGCAGCCGGTGTGATCCTGGCTCAGAGCATTGTTCCCGGTGCCAGCGTCAGTGTCAGGGAAAAGATCTACATCACTGTCAACCAACCCGAGCCAATGCTTCAAATGCCGGACCTTGTCGGTGTTCCGCTCGACACGGCCAAATCCAGGCTGGCAAGTATGCCTTCGGAAGAAGATGTTTACTCGTTGCAACTCGCAGCCATATCCTATGTTCCCATGGCCAATGTTCCAGCAAACACGGTCATCGCGCAATTCCCTGCGGCTAAAGAGAACGTAGCTCCCATGGAACGTGCGTACTTGCTTGTTTCGTCGGTGGAAGGGGCAAGACCCGATGCAAAACCAGAAGCTGGTAAGCCCGTCGCACCACAGACAAGTAACATGGAAAGCCCTGTAGGACAAAACATCGCGATCGCAGCCGAGATGTTTGCGCGGAGAAATATAGAGTACAGAATTCGCTCGCTGAGCTCGCCTGCATCGTATTATGATTCCGGCATTATCAAAGGCTACGAGAATCAGAATGGTGTCTATTTGCTTGATGTGTACTACAAGAAACCGGGTGAACGCTACCAGAACGGTCTTGAGAAGATCGACGTTGAGCTGGACGAACCAGGCATTTGCAAGGGCGAACTGATTTCTGGGGATACTTCAAGGCCATTTTTTGTAACGGGTGATCGTAAGAGCGCGGAAGATAAAGAAATTCCTCTGGTTTTCTATCGCAAGGGAGAAGTGCAGGTGAAGATTACCTGCGGCGATTCAACTGTATACAAGAAGCGCTTTCATCCAGAAGCTTGATGAAGATCTCTCCTTCGATTCTCGCTGCCGATCTTCTTGATCTAAAATCGATCTTGAAAGGACTCGATAGCCGCGTCGATTTTATTCATCTCGACGTCATGGATGGGCACTTTGTGCCGCAGCTCTCCTTTGGCGAGCGCGTGGCCGAACTGGTGAAATCACATACGGACATTCCGCTCGATGTGCATTTAATGGTCGATCAGCCGGAAATCGAAGTCCCAAAGTACTACAAACTTAAGCCGCACAACATCACGTTTCACATTGAAGCAACCAACTTTCCAGTCAGACTCGCTCGCGAGATTCGCGATCAGGGGATAATCCCTGGGATCGTACTAAATCCGGGGACCCCGGTCTCGCGCATCGAGCCGATCATTGATGAGATTGGCTTGATACTGATCATGAGTGTTGAGCCAGGATTTTACGGGCAAAAGTTCCTTGAGCTAGCCTACGACAAGATTCGTGAGGCTCGCGCTCTCGCCGGTGACCGCCCAATTTTGATTGAGGGCGATGGCGGGATTAACCAGAACAACATCAAATCCCTGGCCGATGCAGGCGTTCAAATGGCCGTTGTCGGCGCTGCCTGCTTTGGCGGTCCCGAATCTCCCGCTGAGCGAGTCGGTCTCCTCAAGAAAGCCGCCCAGGGCTAATCGTCGGCTCCCATTTGGGCACACTCTGCCCACCCCCTGAGTGTGGGTGGTTTATGGAGGTGGGATCGGGGATCCGCGCTTATTAGGAGCCCGCTGACTGCGAACGGGCCAGGCTGTAGCAGATAGCGCCGGAAAGTCAAGCGAGGCATGTCACACTTGCATGACATGATAGAGTCGGGGAAATGCGACTTTGGGCGACCGATCCTCGAGATTGCGTGACTCCCCGGATGATCCCGCGGTGGCGGCTTTCGGGTCGACTTCCTGCCTTAAAAACTTGACATAAGGCGGGGTATTTCAAAATAGACCTGTGGTAAGACTTAGACTTCAAAGATACGGCACCAAAAAGCGGCCCTTTTATCGTCTCGTGGCTGCGCATGGCACAAGCCGCCGTGATGGCCGTTTCATCGAACAAATTGGCTTTTTTGATCCGGTTACTCGCGTAGAACCGGTTCGTCTCAACTCAGAACGGGTTAAATATTGGCTGGAAAAGGGCGCGGTCCCAAGCCTCACAGTTCAAGGCATTCTGAAAAAGGCCGGAGCGCTGTAATTGCAAGCCGGCATCCTGCTCGAATACATCGTTGAATCGCTGGTAAGCAACCGCGAGGAAATCAAGATCGAAGAAATCCCGGGCGGGGAAGAGAACGTCGTGGAAGTCCGCGTAGCGGACAATGATGTTGGCAAGATAATCGGTAAGAACGGGAGCGTGGCTAGATCGCTGCGCACGGTCCTCATGGCTTCTGGCATGAAGGACAAAAAGAACTACATTCTGGAAATCATCGACTGAACCGCTGCGTTCCTGTCGCCAGAATCAAGAAAGAAATCGGGCCCCAAACCTATCGCTGCACAACGCAGGGAGATGCGTTTTCGGGCATTAAATCGTTTCCAATTCCTGCATTCATTCATGTCCCACCCGCCAGTGAAGATCCCCTGGCTCCGCTCGCTCCAGGCTATTCTCCCAAACTGATTTCAGCCAGCATCCTATCCCTGGTGAATCGCAAGGACGGGGTCCAGCTTGTACTGACGGGGCATACGCTTCCGGACGACCAGGTCGTTGGTTCGTGGATATATCTGGATTCTGAGCTCTGGGCAGAGGCGGGCTCGATCTATTTCTATCAAATCCAGGGCGCGGCCGTCCAGGATTCTACCGGACAGATCCGGGGAACGGTGACGGATTTCATGGAAGCCGGTGAGGCAGGAGTCCTGGTCGTGCAGTTGACCGACGGCCAGGAGATATATCTCCCGAATCACGAGGATTTTGTGAGTTTTAAGCGCATTGATGACAAGATCATTCGGGTTGACAGGCTGGAGGATTTCCTTTGAAATTTGAGGTACTGACCCTTTTTCCGGAGCGCTACGAGGCTTACATCAATTCGGGCTTGCCCGCAAAGGCCGCAAAGAAAGGTTTGTTCCAAATAAAGGCCGTAAATCTTCGGGATTTTGCCGACCCAGGACGTGGGGGCAGAGTCGACGATACTCCGTATGGCGGAGGGCCTGGGATGCTGCTTGAAGTAGGACCGGTTGACCGGGCCCTTCAAAGCATGGACCGATCGGGACCCGTGATTCTGTTTACGCCTCGCGGCAAGACTTTGAATCAGCGAATGGTGGAACGTTATGCGACATTGCAAAACGTTACTCTGGTTTGCGGGTACTATGAAGGCGTAGACGAGCGGGTTGCTCTTAACCTGGCAAACGAACATGTTTCCCTTGGAGACTTTGTTCTGGGATCAGGAGACCTTGCAGCCCTGTGCTTGATTGAAGCTGTAACCAGGCTTTTGCCTGGCTATATGGGATCGGACCAGAGCGCTGTGGAAGAAAGTAGTAATCTGGAAGGATTGCTTGAGTATCCGCAGTATACGCGCCCAAGAGATTATAAAGGGTGGTTGGTTCCGGAAGTTTTACTTTCAGGTGATCACGGCAAGATTCGGGAATGGAGAAGACAGCAACAAGAGCTGATCACAAAACAGAGGAAAAGTCATGAGTGAAGGTCAAGAAAACGAAGTAAAAGAAACGAGTCCGGCGGCTAAGGCAGAGAATATTACCATTTTCGTCGGCGGCGGAAAGATCGTCACAACGCATGCCTCTTTTAAACCAAAAGTTCATCCGGAATTTGGCGTGGGCGATACAGTTCGCGTGCATTACAAGATCAAAGAAGGCGACAAAGAACGCGTTCAGAGCTATGAAGGAACCATCACTTCAATTCGTGGGGAAGGTGCAAGCCGCACATTCAAAGTGCGTCGTATCTCACATGACATCGGCGTTGAGCGTATCTTCCCATTTGAATCGCCACTGATTGCAAAGCTCGAAGTAGTGCGCAAAGGTCGCGTTCGTCGCGCAAAACTCTTCTACCTGCGCCACAAGTCAGGAAAAGAAGGCCGCATTAAGGAACAATTCCAGGAACAACCAGGAGCAGCTACCAAAGCGCAGGCAAAAGCCAGGCCAAAAGCAGAAAAAGCTCCCAAAGCTGAGAAAGCTGAAAAAGGAAAAAAGAAAGCTAAATCAGCCTGAGGCATTTGAACCGGTCGAGCTCGAACTCCACAAGCAGGGAGTTCTGAGCGCCGGTGCCGATGAAGCCGGGCGAGGTGCTTACGCAGGCCCCCTCGCTGTCGGTTGTGTTGTATTTCCTGTAAGAATCTTAGACAAGCTGCCTCCGGAACTTGAAGGACTGGGGGACTCAAAACAGATAACGGCTAAGCGACGTGAAGACCTGGCTCCGTGGATCCGGCGCTTTGCTATTTTTTCCTGCGTAATCTATATTTCCAACCGCATGATCGACAAATGGGGCATCAATCCAGGGACTGAATTTGCCCTTCTGCACGCGCTGAAGCGTGCAATGCGATCAGGAGTCAAGATTAACCGATTGCTGATGGATGGTCGATTCACGTTCCATTCTATTCGGCGCGAAGGGTTCGACTATGAGACGTTTAAGCGGGGAGACTCGCGAATTGCAAGTATCGCGGCGGCCTCGATTCTCGCAAAGACAGGGCGGGACAGACGTATGGAAAAGTTTGGTCGGTTTTTCCCGGCATATGACTTTGCATCGCATAAAGGCTATGGAACAGAGCGTCACAGGGCTCTAATTGCCGAACACGGCGTTTCTCCCCTGCACCGGCAATCATTTGACATCATAGAACAGCCGATGTTAGACTTTGGAGAGCCGTGAACCCAATCCGCTTGAATCTGATCGCCGACATTCGGCCCGGCATGACGCCTTTTGATGCTCAGAACCGGTTTCGCTATCTGGGACTCACAAAGGATGGCCTGGCCCTGCTCAGTTTCGGGGGGCATGTACTGCGCGCCAGGATTGAAGGAGCGGTGTCCCGATTGCCCCGGCCCGGAGACTGGATCCATGCAAACGTTGAGAAGCAGGGAAATACAATTCGATTGAGTCAATTGACGCAACCGGAAGCACCGCATCGGGATCACACGCCGGAGGTTCCCAGAGAAGTCCTTGGTCCTCTGGCGGAATTGCTTCACCCGGGTGATCACGGAGATACTGTGTATCCATTCTCGGACTTCTTCCTGGTGCCGGGCGTAATGCGAGATAAGGAAAAGAGGGCCAAACTAAAACATGGCCAGGGAAAAACAAGGACGCAGCCCTATTTCTTTACCCTCAGGACAGAATGGCCAACGCTTGGTGAAATCGGTCTGTTGTTCTACGCCAATAACCCGGAGTTCCGCGAGGCTCACGTGATTATCACGACTCGGAGCCAGGCAGTCCGGGAACGGATTGAGCCTGAACTCCAGGAATTGCCCGTTCTCGGTCAGGTTCTGGTATCCGGCGAAGCAATTCTGGACAGGAGCGTTTAGATTGGACAGGAAGGTAGCCGCGGCGCTCAAATTCGATCCGACCAGCGACAGGGCCCCCCGGCTTGTCGCTCTGGGAGAGGGGCCTGTTGCAGAGGAAATACTGCGGCTGGCACAGGCCGGGGAAGTACCGATAAAGGAAGACGGGGAGCTGGCGGGATTTCTACTTGATCTGCCGATAGGACAGGAGATACCTGAGAACCTCTACAGGGCCGTGTCTGCGGTGTTTGCAATGCTCTTTCGGTTGGAAGGCGGGAGTAAATGAAGAAACTTAAGGTTTCAGAACTGAAGCCGGGAATGGTTTTTGACCAGCCCGTTTATATCGATTCCTCAAACCTGCTCTTGCAGTCCGGTCAGGAATTGCAGGCAAAGGACATCGAACGCCTGATGAAATGGGGTATCGTCGAGGTGCAGACTAATGGCGGTATAGTTCAACAAACGGCGCAAGAGAAAGAAACGCTGCCTCCTCCGCTGCCGGCGCTTGATCCCGGAAATCCGGACATATCAAAGGTCGCTGCAGACTATGACACGTTCCGGAAGGCACGATTCAACATCAAGAGCATGATCCAGCAGGGAGCGGACATTCTGGCTGCTAACATGATAGCACTGTCAGAGGGCAAACCCTTCGATAACAGCGCGCTCCTGAATCTTGCGGGAAAGCTCGTCGATGAAATTCAATCCAAACGATTCTTCCTGCTGGCATTTCACGGCATGCGCATCAAGGCGCCAACGCAGGTGTACCACAATATTCAGGCCGCAGCATATGCAACTGCGATGGCCGGCTCCATGAACTACACCCGCCCTCGCACGCAGGAACTGGTTTTCTCCGTCCTGGTAATGGATGCTGGGATGTACCAAATTCCGGGCCACGTGCGCGACAAGGCCGGTGCTCTTGGCGACCAGGAACGTGCGGCGCTCAGAAGTCATCCGATCATAGGAAATCAACTCCTCTTGAAAAATGCAAAGCTCAAGCCAGCCCTCGCAAACGTCGCCCTTCAGCATCATGAGTATTTTGATGGCACAGGCTACCCGCAAAGCCTTCGGGCCGCACAGATCGAAGAAACGGCTCGCATCGCACTGATTGCGGATTCTTACACTGCAATGATAGAGAAGCGTCCACATAGACCTGGCATGCTCCCGTATGATGCCATGAAAACAATGCTCTCGATTGATACCGGGCGCTTTGATCCTAAACTGCTGCGTGCCTTCCTTGGACGCCTTTCGATTTATCCTACAGGTTCCATTGTGCAGCTCAGCGACAAGCGAATGGGAATGACCCTGGGCTGCAGACCTGAAAAGCCACTCCGGCCCATTCTCCGGTTGCTGCGAGACGAGAATGGTCTGCCTTTCAGCCAATTGAATTTTGTGGATTTGTTCCAGGCTTCTGATCTCTACATTGTTCGGGCGCTCGACCCGGTTGCCGCTGGAATCGATCTGGAAGCAGAAATCTAGGTCACCGGGGATCCGGTTCACGGGAACTTTCGGCCCAGGATTCGGCGGAATCAATGGAGAAACGCTTTCGCCATCCTTCCGAAGAACAAGCAGAGCAGTACATCAGGAATCTTGGATTTCAGGTTCTCGGTCACAACTTCCATGCAGGCTTCGCCGAAATCGATCTAATCGCGCGAGACGGCGAGGGCGTAATTCACTTCATAGAAGTTAAATCGTATGCGGGAGAGACGCATCCGCTTGAGACATTCACGAAACCAAGAACCCAGCGCATGAAAAGGGCCGCGGGCGCATTTCTTTCTCAGCTTTCGGAACGCGAAGGACAGTCTTCTGTCGCATTCGGATTGATCTGGGTCAAGCAGGGAGAGATTGTTTTCTATCCCGGGCTTTTTTGACTCCGTTGATTCAAAAATTGTTCATGGTTCTGTACCACGCGTCGAAGTAGGGTACGTGCAGTTTGCGCTGCACGGTTCCACGGATGGAAACTCAGTTACAGGGAAGTAACCATGAAAACACTCGTCGAGGCAGAGGAAACTCTGCTCGAGGAATACGTTGGGCCGGATCCTCTTTTGATGAAGAAAAGAGGCCTTCCGATTCAGGGTCCTCGAGACATAAAAGCTTACAAGAAAAAGATCAAGGACGCGACCTACATGGACCATGCAATCAATCGTATTGCAATGGAGCTCATGCATTTTCTCGTCCGTTAACACGAAGTAGTTCAAGACAGAAAAAGGAAGCCGCCTCCCGCAGGTGGACCGCACGGACATCCTCCGCTCCATCCAGATCCGCAATGGTTCTGGCAACGCGGAGGATGCCGTGGAGCTTCCGCTGGGTTCGCCCGTTCAACGATTCCAAAATCTTGCCCCATTCATTCGTTTCGCCCACTGCGTGATTCAGTTCCGGAATAAATTCCTCAAGCCGAGCAGCCGGGATTTGCCCGTTGAATCGAAATGATTCCTTTTTGAATCTGCGGGCCTGTCGCTCGACAGCGCCACGAACAGCTTTCAACATGAAAGCGGAGGATATCCCTTCCTTCCTTGAATTCGCTCCCGACTCAAGTTGATTGCGTGTGACAAGTACCTCAAGTGCAATCCGATCGGAAAGGGGTCCGTATATTCGGTTGAAATAGTTCTGAACTTGCACCGGCAGGCAATTGCACCGAAGCGTGGAGTGTCCGTGATTTCCGCAGGGACAGGCATTCGAAGTTGCAAGTAGCAAGAAATTGGCCGGCAAGATTGTACTGGTGGCGTTTCGCGAAACATGAACAGACGATTCCGTCATTGGTTCACGCAGCGCCTGCAGCGCGGGGCGACTGAATTCTGCAAGTTCGTCAAGGAGAAGGATGCCGTTGTGGGCACGCGTCGCTTCGCCTATCCGCAGGGGCTTTCCGCCGCCAGCAAGTGCTACCGCTGTTGCCGAATGGTGTGGGATTCTCACCGGTCGGACGACGGGAAACGTGGAGGAACCCGGACTTTCCACGTTTTCAATTGCCCGGATTTCAAGGGCTTCTTCTTCCGTCGGCGGTGGCAGCAAAGAGGCTATTTGACGTGCAACAGTTGACTTACCAGTTCCGGGTGGGCCAATCAGCAGCATGGAGTGCCATCCGGCCGCGGAGATGCAGAGTGCTCGTTTGAGAGTGGTCGAGAGCTCCAGGTGATCGAGCGATGCTGTCGGGACCGTAACGGAAAGTGCACTCTGGATGGGTTCTGGCTGCGGAAGGCGCCTCAAACATTGCAAGGTTCGGACAAAGGTATATCGCATCCCGGGGAGGACTGCATCGCTCCGCTGTTGCTCGGAAAGGATGACATGCTCGACACCCTGTCGCCTCGCGCCAAGTAGAAAGACCAGGCAATTCTTAACCGGAAGAATCTCCCCGGAAAGTGCCACTTCACCGAGCCAGAGCGCTCTTGCTGCGAGCGCCGCGGACGACTCAGGCAAAGCATCAAGTGCACCCAGTATGCTTGCGGCAATACTCAGATCGACCTGGCTGCCTGGTCGGGCCGCTTGAGCAGGCGATAGATGAGCGATAACAGTCGCGAAAGGGATGGAATAACCAGTCTGGACCAGGGCCGCCCGAATGCGTTCCATTACGGTTTTATTAGCTGCCATTTCCCAGCGCGGGATTCCGCGCCGGACCACTGCTTCCGCACGGACCAGGGCAATATCAACGCCGCCTGCCGGGATCGCGGTAAGGGTGCTTGCGTATTTCATCACCTCTAATGGTGTGGTAAAATATGAAACGTTCCGTCCTGATTCTGGCTCTAGTTATCTCATGCGTTGCCCCTATCATCAAAAAGGAAGCCGTCCAGGGACTGAACAAGGAATTCGACAATAAACCGTTAACCGTCCTTGCTGACATAAAGCCGGATTTCTCAGGCGGCAACGAAGCTCAGAAAGAAGTGATCTTCAAGCGCGGAGAAAAGATTCACATCTATCTTGAAAACGGGGAAGAGTGGATTAAGGTGAAGGGTTACCGCACAACAGAGAAGCGTGAACAGGCTATTCCACGAACAATCTTATACATACTCCGAGACGACATAAAACAGGGCGAAGATCCCGCCGTTGATGTCAGGAACAGACTTGCTAAATTGGTAGGCACAAAATGATTCGCGAGCTTGAGAACTGGACCCCGAGACTCGATAATCGGTGTATGCGCCTGGCAGCATTACTGCTATTGATGTCTGTCAGTCTTTACGCTGAAGACGTAAACGAAGAAGCGCGGCCTATGCCTGCCCAGCAGGTCCAGAAGCCGCAGCATGCAGAATCCGACGAAATCGATCAGGAAATTAAGAAGTACTTCTCCAAAATTGAAGACGCAACCCTGGACGTGGACCAGCGCCGACTGGATAAAATCTTTCAGTCAGGTGAGCGAGCAAATGTCCCTGAACAGAGCCCGGACACCTTTAACTTCAACGAACTTGGCAAGAATAGTGCGACTCATCGCGTCCAACCAAAAGAAACCATATACGCCATTTCGAAGAAGTACGGCTTGAAACCGGCAGAGCTCGTTCAGCAGAATCCGGAACTCAAAACGCGCCCACTCTACATTGGCGAGGATCTGTTGGTTGAACCACCTGCAAAAGCCAGCATAGCCGCCGTGGCTCCACTCCATTCTGTCCAGAAGGGAGAGAACCTCTCAACAATAGCGAGGAAGTACAAAACTACGCCAGCCGTCCTTGCAAAGTTAAATGGAATGTCCGTTGCGGCCACCCTGAAAGAAGGGAAGAGCCTCCGCGTACCCGGTCCGTCAGTACTCTACCGCGCCATGTTCAAATGGCCTGTGCAAGCACCCATCACATCGTATTTTGGAAGACGATACAACCCATTCATGGGTGGATTCCCGCAATTTCATAAGGGCCTGGACCTTGGCGCGTACCTCGGCACGCCCTTTCACGCTGCTCGCGATGGCATTGTAATTTTCTCAGGTCGCATGGAAGGTTACGGTAATTGCATTTTTGTCCGACATGCCGGTGACCTGGTTACGGTCTATGGACATAACAAAGTGAATCTGGTAAAACAGGGCGACGTTGTCCGTCAGGGGCAGGTAATTGGACAGGTGGGAAGAACAGGGTCAGCCACCGGTCCGCATTTGCATTTTGAAGTCAGGAAGCAGGAACTGGCATTAAACCCCCTTGTAGCACTGGGATGGAAGGAGGTCGTTCAGCAGGGTCAGAACGTAGCGCAGGCAAGGTAGCCCGCACGGATTTTGCTGATGGGGAGGAATGCTGGAAATATTCCACAGACTGCAGAAGAACGTCTTTCTTCTAACTCTGGGATCCGCTGTATTCCTTGGGTTCTCGCTCGCCTATCTTCTAACTAACTTTGTTCCACTCTTTGTAAATACCAATACTTTGCGCGCACTCATGCCCGGAACGGATCGTCGCGCACCGGAAGTAGATGTATCAAGGCCATTCAGTGACTTTGAAGGAATCATTACCGGAGCGTTCATCCGCGATTCAGGGAGTTCCTCGGAGAAGTCCGCGACCGGTGAACCGGGAGATGGCGAAATCATGCTCATGGGCCTTGTCTCCGGTGCACCGGAATACGCCCGGGCCAGTTTGCAAATCGTAGGAAAGCCCGAGATCGAGACGTATCGACTGGGGGAAACGGTCGCTGGCTTTAAGATCAATCAGATCCTCGGGAACTCAATTATCGTCGAACGGGGGTCGAATGCGATCCGCATCTACGTTGGAGAGAAATCCGGAGAGGCCGCAGCCTCCGCCCCGGCTGCAAACAACAACGCCCCGACCCCGGCGGGAGCCCAGAAGATCAATATCTCGCGCGACAGGCTGCTGGCGGCGACAAAGAACATGGAAGCCCTCTATCAGAACAAGTTTGCCCCCGTTACGCGCGATGGCAAGGTGCTTGGATTCAAACTACTTTTTGTTCCACCTGGTAACTTTCTTCATGAACTGGGTGCACGCAGCGGTGACATTATCCGAAGATTCAATGGAGAACCATTGGAAAACCAGGACAAGATGATCAGTATGTGGCAGAGTCTACAGAATGCCAACAAGATCAGCATTGAGGTTGAACGAGGCGGAAAGGTGATCCCTTTCGAGATCGTGATCCAATGACAACATGGAAGTTGTAATGAAGCAGGTAAAAAACATTCGTCTGCGCATCCTTGCCTACGGGGCAAGCATTGCACTTTTGCTGGCGCCACAGCTGGCTATGCCAGAAGCGCCACCCGTTCAGACCACTCGGGACTCCTGCAATGCCCCGAATCGCAACTATTTCTGCGTTAGCTATCGGGATATTGAAATCACGGACTTCCTCAAGTTAATGGCACAGATCGCGAAGAAGAACATTCTCGTGGATGAGACCATCAAAGGCAAGATTACCATTCTTTCGCACAGCCCCATTCCCGTCACCAGGGCAGTGGACTTCATGAAGCAGGTACTTGAGCTTCGTGGACTCACAATTCTTGAGGAACCAAACCTTGTCAAAGTCGTCCCAATGGAAGTAGCAAGCAATGCATCCATTCCAGACGCCAATCGTCCCGGCGATCAAGATACAACGCTAACTTCGCAGATGCTTCGCGTACCCGGCAGCATCAACATAAACGACCTGGCCAACGTACTGAAGAGCCTGGCGGGCAAGAACACAACGGTCGCCCCCTATAAACCTGCCAACACAATTATCATCACGGGCTACGCGCCTAACGTTAGACGGGTGCTGGCTCTGGCTAACGAACTCATGCCCAAGATCGATCCCGGCACTGGAATTGCGAGCGTTGATACAGACACCGTCCACATCTATCGCGTAAAGAACATGCCTGCTGAATCGCTGGCTCAGACCCTGGCTCGCCTGGACAACCCGGTGCCCATTACAGCCCCGGCTGCCCCGGCCGTTCCCGGTCAGCCGGCGCAACCTGCTCCGGTTCCTGTCGTGGATCCAAACAAGCCCGCAGGAAAGATCCGGGCGGTTTCGCACAAGGAATCCAATTCGATTATCGTAACCGCATCGGAAGCTGAATGGCGAGAGATCGAGCAGATCATTCAGGAGCTCGACACTTTTAGAAGACAAATTCTACTCGAAGTTCTAATCGCAGAAGTTACTTCTTCCAAGACAAATGACTTTGGAATCGACTGGCGTGTTCAAAAGAATGGTTACGGACAATTCAACTCTGGCCTGGCTGCAGAGGGCAAGCTGCTCGATGGGACCACTGGAAAAATCACCGGAAACAATACGTTATCCGGCTTTAGCCTTGGTTTCTTGAAAACAGGTGGCGATGTACTTGGGATCTTCAACGCCAACGTAAAGAATCAGAACTTCAATGTGCTTTCTGCGCCGCAAGTACTGACACTGGACAACCAGGAAGCAGAGATCAACGTGGGGCAGGACGTTCCGGTCCGTACACAGGAAAGAACTTCCGGTGGCGGTCAGTCAGAAGCCACCGTAAATTCGTTTGAATACAGACCCTCCGGGATCAAACTCAAGTTCACTCCCCATGTGAATCCAGAAGGCATGATTTCCCTGGATCTGTTCAGCGAAGTTACCAACATTGAGGGGGCAAACAGCGCGGTTTCAAATCCGACGTTCAACAAGAGAAACGTTAAGACTTTCATAACCGTCGGCAATAAGCAGACCATCGTGATTGGTGGATTGGTAGGATCGGAGAAACAGGAAGGAATTCAGAAAATTCCTTTGCTGGGCGATATTCCGCTGATTGGTTTCATTTTCAGAAGAACGACTATTTCTGATAAGCGTACAAACTTGATGGTTTTCCTGACTCCACACATCCTTGCCGATAAACCGGAATCGGATCGGATCAGTAATTACAAGCGTGAAGAACAAACACGGGCTTACAGAGAGCGCCACAACGAACTTAAACTCTGGCCACAACGGGAAGTTCCGGTTGGCCGTGACGATGATCTGGACAAAGTTGAAAAAGAATGAAACGGCAGCTTGGCGAGATCCTTCTTGAAGAAGGGATCATCACAAAGGAGGACCTTCAGGAAGTACTGAAGATCCAGAAGAAGTCGCCGCTCAAACTAGGACAGATTTTACAAAAAAAGGGACTGGTCGACGAGGACCAGATACTCAAAACCCTTGCCGCACAATTTGGCTATGACTATCAAGCACGGCTCACGTTCAAGTTCGACGATGCCTTCAAAAAGATTCCCGTAAACCTGTTGCAAAAGGCCCGGATTGTTCCGGTCTCGCGCGAAGGCAAGGCAGTTGTGGTAGCTGTTACGGATCCTGCTGATCTGCATCCAATGGATGATGTTCGCAACATCCTCGCCGACTATCGTGTTCAATTCGTAATGGCGCCGGAAGCGGAAGTAATGAAGATCCTGCACGGTCAGTTTGACCAGGCGGCCGATGCAGCCAAGCAGGTCATGGAAGGAATTTCCGAAGACGAGTTTGCAGACATAGATGGTCTGAGCGAAGATACGCTCGATCTGGCCAACGAAGCTCCGATTATTCGGATGGTGAATGCGATTCTCACTCAGGGTGTTCAGGAACGCGCCTCTGATATTCACATTGAGCCTTTTGAAAAGATCCTGGAAGTCCGTTACCGCGTGGACGGGATGCTGCACAAGCGCCTTTCGCCACCCAAGGTAATTCACGCGGGTATTGTTTCGCGGATCAAGATCATGGCCAATCTAAACATCGCGGAAAATCGGCTTCCACAGGATGGTCGTATCAAGATCAAGCTGGCTGGCAAAGATGTAGATATTCGCGTATCGACAATTCCAACTCGCCACGGCGAACGGGTTGTTATGCGTCTTCTCAACAAGAGCGACGTGCGTTTCACGATCAACAACATGGGCTTTCCGCCGGACATGCTCGCAACGCTGTTGAAATTGATCAAAGAACCCAATGGAATCATTCTTGTTACCGGACCCACGGGTTCTGGTAAGTCGACAACCCTGTATTCATTCCTCCAGGAATTGAACCAAGAGTCGCGCAACATCCTCACCGCAGAAGACCCAGTCGAATATGAAATCGAAGGCATCTCGCAGATGCAGATGCAGGAGAAAATTGGCCTGACGTTTGCAACGGCTCTGCGCGCCATGCTGCGCCAGGATCCGGATGTCATCATGGTAGGTGAGATTCGTGATCAGGAAACAGCACGAATTGCAATTCAAGCGGCACTTACGGGTCACCTTGTTTTTTCAACGCTGCATACAAACGATGCGCCTTCGGCGGTTACTCGACTCGTGGATATGGGAATCGAGCCGTACTTGATTACAAGTACGGTGCGTGGAATTCTAGCCCAGCGACTGGGCCGTTTGATTTGTCCAAACTGTAAGACGAAGTTTAAACCGGCAGCGCGCGAAATCGCAGATTTCAATCTGTCCCCATCCCAGCTTAAGGATGGATATCTCTACCGCGGCGAAGGTTGTGACAATTGCGTGGGCTCTGGTTACCGGGGCCGGATGGGTCTGTATGAACTCATGCTTATGAGTGAAGATGTCCAACGCGTGGTTCTACGTGGTGGGGACTCAGAGGCAGTTAAGAAAGTGGCTATTGAACGTGGCATGGTTGTGCTCCAGGACTACGGCCGTCAGAAGGTAATCGATGGTGCCACGACGATTGAAGAAGTACTGCGCGTAACCTGATATGCCAATCTTTAAGTACACGGCGTTCAATCGCAAGGGTAAAGAAGAGAAGGGAATTGTCGATGCGCAGAACGCAGCCCAGGCAAGACGACTTCTTAAGCAGAAGGCCCTTTACGTCAAGGCGCTTTCCGAAGATACAGAAAAGAAGGACCGCGAACTCTTCCCGTTTCTGGCGAAGATCTTATACCGTGTTCCACGACGAGACGTAGGCTTCTTTGCCCGGCAGCTGGGCACACTCCTGGACGCCGGTCTTCCGCTGGACAAGTCACTGGCGAACATTATTGAGCAGACTGAGAATCAGTACTTGAAGAAAGCTCTGATTGAAATTCGCAGTGATGTAATTGAAGGGACAAAACTTTCGGAGTCGATGGAACGGCATCCGGCGATTTTCCCGCAGCTCTATCATAATCTGGTTTCTGTTGGAGAGAGAACGGGAACCTATGAGCAATCGCTGATTCGACTTGCAGAACTTGAAGAAGCGAACCAGGCGATGAAAAGTAAGGTAACGGCGGCACTCTTCTATCCATTGATCATGCTCATCTTTCTTGGCGCTATTATGGTATTCCTGTTGGCCGTGGTGATGCCACAGATCCAGCAGATGTTTGCACAAATGAATGCGGAGCTTCCGCTGATTACGCGCGTCGTGCTCGCAGTTTCCGACGTGTTCAGTTCGTGGAAAATATTGATTCCTATTGTGGTCGGTGTTGGTGGCGGGTTCTTGTTCAAGCGCTGGCAGGCCACACCGGATGGCCGCATGACGTGGGAAAAGCTCATGCTACGCACCCCGGTCATTGGCAATTTGATTCAGAAAGTACTCCTGGCTCGATTTTCGCGGAACCTTGGCGTGATGCTTCAGAGCCGCGTCCAGTTACTGAATGCACTGGTTGTAGTCGGAAAGGTGGTTGATAACTCAGTATTTGAGCGAGACATTCAAACTGCGATCGAGCGGCTCAAAGAAGGCACGAAAATTACGGACGCGTTTCGGGATTCTCAGATCATGAATTTGATGATTCTGGGGATGCTGTCCGCCGGCGAAGCTTCTGATAGGATTCCTGAGATGGTGCTCAAGATTGCCGATGTTCTTGAGGACGATGTGGACGCCGCGGTCCAGAAAATGTCATCGCTCCTTGAACCTTTAATGATCGTCGCCCTTGGATTCATGATTATTGTGATAATGGCAGCGATTTTGATGCCAATGTATAACTTGACAACGCAGATACAGATGTAAGGCTACGGGCGGAGGGATTGTCACAAATGAAAAAATCGGCATTAGGTAGAATCAGGAACCGACGCGGTATGACCCTGATTGAACTTTCAATCGTAATTGTAGTACTTGGTATCATTATCGGGCTCGTTACATACGGACTCAGAACAGCGGGGGCCGGGGCACAGGACGGAGCAAACAAACTCAAGATCCAGAGCCAGGAAACCATGCTGAAAATGCAGTGGCAGAATTATGAGAATGAATTCGGCAGTCTTGCAACGGGCGATAACCTTC
>JAEUSB010000002.1 GCA_016788865.1 Leptospirales bacterium
GACGTACACTTTTGATGTCACCGGTCATGGTCGCGGCTGCCGCATTGACCGGCTATGTAACTGACGCACGTATCAAGGAGGCAAACTAATGAATGCAAGTGCAATCAAGGAAATCCATGGAAGCTTGATCTCCTATCGAGGGAATGACATCGACACTGATAGGATTTTACCTGCCCGCTTTATGAAGCGACTAACGTTTGATGGGCTGGAGACTGGCCTCTTTGTTGATGAACGCAAGGCATTCTCCAGCCAGGGAAAAACGCATGTCTTTGACGATAAGCGATTTGCGGATTCAAGTATCCTCATTGTGAATGAGAATTTTGGATGCGGATCCTCGCGGGAACATGCACCGCAATCGCTCTACCGACATGGGATTCGCTGTATCATCGGTGAATCCTTTGGGGAAATCTTCGCAAGCAATTGCATGACCATTGGCTTGCCGGTTTTGCGTGCGGACAAGGCTACAGTTGCAGAACTGCAAAAGCAGGCCATAGCCGCGCCAGAATTGAAAGCAAGTGTGAACCTTGAAACGCGAGAGATTCGCGCAGGTTCAGCGAGCGCGAAACTCTCAATCGACGAAGGAGCACGCACAATGTTTCTCGAAGGACGATGGGATTCTGTTGGTGAAATGCTGGCAGCCAGAAACAGAATCCTGGAACTGGATGCAATGTTACCCGCTCTGGTCGCGCAATGATCGATACCATCTACCTAATCGTCGCCGGAGTCCTGTCAGGCATACTGGCGGGACTGCTCGGCGTCGGAGGTGGGGCCCTTATCGTTCCTGTTCTCGTTCTGCTGGGGCGTTCGCCCCACATTGCCATCGGCACAAGTTCCCTGGCCATGGTAATTACTTCGATCTCCGGAAGCTTTCAGAACTGGCGAACGGGAGGCCTGGATAGAGCACGCGTCGTACCCCTTGGAATATTTGCAGTAGCGGGCGCGCAGATTGGCGCTGTTGTGGCCAATATGCTTTCTGCGCGGGTGCTTGAGGTCTCCTTTGCCTGCTTGCTGATTGCTTCGCTCTATTTGACCTACCTCAGGAGAAAACTTGCAGAACAAACGAATGATTCTGAAGAAAGGGGATCTCTGTTCCTTCGATGCTTCACGGGGCTATGCGGTGGGCTACTTTCCGGGCTATTCGGAGTGGGCGGCGGAGTGATCATGGTACCCATGCAAATGCTCTTGCTCGGCGAGTCCTTGAAGATGTCGATTCGCGTAAGTCTGGCCGTGATCATTTTCACCGCGCTTTCCGCTGCTATTGGCCATTCGTTCCACGGCAACGTAAATATCGCAGATGCATTGATTCTTGGACTCGGAGGACTGGCTGGCGCCCAGATTGGCACAAGATTTCTCCCGAAGCTTCCGGAGAAAGCGATCGTTGTACTGTTTGTGACTTTAAGCCTCTTGCTTGCGATAACTCTACTGCTCGGCCTCAGACACTAACTTCTCCGCCCGAGGCCAGGTCATGACTTCACGGCTTTAGATACAGATCTCCGGTAGGCGCGTTTCTGTCCGCCCCAGAGCTAAACTTCTTCTTCTGAATGAAGTGTTGAATCTCGGGCACCAGTTCGCCAAACCTTGTATACATTTCATCGTGAGTCAGCGGTACATAGATACAATCCATTGACTTTTGCTTGAACGACTCAGGAGCAAAATCGAAGGGTCCCATCGCATTTGCCTTTTCATCAAAGAAGCGAACGAAGGATGTAGGCCTGGATTCCACAATCAGTCCTATAAGTATGCCGTCTAACGTTAACGATGGATAGGGAGTCTTCGCCAGATCAAACACTGGCAATCCGTAAAGAATTCGGGTTAGAATCGCAAGATTTTCTGCGGCAAGGCGCGGGGCCCTTTCCTGATAGGGGCTGCGATCGTACATAACACCTTTGAGATTCGGAATTTGATGTGTCTCTAGATACGGGTTAAGAGTCCAGGCTCCAGCAATAAACGCAAAGACGTAGAGCTCTTTATAGTCCCGCAGCGAATGTGCATCCATAAAAGCCGCAAGCTGTGCCTGTGAGGCCTGGATTCCTTCCCGCGCCACGTAATCGGCAACGAAGAGGTCTATCCCATGACTTTTGAAGTCCGCAGAAGTCGCGCGCATTGCAGACTCTCCGCTCCCATTGTAACCGAATCCCGGCAAAATCAAAAGGGCCGTTTGCTTCTTGTCTGGTTGCACGGGAAGTATGGATCTATTACATGAAACCAGAAAAAAAACGGAAATCAGCAACAGAATTCGCGCATGCATAGAGCGACTCTACCGCATGTATTTTTGTCGACAATTCGGATTCTGCGTGAAATAAAAAACAGATGCCCAGCGTATACCAACTCAAACCGGCATTTCAGAATCTATTGAGGCCCATCACGCGCGGCCTGGCAAGAATCGGCATAACTGCCAACCAGGTCACAATACTGGCAGCCCTGATTTCAGCCGTCGCGGGGGGACTGATTGTTCTCCACTCGCCCGCTATCTGGACCTACTTTCTGGTACCGGCCGTGCTATTCGTCAGGATGGCTCTAAACGCGATCGACGGGATGCTCGCCCGCGAACATAACATGAAGACAGGGCTTGGAACGTTTCTAAACGAACTCGGGGACGTTTTTTCCGATAGTATGCTTTACTTATCTTTTGCCTGGTTCCCAGGAATTCCCCTCTGGCCCCTGTTTGGCGTTGTCCTCTTATCCGTTATCTCTGAAATGACAGGAGTTGTGGCTATTCAGACAGGTGCAGAGCGCCGCTACGACGGTCCAATGGGCAAGAGCGATCGAGCCGTACTTTTCGGAGGAATTGCTCTGGCACTTGGATTTGGCGTACCTGTTGGCCCCTGGGAAATGTGGGTACTGATTGGAGCCAACTTTCTCTTGTTAGTCACCATTGCGAATCGCGTGCATCGAGCATTGAAACGCATATGAAATACCTGCACGTAAAACCAAATGTGCTCTATGGCTTTGGTGGCGTCTTTGCGCTTCTACTGATTGCCACAATCATCGTCGTAGCGCTCCGACTACTAAATCGTAACAAAGACTACACAGAGCTTACCCTGCGCATCAAAAGCTGGTGGGCTATGATTGCGCTCTTATTCGTCGCACTTGCCACGAATGAAACCGTAACACTGATCTTCTTTGCGACAGTTAGTTTTCTTGCTCTGAAAGAATTCCTGTCGCTCATACCAACCAGGCGTGCGGATCGTCGAGTTCTGTTGGTCGCGTTCCTTTGCATTCCAATTCAGTATCTTCTGGTCTATATTTCCTGGTATGGCGTCTTTATCATTTTGATCCCTGTATACGCGTTTCTGTTTCTTCCATTGTGCATGGTGACAATTGGCGAAACCCAGGGATTCTTGCGAGCGGTCGGCACCCTTCATTGGGGTTTGATGACTACCGTATTCTGCGTCAGCCACGGTGCGTATCTGCTGGCCCTGCCGGAAGAGGGAAATCCGGTTGGCGGAGGAGTCGGCCTGGTTCTATTTCTGCTCTTTCTGACACAGCTAAATGACGTAGCACAGTTTGTTTGGGGCAAGGCGCTCGGGCGACACAAGATCACCCCGCGCGTTAGTCCCAACAAAACCTGGGAGGGCTTTGTCGGTGGAGTGGCAACTACAACCGGAGCCGCCTGGCTCATAGCTCCATACCTGACCCCAATCCCGCATCCGTATTCCCTGGCTTTTGGCGCTGCAATTGGTGTTGCGGGATTCTTTGGCGATGTCACTATTTCTGCCTTGAAACGAGATCTTCAAGTAAAAGACAGCGGGGACCTGTTACCGGGCCATGGTGGAATTCTTGATCGGATCGATAGCCTGGTCTTTACGTCGCCGCTGTTCTTTCACCTTGTGTACTGGCAATACTACTGATAGCCCGGAGGAACTTTGCTTCAAAAAATTGCGCGATTCGTATTCTTCAATTTTGTAATCAGACCCATCATCCACATCTATCTGGGAGTCAGGATCAAGCATCGCGACCGTTTGCCCCTCAAGGGCCCTGCCATTATCGCTGCAAACCACAACTCACACCTGGATGCTATGGTATTACTTACCATTTTCAGGCGCAGACTTTCCCGCAAGCTTCGCCCTGTGGCTGCCGCAGACTATTTCCTGAGGAATAAGTTCCTTGCCTGGTTCGCATTGAAAGTCATTGGAATCATTCCTCTTTCGCGAAACGTTCGCGCAGGATCTACAGATCCATTGGAGCTTTGCCATCAAGCCCTCAAGAATCGAGACATCCTGATCATTTTCCCGGAAGGTTCGCGGGGCGAAGCAGAACGCCTCTCGCGTTTCAAAAGCGGAATTGCGCACCTGGCCAGGAAACATCCCTATATTCCGGTGATTCCTGTATTCTTGCACGGCCTCGGGAAAGCGCTTCCAAAGGGCGAGTTCTTGATCGTTCCGTTTTACTGTGATGTGGTTGTTGGTGAGCCAATCTTTGGCGAGGCTTTGCCAGAGAAAAATGACTTCATGGACGCGCTCGAAAAGGGTATGAGTGGCCTGGCGACGGAAATCAAAGTACCGGAATGGGACTGACACTGAAGTTAGATGTTGCTGCGTCGTAGAATCGACGTATATTAAACTTGAATCCTCCTATTTCCTGGCACGTCGCTTAGCCGGATTTTGCGGGCTTCCATAGAAAGGGGTTTCCAGGAAGTTTTCATCACCACGCAGGCACTCGAGGAAATCCCCTTTTTTCTCTGTTCGTTCCAGATTGAAAAATGCACCCCATGCAAGGGTTGGAAAAATCCGGGCCATTGGCTTTGCAAAGAGCGGCGGGAAAGGATAGAAGTTTGAGCCTCGAAAGGCAGTGAGCTTGAAGAAACCACCTGCCTCTGCAAACTTCTTGAAATCCGGTTTTGTAAAGCCCCGTACGTGAGCGCTGAGACTCTGTTGCGCTGTAGGCTGTTCGCCAAACAAGAGTAGAAGGCGATTATGCAAACTTGCGAGATTTGGAACGCCGACCAGGAAACGCCCGCCAGGCTTCACAAGTCTTGCGGCCTCTGCAAAGATCCAGAAAATCTCCTTCGTGTGCTCTAGAACTTGATTTGCCACAAGCACATCAACCGATGAATTGTTGCCGGGAAAAACATCGCGCTCAAGGTCCACCGCGTACGTTTTGATTCCAAGCGATTTGCATTCTTTCTGATAGTCTATGAAGTTCTCGATGCCCTCCAATTTCCACTTAATCGATGGCACCGCTGCAGTTGCTGCATTCCTGATGTTGACTATGTCTGTTCCGTGACCGCAACCAATGTCATACACAGCTACAGCGGCTGATGGTTTTAACTTTGAAAGCGAAACTGCGTGGGCGGCTCCCCAATCTTTGAGGATGTCGCGGCCGTAGTTCAAATATTCGGTCCCCTTTTTTAGATTTACAAAGAAACGACGAAGACCCGACATACATCGCATAACTGCGCAACCCAGGGCGCCGTCAAATTGAATCCATGGACATCAAAGGGAAAAACGTTCTGATCACGGGCGCGTCGAGCGGAATTGGCGCGGCCGCCGCCATTGAGGCCGCAACTCGAGGTGCCTTTCCAATTCTGGTGGCCCGTCGCAGGGAAGAACTGGCGCGAGTGGCCGCCCTGATTCAAAATAACACCGGCAGACTTCCGCTATTTCAAAGTTGCGACCTTACTCAAGAAACAGATCGCAAGGCACTTACGACCTGGCTCGCCGGAGTCGTCGATTCGCTTCCCGTATTGATCAACAACGCGGGAATCACTGCCCATGGCCGTTTTGATCAAACCCGTCCGGAAGTGCTCGAACGGACTATGCAGGTGAACTTCTTTGCACCGGTTTTTCTCACGCAAGAACTGCTCCCACTGATGCGGAAAGCTGAGGGTAAGAAAAAAATCGTGCTGGTTTCCACGCCTTCCGCGTTACACGGCGTTCCCGGTCGGTTTGCGTACAGCGCCAGCAAGGCAGCAGGTCATGCATGGATCGAGACCATTCGAATTGAACTGAAGGACGAAGGATTTGATACATTGTTGTTTTGCCCCGGTTATACCACCACAGCATTGCGCACTAGCGGTCTCGCCGGGGACGGTTCCACTCTTGAAGAAGAGCAGGCCAGTGGTGCGCGCACACCTGAAGATGTGGCGAAATTGCTACTGGTGGCCATACGGAAG
Organism: Leptospirales bacterium; assembly: GCA_016788865.1. GTDB lineage: Bacteria > Spirochaetota > Leptospiria > Leptospirales > Leptonemataceae > JAEUSB01. The sequence goes on from JAEUSB010000002.1 coordinate 6,116, forward strand.
GACGAAAGGATTGCATTCACAAACGCAGCGGGTCGTTACCTCTACTACATGCGCACTATGGCCCCTGGAACTCTTGAAAACGCGCTTGGAAAAAAACTAAAAAAAGACTTTCAAAAGTAAAGTACGACTGGCTTTTTTCCATCGCAGATGCAGCCGTTTATCCCGCCCGCTTTTAACCTCCCAATTGCATGGGCTGTGGACTTCACTTTACCACTCCTGCTTAAACAAGTTCAGAATCTCGACGGTGTCGTCATCAAGCCAGACGATGTGAAGCTACTGCGCAGCGTTCGCAATGATCGACTCCTGTATTTTAGCAATCACCCCACAAACTCTGAACCACCAGTTGCCTACCATGTAGCAAAAACCATGGGAACGCGCTTCAATTTCATGGCCGCTCGCCAGGTTTTTGACTGGGGTGGCGGTGTCGTTGGACGCCTTATACAGAGCGTTGGCGCATTCTCGATTCTCGCCGGAGCTGCAGACCGTGAATCAATCAAGACTGCAAGAGCTATCCTGAGTCAGGAACGTGGCAAGCTGGTTGTATTCCCGGAAGGTGAACCCACCAGCGGCGAAAATGACAATCTGCTACCGTTTCAACCGGGCGTTGCCCAATTGGGAATCTGGGCATTGGAAGATGCCAGGAAAGTTGATCCAACCGCAGATATTACCATCCTGCCTTCTTTTGTAAAATATGTCATGACGGGAACGGAAACGCATCTGCGCGCAGATCTGCACAACGGGATTAAACAAATCGAATCCAAACTTGCAATCGATCCCGGCAATCGCAATCTACTGCGTCGATTTCTGGCGGCGGGAAGAATCATGCTCGAACAGGCGGAGAAGGACTACCATGTACCAACCGCCGCGGAAAAAGATTATGATTACCGGGTGGGTCGCGTGCGCCACGTGATCCTGGACAACGTGGCTGAAAGACTTGGTCTCACCTCCTACGATCGGAAGAGCGATGCGATTGTTAAGCTCAGACATTTGCTTGCAGTTCTCGAAATGATTTCGGTAAAATTCCCGGACCCAAGACTGCCAAATCCATCACCTTCGGATCTTACATGGGCCCAGCGCGAATGCCAGAAAGCGTATGACTTTATTGTGATTAAACCAGAGTACCTTCTTTCGCGTCCAACACCGGAAAGATTCTATGAGTGGCTGGCCCGTCTCGAAACATATGTGTTCGGAACCACAAATCCAAGGCCGCGCGTGGCTCATGTTTTCTTTGCAAGTCCGTTCAAGCTCAGCGAATACTACACCGACTACAAGAAAGAGAAAAAAGTTACGGTTGAACGCCTTACTGCCAGACTGAGGAGCGACACGCAAGCGCTGCTTGACCATGCCCTGCCGCTTACAGAACCGCTTGTCCGTCCGTACGACATTGGGGACACTCCCTGAGCGTTCGGATTCGGAAACGGCATGCGCATCGATGTCAACGATCCCATCTTTGCGCCACCTCCGCTGCAAACTATTCGTAAGTATTACTTAGAAAATCAAATCAGGGATTACACGCTGTACAGCGATTGGAACTCTCGCACACCGGTGGCCGTCGCACCTGCGAGCATACTTTTGCGCGAGAGGAACATTTTTGTTAGATCCCCGCTCAGTATCAGATCTCTGGATATTCGCGCCGGCAAGCTTACCATTCAATGCATTCTGGAAAGAGAAGAGGAAGCCTGGGATGGTCTCACGCTGGGCACATTGCTACTGGAAGGAGAAAAGCGAATCGCTATTGCCCAGAATGATCCATCCATCCTCGCGCAATTCCCAATTCCCGCGGGTCTTTTTAATTATAGCACAGTTGCGGGGCGATTCGAGGCAAACTACAGCGCGCACTTTGGTCACGGTGAACACACACAGTATTTCATCTACTGGATCGGAACTCCCTTCGGAGTTTTCAGCCCCGCAAGTTTTCTTGGAATTGAAGGGTTCGATCGGGCCAGATCAAAGGATATTTTTGAAGAGCTCAACCGCGCTCACATTCTTCGAAAGAACGGACAACTCGTGGACGCAGATCGACTCAGAGATCATGTCTTTGCTTCTCCGCTGACCATGCGCCAGGCTGAACAAATTCGAAAAATGATCCTGGAGCCAGCACGACTACCAGAGGCACGGAATCGATACAATCAATTGTTGAGAACAGAGCGGGCCGCTATCATGCGTGATCTGGCAATTGCAGATCTTGAAATCAATGAACAGACTCTCCCAGGCTACCTGAATGCGCTCTCGCGAGAGGAATCGGAACAGTTGTTTTCTTACTACGTGCAACGAATCGTTGCGGGGCTGGTCAATGAGCAAGTTGTCCGATATCGCGGGATCCTAATGGAAAATCTAAAGAAGGAAGCTCTGCTTCTCCTGTATGAACCGATCGAAGTCTCCTCGCACTATTTTGAGCAGCTTACAAAATTTGTACACGAGCGAAAGCCTGGTTACGCGATTTACACGGCACTTGCATACAACAAGGCTCCGCTCAGGCGACGCGAGAATTACCTTCATCCCTATGTCGAAGCACTGCGCGATCTCGAAAACAAACGCTACCTGGATAGCGCGTACGACCCCGAAGAAGATCCTGATATGTTGTAGTTCGCGGCCGTCATCAGGACATAAAAAAACCGCCTCTTGTGAGGCGGTTTTCCAACTCAACGTTAACCGACTTTACGGATTCGTTGGTTGACCGGCCGGGGCGTTCTGGAACGGTGCTGCTGGACCTGGTGACTTTGTGCAATCTACGAGCTGTGAGTAAGCCTGCGGATTTCTTGCATTGTCGCGGATCAGCTTGAGCAGGTGGTTCTTGCGCTCGCAATCGCCCTTGTCGAAATCGAGTTGAGCACCATCAAAGTGAACTTCGAAAATGTCGGTCAGAACACGCAATTCGTCAAAGAACACGTAAACTGTTTCCAGTGAAGTGTCTGTTCTAGAACGAATCTTGAACTGCTTGAATACCAGTGTTTTGATCGCTGGATACGAATTCACGTCTTGCGGAATGCTCTTTGGAATTGTGATACTCAGCGGTCTCCAGCCAACAAAGTTGATGGAACCAAACTTGATAATGTGCGTCGCGCCTTTCCAGTCTTCAAACCAGCCTTCCAGATCGTATTCGTTTCCACGACCCATTACCCATACGGAAACTTGATGTACTTCGCCTGGAAGTTCAATACCATAAAGGCAATCAATCACAAGCGCACGCCCGCTTGCAATGCTTGAAAGAGCAGGATCTTTGTAGCAAGAGCGTGACTTGTAATCACCGGTCACCGCATACTCGCTGAGGAATGGTCTTGGGCGTTCAACTACATACTGGTCCACATGTGGAGGACGAATGCTTACTACGTTGTTGCCCGGAAATGTAAAACCGAACTTCACACCCAGGACACGAGCTTCTGCATAGTTCAGGTTCTCACGCACGTCTTGCGGAGTTCCCTTAATCAGCTTAACTTCGCGCTCTGCTTGAAGCGTGGCTGCTACAGGTTGATATACGCCGTCTTTGGACGTTGTATCCTTATCTGTAGAAACTTCCCAACCATAACCGCCTTTAGAATAGTCTCTGTCCCAGCTTTCTACTGTGATGGAGCGCAATTCTTTGGAGGAAACGTCGCTTCCTACCGCAGTCTTAACATCAGCGCGGGCGTAGCCTGTAGCCAGACCCAGACCGATTGCTGCGACTGTGCCCAGCGCAACCGACATTACGGTTGAATTCACAGGGATCTTACGAAAATATTTCATACCCTTCTCCAGACTCATAGCCCCACCTCACCAATTATCCTTAACTTCAGATCCAGGATAAGAGTTTTCGCTCTTGTCCACCATGGCCTTGAGACCATCTACATAGAAGTAGAACTGTCCAGGGACTTCATGAACGTCGCTTGTTACAAATAAACTTACGAAGTGCAGGTTCTTGTCCAGCAGCGCATAACGTGAGCTCTGTGGAAGCCAACCAGGTACGGTTAGAGAAAGCTTTCTCCAGCCAAAGAAATCCAGACGACCCAGTGGCAGCTTGTGGATGGTTCCGCGATAGTCCCGGAGCTTGATCGACATTGTATGGCGGAACTTGCGACCCAGAACCCATACTGAGAACTGACGCGCTTTGCCCTTAACAACATACTCATGCGGTGGGCTTACTTCGACGCGATCGAATCCGCGGTCATTAAAGTAGGTCTTAACACCCAGAACGTGGTTCGGGTTGTCCGGGTTGTTTTGCACGTTCAGTGCTTCCCCTTCCGGAGGTCTTGATTGCTCATCGTCTGCCGCACGAATCTCTCCGCGCTGCACAACTTTCAATGTAGCTGTTTCTCCCAGTGGAGTCGTGGCACGAGCTCTCCAGTCCTCTGACTCTTCAAAGTCGTCGAGGTTGATTAGCTCAAGCCCACCAGTGGCTCCTGGAGCCGCCTCAGCTGCCGTTGGCTGACCCGCAGGCTGTCCTGCCGGCTGTCCAGCAGGTTGCCCGGCCGGCTGGGCCTGCGCCCATAGGTGCCCTGTCATCATAATAGAAACGAGTAGGATAGCGCCCTTCTTAACATCCATGTCTGTTCTCCTGCGTAGTCGGCGTACACCGAACCATTAGAAAGTATCGGTCCATTGAAAAAGAAACTTTTATGGTAGAGTGAAGAATCGCGGTTTTTTCTCTGTCCAGTCCAGATTTTTTCAGTTCGGGATGGGGATTTCGGGTTAAAACCGTCCTCCCTCTCCAATTCTAGTA
>JAEUSB010000034.1 GCA_016788865.1 Leptospirales bacterium
GCTGGAGAGATGTAAACAACCGCGCTGCCTCGCGGTCGGAATCGGCGGCAATCACGTTGGCGCAGAGCATAACATACGGCCTTTCAAGCGTGCGTGAGGGTTTGAATCGCTCGCGGTAGATCGCAATGGCCTGCATCATTAATTCTGGTGCAAAGTGAGAGGCAAATGCAAAAGGGAGTCCGAGCATAGCCGCAACCTGCGCGCTGTAAAGACTCGATCCAAGCAACCAGATTGGAACCCGCAATCCAGCTCCGGGGATGGCACGAATCTTCTGACCCGGTTGAACTGGTTCAAAATAGAACTGAAGCTCCTGCACGTCTGTGGGAAATTGATCTGCATTGGTTGCCAGGTCACGCCTGAGCGCTCGTGCGGTAAACATATCTGTTCCCGGAGCTCTACCCAGCCCGAGGTCAATGCGATCCGGGTACAGGGAAGCAAGGGTTCCAAATTGCTCCGCAATAACCAGTGGAGAATGATTGGGAAGCATCACTCCTCCGGAGCCCACACGAATCCGTTCCGTGCCAGCCGCCACATGCGCAATGACGACTGACGTTGCAGCACTTGCAATCCCCGGATTGTTATGATGTTCTGCCAGCCAGAAGCGCTTGTATCCAAGTGCTTCCGCCCGTCTGGCCATCGCCAGGCTGTTACGGAATGCATCCGCTGCAGTTGAGCCTTCCGCAACGGGCGCAAGGTCCAGGATAGAAAAAGGAACCATACGTTAGTAACGCTCGCGAACCCGACGGTGGCAAGCGCGGAATTGGCTGAATTCCATCGCCAGGTGCCACCTTTTTTTCCGGGATCTGACTGGGTACTGAAGCTCCAAATCGCGGAGGGGACAACCCGGGACCAGCGCCAGAATTGAGATCTCGTTCTCAATGCCGACTAACGTTTAGAATTGATCCCTCGCGGAGAGTTTCTTCCGAAGCTCTTTACGCAATGTTATTTAATACCACGGCGCCAGACCCAAGTGCAAAAACCGATTGCCCGGGGGGCCTTTTTCGCGACCCTTGGGTCTGAGGAAAGAAATGGGCATCAAGCAGGGTTGGAAGGCAAAGGCCGCGGCAAATGTGCTGCGCGGAATCAAGAAAGCGGTGAGCAATGCTGGCCCGTTGACGCGAAACCTGCGAGCCATGCGTGAAGCGCGCGCAGTTCCCTCACCCGCAAAACCCACTCCCATAGCATCGCGGGGCGGTCGCTACACTCCCGAACAGATTTCAATTGAGCCACTCGAAAATGAAAGCCTGGACGTCTGGGGTTTTAAAGACACCAGCTTTATCATCAATGAACGGGGACACGTCGAACTCTCCGGAACGCGCTATGAGCTCAGCGGCCAGGATCTGCCAAGACTCTTACCATGGATCAATCGGACCCTTGGCCATACAATTGATGGAAAGGATATCAAAGCCTCGCATTATCCCACTTTCATAGCAGAACCGCAGCTCAATGAACCGTTCATGCAAGATATTCGATCCGTATTGAATGCGGATCAAATTGTACTCGATGGCCCTATTCGCTTACGCCACGGCCATGGTCATACGCAGGAAGAGATGTACCTCATCAAATACGGCAGGATGACGCGAATCCCGGATGCTGTCGTATTTCCCACCGAGGAAGCGCACGTAACAAAGATTGTTGAAGCGGCGCAGAAGCACAATGTGTGCATCATTCCATTTGGTGGCGGAACAAACGTTACCGATGCACTGCGCTGTCCAGAAAACGAAACGCGCATGATCGTCTCGGTTGATATGCGCAAAATGAATCGCATTCTCTGGATCGATCCGGTGAATCGTATGGCCTGCATTGAAGCTGGTGCTGTGGGTCGTCACATCACCGAATCCCTCTCCAAACACGGATTCACGATGGGCCATGAACCGGATAGCATGGAATTCTCAACGCTTGGCGGCTGGATTGCAACTCATGCAAGCGGAATGAAGAAGAACAAGTACGGCAATATTGAAGGAATTGTGCTCGACGTTCGCGTTGTCACCGCTTCCGGAATTCTCTCGCGCCCATCGGCGCTTCCGCGCGAGTCAATCGGAATTGATCCAAAGCTCTGGCTACTGGGCTCAGAAGGCACGCTTGGAATTGTCACATCTGCCATTGTAAAACTGTTTCCGCTTCCGCCGGAGCGTCACTATGGCTCCGTTGTATTCTCTGAATTTGAGAATGGAGTTGAGTTCATGTATGAGCTGGCCCAGCAAAGCGTGCGTCCTGCAAGCGTTCGCTTGATGGACAACGTACAATTCCAGCTCGGACAGGCATTGAAACCGGCTGCAGAAGAAACTCAGTGGGAAATCAGAAAAGCTAAACTACAGAAGTTCTTTGTAACAACTGTGAAGGGATTTGATCCTGATCGCATGGTCGCCTGTACACTGGTCTTCGAAGGGACTCAGGAAGAAGTCGCGGCTCAGGAACAAATGGTCTATGCAATTGCAAGGAAGCACGGTGGACTGAAGGGCGGATCCGAAAACGGACAGCGCGGCTATCAGCTAACCTTCGGCATTGCCTACATTCGCGACTTCATGATGAATCATCATTTGATCGCAGAGTCCTTTGAAACATCTGTACCCTGGTCAAACGTCGTTAAGCTTTGTTCCAACGTTAAGCGACGTATCAATGAAGAACACGCAAAGCGTAACCTGCCCGGTCGTCCGGTAGTGACCTGCCGCGTCACACAGATCTACGATACAGGCGCCTGCATCTACTTCTACTTTGCATTCTACGGAAAAGGCGTCGAGAATCCATCTGATGTCTTCAAGGACATCGAACATGCAGCGCGCGAAGAGATTCTTCGTTCCGGTGGATCATTGTCCCATCATCATGGAATCGGTAAACATCGGCGTGACTTCATCCCGGAAATCATGTCTGAAGCTATGGTCGATTGGAAACGCAGACAGAAAGCTGCCCTTGACCCAATGAATATTTTTGGAACCCGAAATGGTCTGCCCGACACCGGTATTGAGCCTCCGGATTTGCGTATTGCAGCGGCTCATTACCCACAGAATAACGCCAGCCCTTCTCCAAAGCCCGGTTTCTGGGCCAGGATTGTCGCTTTCTTCAAACGAATTTTCGCAAAACGAGGTCAGGCATGAGATTCTTCTATAAAGACAAAGCGTTCGTAGTCACTGGCGCGAGCTCTGGCATTGGGCGCGAACTTGCAAGCTTGCTTGTTTCCATGGGCGCAAAGGTCATTGCCGTTGCCCGTTCCAGAGACAAGCTTGAATCGCTCAAAGAAGAAGTGGATTCTTCGAACCTGCTGATAATGACCGGTGACGTTACAGTTGAGGCAGACTGCAAGAAAGCAATGGATCTGTGTCTCCCAAACTTTGGAAAGCTCGATGGACTCATCCACAATGCAGGGATTAGCATGCGCGCCACTGCAGAAGAAGCAGACATGAAGGTGTACGAATCATTGATGGCCACGAATTTCTACTCTATGGTCTATCTCTACAAGAACGGAATTCATTTACTCCGCCAGTCGCAGGGACACCTCGTTGGCGTTTCAAGCATGATGGGTCTATTCTCCACGCACCTGCGTTCCGCCTACTGCGCAAGCAAGCATGCTCTACAGGGCTATCTCGACAGCATCCGGCTCGAAAACATGGAAGCGGGCGTTCACGTAATGACTGTGGTTCCCGGGTTTGTTAAGACAAACATTACCAAAAACGCACTTACTGCCAATGGAAGCATCCGCGGTGAAGACAGCACAAACACCGAAGCAGGCCTTGAGCCGGAAGAAGTTGCCATGAGCATTCTCGAAGGAATCATGAAGCGCAAACGGGATGTATTCCCATCGAGGCCAAAGGAAAAAGTGGGCCTATTCCTGAGTAAATGGGCGCCTAACGTTCTGGACAAGATAATTTCAAGCTCTCACGTAACCTGATTGTCAGCGGCCGTATTTCTTGATGAACTTGAAAATCTCTTCGTAGACCTTGATCCTGGTTGTCTCGTTCAGTATCTCATGATACAGACCAGGGAATGGTACCCAGAACTTTTTATCTGACCCCAGATCTTCATAGAACCGACGCGAGGCGTCCACATTTACGATCCTGTCCCCCATCCCCTGCAAGACGATTGCGGGCAACCTGATCGACGGAGCGCGCGACAGGGCGCGGGAATGAGCCAGCGTAACTTCTGAAAACCAGCCGCTGGTTGCAGTTTTGAAAACCGTAGGATCGTTCGCGTAGAGTTGCGCGATCTTCTTGTCATGTGTCAGCAGATTAGAATCGATTCCAGTAGGAATCGATAGCGTTGGAACCAGTCTGGACACAAAATTTCCCATGGTTTTTTTCCAGTTCGGGAAGTCGGGTGGCAATCCCAGGAAGGGAGCGCTGAATACGACGCACTTTAGTTTGATTGGGGACGGATTCTCTTGCAAGAATCGCGCGGCAATCAAGCCACCATGCGAATGGCTGCCGAGGGTTGTTGACAGCTTTGGGAAATTTTGTTTGGCCCAATGCAGAAATGTTGAGCAATCGAGCGAATACTCGGCGAAATCATCCACATGACCGCGCCGCCCTTCCGAGTCCCCATGCCCGCGCACGTCAATAGCCGCAAAAGCGACGCGCTCTTCATTCAGCCATTTGGCGAAATGTGCGTAGCGACGGCGGTGCTCGGCAAAGCCATGAATCCACAACAATAGCTGTTTGGGCCGTTTGGGCTCCCAGACGGTGCCGGTGAGCTTCATACCATCCTGCGCCTTAATATGAAATGTGGTTTCCGCCATATGTCGGATTGAAATCGTTTCACCTCATGACAAGCAAACTTCGAGTCGCCGTAGTTCATGATTGGCTGACGGGCATGCGCGGAGGGGAAGCCGTACTCGAAGGGATTCTGAAACTCTTTCCAGACGCTGATCTGTTTACTCTACTGCACAACAAGGGGAGCGTTAGCGCATTCATAGAAAATCGCAATATCTACACTTCTTTCATCGATCGCTTGCCTCTAAAAAAGAATCGATACAGAAACTACCTTCCGCTCTTTCCGGCTGCCATTGAAACATTCGAATTCAAGGCTTACGATCTTGTTGTTTCAAGCTCGCATTGCGTTGCAAAGGGCGTGATTGTTCCTCCGGGAATTCCGCACCTATGCTTTGTCCATAGCCCCATGCGTTACGTTTGGGATATGACGGGAGACTATTTTCCTTACACCAATGCGGATGGAACTTCCGGAGGATTCTTCAGTCGGTGGATCTTCCCGTTCTTCGCCAATTACCTGCGTATCTGGGATTCTGCAAGCGCACCGAGAGTGGATCGCTACGTTTGCAACAGTAAGTTTGTCGCAGAGCGATTGCGCCGGTTCTATGGAATGAATGCTGGTGTTGTAAATCCTCCATGCCTTGAAATTGCACCACCCATAAAATCAGGCCCGCGCGAAGAATTTTTCCTGGTTGTCAGTGCACTTGTTCCCTACAAGCGAATCGACCTGGCAGTCGAGACATTCAATCACCTTGGAAGCAACTTCAAACTGAAGATCGTTGGAAAGGGGCCGGAATTGAAACGATTGAAGTCAATGGCTGCCGATAACATTGAGTTCTTGGGATCCGTTTCGCGGGAAGAAATCACGCAGTTGTACGCCACCGCGCGTGGGCTGGTTTTTCCCGGAATCGAGGATTTCGGGATTGTGCCAGTGGAAGCGCAGACCCATGGATGTCCCGTGATCGCATTCGCCAGAGGTGGGGCTCTTGAAACCGTAACAACGAAGACAGGGGTATTTTTCCACGAACAGAGCGTCCAATCGCTGGCACAGGCCGTTCAGAGTTGCAGCAGGATAAAATTCAAGGCCGTGGACTTCCAAAAAAACGTCTCCAGATTCAGCCAGGGCAATTTCCTTACGAAAATGAGTCAGGAGATCGATCGGCTGCGGCGTAACAAGAAATGAAGATTATTTATGTAACAGACATTCACGACGCACTCAAGGAGCTGCGCGTCCTTCTTTCCACTACAGAAGCGGATCTCTATCTTCTCTCCGGGGACATTCTATACAAGGCCTTCTACGACGAAACCAACACCTACGATTTTGTATGTCTTCAGGAAGACTTCTACGCTCTGCTAAAGTCTATTCCGGAAAAAATGTATCCTTATGATTTTGCCACCGAGATACTCCGCTTCCCGGATCGCTACACTGAGTTTGCTAAGACGCCCCGCGGTGAGCCAATTGATCTGGTAGCAAAGGCATCCGAATACCGCCGTCTCTTTCAAATAGCCGCCAAAACCATGAAGGAGAAGTACGATCTGATTGAAGGATTGATCCAGAAATACGGAAACGCCGAATGCTTGCTACTTCCCGGGAACTACGACATTGACCTACGTTACACGGCGTTGAGTGGAAGGTCCATTCATCATGCCCAGCGAGGCTTCCAGGGCCTGCGCATAGCCGGCTATGGTGGTGCTCCTGTTGCCACTTCCGGAATTCCAGAAAAACTTTCCGTGGTATTTCATGAGCGCATTGTCGACGGCGTCCTGTACTCCGATCCTGAAACGTATTTTGATGAGGTGAAGCCGGAAATCTGTGTAATTCACAACCCCGCTTACGGCTATTTTGACCGCATTCCAGCTATGGGTCATATGGGCTCGCAAGGAATTCGTAATCATCTCGACTCACATTCGCCATTGCTCGTCGTCTCCGGGCACGTTCATGAAGACTATGGTATTGCGCGTAAGAACGGGACAATTCTGTTGAACCCTTCCAACTTTGGTGGCGTCGATTCATTGGAAGGTTTTCAAGCGGGCGGAACCTACGCGGAAGTCTACATTGACAACAAGACCATCAACCAGGTGCGTTTAATGCATTTGAATGAACGCGAGAATCGCGCCCTGATCGATATCAAGATCGATGACGAGGGCCTGCACGAAACGATCCTCCCCGGCGCGCAGGACGGCTGCCCTCTGGACCTTTCAGTATTCATCCGTGATAGCAGCGGAAGGCCGGTGACGCGATGATCCCACCGTTTGCCGATCACCCGCTTGTAAGCGAGTTCAATGACCTGAAGAAATACTTTCGCCAGCACGAAACGGTAGCGTCGCGCAATCGAATTCACCAGTTCCGGACCTTTGCCCGCGTCATCGCAGAAGCCGGTCTCCCCGTCGGTTTTGACGTAATGGGCTCCGTAAATTTCGGCGTCGCAACAGAAACGTCAGATGTGGACCTGGTATTGTATATCATCTGTGAGGACGGATACGACGGCGAATGCCCCTCGCCTAAATGCAGAACGCAACAGCATGTAGAAAACCTGCTAATTCACACCTGGATTCGCGGTATGTCGGAGTCTCCATATCCCGTTCAAGTTGTAGATTGTATCAATTTGAATTTGCTTGAGCGTGATCTCAAGCGTGGGGATCCGGAATCGCCGGTTTTACTGCGCTTTGCTTTTTATCGCAGCGTCTGTCGCGGCGTAAATGCACGGTTGCTCAGGCCCTATCATTCAGCGCTGCTTGACAATCCCGACCTGGTGGAACGGATGAAGCCATATTTGTGGAGCCTGTTCGATGAACTCGTCAAAAGCTCCAAGCACAACTATTCCATTCAGAAATACCAGGAACGCCTAACACAGTTGGGGGTGCGGATTCCACCAAGCATGATGTCCACGATTCGCGTTCACCTCGACCAGAGTCGCAAACATCTGAGTGACGGGATCTAGAGAATATACCGAGAAAGATCCCGGTCTTCTGTGATTGGTCGCATTCTCTCCTGAACAAAGCTCCGATCAATTCGAATGCTGCGCTTGTCGGCCGGCAAATCAGGCGCGTTAAATGAAATCTCCTCAAGAAGCCGTTCCATGATGGTATGGAGACGGCGAGCCCCAATGTTTTCTGTTTCTTCATTGATACGATGCGCGAACAACGCCAGTTCATCAAGCCCATCCTCTGCGAACTCGATATGAACGCCTTCAGTACTCAGAAGTGAGACAGCCTGCTGTGTAAGAGAATTCCGCGGGCCAACCAGTATCTGTCTAAAATCTGATTCAGTCAATTTCTCCAACTCAACGCGAATCGGGAAACGGCCCTGGAGTTCCGGGATCAAATCCGATGGTTTGGATTGATGAAAAGCTCCAGCCGCTATAAACAGAACGTGATCTGTCTTCACGGGACCATGCCTTGTAGTGATAGTTGCACCTTCTACGATCGGTAACAGATCTCGTTGGACGCCTTCGCGCGAAACATCGGGACCCGCGCCTGAGTGCTTTCCACAAATTTTATCCATCTCATCGATGAATACAATCCCTGTTTGTTCAGTCCGACGAATTGCTTCACTGATCACGCGATCCTGATCTACCAGCCTTTCGATTTCCTCATTGAGTAAGATCTTTCTGGCCTCGGAGATTGGAATTTTGCGCTTCTTGTTTTTCTTTGGCATCAGATCGCCAAGCATGTTCTGCATCTGCATGTCGATTTCTTCCATGTTATGGCCCGACAATACCTGGACCATTGGCGAAGGTGCAGCCTGCACATCAAGCTCCACTTCGCGATCTTCAAGCGAACCATCGATGAGCTTTTGCCGCATAGATTCACGCGCACGAGTCTTTCGCGCAGCTTCTTCCGGATCAACGGGTTGAGTCTTGGCCTTCTCCTCTTCAATGCCAGTTTGAACGCGACTGCCAAGCGATGACAGGTTTGCGACCAGATCCGAGAACCCACCGGAATTGGATTCCGACTTTGCGGTTCCAGAAGGCAGGAGTAGTTCCAGCAGGCGTTCTTGCGCTGCGGCCTGAGCTTCCGTTTCCACCTTTGCCCGAAACTCCTTCTTAACAAGCGCGATGGCAGTATTCAAAAGGTCACGGACCATTGACTCCACGTCGCGTCCAACATAACCAACTTCTGTGTATTTTGTGGCTTCCACTTTGATAAAGGGTGCATGCATGAGACGCGACATGCGCCTGGCGATTTCCGTTTTGCCGCAGCCGGTTGGTCCAATCATCAAGATGTTCTTGGGGACAATTTCTTCCTGCATGTCCTCAGGAAGCTTCCGACGGCGAATCCGGTTCCGAATGGCCACAGCCACGGCCTTCTTGGCCTGGGTCTGCCCTACAATGTATCGATCCAGCTCGGCAACAATTTGCGAAGGAGTTAGTTTATCAAGATCGCCTGTCATAGTTCCTCAATCGTGAGATTTCTGTTTGTATAGATGCAAATGTCCGCTGCGATTTCAAGCGAACGCTGAACGACTTCGCGCGCGCTGAGATTGCTTGAACTCACAAGCGCCCGCGCCGCTGCAAGTGCGTAGTTTCCGCCGGAGCCAACGGCGAGTACACCATCGTCTGGAGCAATGACATCACCTGTCCCGCTAATCAAATACATTTCCTTCTGATCGGCCACGACGAGCATAGCCTCAAGCCGGCGGAGCATTCGGTCCGTTCTCCACTCCCGAGCCAGTTCAACGGAGGCTCGGCCAACGTTATTCTGAAATTGTTCAATCTTCTTTTCGAAGAGTTCCAGCAAGGTGAACGCATCCGCTGCTGCCCCAGCAAATCCTGTGACAATATCGCGGCCTGCAATTCGACGAACCTTTTTGGCGCCGCTTTTCATTACGGTTGGCCCAAGACTCACCTGACCGTCCCCGCCAATTACCGTTTTGTTGTCTTTGCGAACGCAAAGAATCGTGGTCGAATGAAACTCTGTGGCCATGATCCTTTTTCTTTTGACGTGCGGCCCGGAAAACCGTTTTCTTCATCCGCGCGGGAAATGCATTCCACTGATAGTGCGCCAGTTACACCGGGAGCAGTTTTGGAAGACCGGGTCGAGGTTTAGTTTGGCCCGGATGATTTTCCGTCCGACCTGACTGCCCTGCCGTGCGGATGGGCGTTTCGGTAAACTTCTTTCAATCGGTCTTTTGAAACGCCTGTATAGATCTGGGTGCTTGCAAGACTCTTATGCCCGAGTAATTCCTGAACAGCCCGGATGTCTGCGCCCTCATTCAGCAAGTCGGTGGCCATGCTATGCCTGAATCGGTGGGGATGCAAATGCTTGCTTAAACCCAACTCGCGCTCCAGGCGCACCATGTTTTTTCGGACTCCGCGGTCGCTCAGCTCTCGACCATCACGATTCACAAAGAGCCGCGAAGTGACCGGATGAAACTCCGGCCGAATTGCCAGGTATTCCCGCAATGCAGCCTGAGCCGGGATTCCTAGATAGACGATTCGCTCACGCCTTCCCTTTCCCATGATTCGCAGCGCGCTTAACTCCTGGTTAGCGGAAAGTTCTTCAAGCGACAGCAGTTCCGAAATCCGCATTCCAGAAGAGTAAAGCATCTCCATGATGGCGCGATCGCGGATCAAACGCTCTTTTGCAAGCGGGCCGGCAGGTCGTGCTTCTTCGAGCAGACGGCGCATCTCTTCATATGGCAGAAAGCCCGGTAGCTTCCGCTTGATGCGCGGGGGTCTTACGTCTCTAGCCGGACTGGCTTCCATGTGGCCGCGCAGCACGAGCATTGAATAGAACGTTCGAATGCTTGCAAGCTTCCGACGCTGGGACCTGGCATCAAGCTTTCGCTTTCTGATCTTTCCATCCGGGCGCATACCGGCACCGGTTATGCTCGCAAAGAATCCCCGGAGGTCGCGCGGTTCGATTCGGTCGTACAACAGGGCCTGCTGCTCCAGATACAGAAAAAACTCGCTCAGATCGGCAAGGTACGCGCGTAGTGTGTTCGGTGAGCGATTTCGCTCAATTGCCAGGTAATCCTCAAACTGCGAAAGCAGGTTCATGTGTTCCGGCTGCACATTCTATCATCGGTCTGATTTGATGTTGACGACAGAGCAAAGGCCATGCCCCTGAAAGTAATGCAGGATAAGAAATCCAAAACTCCACCGGAAAAGCCAGAGAGCCAGAAAGCCTCGGCGTCCGTTCAGGCCGCTTTCGAGAAGATCAAAAGGGGCGCCGAAGAACTTCTCCCGGCGGGAGCATTACTTGAACGGCTAATTGAATCTGAGAAGACAGGAGTGCCCCTGAAGATTAAGGCCGGGTTTGATCCAACGGCGCCGGACCTGCATCTCGGTCATACCGTGCTGCTGCGCAAGATGAAGCATTTTCAGGAACTTGGCCATGAAGTTATCTTTTTGATTGGAGATTTTACCGGGATGATCGGTGACCCAACCGGTCGATCTACAACGCGGCGCCAGATGACGCGAGAAGATATTCAGAAGAACGCGCAAACATACGCCGACCAGGTTTTTCGGATCCTGGATAAGACTAAAACGACTGTTCGCTTCAATTCTGAATGGTGCGACAAAATGAACTTCTACGATGTTCTGGGCTTGATGGCACAGGTCACAGTCGCGCGCATGATCGAGCGCGATGATTTCACCAAACGACTGAAAGCAGGCGATCCGGTAAGTCTCCTCGAGTTCATGTATCCGCTGGTGCAGGGATACGATTCCGTAGCTCTGAAGTCAGATGTGGAACTGGGCGGAACAGATCAAAAGTTTAACATTCTGATGGGCCGGGACTTGCAGGAAAAGTTTAATGAGCGAGCCCAGAGTATCCTGACCGTTCCGCTACTCGTTGGGCTCGACGGTCAGAAGAAGATGTCCAAGTCGTTTGATAACTACGTTGGAATCTCGGAGGCTCCGTACGCAATGTTCGCCAAAATCATGTCCATACCGGACACGATTCTCAGAAACTATTTTGTACTACTTACTGATTTCAGTTTGAACCAGGTGGACGATTGGATCAAGGCTGATCCATTTGAGGCCAAAAAGAAGCTGGCAGTTTCAGTCATCAATGACTATCACCCGAGCGGATCCGGCGAAGAAGCCAGAAAGATCTGGGAGGAAGAGAAAAGTGCGCGCAAGGGGCTTGTACTACCTCCTGAAACCCCGGAACTCAAGGTCACGGCAAAAGAAATTCTCCTTGTTCAGGCCCTCGTGGACTCAAAGACCGAGACCAGTTTGACTGCGGCTCGCAAACTGGTTGAACAAGGCGCGGTCAAACTGGGAGACAACCTCGAAACCGTAACCAGCCGGGATCATATCCTCACGTTTCCCGGAGAGTACGCAATCAAGATTGGGAAGAAGAAGTATCTGGTGGTCAAAGGTTAGACCGGGCTTGTCTGAATGGCCGGCCACATCGGGTTTAAGTCGTTTGACTGAGAATTCAACGGGACCCGCTTCTGGACTCTGGAAATGCGCTCAGGGACATTCTCAGAAACCTTGATCCCGGCGGACCTTGACTGGAAGGGAAACGAGCCCAGGTCAACGTTATACGACGATATTTACTTCATGCCTGGCTCCGGGATTGAGGAAAGCACATATGTATTTCTCGATTCTAACCAGCTCAGCGAACGATTCGCCAGTCTCAGCGGCTCTTTCAATATTCTGGAAACAGGGTTTGGGACCGGTCTGAATTTCATCCTGACGTGCGCGCGGTTTCAAAGCCATGCAAAATCCGGTTTTCTGAATTTCGTTTCCTGTGAAAAACATCCCCTGCGTTTGCAGGACTTGAAACGGGCGCTTGCTCCAATCGAATCGTTCTCACACCTGCGCCCCTGGGTTGAACGCCTTATTTCTTCTTATCCGCCCCTGATATCCGGCTTCCACCATTGCTATATTGCGCCTAACGTGCGATTGACCCTCATCCTGGGAGATGCACGGGAGACGCTTCCGCTGGTGCAGGGAAAGTTTCAGGCCTTTTACCTGGACGGCTTTGCGCCATCAAAAAATCCTGATTTCTGGGACAGCCACATTCTCCTCCGGCTTTCGAGACTGGCCGACTCGGACGCCACCCTGGCTACGTTTTCTTCTGCTGGCAGCGTACAGCGCGCTCTCCGCGAGGCAGGGTTCGAAGTCGAAAAACGGCCGGGTTTTGGAGCCAAGCGGGAAATGATAGCCGCGCGGTTCAAAGGTCGAGGCGACACTCAGCTCTCGGGTGCGTGGACAAAAGCAGGCGAAAAGCGCGCCCTTGTTATTGGGGCCGGGCTGGCAGGTTGCTCCGCTGCCTTCGCCCTGGCAGCCAGAGGCATTGCGGTAACGCTGGTTGATGAAAAGACAGCCGAATCGTATCCCCCTGAGTTCCGTGGAATCTTTCATCCGGCGCTTGCAGCAGAACGAACCGCCTGGCATCGTTGGACCCTTGCTGCCTTTGGATACTTAACCATTCTGCTAAGCAATATCCGAGCTGGTGCGAGTTTTTGCGGAGTATTTCAGTCCGCCCCGGATGAACGCGAAACACAGCGACTGGCGCGG
Source organism: Leptospirales bacterium (assembly GCA_016788865.1). Classification (GTDB taxonomy): domain Bacteria; phylum Spirochaetota; class Leptospiria; order Leptospirales; family Leptonemataceae; genus JAEUSB01. Next base: position 13,178 of record JAEUSB010000034.1, read on the forward strand.
GCTGTAGCCAACCTCCCGGAGGATCTGGTTTACACACTGAGTGCCATGGATGCAAGTGCAAGGATTGGGGTCTCAATATCGCATAACGGTATATTTTTCCCCCGTGGTGGGGTTGTATCTCCAGCAACTCTTTGCGACGCACTCCTTGCAGCCTCCGGACTCTCTGTGCAACGGGGGATCCGCATTGCGAGCCTTACCAGGGAATCTACTGGCTGGTTTGCCCGGGACAACGGATCCACCACAGGAAGGATCAAAGATCGATTCGACATTGTCATCATTGCCGCCGGGCCCGGGACGCCTGCTTTTGGCCTGATCAAGGCGCCCTTTGACATTGTGCGCGGCCAGATGCACTATCTCCCTGAATCATTGCTGCCGGGGCTAAAGAGCGTGATCTGTCACTCCGGTTATCTTGCGCCAGGGACAACCCTTGCAGCCGGGTCCACCTACGATCGCCAGGATTTGTCAAGCGCCGCAAATATTTCCGGCCAGAAGGAGATTCTGCAGAACTTGAAATCGGGAGTCCCTGATCTAACTTTTGTGGAAGATCTTATGCCCGGCTTCGTGGGGCTTCGCATAGCCTGCAAAGACCGCATGCCAATCATTGGGCCCGTGGAAGGACATCCGGGACTTTACGTATCCGCTGGCCACGGTTCACGAGGAATTCTTTCCTCCCCGCTTGCCGGTGAGATCATTGCTGCACATGCGTGCGATGATCCCATCCCCGTTGAAAGCGATCTTTTTGCGCATTTCTCGAATCGTTATGCGCTCAGACATGCTCGGCGAAATAGCGAGAAAGGCCAAAAAAACTAGTGACAATGACATATTGTCTCGATGCGCGAATTTTGGTAGACTCCACCGGTTAGTAGCCTGTCGTAAAAGTTATGGAAATTGAAAAGCGAACTGAGAACAACGTTGAAGTTCTCCAGGTAAGTGGGGCTATCGATTTCTCAAGTTCCCGACTGCTAGAAGACTTAGTTAAATCGACTATTGCTGGCGGCAGAACCTACATGGTTCTCGATCTGACCGAAGCATCTGATGTGGATTCGCTGGGGGTAGCTTCAATTATTAAATCCCATTCAGCCCTGAGAAAGTCCGGCGGAGATTTGAAACTGGCGGCCGTTCCCGCTGACATCGTGTTTATCCTCAGGCAAGCAGGAGCGGGCGCGCTCATAGCCATGTTCCCAACGGTGGATGCTGCCATTCGCGATTTCCAGTGATTCGCAAGCGTGAGGGCGATTCGTCGCTGCCCGGATCGAGATGCCTTCCAGGCGTAATCCTGAACCTATCATCCAATCAGTTTTAGATACTCAGTTCCAAAGTTGTAGGCATCACCCGGCCAGCGCGCCGTGAGTAGATTTCCATCGAGTACGGTAAACCCGGCCTTCAAGTTGCTCATTGAATCGCGTGCAAAAGGTGTTGGTCCGGTCAGAAAGTCCTCTTTGCTTTTTAGAAATGTCGTTACTTCTTCCTGAGTGGTAGTCTGCGGATACGTGCGATAGTATTCTCCCAACCAGAGCCGGGTCAAATTATAGGCTGCCATCTCTTGCGATTTTAGTAAGCAGGTGACCCTGCGACCATGCAGTACGGACTTGCCACCTGAGGTGCTTCGCGCGGCGAGCAGCACTCCGTGACAAATCGCTCCAACCGGCTTCCTGGCATTCATAAAATCCACAATGCATTTCATTAGATCGGTTGATTCCAGATAGGGACGCATTCCGGGGGCATGACCTCCGGGAAGCAGAATCCCCTTGTAATCATTTGCCCGGAGGTCTGAGTACTTCAGGGGACGCTTGAACGAATCCGTCTCAGTCATAGTCTTGTATGCCTCGATTGCGTCCTTACGCGCCATGAGGATGCGCTTCCAGATCCCCAACCCCTCTCCCGTCAGCATCCGCACGTCCGCAGCACCCGGCGTCCCGGTCGGTGTTGCAAATTTTACGGGAATTCCGGCGTCAGTTAGAATCTTCCAGGCTATGCTTGCCTCGGATGGGTCAAAGTCTGTCTGGGAAACTGGCATGAGAATCATGGCCTGAGCGTGAACAGCGATTCAGGATGGTCTATTCAAAATTGCAGTAGCACTTTGCATCCTGGCAGCGGCCAGGTCGCAAACATCAAAACCTGTCAGAATTTCACCTCGCAGGCAATGCGGCACGGATGCGCTGCGCCACTTGTTCGAACTCTGAATCAGTGAACGTCAGCCGATTAGCCGTGAAGTTTAGCTCTGCGGCACTGTCCACGGGAACCAGATGAATGTGCGCGTGCCTGACCTCAAGGCCCAGCACCGCTACGGCCACCTTCTTGCACGGAATTGCGTCACGAATGGCGAGAGCAACATTCTGAGAAAAAAGGACGAGGTCGCTCAAATCCGCGGGTGCAAGATCAAAGATAAAATCCGTTTCCCGTTTTGGCAAAACCAGACAATGGCCTGACTTGATTGGCTTCTTTTCCAGGAAGGCAAGAAAGCGATCGTTTTCTTTAATCTTATGACAGGACTCCTCGCCAGAGATGATTGGAGAGAAGATGCTCAAGCTGCTTTGACTGCCGAATCTTTAGGGCTACGCGACGTGACTTCCCGGAACGTTTGAATGTAGTCTGGGTGATTTGTTTTGAACAGCCTGTCCCACCAGTTGAAATACAATCCGTAGTTGCAATGCACGAAGTGATGATGCATGTTGTGATGCGTGCTTGTATTGTTCCAGCCGGTCCATTTACTGGTCACAAATCGCGCGGGATAGATTTCATATCCAAGGTGACCCAACACATTGAGGGCCGTCATAAAGAACATGAATAAGAGCAATGCAGAAACGTGCATGGGCAGAAACAACAGCAGCAATGGAAGAATCGCGGCTTCGATCACGGCCTCTGTTGGATGAAAAGAAAAGGCGGCAAATGGCGATGGATTGTGCGATAGATGATGCACGCGATGCACATGTTTGAACAACCAGCTGGTATGCATAAGCCTGTGCGCAAAATAGAAGTATGCGTCATGCAGGAGCACAGCGGTCACAAGACTGAAGATGAAATACGCCCAGCCGTAATCGTTGAAATCCTTGTAGATAAGAAACCATCCTCTGGACCGGCCATAGCTCAGGAACAGACTGACTAGAGTAAAAATCGCTGTTGTGATAAGAGAAAACTTGATCTCCTGCCGAATGACGTGCGGTTTAGGAAAAGTCGGCTGAATCCGTCTATTCTGCCAGGCATCCCGGCGCAATTTCCAGAAGAATAGAAATGCTCCCCCGGCCATCGCCACGTAACGACCCGTCAATATGGCAAGTACGATGCCCAGGTGTTTCCCGATCAGGGTCCACTGTGGATTAGCCCAGTCGATCATGGCCAATAGCGGCCCCTCGGTGAGCGCAATGGAAGCGAAAAAAATTGGTCATGATACGAAAAACCTGCGCTTTGCAAACTTGATTGGCGCCAAAAGAATGCCCTCATGAAGCCCGAAATCCTGGGAATCGTCAATATCACGGAAGACTCCTTTTCAGATGGTGGCAAATACCTGAAGAGCGATGCGGCCCTCTCCCATGCCAGAACTCTGTTGGACGACGGTGCCACATATGTCGACCTGGGAGCGGCCTCGAGCAACCCCGATGCGCAGGCTGTTCCGGTTGATATTGAGATAGCGCGGCTCGAGCCCCTGATCGGAGCCCTTCCGCTGGATTGCATATCAGTTGATACGTTTTCACCCGATGTTCAACGTTATGTGGCAACCCGGGGAGTCGCCGTGATCAATGACATTCTTGGGTTTCCTGACCCTACTGTTTATGAATCACTGGCTACTTGCAAATCAAAGCTAATCGTAATGCATTCCGTTCAACGCCAGGGGCCAGCGCAAAGGCTGGACATTGGCCCGTACGAAATACTGGAGCGTATTTTTAGCTTCTTTGACAAGCGCATACCGGAACTCAAACGAGTCGTTTCACGGGACCGGTTGATCCTGGATCCGGGGATGGGATTTTTTCTGAGCACCAATCCGGAAAGTAGCTTTGCTGTGTTGCGCGCCATCCCAAGGATTCAAGCACGTTACGATCTGCCAATTTTGATTTCCGTATCACGCAAATCCTTTCTGGGTGCCGCTACCAATCGACCTGTTTCAGAGCGGACTGCAGCCACGCTTGCCTGTGAGCTCGCGGCGATCAGGCTGGGCGCCGACATGATTCGCACTCACAACGTAGCATCGCTTGTGGATGGAATTACGATCCAGAGCCGTTTGCATTGACCCCGCGACCAAGTTGTCCAAGTACCGTTGACACGAAGTTGTCCAACCCTGCTTCCATTACGTGGGGTGGAACCTGGCCACCGATCAGCAATCCCGAGATTCCATGGACCATGCTCCAGGCAGAGAATGATACTGTCATTGCGTCGGCTTCTGTCTTAAAATGCCCTGAAGCCTGTCCATCAGCAATGATACGAACCAGTCCCTGGAAGGCGCGCTGCCCGGCAAGCTGCAGCGATTCTGGATGGTCATCGCAGTCAAGCACGCGCGAGAACATTAACTGCGTTCGCGCCGGATGCGCAGTTGCCAACCGTACGTAACCCTGACCGGCGCGCAAAAGTCGCTCCTGAGGATTGCTGGCTGATGCGTAGGCACTTTCCATGGCATCGCCTAGATCTACAAAGCCGCGTTCTGCCAGCGCGAAGAGCAAGTCCAGCTTGCGAGGAAAATGTCGGTACGGTGCCGCATGGCTTACGGCAAGGCCAGCTGCAACATCACGCAAACTGAGATTTTCAGAACCAATCTCTTCGAGCATTTGTTCGGCCTTCTCAAGGATGGCGCGGCGAAGGTCGCCATGATGATACGGCTTTTCGGTGGTCTTTTCGCCTTTTCCGCCGGACCCTGCGGGAAGCGTTCCCTTTGCCCGGCTCGCCGAGCCTGGGCGCCGGGACTTCCCTGCCGACGGAATGTTGACAGTGACTACTTTTTTTCTTGACGGACGCTCGGCCATGTTTACAATGTCTACATTCGCTGAGCGTCTGTCAACTGATTGCTGCGGTCAACTGATTGCTGCAGCGGGCAGGATTGATGCTCCCGTAAGGAGAAGCTTATGAACCTGGTTATTCGATCTTTGAAGTCCAATCCGCCGTTGGCCTTCGCAGTGGGCTACAATGCACTTCTTGTCCTCATACTCGTGCCGCTGGCATTTTTTGATCAGCGGCTCATCACCGGCCAACCAATGTGGATAAAGCCGGTGAAATTCGCAATCTCACTGGTCCTCTATTCCGGAACGATTGCGGTGATACTGAACCAGCTCGATCGGCCGCGCGCTGTGCGAATCATCTCGTGGATTGTTTCCATATCGGGATTGATCGAAATGGTTTGCATTGTGGGTCAGGTGCTCCGGGGAGTGGGCAGCCATTTCAATCAAGATACGGCTTTCGACGGTGCCGTCTTTTCGGTGATGGGAATTTCTATTTCAGTGCTGTGGATTTCACATATCTGGGCATCGGTTTTGCTGCTGAAGTCAAAACTGGCCGATCCGGTGCTGTTAACTGGAATTCGCGGTGGCATGCTTGTATCAGCATTCGGAATGGTTATCGCTTTTATCATGACAATGCCGGGATTTGACGGACCGATCACCATGAATTCTCTGGGAATGCCTCTGGCGACCGGACACGCAGTGGGGGCACCAGAGAACGGACCAGGATTTGGAATCATGGGTTGGAGCCTACTGGGTGGAGATCTGCGAGTAAGTCACTTTGTGGGATTGCATGCGATGCAGATCGTTCCACTTCTTGCCTGGGCTTTATCCGGAGGAGGCACTCATTCGACCGCCCGTGCAATCCTGAGCCGGAATCTGGTTCGCGGGTTCAGCGTGAGTTACGCAGTCGTAGTTGCAACCCTGCTTGCACAAGCAATGCGCGGGATTCCGTTTAATCGAATCGACTCATGGACCATGAATGGGTATTTGATAGCACTGGGCGTGCTGGTAGTAAGTTTGCTCCCTGCAATTGTGATGAATAAAGAAAAGGCTATAAGGAGTTAAAAATGGATGCGGGTATAATCTTTAAGATATGCAATATGGCAGCACTCGCTGCCTGGATTTTGCTGATAGTGTTTCCCGGGAAATCCTACACGCGAGTGTTCACAGTTTCGATTATGAGTTCGCTTGTGTTTGCAATCGCTTATACGATTAGCATTGGAATCTCGTTTGGAACAAAAGGTGGGTTTGGCTCGCTGGAAGAAGTGGCGTTGTTGTTTCAGAATCCCTATGCACTACTTGCTGGCTGGATTCACTACCTCGCATTCGATCTATTTGTAGGCAGCTGGATTTCGGCGCATGCGGCAAAGCACTCGATTTCGCGCTGGTTGATCCTACCCTGCCAGTTTTTGACGTTCATGTTTGGCCCCATCGGCCTTATGTCGTATTTTTTGCTGCGGGTTCTGATCAGGCGGGAGACGATTTTCGAACAGCCGTTCTGAGTTTTGTGGAGGAGTTGCGGCCTGAGCTCGAAATAAAAAATTCACTCCAAATACTTGACAAATGTATGGCCAACATTAGTTTGTATTGATGCAAGAACTTGCACATACGAATCTAACTCCGCTGGCCACATTGTCCCCGTTTGAAGACCTGGATCACTGGAACTTTACAGGACTTCTAACGGGCAAAAGTGGGATATTTCATCTTTCGCATGTCTGGCAGATTCAGTTTCTGTTGCAAAACCATCGCATCCTTGTCATCGATTGTGCTATTCGCTTTAATGCCTTTTTTCTTGCAGAAGAAGCACATCGACTTGGATTGCAAAGTGAAGCGGTACTGGGGTCTATACTCGTCCAGCGTGCATTTACTCCGTACCAAATCCTGGACGTAATTACAGGCATTCTCTCCAAAAGCCATCGTCCTTCGCCAACAACATACTTCTTGCTCGCACCCATGAAACAATTTTTCGACGGAGATGTTTCAGAAGAGGAAGGAAAGTTTCTATTGCAAAAAATGCTCAGCGTAATTCGCAACATCCAGGCAGAAGGGATTCCTTTCTTGATAGTAGAGAAAGAATCGTATGATCATCCATCCTTTGCACCAGCATTCCAGGATCTAATCCAACTTGCAAATCCGCTCTGGCAGCTTACGCAACGCGATGGCTCGTATTCACTGAAGGCAAGAAGACTGCCTGAAATTCAGGGGCAGAGATCAAAGGCCATGGATTTTCACTCTCCTTCCTCTCGCGAACCACGCATTATTCTCGAACGGCCGGACTTCTCCAGTTCGCAATCGTATCGGAGAATTGCATAATGGGTCGAACGCATCTACCCTACTCCATGCAAATTGAGCTGATTGATAGTCGGCTCAAAAACTTACGGCGCGCTCTCAGAAAAGAGGATCAAAAGGTATTTGATAGGCTTTTGCGTTATGCGCGCATGCAAATCCAGGCCGGCGCCATGGCTTCAAATCCAAACCCTTTTGATTCTATGGCATTAACCATGCTCATTGAACTTCAAAAACAACTCGATGCTCATCAGGCTCAACTCTCCCAGATGAAACAACAGCTTGATACCTTACAAACAAGTATCATCCGGAGCGCGGGCAATGGGGCAAATAAGTGAAACTCAAACCTTCAGCGGCACGCTGTTCGACGTATACAATCTCGAAGATGAAATACACGTCTGGATGCTTGGACCGGACGGACCCAGACATTTCCTGGATCACTACAGACCTGTAATTTTTGCAGACGGCCCTTCAAAAGTAATCCACCGCCTCGTCGATAGACTCAACCAGCTCGGGGCTATTTATGGTACACCGGTGTGGACTATTCGAACTCACTTCTATCTAAATGAACCCAGGCGAGTGTTAAAGATTCAAATCGCAAAACCCTCCATACTGAGCAAAATTACCCGCAAACTCTACGCGCTGTATGGCAAACTCGATCTGTATCATTCTGATATTGAAATTCCCACCGGATATATGTTTGAGAAAAATATATATCCGCTCTGTAAACTCACTCTCACGTTCCGGAGTACAGGCCGCGGGGATATGATTCAAACCCTGAATCCATCAACTAAGATCATTGATCTTGAGTATGAAATTCCAGCGTTCAAGAAGCTTGGAATGCGCCTGGCTAAAAGCCCCAGGCTTGGCCTTGCCGGAAATCCACTGGTATTGGAATTGCCGGATGGCTCAGAGACCCAGGTCTCAAGCTCCAATGAACTTGCTTTTTTAAACGAGATCAACTCCCTGCTCGCCACCACAGATCCCGACATCATTCTTACTTCTTTTGGAGATCAGATCATCTTTCCGGAACTCTTTGCCATGGCCCAGAAACACAATCTGCCACTTCTATTTGACAGGCACGGTCATCACAGTCTCAGAAAGATTGTTCGCAAAGGTAAAAGTTTCAATACGTATGGCAGCTGGATATTTCGCGCCCCATCCTATCCACTCTTTGGACGATTGCACGTAGACTCTCAAAATTCATTTGTATTTAAAGAAGCCCAGCTAACAGGGATTCTTGAGCTTGCCAGGCTTGCACGCACCCCCATTCAGCGAATGGCCAGACAGTCAACAGGCGGTGCCCTCACATCGATTGAAACCGGTGTGGCCATCAGAAAGCACTACCTGGTTCCCTGGCAGAAAAGCTCAGTTGAGCAACCGCGAACCGCTTACGATCTGCTCATGGCAGATAAAGGCGGACTCATATTTGTGCCCAATTCGTCTAGCGTGAGCGTATTTGAAAACGTAGCCCAGCTTGATTTCAGCCAGATGTATCCAACCATCATGGTACATCATAATATTTCGCCTGAATGCGTAAACTGTCCCTGCTGCGCCAGCAATCCCTCAGCTCCCCGGGTTCCTGAGTCCAGTGTGCACATCTGTGTCAAACGCCGTGGTGTTGTATCAGATGCACTGGCGCACATACTCAAACGCAGAAAGCATTACAAAGAACAAATAGCTCTGATCAAACAAGAATCGGCGGAAATCTCCCGGACTCTCCAGGCAGCACAGCAGAGCAATCATCTGCAAAAGGAAAGACAAGAACTCCAACGTCTTCTCGACAACTATGAAACACGGCAGAATAGCCTGAAATGGATGCTCGTTACATCATTCGGGTATCTGGGATTCAGAAACGCAAAATTTGGACGGCTGGAAAGCCATGAAAGCGTTACGGCTTTCGGAAGAGAGAAACTACTGATAGCCAAGGAACTTGCAGAGGAACAGGGATATTCCCTTTCGCATGCAATTACAGATTGTATTTTCATTAACCGTCAGGGCGCACCTCTCGACCTCGATGATTTAAAACTTCTCGCAAACCGAATTGGACAGACAACTAAAGTCGACATGTCGCTCGATGGTATTTACAGCTGGATTATTTTTCTACCATCACGTCAGGATGAACTACTACCGGTAATGAACCGCTACTGCGGCCGGTTTACCAATGGAACCATTAAGTACAGAGGCGTTGCAGCGCGCAGAAAAGATACGGCCACATTCCACAAGGAAGCGCAGCTTGCTGTACTATCACTGATGGCACAGGCAACGTCCATTCAGGAGCTTCGACAACTGCATGATCAGGTAGACAAAGTCATTCAGGATTACGAATCTCGTCTTATCAATCGCCAGGTTCCCTGGCAGGACCTTGTCTTGCGAAAAACAGCAAGCCGCGAACTCGGACAGTACAAAGTCCACAATGCTACCTATCTTACAATGAAACAGCTCGAAACTCTCTCACTTGAAGTTCAGGCAGGTGAAAAGGTCAGATACGTTGTGTTGAATGCAAAACATCCAGACAAGTCAAAACGAGTAATGTCCGAGGAACGTGCTTCTCAGACAGATACTCCCATTCAGTATGATACTGCGTACTACGTAAAACTTTTACGTGAAGGATTCCAGGAAATCTGGGGATTCTTTGCGCCGGCGGATTATTTCAATTACGATCCACAGCTCCCATTATTCAAAACTTGAATTCTGAACTATTACTTACGCTTTGAACCTTTTGCTCCTTTCTTCCCGCTTTTGCTTTTTGCCGCGCGTCCTGTGAGCCCCCTGGCCTTTTGTCCCGGCTTAGCCGATTTGGGTCCGCGGCCAGATACGCCGTCAGTCATGGATTTCCCTTTGGTGGCAACCGCATCCACGGGTTCCACATACGATAGATGATTTGCAATGTGCATGGTATGCAACTTCTCAAAGTCTGGTTTCTTCAATTGATCGTAGAGTGGATGGACGGCCATCGATCCATTGTATTCTCGAAAGGTCTTCAGCGCCTTCCGCAAGCGCTTCATTGCCGCATCGCTGTCTCCTTCAGCAAACTTCCTTGGAGCACTTGGATTGAAAATGCCTTTCGCCATGTAGCCGCGCTTTGTCATCCTGGAAAACGACCATTGGCCCAGGGTCTTACGAATTATCGCGGGCAGGAGCATTGGATACTTAGACATCGACTGTTCAATTGCTTCAGCAGTATGATTCAATATTTGAGAAAACGACCAGGTGCCACTCGTTTGAATGGCTTTCGCCCGAACCAAGCGGTCCAGCTCGCTTTCCACCTCACTCAAATCTGAAAAACGTACCTCTCGAACCATACCTTTCATAACCAGAACCCCATCCTCAACCAAGATTCATTCCTCGAACCGATTCTCCTGAATATTGACAATTGCATTCTTCGCCATTCGCTGTACATACGAATCAGGATGCTCACGTGCGATTCGATCCAGAGTCGGAATGGCATCACTTGCGCCCTTGCCCATTCGACCCAGGACCTGAACCAGCGACATGGTTCGTCTTGTGTCGTAGACCATATCCCGTCGTGTTCGAGGTTTGTTTAAGTAGAGGAGGATCGCGGGCTTGACCGGCAATCCTATTCGCGACAATGCTTTCTCAGAAGCACTCTGTACACCAGAATTGAAATCAGCAGCAGCGGCTATCAGTAGTTGATGTGCCTCAGGATTCGTCGTCTTAATGTAACCCAGAATTTCAGCGCAATATCCACGGATTTCATCCGAACGCGACATTCCTTCAATCTTGAAATAGTGAATCACAGTCGCTTCAGCGGGAGCCGCATTCGCTCGCATCTGAACGAGAGTCTTCGCAGCCTGGGCTTTTTCATCCCAGTCCTTGTCTCGCATAATCTGAGCGAGGCCTGCGGCGGTGGGCAGGCTGGGACAGGCAACACCGTTCCTGAGCATGAAGTGAATCTGATCCATGCGCGTGCTCAACCTCGGCCGGTTGTACATATCCGGAGCGCGGCAAAGAATTTCGGCAAACTGAACGACCAGGACCTTGAGTTCCTTAGCGGCCTCCTTTTGCTTTTCTTCAGATTCGTCATTGTCTCCTATTGACGCTCGTTCCACACCATACATCAGATCATAGAATAGCTTCTCGTAGAAGCGAACTTCAGGCTGCTCCCGGGTATACAGAGTGTGGATCACTTTCGCCAGCGTGGCCTTCTGATCTGAAGGGGCATTCATGTAGGTCATGTCGAGCAGAGACGTCAACGAGAGGAGATGTGAACTCCCGGAATACTGGCCCGCATATCGCTCAATGTATTCGCGCGCAACATCTACGAACACTCTCATGGTTTCCGGTCGATCTGTCTTTATTGAACTCAATACATAATAGAACACAACCGATCCGGGAAACGCCACAGGCCGCCCAATATTGCCACCATCTCCACGGGCTAGAATCTCTTTGACGCGTCCGGGTATAGGCGCGCTCTCCCGCTTGCTGTTCAGTAAGTGCAAGAGATAGCCTGAAAGACTGCCCTGCCTCGCTCGCGTAACCGCGCTTAGCCCGGCTTCCCACTCGGCATCGTCGATATGGTTTCCCGTATACGCCGAATATTTTAGAATATACAGAGCACGATGGTCGTCCGACACATTGTTGATTCCGTTTAACGTCTTGAGCAAGAATACTTCATACTCCGCGGGCCCAAACTTATTTCTCTCGAAGGAGTCCATCACTACAAAATGGATTTGCCCGCACTCCATATCGAATGGAATCCGCATGGCCGCGCGAGCTGCGTCATCCACGTTGGCGTCCGAGTTCAGGTTCTTGAGTTTCTCAAGCACGGGGGCATGAATCGTGTCACATCTCTTTCTGATGACATGCGTTGGATCCGTCGAGTTCAGAATACCTATATTGATAATGGTCTGATTGTTGCTATTGGTGATTGTATTGTTACTGTTGGTATTATTGCTATTTGTATTGTTACTGTTTGTTACCGTATTGTTGCTATCGATCACATTGCTGGTCGAATTAGTAGTTATGTTTGTTATGGCCGAGTTCGTCTGTGCGATCACATAAGAGCAATCGAACCCGTGGACAACCTCACCGCTCACGGCATCAATGAATCGCCCGCTGGCCTTACCGTTTGGCCCACCGCTTATGGACGCTGTCAATATCCAATCAATGGGAATGATTCCACCAATGCGAGTCGCCTCCTCGGGTTTCAGTAATCCAGAACTTGCCAGGCTTTGCTCTTTCATTACAGCCGTCAGGCGCTCTCGCTCTACGATTCGAAATCTGCGATCACGCGCGAGATAGCCGCTGAGCTGATCGGCCGCTCGTACCCGATCAGCGGACAGCTTGTTTGACGGATCGCTTACCGTAATTCCGACGCGCTTAATCCCGGTGAACTCAAGTCCGGCAACGGCACATGCCCCGAGAGCGTCTGCATCCGTCGCGCTTACGGGAATTCCGGGCGCCGTTGAAGATTTACAGCCGACAATCGCTGTCGTGAGAAAGGCTAGAAAGAGGTATCGGCGGATCATAGCAAGCCTCGAATCGAGGATTGCTATTTCTTCTTGCCAGTGGCCTTTTTCGTCGTGCGTTTTTTGGCCGCCGGAGCACTGACCTTTTTCGCCGGCTTCCCAGCCTTTGAAACAGCCTTCCGGACCGTCAGCTTCTTGCCCGATGATTTTCCGCGGGTCGGAGACTTTCCGGAAGCTCGCTTCGCAGTCGGCGCGGGCTTACCGGAGGTTGCCTTCTTGAGCGCGGCCGGTCTCGAAGCTGCGGGTTTTGAGGCTGACTTTGCCTGTAATATTACCGGCGCGGAGGAACCAGCACCATTCCTGGCCGTTTGTGTAATTGCGGCTGCTTTGCTTCCGTTGGGTTTTGCGGCAACAGCTCCGCCGATCGCAAACCCTGGGATCTCGGCAAAATTTGCCGCGTATCGGATGAGTCGCTGATCAGAAAAGTGAGGTCCGGTGATCTGAAGTCCAATAGGAAGGCCCAGCGAATCAAGCCCCGCAGGTACGCTCATTGACGGAACGCCTCCCAGATTGGCCGCGATCGTCAGAACATCGCTTTGATACATTGCGATTGGGTTCTTGGCCTTTTCTCCAATCTTAAATGCAGTTGTTGGCGATGTGGGCTGCAAAATGAAGTCCACATTCTTGAAGAATGAAACGTACTCGTTGTGAATCAGTGCTTTGGCCTTCTGCGCCTTTCCGTAGTAAGCGTCAAAATAACCGGCCGAAAGTACAAACGTTCCGAGCAAGATTCTTCGCTTAACCTCTGGTCCAAAGCCCTCCGTCCTTGAACGGATGTACACCTCCTTTAGATCTTCCCCTTTGGCTCGCTTGCCGTACCGAATCCCGTCAAAGCGACTCAGGTTGCTGGACGCTTCGGCAGTTGCCAGGATATAATAGATTGGGATGGAGTAGTCCCAGAACTTCGATTTGATTGGAACGAGGGTAGCCCCTTTCTGTTCAAAATGCTTTGCCGCTTTTTCGCAGGCCGCAAGTACTTCCTTCGAATAGCCTTCCTGATTCTCGGGTACATAGTAGCCTATGCGCAGTGACTTTAAATCAGAATCCGGGAGAGGCCCTTCGAATGGTGCAGGGATTTTATCTGATGAAGGATTTGAAGTAGAATCGCGCATATCATGCCCGGCGATTGCATTCAACAGGAGTGCCGTATCCTCAGCGCTGCGCGCGAAGGGTCCAATTTGGTCCAGACTTGAGGCAAAAGCGACGAGGCCATAACGCGAGACTGTGCCATATGTTGGTTTCAGTCCATGGAGGCCACAGAACGACGCCGGCTGACGGATTGATCCACCCGTATCGGAACCCAGGGCAAGTGGAACAATGTTGGCTCCCACGACGCTCGCAGAGCCACCGGACGACCCCCCTGGAACGCGTGATTCATCCCAGGGATTCTTTGTCAGTCTCAGGCCAGAGTTCTCCGTGGACGATCCCATCGCAAACTCGTCGAGATTTGTTCTTCCAAAAAGTACAGCTCCCGCTGCACGCAACCGCTCGATGACATGCGCGTCGTAAGGCGCCTCAAAATTCTCGAGGAACTTTGAAGAACATGTTACTTTCTCTCCTTTCGCGCAGATGTTGTCCTTAACCGCAATTGGAATCCCATCGAGTGGTCCGAGCGTTTGTCCCTTCTTTCGCCGCTCATCCGAGGCTTTAGCCTGCAACTCAATCAAGGCTGCATCAAGAGAATTAAAGGCATCCAGAGATTTGCGATTGTTTGCCTCTGCGATACACGCCTTTGCGAGTTCAGCTGCGGTGTATTCACCGCTGGCCAGCGCCTTCGCATGCTCGGATGCGGTGTTCTTCAGAATTTCATTCATAATATTTATTAACTATTTAGATTTTTTAATTATTCGGACTGGATAACGCCAGGAACGACAAAGTGACCCGCTTCCCATTCCGGCGCTATCGCGGCAATGTCTCGCGGAGTGAGTTCTGAGCGGGGCACGTCGGGCCTGCTGACTGCTGCTCCAATGTCAATCTGGCTTCCCGCATCGCCCAAATCGAGCTCTTCGATCTTCTTTACCGCATCGAGAATTTTATTAAAATCCTCCCGCAGCCCTTTTAGGCCGGGATCGGCCGGATCAAGCCGGGCCAGGAACGCCAGCTCGCTAAATTCTTTTTCGGAAAGCATAATCCTCTGCGCTATTTCTGCACTCAGTGTCAAACGATTTCACTTGCCCGGCTGATGTCGCCCCTAAACGTGGTGCTACTACCCTATGCAACGAGAGGGCGAAAGCCTCAAACCCCCCACGCTCCTCGAAGACATCCGAATCATTTTCGCAACGATCCTGACGGATCCGGGAAGCTCACTGGCCTACGGTGCGGATGCACTCATTCACGTAACGGCCGGGCTCATTGTGGTAAACTACACAATGGGTGCTGCGGCAACGGCCCTTGGGGCTGCCATCATTCTCCTGGTGTATCTGCTGGCCATCATTGTCTACAATAGTATGACCAGACATCATACTCACAAGGTGCTCGGCGGGGGCGCGTTCGTTTCGGCGTATATTACTTCGCAGAGCATCAGGAACCACCCACGTCTAAAGAAGTTTGTTTCCTTCCTTGGGAAAATGGGAACGGGAAGTCTCCTCGCAGACTTCCCGGCAACGCAAGCAATCAGTCTGGTCGCGGGAGTGGAAGCACTCTATTTCATTCCCGTGCCAGATAGGCTCAAATGGGTCCTGGGTTTCCTCTTCCTGATGTCGTTCGTCCAACGATTCGGACTGGGGAATCTGGCACGTTATCTTATCTGGCCCGTTCTTGCCTTCTATTCGATCAACATTTGCATCAATGCTTACGGACTCAGTCAAATCTTCCTGCACGGCTGGCACGCACCGATTATTCCCGCAACAGTGCACCACGAAGGTGCTGAGAAATGGCTACCGCTCGTTCTGCATGCAGTGGCAAACGGGGCCACCCTTATCACAGGAGTTGAAGTCGGTTACTCTTCTGTAAATATTCCGCATCACAAAGACAAGGCAATTCGCATCTCCATGTGGACCCTGTATGCAATTGTCTTTTGCACTTACTCCATGCAGATCATTAACTTCCTTGGTTTGGGCGTCACGTATGATCCATGGATTCCGGTCCCATTGCAGATTGCAAAATACCTCGGCGGTGATGCTCTTGCAACGTCATTCGGCGTTCTCACGGCCATCATGCTCCTCTTGGCCGCGCAGACGGCACAAACAGATTTCCCACTTGAAGTCCTCAGGGCTTCTAGAAGTAATTTTTTTCCGCGCGGTATTGGAGACATGGCGTGGAAACGAACCACGCGCATTGGCCTGCTTGGCGGTCATGATGGAGTCTATAATCCCCGCGCGACGGCCCTGCTTGCGGGAATGACTCTCGTAATCGTCTACTTTTTTCCTAGCAGTCACGCAATCGAAAGTATGTATGGCCTCGCAGTTCTCATGGCGATGAACATTGATATCTTCTCTTACTTACTCAGACAGATCCGCACGCGAAAGATTGCAGCCATCACAGTATTGGGTTTGCTAGTGATGAATTTGATGCTGCTGAACATCCTCTACAATAAATTCTGGGATGGTGCCTGGTTCATTCTGGTGCTTCTAATTTTGTACCTTGTCATATTTCTGGTCTCTGAGGCTATTTATGCAATCTGGCTGGAAAAGCTTCACGTTGTTCCGCTGGAACTGGGCCTCTGGTATCCTGCGTTTCAGAATCGAACAGTGGACGACAAGAACATTGTGTTGGTATCTAAATTCCATCCTGGCGTAATCCATTTCCTGAAGAACTATGTGAAGAGCGGCCATATCCCGCTGGTGGTCCATTTCCGAACGGATAGCGATGAAGAGGTGCCCAGAGAAATCCCAGAATGGTACAGGAACATTGACGTTCCGGAGAACACAGACACCATCACGGCCATCACGCGTTTTGTCCGGCAGTCAAAGGCAACTCGTGTTCATTTGATTCCATCGATGGTTAGAGGGATAGATCCGATCAGTCGTTATTATTTTGGCAACTCGATTGAGCGCTTGAAATTTGCTGTCTCCCAGTATGCAGATCTTCAAGTAGAGTATAACAGAGAACGAATTGAGATTCAAGTTATGGATATTGTCCGCCGAATCTTCCCGGCGCTGGCCCGGAAATTCAAAAAAAAGGCCCGAATGGCTCCTGCCGATTAAGACTGCCTTAACAACTTCCTAACACAAAAACCGTTCATTTCCATTGCACGCCTGGGGGTGTTTTCCGATTCGTGTTATCATGGTACCAGAATCAGAGAGCCAGAGATCGCCCACACTCCTCGAAGACATCCGCATAATTTTCGCCACCATCCTGACGGATCCGGGAAGCTCACTGGCCTACGGTGCCGATGCACTCATTCACGTAACTGTGGGCCTCATGGTTACGAGCTACACCTTCGGAGCAAAGGCAACCATCCTCGGTGGCGCCATCGTCCTCACCGTATATTTGATAGCCATCCTGGTTTACAACGGGATGTCGCGGCATCATACGCACAAAGTGCTCGGCGGTGGGGCCTTTGTTTCCGCCTTCATCACTTCGCAATCGATCAAACACCATCCTGGATTAAGACGCTTTGTGCACTTTCTGGGCAAGATGGGAACGGGAAGTCTGCTCGCTGACTTTCCTGCAACCCAGGCGATCTCGCTCCTCGCTGGCGTCGAAGCACTCTATTTCATTCCGATCCCGGAACGGCTCAAGTGGGTGATTGGCTTTATCTTCCTACTTTCTTTCGTGCAGCGGTTTGGACTGGGGAACCTATCCCGGTATATGATCTGGCCAGTGCTGGCATTCTATGCCGTGAATATTGGAATCAATGCCTGGGGCATCACCAGCATCTTGCAGCATGGCTGGACACCCCCAACTATCAGAGAAGTGCACGGTGTGGGGCTCGAACGGTTCGCTTTTGTAATTCTTTCCTCAGTTGCGAATGGTGCCACACTGATAACGGGAGTAGAGGTCGGTTACTCTTCGGTAAACATACCGCATCACAAAGATCGCGCGATTCGGATCTCCATGTGGATGCTCTATGCAATTGTAGTGGTTACCTACTCCATGCAGATCATAAACTTCCTTGGGCTGGGTGTGACCTTTGATGATCACATTCCTGTTCCAATCCAGATCGCAAAGCATCTCGGTGGAGACGCGGTCGCCACTTCATTTGGAATTCTAACGGCAGTAATGCTCCTGCTTGCTGCACAAACGGCTCAGACTGATTTCCCGCTTGAGATGCTTCGCGCGGCTCGAAGCAACTTTTTCCCTCGGGGGATTGGAGACATGGCATGGAAACGCACAGTGCGACTTGGTGCACTGGGTGGCCATGAGGGTGTATACAATCCACGAGCGACAGTTATCCTGGGTGTGTTGACTTTCGTAATCGTCTACTTCTTTCCCAACAGCCACGCAATCGAAAGTATGTACGGCTTGGCCGTGATCCTGACCATGAACATTGGGATCTTTTCCTATCTACTCCGGCAGATTCGTACGCGCAAAGTCTCCTTCCTTACGGTCATTGGAATGATCGTAATGACGCTTATGCTCTGTAACATTGTTTACAATAAGTTCTTTGACGGCGCCTGGTTCATCGTCGTCTTGCTGGCCTTCTATCTGGTAATCTTCGTAATTTCCGAAGCAATCTACGATATCTGGCTGGAAAAACTAAACGTTGTTCCGCTTGAGCTCGGCCTGTGGTATCCAGCTTTCCAGAATCGCACACTCGATGAAAAGAATATCGTACTGGTTTCAAAGTTTCATCCAGGCGTGATTCATTTCCTGAAGAACTATGTGAAGAGCGGGCATATTCCCCTGGTTGTGCACTTTCGGACAGACGGAGACGAAGAAGTTCCGCGGGAAATCCCCGAGTGGTACCGAAGCATTGACGTACCCGAGAATACGGATACGATTACTGCAATCACACGTTTTGTGCGCCAGGCCCAGGCCAATCGAGTGCATCTGATTCCTTCCATGGTCCGC
This sequence comes from Leptospirales bacterium, assembly GCA_016788865.1. GTDB lineage: Bacteria > Spirochaetota > Leptospiria > Leptospirales > Leptonemataceae > JAEUSB01. The sequence continues at coordinate 31,836 of JAEUSB010000034.1, forward strand.
GGCATTGATCCGATTAGTCGCTACTACTTTGGAAACTCAATTGAGAGATTGAAGTATGCGGTGTCGCAGTACGCTGACCTTCAAGTTGAGTACAACCGGGAGCGTATTGAAATTCAGGTTATGGATATAGTGAAGCGAATATTCCCGGTCCTGGCGCGGAAAATAAAGAAGCGTCCGCTGGCACCAGCGGAATAAAACAACTTCGAAGGGCTGGATGCAGAGTCGCTGCAGTTTCATTGGCGTGTTGTTTGGCACGCCAATGAAATCTGGGATTCTCTAGAACGGAAGTTTGTTGAGTATCTCTTTTCCAGCGCCTGGTATCTTGCTATCAAGCTTGTTCTGCAGAGCATCTTTAATGCCGCCCGTCAAGATTTCGTTCAGCGAAGGAATTTCAGCCAGGAGCTTCACGTCCGGACTTGCAATATTGCCCAGCGATGAAAACGGCAGCTCCACCCGTCCCTCTTGAATCAATTTTCCAAGCACTCTCGCGCGAACCTGTTCCACGCTCTGACCTTTCAGCTTTTTCTCAATTCCACGATCAAACCTGGCGAGAATATCTTTTGACTCTGCATCCGAAGCCCGAACAGAAGCGTTAAAGTTGTGTGCGTTGGTTGTGGCATTGAGCGTGCTACCCTTCTTAATGTAAAGATCGTAGTTTGCAGTTGGGAAAACTGCATCATCCAGGAAAGTCACCAAACCCTTGGAGTAGCTCACGCGGATTGTCACGTCTCTGATGATTGCAGCCTTTCCCGCAAGTTTGTTCCATGAAAACCCAACTTTGTTCAATACAGGAAGTTCCCCGGCCAGCTGATCAAACGCAGCCATTCCCGTGATGAACGAATCTTTCTTTACGACAACGGAATATTCCACGCCTGTATTTACGTGACCGGTCTTTGCATCGAATGGAGTGATGGTCCCACCCGATTGAAGAAGGAGCCCGGCGGCTTCCGTCTGCTTGGCGCTTACTATGACAACGTTAGCATCGGAGCTGACGCGGATCGAGTTGTGTTTTACAAGATCCGCAGGATCGATATCGATTGAGTCAAGAACAAGCGAGAGCGCGCTAATGCGGATCAACTGACCCGTTTTGGCCATCAATAGGTTTACATTGCCTTCTTTGATCCCGATCTCTTTGAGATTTGCGGAAATTGGAAGATCTTTTGCACTGAATGGTTTGTTATCCTCTTCCTTCTCTTCTTCTTCCGGTTTTGCTGTCTCGGTCAGGGCCGGATTGGGTTTGCCCGCGACGATAAGCGGTTTCTTGAAGAGTGGAGTCAGGCTATTTGTTCCATCAGGATAGAGTGTCATGGAAACGTTCGGGCCGATTAGTAAGAATCGCTTCAATTCAAAGCGTTTTGCCAGCAATGGAAGTAGGCTGAACTTGAGATCAACTTTGTTTACGCTCAGCACTGCGTTCTTGATTGGTGTGCGTTCCGCGAGGTCGGTGCCCTGGTTTGCAAATGTGTCGCGCGGGGCAAGACTGAGACCCTCAAGCTCCACAGACGACATTGCAGAAAATAAACTCACGTTTAACTTCTTGATTTCAGCTCTAACGTTGAGACTTGATTCTATTTGCTGAACCAGGAAATTCTCATTCAGAACTCGATTCAAAACGAACCACGTTCCACCGACTAGCCCGATGAGAATTACGAGGACAGGAATTACTACAAAGTATATGATCTTTTTCATGGTCACCCCGGGCAACCATAGAACGGCTTTCCAGAAGTGAAAAGCAATTTTTCAGTTTGCCGGCGGTCGGGGCCCGGTTCCGAGCAGGTTTCCAATTAGCGGAAACCTGCGTCCAAAGATAAGAGAAATGACAGACCGAAAGTAGCTCCACTGTTCACCGAGGGTTTCGTTGCGAACACTACCATATCTTCTATACAATGAGACGGGAATTTCAATGCAACGCATATGGAATCGCAATATTTCAATCATCATCTCGGCCAGATAGGTGCGATCCTTTGCATGTAGCTCTTCAGAAATCTTCAGGAACGAATCCTTCCAAATGGCACGATAGATACAGCCAATGTCCGTGAAACGCGGCTCAAGGTTCCACCAGAGAATTTCGACGAGCTTTCCGAGGGAAACGTTCAACCATCTATACAGCGGCCCGAGATTTGTTCCCTGTTCCATGAGCTGCCGGGTAGTTCGCGTGCCTACAGCCATGTCGCTGTCTTTGAGGTACTCAAGTAACTTGGGCAGGTCGTTCGCGCGGAAGTTTCCATCTGCGGTGGCGAGCACCAGGATATCTCCCCTGGCCTCGCGAAACGCGTCATAAACCAGGACCCCCTGGGGATTACCGGTTGGTGTTGAGGCCTGAAGGATTCTCGCCCCGGCCTTTCTTGCAATCTCAAGCGTGCCATCGGAACTGCCCATGTCTGCGACAATGATTTCATCCACGCTGGACTTGAAATCCTGGATCACATCCGGTAGGGTAACTGCGTTATTCAAAGCCGGAATGATGAGCGATATCTTGAACTTATGAAACTTCTGTGAACGAATCTTGCAAGTGGCTGAGTAATAGTCAGCAAGGGAATTAATGTTGTAGTACTGGCCCTTCAGTTTTCCAGCATGGACGTGTCCTGTTTCGGACATGTAATCGATGACATCTGTAATCTCCACGACACCCGATTTGCTCGAAGGCGGAGTATCATCAAAGGCCTTGAAATAGTTGGGACTAAAGATGTAGGTTCCGAGGCCGAGCAAATCATTTGGGGGGTTCTCCGGTTTTTCAACCAGGTTTACCACGCGCGTTCCCTCAAGTTCGACTGAATAGTTCTTCCGAATCTCAGACAGCAGGTCAGATTTCAGAATTGCAATCAGCGCATCTGCTTTCCTTTCCTTGTCCCAGATCCGCAGGAGCTCATCATGATTCATTCCAATGTAGAACTCATCTCCAAGAATCACTGAAAAATCGCCGTCGATACGATCCCGCAGCGCTGCAATGTCAGAGGCCAGCCCCTTTCCCGTCCACTCTGCGGTGTGGATCTTTGTCTTTGGGTATTCCCGCCGGATGCGTTCAACTTCTGAAAGCACCTGCTCTTTGAGGTGCCCAACGATAATATAAAGCTCCGGAACTTTTAGAATCTTCAATTGTATGTAGACGTTTCGTTCCAGAAGCGTTTGATTTTCAAAAGTGAACAGCGGCTTGGGTACATAAGAAGTGCGCGGATACGCCCGCGTTCCCTTTCCGGCCGCGGCGATTACCCCATATTTCAAGACCCGGCGTGGCATCCGGTAAATGGGCTTCCAGGTCGGTTTCGCGTCAAATAGAACGCGATTGCCTTGCCGATTTTCTATGAAACCGTTCTTTGACAGATATCTTACTTACTGACCGCAAAAAGGACAAACCATGACGCAAGCAAAGACCCTGGGTGAGCTAAAGGCTTCCGGCTACAAATACAGGCCCGTCCGGACAGAAATGGCCGAGAACCTGGCCCGCAAGATTCGGGCAAAAGAGACGATTTTTCCACACATTCACGGATACGAGGATACGGTTGTCCCACAACTCACACATGCAATTCTATCCGGTCACA
>JAEUSB010000069.1 GCA_016788865.1 Leptospirales bacterium
CCCAAGTCCGTCAAAGAAGATTTCGCAAACAAGAAGTACTGGTAAGCTCGCCGGCCATGGCGCATTTCCTGACACTCGACTCGCTCAGAGTCGGGTTCCCAATACAGAAGGGATTGTTCAGGAGAACGCATGGCCACAAAATTGTTCTCGAAAGCGTAACATTCAATATTCCTCGAGGGCGGACCGTTGGTCTTGTCGGGGAATCAGGCTCGGGTAAGACAACAGTAGGCCGAGCCATCCTCGGTCTTGTTCCTACCCTCTCCGGCAGCATCCGATACTATCCCACACCCGAAGTGAATAACTTCATGGTTCTTGGTGGCTTGCGCGAAAATCAATTTCGCCCGCTCAGAAAGAAGCTACAGATCATCTTTCAGGATCCCTATTCCAGTCTCAATCCCAGGTTGCGAGTGGGGGATATTTTGCTCGAAGGACTGCGTGTTCATTTCTCAGATCTTTCAATGGCTGACAGGCGCCGGAAGTGTATTGCAACTCTTGAGCGGGTGGGGCTATCAGAAGCTTCCATGGAGCGATTCCCGCATGAATTCAGCGGCGGTCAAAGACAGAGAGTCAGCATAGCCCGCGCCCTGGTCCTTGACCCGGAATTTGTAGTCTGCGATGAATGTGTGAGTGCACTTGATGTTTCGATTCAGGCGCAGATTCTCAATCTACTCCGCGACCTGCAACAGGAGCGCGGACTTACCTACCTTTTTATTTCGCACGATCTGTCTGTGGTGCGTCACATCTCGCATGAAATCTGCGTCTTGCATGGTGGTAAAGTTGTCGAGCAGGGCGAAACAGCAAAGATCATGGCGAATCCCGCTCACGACTATACTAGAAAATTAATCGCCGCTCTCCCGTCGCTTGTTCCCGCGCGCTAGTTAGCGTGTGCAAAGAACGCCACGATCGCTATCTTTTGCCGTAATTGTGGCGCGATATGCATCTGCGATTTCATCTACTTTGCAGCCGCTGAGAACAAGTCCATAAGAGATCAGGCCGCTTGCGTTGTCCGTTCCACCGCCGCTGTGCTTCTCACGCGATCTGAGGCCGTGAGCCGCGGCAATTGCAAACTGTCGTTCTCCCAGCACTACCATGGCGATTCGCAGCTCAGGTAGTCTGTCTGATTCTGCCTTGCTTGCAGCTCGTTCGAACACGGTCAACGCAGCTCTTCTAGCTTCCGGATCCTTCTGGAATGAGAAAATATCAAGAATCGTTGCCCGCCGCTTGTAGTCAGAACTGGCGAAGACAGAATGGTAGTCTGGAATGTACTGTTCTGCTATTGACGCCATTTCGGCTGGCGAAGCTACCCAATCATTATTGGCCAGGCGTTCTAGTGCTCCACTTGCCTCAGACTTAGCGGCAACTACACTGAGGAGACCGTTTCTTTCATTTGGAATGCTTGCATCCATGTAGCTTACCGCGGAATTCCGATAAGCGGAGTTGGACAACAAGGCCAGGATATCTTTTTGTTCGACCGGCAGATCCAGGGCTGTCCGCAGTAGCGTCCGTGCGGGATCCTGGCATGAGTCCAGTTCCTTTGATGCGTCTGTGGCTATACGACGTTTGATAGATCCGGGCGACTGCGTGGCCCTGGCGTTCCAGCTGATCATTGTCCCCGGGATGCTGGCGCTACGCTCACCTCCCTGACAGGTGAGTTTCACCAGCGCCTTCAGATACGGACTGGCAGCGGGGTCGTCGGAAACAAAGCAGGCCAGCGCAGCGAGCGCGGGTTTCGTGTGGTTCGGCATGGCCATTGCTTCAAGTGCGGCACTTGCTATACTGTCCTTGCGATCGTTGCGCATTCTTTCGCAGGTGTGATCAATGACCAGCGTTTTGAACTCCGGCGACGCTTCATTCGATGACAACCAGGTTTTGAGCATTGGAATCGACTCTTCTCCAAACCAGGTAGTGGCTTCGATTAACAATTTTGCTTTCTGCGAATCGGAGCCTTTCTGCATGGCAGTCGAGTATTCCTGATCGAGATGCGTTAGCGCAAAAACTGCTGAGGGCTTCATTTCACCCGGTTTTCCGTTTGAGTCAAGGGGTCCGGAAGCAATCTCAACAACGACGCGCTTTTCAAGCTCGTCCAGATCAAGTCTGCGAAGATCGCGAGCCATCCCTTTTGAAGTCAGTCGAGCCTGGATAAACTCGCCGTCTGTTGTGAACATTCCAGAGTATGTAATCTGATTGCTTTCTGTTACCGTGACCAGGTCGTACTTCTCCGGAAAAATGGAGCCCAGCAGTACAAATGGAATTACGATCAGGCAAACCGGGCTGTGACCGCAGGCACCGCCGCCGGGTGATTTTTCCACACGCTCAATCTTTACTAAGGCTCCGCTTTTTTCCAGTCCGCGAATCGCCTCGATTGTCACTGGCGCATCCACAAAGGACGTCAGCTTAGACGACCGCTTGCAAGATGGCAGAAATGTGAACGAGCCAGATACAATCAGAATCAGGGCGACGAGATTGCGCCACTTGAGAATGTCAGGGTTGATCCTGCGGGGGGAATCGGTTGCTTTGAAACTGTTCACAATTGAAATCCAACACTTTCGCGGTCCATGTCAAGCGATCGCCATCGCCTGGTGTTGGTCGCCGCGACGAATCAGTGGGGTCAGGGGCGTCAGATTTTTCCCGTTTTTCTTGACTGCTTTTTCACCGGGAATAGTCTAAGGGGTATGCTAAAAAAATGGATCACGGTGCTAACAATAACTTCCGTGGGACTTCTCGCGCAACGCGCAGATGTAGCAACCTATCTAACCGATGGAGCACCTTCTGATCAAGATGATACAAAATCGGCAAGTTCCAGCAATCCAAGATTCAGTGCTGACGGTAAGCGATTGGTATTCATTACGCAGGCGGACAATTTTTCCGGGGCGCACTCAAAGGTTCATTACTATCAGATTGCGGAATTGGACCTGGCCTCGGGGCAAGCGACCTACATTGCAGAGGGAGATTATTATCAATCGGAACCAGGTTACAGCCCCGACGGCAATCGAATCGTATTTAGAACTGAATCCAAAAACTTTGGTCCGCTCAAGAACAAGCTGGACAAGACTGGAAAGCGCACATCCCAAATTGCAGAATGGGATCGCGCCACCGGTAAAGTGACGTATCTCACGGACGGAGATTTCTGGTCTGACTTTCCAGAATACAGCCCTGACGGTAATCGTGTAGTATTCCAGACTCGCTCAGGCGGATTTTCAGGAAAATTCTCTGCGAGAAAGAACGAATGGGGGGATCCAGAGCAGCAAATCGCAGAATGGGATAGAAAGACGGGAAAGGTTACATATCTCACGGATGGTGACGGTGAATCTTCAAGGCCTCAGTATAGCCCGGATGGCAAGAAGATTGTATTTGCAACCGGAGCCTTAAACCTTACAGGCGAACCACCTGCGCGTCGCTATCAGATTGCAGAGCTGGATCTTGCCAGCGGCAAATTCAGGTATCTAACAAATGGGGACTCCTCTTCCAAGAATCCGGTCTACAGCCCTGACGGCAAACGCATCGCATTTGAGACCAGCGCTAATTTTGACGGCGGAAATTATGCCGGCAAGGATCAGATCGCTGAACTTGATTTGGCCAGTGGGAAAATCAGCTACATCACAAACGGCGATGATCAAAGTGTGAGCCCGGCATACTCTCCGGACAGCAGGCTTGTCGCTTTTGTAACGCGCGCCGGGAATTTTGAGGGAACCCACACAGAACGCAAAGACGACTATGGGAATGTCGCCCAGATTGCAGAATGGTCCCGCGCAACGGGCAAGGTTCGCTACTTGACCGATGGGGATAAGCCTTCCCTGTGGCCCAGATATTCCAGAAAGGGAAGCATTGCCTTTCAGACTCAGGCCGACAACTTTGCGGGCACCCATCAACCGCGTATTGAGTATGATCTGGTCAAGAACGAGATCCCCGTGTTCCAGCTGGCCATAATCAAGCGCTAGGCGCTGCGAAAGTCTGCCTGGCTCCCTGCGGAGAGCGCACGGCCTCGTGGCCTGCGCGACGCTATTTGTGGAAAGAAAAACACCAGCCTTCGCTATTTGTTCTTTTCAAAATTCGAATGCGCAAAAGATTCCATGAATCATCCGGGCTAGTTTGGATATCCTGGAGTAACTCACTCGGAGAGATCTATGCGGCTGCTGCACCCCAAGAAACTGAACCTGGATTCGCTTGATCCAAAATCACGCGAAATCATGGAGAAGACGATTGCCTTCTTTGAAGGGAAGGGACTGAAGAAAGTAAAACACGACGATCATGAGCGGGTCTGGTACGCAGATTTTCTCGATTTCGTGAAGCGCGAACAGATTTTCTACGCCCTGATGACGCCAGCGCAGTACGGTGATGCGGAGCATGTCCGCTTTGATTCTTATAGGAACAACTTCTTCAACGAGATTCTGGGCTTCTACGGTCTGGCATACTGGTATACGTGGCAGGTAACCATGCTGGGCCTTGGTCCTATCTGGAATTCTAAGAATGAGGCTATCAAGAAAGAGACAGCACGCAGGCTCAAGGAAGGCGCAATCTTCGCCTTTGGTCTATCCGAGAAAGAACACGGAGCAGACCTGATCGCAAGCGAGATGAAGGTAACCGCGGCGGGGCCCGGAAAATACATTGCAAACGGTCGTAAGTACTACATAGGAAATGCAAACAAAGCGTCTTACGTCTCAACCTTTGCCCGCGAGCTGTCAACCGGAGACTATATTTTCTTTGCCGCTGAATCGGATCACAAGAATTACACATGCGTTCAGAACGTCGTAAACTCGCAGAATTACGTGGCCGAGTACGAACTAAAGGAATATCCATTTACGGATTTTGAGGTGCTTTCCCGTGGGCGAGATGCCTGGGATGCGTCGCTTGCGACCATTGCCTACTGCAAGTACAACCTGGGCTGGGCCTCCATTGGGATTTGTACGCATGCATTCTACGAAGCCATCAACCATGCAGCCAATCGCGTTTTGTTTCGCCACAAGGTCACAGATTTCCCTCATATTAAACAGTTCATGACGGATGCCTGGACCCGTCTTCTTGCAATGCGTTTGTTCTCATTTCGCGCAAGCGATTACATGCGTTCCGCTTCCGAAGACGATAAGCGCTACCTGCTGTACAATCCGCTTGTCAAAATGAAAGTAACCATGCAGGGCGAAGAAGTTGTGAATTTGCTCTGGGACGTTATCGCGGCCAAGGGGTTTGAGAAATCTGGCTACTTTGAAATGGCAGCGCGCGATATCCGCGGATTACCCAAGCTTGAAGGGACGGCCCAGGTAAACATGGTATTGATCATGAAGTTCATGGATAAGTTCTTCTTTGAGCCTTTTTCATATCCTGAACTTCCCCGTCAGAAGCACTTTAAGAATGACGATTTCCTTTTCGAACAGGGCAGTACCAGCAAAGGCCAGAATAAGATCCAGTTCCACGATTTCAACATCGCCTACAACAGCACGAAAGTATCTAACGTTAAGATTTTTCAGGCGCAGATCGAAGTATTTAAGGAATTCCTTTCCAAAACCCCGCCCGACAAGGGCCAATCGCGCGATCTGGACTTCATGCTTAACGTGGGTGAGTTGTTTACGCTCGTTCCTTATGGGCAGCTCATCATTGAATCAGCCAACTCTGAGAAAATTTCTGACGATATCCTTGATCAGATCTTCGATTTCATGGTGCGCGATTTCTCAAAATACGCGCTCCAGATGTATTCCCGTACGTCGAGCACTCCCGAGCAGATGGAACTATGCCTCAAAATGATAAAGAAGCCAGCGGTCAACGTTGAGCGCTTTACCCGGGTCTGGGAGAAAGAGGTTCTGGCACTCGATCAGAGTTATCACATGAATCCTTGAGATCGGGAAGCTAGCTAACAGTGTAAGGTCGGCCCGTTGCGTCTGGTTGAACTCGCCGCTCACGGCACTTTGCCGCAGCGTTAAGATCCCCGGCCGCAGCTATCTGCTTGATTTTTGTTGTGTGTCGCCGTAACCTTGCGTCGCGGAGCGCTAAATGCCTAACGACTTTTTCCTGAATTTTTTTGCCGTTTCCATTCTGATCGGCGCGGTCTTCTACCTGCTGGTCAGTCTGTTCATTTTCTTTGGCATCGCAGAAAAATCCAAAGCAACTGTTGTCCTGGGTTTTGCTTTCTTGTTTTCGGGAATTCTCGCACTGGCCTACGTGCCTGCGTACTCGATCTATGAACCCTGGATAGCATACCATCGCTGGTTTACAGTGTCTGCGGCACTCTTGGCTCACCCGGCGTATGGACAGTTGCTCTACTATTACCCGAGCGAACGTTATATGCGCACTGCAAGGGCAGTCCTTGCAATACAGCTACTTGTAGCGCTCGGTGTGACGGGTACTTTTGTCTATGTGTCCTTGTCGCGGCCACTCATCTACACGTTTGCAGGTCATCTCTGGGATATTGATATTGATACAATGAGTCGCGTTGTCGCAGGTGCGATCGTTTTGAATATCACGCACTTTGTAATTGTCGGCATCGTTCATTTGATCAGGCGAAAAGGTGAGCGCCTGCGATTCGCAGGGATCTACTTTTCGATGATGTTCGCTGTACTGGTTCCAACGATCACCAATGCGTTGAGCCGTGATGGACTCATGACGCGGGACCTGCATCAGACTATTCTGGTTCTGATGTCGATCGCGGGACTCTTCGTTGCTTTGATGGTCTACTTGAATACGACAACAGACAAGACAACATTCATGGCGAAGATTATCGGCGTTAGTCTTGTCACATTCATGCTTCTAATGGTCCTGAACAGTTTCTATTCGTTCCAGGACAAAGAAGACGCATACGATCAACTGCGCGTCGAGCAAACCTCGCGGCTATCGATTGATCGCCAGTATCCGGTTGCGGACCTGGAGTACCTTTTAACGTACGAGATTGACAAGAACAAGTTTGAGTTCCTCCGCGGCAATGGAGGTGAAATCGGTCCCTCTGGCTTAACGGACGAATTCATAAACACAGCTATCTATGAAAGAATCCGTTCCGTTCGGGGAGAGGACTGGAGGGATCAGGTTCGCGCTATCCTGCGAGAGGCGCCGCCGCATGCGGTAGCCTACACGAAAATTCTTGAGAATAACCTTGCCTCGGCATCTTCGCCACAGGCCCTCTTGCATCGCCTTGATTCGATGTCTCAGCAGATCGTCTATCGTTCAATCAAGATCAAGGAAATTCCCGAAGCTAAGTTCAAGGAGGATGTGGTAAAGTATGCGCAGAAGCTCCCCACTGACCTTGTTCCATTTGGCGAAGCCATCACTACGTTTGCGCAAATGCAGTTTGCAAATCAGGCGGACCTAAAGAAGGAAGTGTTGCAGTTGTTTGTTCCTTTTCGGGGCCACGGCATTCGACAGTACAGAAAGAGCACGGAGCGGGCTCGGCACTTTACTGCCTTTCTGCACTACGATGCTGCGGCCCGTAAGATGTACGAAGCCGGCTATTCCTATGTGGAGTATCGAAGCTTCATACATAAAGTTGGATTGAAGCTGGTGGGAATTCTGTTTGCGGGTGTCCTACTGATTGGAGTTGGTTTTCGTTTCTTCTTTCTTGGAACTCTGGTGCGACCCCTTGAGTCATTGCTGTCGGGAGTGCGTCGTGTAAATGCAGGAGATCTTGGCGTACAGGTGAAAGTGGCCATTGCAGACGAGATCGGGTTCCTGACAGAATCATTCAATGGAATGGTGTCTTCCATTAAGACGGCAAGGGAGAAGCTGGAACGTTACGCGGATGAATTGGAAGAAAAGGTGCGCGAGAGAACTGCCGAGCTCAGCGAAACGCTCCGTACCGTGCAGGAACTGAAGCATCAGCAGGACGGGGATTATTTTCTCACATCGCTGCTTATCAAGCCTTTGACCCGCAATCTCACACAGAGCCAGAACGTTCACGTTGAGTTTCTCATTGAGCAGAAGAAGAAATTTGAATTCAGAAAATGGAAAGAGGAAATAGGCGGGGATTTTTGCAGCGCACATTCGATTGAGCTTCATTCTAAGAAGTACACTGTCTTCGTGAATGCGGATGCCATGGGAAAATCCATGCAGGGGGCAGGAGGAGCGCTGGTGCTCGGTGCGGTTTTCGAATCGCTCATGGAGCGCACGCGTTCAATGCCCGTTTTGAAGAATCAATCTCCCGAACGCTGGATTAAGAATGCATTTCAAGAGTTGCAAAATGTGTTCGAGAGCTTTGACGGGAGCATGCTCGTCTCCATGGTCCTGGGGCTGGTGGATGATGAGACAGGTTTGTTGTATTACATAAATGTGGAACATCCGTGGACTGTGCTCTATCGTGACGGCAAGGCTCAGTTCATGGAGAAGGAACACCTGTTCCGTAAGCTCGGTGTTACCGGCGTGTCAGGACAGATTCAGGTCGTTACATTTCAACTTCAGCCAGATGATGTTCTGATTGTTGGATCAGACGGTCGGGACGATTTGATGATGGGCACTCACCCATCCGGTGAAAGGATTATCAACGAAGACGAATTTCTCTTCTTGCGAGTCGTTGAGGTGAGTCAGGGAAAATTGCCACAGATACGGGGGCATCTGATTGAGCATGGCTCCCTGACGGATGATCTTTCACTTATTCGAATTTCCTACCGGACTACGCAGGAAGCAAATCTCGATGAAGATGAGAAAATGCAGAGGCTGGCGCAGTACCACGAGCGAGCAAAGCAGTTTGCCGCCGGTAAACAATTTGCAGAAGCTGTGCATGTGCTTGATGAGGCGCTTGAGCTTGATTCCAAGAGCCTGAAAACGATCCGGATGCTTGTGCGTGTGCTACTCGATCAGAAAGACTTTGAAGCTGCTTTCGCACATGCGGAGGATTATATTTATCTCAAGCCGCTTGATACTGATATGATCTACCTTGCGGCCTACCTATGCAAGAAGCTGCGGCGTCCCCATGACGCGGTCGAATTTGGTGAAAGGGTGCGACTGCGGGCTCCTGGTTTCGTGCGGAATTTGATCAATCTCGCTGAGGTGTATCGCAGTCTTAAGAATCTGAATCGTGCTGAAAAGTTGGTCGGTGAAGCTCTAAGAATTGAACCGGAAAATCCAAGAGCGCTACGGCTACGCGACGTTGTTAAGCGGGAGCTTGCCTCATGAGGCAGGAGATTGGAAGCGGTGCGAGGAAAGTCTGGAGACCTCGCATGCCCCGGACAATGTTCCGGTGTTCAGGATGGACCAGTTAATTTCTAAAGCTTGCGTTTAAAGAAGTCAATTGCAATTCCAACTTCCGTCGAATTGAAGCCGGTCGTTGTGCGAACGTGTCCCATTGGTAGTTCATAGTACTCAACGGGGACCCCTTTTGCCTGGAGTTCGGCTGCAATTTGAAGCGATTGATGATGAGGGACAATCCAGTCGTACGTGCCGTGCATAAGAAGCACAGGCGGATCGTCCGACGTCACGTAGCTAACAGGCGATGCCATCTTGTAGACCTCGCGTTTTGCTTCTTTGCTACCCCCGAGTAGATCGCTAACCATGGGATTTCCAATAAGTTCCAAAAGATCCGCCGGTGCACCCGCTGTCGCGATTGCCTTTACATTTGCAAACTCCTTGCGATGCTCATTTCCGGACAGCCCAAGTAACAGGGCCAGGTGTCCGCCTGCGGAATATCCCAGGACACCAATTGCATCTGCCTTGATGTGAAATGTGTGCGCATTTGCGCGAATCCACCTGAGCGCGTCCCGACAATCGTAGATCTGTGCCGGGAAGCGAGCTTCAGGAGAGAGTCTATAATTAGCCGCAACTGCAACGATACCTTGCCGCGCAAATTCCTCACCCACTTGTTTCATACGCGCTTTGCTACCGCGACGCCAGCTGCCGCTGTGCAACAAAAGTACGGCCGGGAACGGACCAGGGCCCGCGGGCAAGAAAACATCTGCCAGTAACACCCTGTCATCACGTTCCGCGTAGACAAGGTTCTGCAGGGTCTGCACGGACTGTTTTTCCGGCACTGACATACAACTTACGAGCAGTAAAAGGAGGGCAATTATGCGGGAACGTGCCATGACCATCCAATGAAACCAATTCCGATTCGATCGGCAAGCAAAGAGTGATGACGGAATTAGCAGGTCCTATTTCATAGGAACAGCCATGGAAGCGGTTATTGGTCAATTTCCCCACGTATTCTTCATGGCCATCTGGCATTGGGTCTTCTGCCTGGCCTTTCTTTTGAGCAAAGAGCGCCGTGGCGCGCACGATCTGATTGCGTCTATCTGGTTGCTTGTCATCTTATGGACTGCTGTTCGTAGATCCTTCATCATCGCTGGCCTTGCAGATGGTTGGATCTTCAGGCTGGTTGGGATGCCAATGGCACACGGACCCTGCCTCTATCTTTACACCAGGATCTTAAGCCAACCGGAAAAATCAATCGGCTGGCGTGACCTCATTCATGCAGTCCCATTCTTTGCCGTTTCAATACTTACTCTTACGTGGAGCACAGATTTTTCCGAGGCCATGATTGATGTTCCTCACACTGACGAAGAGCGCCATATCTACGTACTGTTGGGAGTTGCGGCAGGAATTTCGGTGGCGGGCTACTCCTTTGCATCCTTGCGCCTGATCCGATTCCATGGTCGCCGCATTACGGAGTATTTTTCGCGGATTACCTACACGCGCTCGCTTGTCTGGCTGAACGCTGTTTGCGGCCTTTTTCTTGCTTTCCTGATTGCTTATACCATTCTTCAGGCGGCGGCCAGTGGTCCCGCCCCCACATGGGTTGCAAACGCTGCCCTCATGGGTTACATGCTACTGATCAGTTTTTTTTGTCTAAGGCAACTCCCCGTCTATTCTGAGAAGGAAGGGCAAGACCCTTTCGTAGAATCAAACATTTCAGACGTAAAGCCAAAGTACGAGCGATCCTCGCTCAGCCCTCAGCGCATGCAGGAGATCGCCGGTGAACTCATTCGGCATATGGAAGAGAGTAAGCCATATTTGAATGAAGATTTGAGTCTGGCAACGCTGGCAGAGAATCTGGGAATGACGGCAGCGCACGTAAGTCAGGTGCTGAATATGCAACTGGGAAAGAGTTTCTACAATTTTGTGAACGAATACAGAGTCTCAGAGGTAGAACGCAGATTGCGGGATCAACGTTATGCGGAATACCCGGTTATGCGGATTGCGCTTGAATCAGGATTCAGTTCAAAATCCACATTCCATTCGCTGTTTCGCAAAATGACTGGTAAGAGTCCAGGCGAACTCCGGTCTACGGCTTCGTCCTAGTTGCGCAGGAATTCAAGGAAGTGTTTTGCTGTCTCTTCCGGTCGCTCAACCATTGGCCCGTGCCCGCAATCTTTCATGATAACCGTTCTTGCATTCTTGATCTTTGCCTGGAAGACGGAAGCTGCGGACGGATCAATCACCCGATCTGTGTCACCCCAGATAATCAGAGTACGCGCCTGAATCAACCCCAACCGTGATTCAATTCTGCCTTTCTCCCCCTTTATATCTTCAAAGATCCGTTCATTAAAAGGCCGATTCTTTACGGACTTCTCTGCAAAATGCTTCTTAATCATGCCTGGAATATACGGTGGTTTGACCGTGGTGAAAGCCATGAATCGATCAAAATCTTCTACTGTATTTACAAGGAGGGGATTGTTGCCCTTCGCGACTTCCAGTTCCATTTGACTTTTCTGCGGACTTTTCACGCCTGCAGCGTCGATTAACGTCAAGGTCAAGATTTCATCCGGGTACGCGCTGGCGTAGTAAGCAGAAATGGCACCACCCATGGAACTTCCCACCAGGTGGTATTTTGAAACCTTGAAATTCTTCATGAAGTCGTTCAGCCGGGTGGCCTGTGAAACGATTGAATAATTCTCTTCCGGCAGCTTGTCGTTTAGCCCGTGGCCAGGTAGATCAGGCGCGATCACGTGATAGTCAGTCAGATATGCAGCCATTCGAGTCCAGTGATCCTTTTCACCGGCAAAGCCGTGAACAAAGAGGATTGTTTCACCCTGACCGCCTTCCGTGTAGACAAAATGAAATTTCCCCACCGGAATCATTTTTTCTTCGAGGTTGGCTTTCCCGCGTTCAAACCCAATGGCGCGATTCAACACCCATGTGGCACAATTGTTGGTAAGCAGTACTGCGATGAATAAGGGGAGGAGATGGGTTTTGCGCATGTTTGTCAGTCTGACAGGATGCCGTCTGCGTTGAAATCGCTTTTCAGCGTTCAGTTCGGACTACGCGGGCCATCATTCCGCCGCGCGGCCGGAGCGTGATTTGTGGCTGAGGGATGGCGTCGCCTAACGGAACAAAACGAAACTGCCTTGAGATTTCTGCGAGAAGAAGCGTTCCTTCCATCCACGCGAACTGGTCGCCAATGCAGGTGCGCGGTCCTCCGCCAAACGGAAAGTATGCAAATCTGGGCCGGTCATTCTCGCCTTCCCAGCGCTCGGGTTTGAAAGTGAGCGGATCGTCAAACCACTGCTTGTCCCGATGCACTACGAACTGGCTCATTACAATTACAGACTTTGCAGCTATAGAATACTTGCCCAGAGTAAAGTCATTCAAGGCTTCACGTCCAATGATCCATGCCGGTGGATACAGGCGCATTGCTTCAGCGAACACGTTTCTGCAATACGGGAAGTTCTGCGCCAACTCCGGAGGGATTGGTTCATCCAGTGCCAGATGTTTGGTTTGTTGTTGTACCTCCTTCTGCAGGCGATCGGAGGCCGCCGGATTCTTTGCAAGGAGATAAAAGGCCCAGGTCAGTGCGTTTGCAGTTGTTTCATGGCCGGCCAGGAACAGCGTAAGTGCTTCATGTCTGATCTGTTCATGCGACATGCTCGACTGGTCTTCCTCATCGCGGGCGTCAAGTAACATGGACAGTAAGTCGCCGTGGTCTTTGCCGCGATGCTCTTCAATTATACGATCGATGATAGCAAATAACTGTTTGCGCGCTGCTCTGAACCGCAGGGTCCCGGGCGTAGGAAGACGTCTCAGGATTTGCGCAAATGGATTTGTTACCCTCTGAAACATGGAAAGGGCCGCATGCAACGCATCTCCCACATTCTTCGCATCGCCAGTCACGTCAGCGTCAAATAGAGTTCGTGCAACTATCGAAAGTGTCAATTCCATCATTGCAGTATGCAGATCTATCAGTGTATTTTCTTTCAGCGAGAGCCGGAATTTCCTGGCATCTTCGCCCATCATTCGCGCGTAATCAAAGATTTTCTTGCGATGAAAAGCCGGCGCCATCATTCGCCTTTGCTTCAGGTGTAGTTCGCCTTCTGACGTTAATAGGCCGTCACCCAGAAGGTCCCGGGCAAGTTGAAGGGCGCGGCTCTTCTTGAAATTCTTGGCCTGGACAACGAGCACTTCATGGATCAACTCTGGATCGGAAACCAGATATACATTCCTTCGCAGTAGTTTCAGTCGAACAATTGTTCCGTACTCCGCGCGATACTTCTGAATGAATGCGAGCGGATCCTTCCTGAACTCGCTTAGATGGCCCAGAATGGGTTTTGTTCCCGGAGCTATTTCAAGCTTCATGCGATTTCTTCCGAACGATTCTTGCCACGCAATTGCCGCCGGATCGTTTTGCTGCGTAGAGTGCGCGGTCCGCGGCGTCATTCATCTCTCTTGGATCCTGGAAATCTGGAAAGCTTACGACCCCGCTTGAGAAAGTTGTATAGAAATCTCCTTTCTCAGAATGATGGCGGATCTGGGAAAATGCGCGACGGATTCGATCCATGGCTCTGACCGCAGACTCAAGGTCGAGACCTTCGAGGATTACGGCGAACTCTTCGCCGCCATACCTGCCTGCTGAATCCATTTTTCTGATTCGCTGACGTATTGTGCGTGCAAGCGACTGAATGACCTGATCTCCAACTGGATGCCCGTACTCATCATTCACCCGCTTAAATTTGTCGATATCTATCATGGCAAACGAAAACGGCAAATCGCGACGTTTGCCCCGAATGGTTGCATCCGTTAGGCGCTCACGAACAGCGGTATGGTTCAGTAGTCCGGTCAGGCTATCCCGCACAAGCAAGGAGCGGAGAATTCGTGATCGATCAATTCTTGCCGACACAGAAGACACCAGCCGATCTGCTGTAACCGGTAGAGGGAGAAAATCGTCGCCGCCTTTGTTCAATGCAGGCAAAATCTTTTCCATCTGGGTTTCGCCTGTAATATAGACGATTGGAATGCTTTGATTTGCCTCTTCCTGCCTTACAATCGCTGCTACTTCCATTCCAAGACATTCCGGATAGTAAAGGTTCATCAGGATGAGGTCTGGACGGAAGTCCTGGAGTGAAAAAAACAGCTTTAGCGGATCATTCAGAATCTCCGTCATCATTCCCGCCGAAGTGAGAATGTCGGAGTACATCTTTGCTGTTTCTGGATTCTGCTCCACGATCAATATTCGATGCACTTCGCTTTCGTGCTTGTGGATAATATTATCGATGGAACGGATCAACGCGCCGCCTTCGAATGGCTTTTGAAAGTACGCATTCCCACCGAATCGTACGGCGCGTAGCCTGGTTTCGATATCGCCGCGGTCTGAGAGAAATACGATTGGTACGGTTTGATCGTTGAGCATCTGAATCTCGGCAAGAACCATGGCCATGTCGCCTTCCGGTTGCGATAGGTCCACGATGAGTGCTGACGGGAGTCGGGCCTTGCATTCAGCCAGGGCCAACTCAATCTGCTCAAATGCAAGCACGCGATATCCGTTGTAGTGAAGTTGCGTGGCAAGATCCTGACGGAGCAATGGATCGTGTTCTACCAGGAAGACTAGCGGTGTTGCGTCATCCCCATTAACTCCCGGACGGTCCGTGTATGCGACTCTGGGTTCCACAATTAATACCGAAACGTTATGCGAGCTTCTGCCTGATTCGAATTTCGAAATGCTGCCGGTGGCAAGGTTCTGGCCTGAGTTTGATTGAATTGGACGTAGTCATAGTATCCAATTCCTGCTGAAAGGCCGGCACCGAGTCCAAGAACTCCTAGCGTCTGTCCGCGGTTGAATGCCGACCCCCCCGACCCCAGCTTGAATATACCATACGAGGCGGCCATTGTGATTGGAAGCGAAATAAAGAAGACAATTTGAAATCGGCGGGCCGGAGATTCGTGCTCATGTGTGTCCGGGCCAGCGTAGGGAAATCGTTCCAGTCCAAACTGGCGTAAATATGTTTCTTCGCGGCCCTTGCGTTCCGCTCCGCCAGGCGGCAAATCGTCGTAAAGCGCCTCTTCGTAGCGGGTCGCTTTTCTCGAGTTCTGTTGTTGTCGCGAGTCCATCCATTTTTGAGCGTCCATGTCTCCGGAGAAGAGAAAGAGAGCGCCAGGGTTTGTGGGCTCCTTTAGTCCTGGGGCACTGATTGGTGGACGGTAGCGCGGATCGCGCGGAGAGGGGCGTTTTTCCTGCAGGTTTGGGGCGGTGCCGATGCCTGGTAGAACGGAATTCTGCGTTGTCCCCGGTTGCGCGGTGGTCGTGCTTTCGCGACCGGAATCTGTGACGGCGGATTTAGTAGAGCTGTCTTTTGTTTCTGTGGTTTGCGCGGAGGCGCTTGCTGCAATCAGGAATGCTGCCAGGCAAAGGCAGCCTATCTGATCTCTCGTCATTCAGAAATAGCCCGGAAGAATCTGATTTAGCTTCTTAACCTGTTCAGGATTTCTTTTCTCGGGCGCGGTGATAACCGCGTTCTTCATTGTTCCTTTAAGAGGATTCTCTCCTTCGCCCAGCAATGGAAGAAGTTCCACAAGCAATCGTTTTGCGGACTCTGCGTTTGCGGTTAAATGGCCAATGACCGTTTCAGTCGTTACAACTTCTTCATGTTCGCGCCAGGCATCATAGTCGGTTGACATGCATACGATTTGATACGGGATTTCTGCCTCGCGCGCAAGTTTTGCTTCCGGTAAGACGCTCATATTGATGATATCTCCGCCAATGCTGCGATAGAGCTGTGATTCTGCGCGAGTTGAGAAGGCAGGTCCTTCCATGCAGATTACGACCTTATCTGTGTGCAGTTTCAAACCTTTGATGTTTTTGTGAGCCTTTTTGATTAGTTTTGCCAGGTGACCATCGAATGGTTCACCAAAGGATGCATGCGCCACCAGGCCATTCTCAAAAAAGCTCGATGGGCGTATTCCCTTGGTTCGATCAATAATTTGCGATGGTAATACAAAGTCCCGGGGTGCAATTTTTTCGCGTAGCGATCCTACCGCGGAGAATGCAATGATTTGCTCAACGCCCAGCATCTTCAAGGCTGCAATATTGGCACGGAATGGGACTTCTGACGGGGTGAATGAATGGCCCCGGCCGTGGCGAGAAAGGAACGCTACGTGTTTACCACCAAACTCACCCAGGACAATAGCGTCTGAAGGACGACCCCACGGGGTCTCCGGAGTCACTTCCGAGTCTACTTTCAATCCGTCCAGGCCGTAGAGCCCGCTCCCGCCAATGATTCCGATTTTTGCTGCCTGTGCCATAAAACGAATCTGGGTCCGGTTTGCGCTGTGTCATTTCTTTTTGTTGCCCGCAGTAGGGGCCGGAAATTGTTTTGATACGCAAGAAAAGGTCGGCATATTGTTATTAACCATGTGTCCCCGTTCGCCAATATGATCGAGTCTTCCCCCCAAAGCCCTGAATTTCAGATTCCCCTCGAGCTCGTTCAAAAGATGGGATCCGGGATTTCTGGACTCCTGCACGACAGTGAGGTTGAAACGACACTCCTGCTTCTCAACGCCGTTGGAGATGGGGTTCTCGGGCTGGATCGGCGGGGTTTCATTATTTACGCGAATCAGTCTGCGCGGAGCCTCCTTGGCTATTCAAGTACGGAACTTTTGGGCCGCAAGCTTGAGGAGTTCCTGGAAAGACCTTCCGATGTTCAACATATCTTTGACCCAATTCTCCATGGTGACGTAGTATCGCTCGACCAGCCGCTTCTTCTTCAACGGAAGGCCACAACGATGGATGTGATCGTGACGGCTGTCCCGTTGATCAAGGAAAGTCAGGTCCAGGGTGCCATGGTCATCTTTAGAGACATCACACCCGGTGTGCTGTTGAATCGAACGCTGAAAGAGCGTGAGGAAATTCTCCGCGGAATCTTTTATATACTGCCTTCTGGCATCATGCTCATGGGACGGGAAGGGACGATTCTTAGAATCAATGAGTCAGCGCGGCAACTTCTTGGTCTTGGCGACATGGAGCTTCGTGGAGAAAAATACCCGGCGCGCAAATGGAGTGCCACCAACCTGCATGGTGATCCAATTCCAGCAGAAGATGCTCCGTTCAATGAGGCCTTGCGAACCGGACTGCCCGTAATTGAAAAAGTCGTTCGCATTGGTAGGGCTCCGGATGACCGATTTGTGCTAATGTCTTCAAGTCCGCTGAATATGACAACGGCTTCAGAGCCCGCCGGGATGGTGGTCACTACTATCACGGACATCAATCAGCAACTAAAAGCGCAGAATCGGTTGGAGACGGCCGTATTGTTGAATGGCCAAATAAACAATCTACTCAAGAATCTTCTCACGGAAACTGTTCCGGAAGAAACCATTGATACTGCTTTGCGCGGCGTCAGTCAGCTCATGGAAGCAGACATGGCACTGCTCGGAATCCTGGATGATGATAAGAAGCAGGAAACATTTGACCATATCTATGGATTCCCGGAGATTTTCCGCGGCCATTCAAGACCATTCGCGGGTAGCATCACCGAATCGATGACGGATTTGAAGCGCCCCGTTGCAATAGAAGACTACCGCGAGCATCCGCGGCGAATCGACGTTTGTGTGCGGGCAGGTGCCAGGACTTTTCTGGGAGCTCCAATCCTCGCAGATGCAGAGGCGGTTGGATCCGTATTGTTATTTAGAAATTCGGATCGTCCATTTACATCCGCAGACAGCGAAAGTTTGATGGCATTGACACCTGTTCTCTCTGCAGCTTTGTACAAAGCCACATATGAAAGAAAATTGCGCGATCTTGCAACCAGCGACCCGTTAACCGGAATATGGAACCGCCGCGTCTTCTTTGAACACCTTGACATGGAAATTGAGCGGAGTCGCCGTTATGGGACCCCGCTCAGCATCCTGGTATTGGATCTTGATCATTTCAAACTTGTAAATGATACCTACGGTCACCAGGCCGGGGATGCAGTCCTCGTTTCTTTTTCGCATCTGCTGAAGAGGAACACCCGGCGCACGGATATGGTAGGGCGGACGGGTGGCGAAGAGTTCATGGTTATTCTTCCGGATACAGCGCTTGCCGGGGCAGTTAAGACCGCAGAGAAACTGCGCCAGGATTTTGAATCCTCTCCTGTTCATTTCAAAGACGATATTATAAAGACCACAGTTTCAATTGGTTGCGCTGAGTACCAGAAGTCGGAGCCCTTTGATGATTTTTACGGTCGCGTGGATCGTTTGCTCTATCGTGCAAAAAATGCAGGCAGAAATCAAGTAGCTGCAGACGAGACCTGAGGCTCGCTAAACCCCGGAACGCCTGGACTGAGAGATTGCCTGCGTACCATTTCATCGTTTACAGGCAGGGCTTCCCAAATTTTTTGTGAATTGCAATGAACGATCAACAAATCGCTGAATACGCGCTGAATATTCGTCGCCTCATCATCAAAATGGTTCACGCCGCAAAGAGCGGTCATCCCGGTGGCCCGCTTGGTCTCGCAGACATCTATGCGACACTGTTCTGTGATCCTGAAATCTATCGTTTCAATCCAAAGAAACCGGATTGGGATTCGCGCGATCGGCTACTATTGTCCAACGGGCATGTTTGCGCCGTTCGTTATGCTGCAATGAGCCTTGCCGGCTTCTTTTCGGAAAAGGACGTTCTGACATTTAGAAAAGTTGGCTCCCGGTTCCAGGGACATCCTTCAACAAAATATATCCCCTCCGTAGAGAACTCAAGTGGATCACTTGGGCAAGGACTGTCTGCGGCCACAGGGATTGCATTGGGCAAGCGCCTTCAGGGCAAAAACTACAACGTATTTGTTTGTATCTCGGACGGTGAATGCGGTGAGGGCATGACCTGGGAAGCAGCAACAGCTGCAGCACATCACAAAGCTCCGGTAATTGCTTTCATGGATTACAACGGAATTCAAATCGACGGATTCACCAAAGATGTTTGTAATCTTGGGGATCTTGAAAAGAAATTCCAGGCATTTGGCTGGCGCGCGGAAACCGCAAACGGCCACAACATACCCGAAATTAGAAAATCGCTGCGCGATGCGGTTAACCGTCTGACTCTTGATCCGGATATGGGGCCTCAGATTATTCTGTTCAAAACCACTCTTGGGAAAGGTGTCTCCTTTATGGAGAATGCGCCTAAATGGCATGGCACACCACCAAATGATGAGCAATTTGCTGATGCTATGAAGCAACTTGGAGTCGCTGTCTAAGAAGCGCCATGAGCGCTTACTACTATCTGCTGCCGGTCACCGGCGCACTTGCCAATCTCGCATTGCTCGCGCTGAACTTCCGGCGCGCGCATTCGCTTAACCGAG
The DNA here is from genome assembly GCA_016788865.1 of Leptospirales bacterium. Taxonomy (GTDB): domain Bacteria; phylum Spirochaetota; class Leptospiria; order Leptospirales; family Leptonemataceae; genus JAEUSB01. The sequence goes on from JAEUSB010000069.1 coordinate 19,440, forward strand.
TTCTCTTTGTGGTCTACGGTGCTGTGGCCGGGGTCAATCTATCACTGGCCTTCATGCTAAAATCTCCGGATGCGGAGGCGGGGATGTTCTGGCTTTTTATTTTGAGGCATTTCTTGTTTTTCCTTCCATTGTGTTTGCTTGTGCTCGCTGCCTTTCTCTCTGGCAGGAAAATTCTGAATACATTTACGGCCCTTCTATTTGCCTACTGGCTCTGTTTCATAGTTCTAGCCGACTTTACGTACCTGACAGATCGAGGATGGTTTGTGCGCGAGATGCACCTTCATGCCTGGGGATATTTCCCGGTTCTGCATCCTCCGGGCATTGCTTTACTTTCCTCGGGCTACTTGACGTGTTTTGCAATTTCGATCTACTGGCTGGCCAGGCCGATTGAGCGTATTGCCGGGATTTCTCTGCCAGTTGTTCTGATTTTCTACCTGGTCTGGTGGCCCGGCATCATGCTCAATGGTTTTCCTCTTGCGGGATTCGAAATTCCACCGTTTGGCAATGGAATCGATGCGATTGTTTCCCTGGCTTTCTCTGCTTCCTTGCATCGCAAGAGGAGCGGGTTCTTCACGCCGGGACCACTCTGGGTTCTTAGCGAAATGCTGGCCTCGGCCGCTTTTGGATTGCTCTGCGGGTTTCTGGTGCTCGTTCTGCTGCCCGGGGCGATTCTAACGGGACCTGTGATTACAGGTCTGGTTATGGCGGCCGGTTCACTTGTCTTTCTGAACTGGCTGCGGCGCGAGCCTGTCGATCAAGCGAAAGCCAAAGATCTAACGTCGATCCTGAAACCATACGACCTTTCGCGCCAGGAAACCCGGATCTGCGAATTGATTGCCGAGGGCTATAGCAAGCGTGATGTGCTTGTGTTCTTGAATATTGCAGATGGGACGCTGCGCAATCATCTGATGAGTATCTATGACAAGACAATCCATAAGACGAGCAACGTGCCAGAATCGAGTCGGGATAAATTGCAGCGCTTAACTGTTTTTCTCCATCGACTCAATCAAGCAGGCCCGTAAACGACCGGGCCGGGCAATACTCCGGTCGAAACATGACTCGTGTCATGGTCAAATGGAACAATCATGACACGTCGCCCATTGCAAATCGCGGCATAATCATCCAGAATGAATCATGGAGGTGGTTATGCCACATGTATCAATTTCACTTCAAGTCTACATTGTGTTGGCCGGAGTAATAACGGCTGCTTTGCTCGCAGCGATTGTGCTCAGGGCTGGCAAGCGAGCCGGAGTCTCGGCAAGTGCCAGTCGGATTGCAATTCTCGCCGGCGTGTATTTGCTTGTAACGGGATTGCTCGCGTACCTGGGTGCGCTTGCAAACTTTGACAGTACCCCACCGCGTGGTGCGCTTTTCTTTCCCGTTTGCATTGCTGGGATCGTGTTGCTTTGCCGATCAGACGCCTTTGCAAAGCTGCTCGCGCGGATTCCGATGCAAACCATATTGGAGATGCAAACGTTCCGATTTCTCGCCGAACTCTTGATCTTCTGGCTGATCCTCGAGGGCGCAATGCCGGAAACGATGTCTTTCACGGGCAGGAATTTTGATATACTTGTTCCGCTCACAGCACCCCTGATTTCATTCTTCTTGTTTAGGAGACCGATAGTTTCCCAACCAGTGGCTCGGCTGATTGGAGTGGTCTGGAATCTAGCAGGGATGGGTATTCTTTCTGTCACGGTCTTTACGGGAATCTTTTCCCTGCCAATGCCCGGCAGATTATTCTTCGATGGTATTTCGACGGCGATCATCTTTTCATTTCCGTTTCATATCCTGCCAACCTATTGGGTTCCACTGGCATTCAGTCTGCACGTGTTCTCGCTCTTAAAGCTCTGGCGTGAACGTTCTCTTTCTGAAGCGAATGGAGCGAAAAACACAACCAGTCAGCCGAGTGCTGCGTATTGAGTCTGAATCCGTTTGTTCGCGGGGCGTTACTTTAGCTGCATGCCGAGTGCAACGGCCTGGAGAACCCTGGCCGTTGTGCTTTCGAGTGCGGCCCCCGCATTCTGTAGCGCGGACTCCAGACTCTCCGGTCCATGCGACGTTGAAAAAACTGGTATTTCGCGATGCGTCAAAGGAATGGACCCGGAGATCAGGATCGCAGGTTTTCCCAATTGCTTTGCCAGTGCGATTACACCTGCCGGCGCCTTTCCCGATTCAGTCTGGTTGTCTGTTTTTCCTTCGCCCGTCAGGACCAGATCAGCATTCTTGATTTCGCCTTCAAGGCCCAGTAGATTCGCGATTGCGGCAAATCCGGGCTGCAAATTTCCTCCCAGTGCTAAAATAGCAGCTCCGATTCCTCCCGCGGCACCGGCCCCTGGTGTTTCCATAAAGGATCGGCCGGTTGATTCCTGGAGCAAGGTTGCAAAATGTTGAACGTTGCCGTCCAGTTTCTTGATCATTTCTTTGTCGGCCCCCTTCTGGGACGCGTAGATATGCGAAGCACCGTAGGAGCCGGTGAGGGGATTGTCAACATCGCAGAGGCCGGTGAGTGAAACAGACGTTAGTCGCTTATTCAGACCACTTAGATCGATTTTGTGAATAGAGTCCAGGTTGCCTCCTGTCGGCTGCACTGGCTGGTTGTTGCGATTAAGAAATATGGCACCAAGCGCTGCGAGAAGTCCCGCCCCGCAATCGTTTGTAGCGCTGCCACCGAGGCCAATGAGGATATGGTTTGCGCCAAGCTCGAGGGCGTGGTGGATGAGCTCCCCGCTTCCTCGCGAGGAAGTGAGCCAGGGATTTCTTTCCTCGGAATGGAGCAGTGCGAGGCCAGAAGCCTGCGCAATTTCAATGATACAAGTTATGCCACGATCTGGGCGGTGTTCTACGGCGTCAGCGTTCCGCATTAAACCAATTTCAGCTTTTCGAATTCGGTGAAGCGGATCTGCGACGTCAAATTGAAGTCTGTTCTCCGTTGCGCAAAGTGCGGCAAGCGTGCCGTCTCCTCCATCTGCAACAGGGAGAACCTTGATGAGAGCGTCTGGAAATACCCGCAAAGCTCCGCGTCGCATAGCCTCGCATGCTTCTCTGGCAGAAAGGCTATCTTTGAATGCGTTTGGTGCAAGTAATAGTTTCATGGGGCAGTCGAGTTCTGGCGGATTCTTTGGTGGTTACTTCTACTTGAACCCCTGGGGCCAGCATTGCTTGCAGCCACGAATCGAAAGTTTGTTTTTGTCTACCCTGGGATCCGCAGAGGCGAGGATCACTTCATCTATCGGGACGGGGTTCTTGCAGACCGGGCAGCTACGTTTTTTTCGCGAGCCTTCCGCAAGGCAGTACGGGCAGCCTTTGATCCTGGTTTGAATTTCAATGTTTCCTATCTCAGTTTGTGAGGAGCGTATCCGCTCTCCCTTGCGCAGACCTTCGCCGCAAAGTGGGCAATAGCCCCGGATTCTATCCTCTGCGGGAGCGGGCTGTGGTGCTTCACTCCGCGATCCAAACAGCATCCATACCAGGACTGCGATCAGGATTGCGGCCAGGACAAAGAGAAAGATGTATTCAATGTCCAGGATGTTGCCTCATGTCAGATACTGCATGAGTTTGCGAATGCTGCCTGAGAGTTCACCCAGCCCCATTAACCCAAGCAATAAGATAATCCAGAGCCGCGCGGATCTTGCTTTTTGTTCTTCTGTCATGCGAAAACGGCGGATTAGCATGAAAACGGACCAGAGTACCAGCATACCGCCAATTACAATACCCAGAACCGCAGCCCATTCCTTTGGCATGTTTCGAATTTCTCCATGCAGTCCTGGACTGAAAGCAGTTTTCAATCTTTAATGCAAAAAGGCTGGGCGAAGAGCTGCGTCCCAGAAATTCGGATGTATGCGCGTCCTTTCCGGAATTCAGCCCAGCGGCAAACTCCACCTGGGTAATTACTTTTCTATGATGCGCCGGATGATCGATTACCAGGCAAAATCGGATCTCTTCGCATTCATTGCCAGCTATCACGCAATCACTACCGTGGAAGAAGGTCCTGTGCTCCGGGCGGGGATTCTGGATGCGGCAATAGATTTTCTAGCGCTCGGAATCGATCCGACCAAATCCACGTTCTGGGTTCAGAGTGATGTGCCTGAAGTTGCAGAGCTAGCCTGGATTCTTTCGACCAGCATTACAGTTTCGCAGCTTGAGCTGGCACATTCGTTCAAGGATAAAGTTGCTCAGGGCATTGTAGCTTCAGCCGGACTGTTTACATATCCTGTTCTAATGGCGGCCGACATCTTGCTCTTTGGTGCGCAGAGAGTCCCGGTGGGAAAGGATCAGAAGCAACACCTGGAAATTACTCGAGACATTGCACAAAGATTCAACCATAAGTACGGCGAGATCTTTGTGATTCCGGAACCTGATATACTCAAAGATACAGAGCTTGTTCCTGGTGTTGACGGGCGAAAGATGAGCAAGAGTTACAAGAATGCTATCTATTTCTTTGCGGATGAAAAGGAACTGAAGAAATCCGTCATGTCAATCGTGACGGATTCTAAGGGCGTTCAGGATTCAAAAGATCCGGATTCTTCCGTGCTCTATCAGATATATTCACTCTTCCTGGATCAGAAAGGTCGTGAGGAACTTGCAGACAAGTTTCGGACACCTGGCACGGGTTACGGGGATCTTAAAAAGGCACTCCTTGCCCAAATACTTGAAACGTTTGCCCCGTTCCGTGAACGACGCGCTACTCTCCTTGCAGATTTGGATTCTGTGGAAGACATGTTGCAGCAGGGAGCTCGCAAAGCGCGGGACGCTGCTATACCGTTTTTGGAGCGTGCTCGCGACGCAACTGGCCTCGGCTACAGAAAAAAGTAATACGATTCCGAACTAGCGCACCATCTGGAGTGTGCGCCTTTCTATCACAGCCGCAAAGGTGGTCTCAATCGGGATTGGCCTTTATCTATTACTTTCCAGTCATCGGGCCGCGTTTGAGATAGGGCTGATCTGCGGAGCAATTGGTTTGATTGCCTGCGTGAGTGCGTTCCTGCTGAATCAGTCCAGGCTTTATGCAACGTTAGTCGGTATTTCAATTCTGGCGATTGTTTGCGCTCTCTTGATAGTGCAGATTTCCAGGTTCGAGGATCCCGCGGACGCTCCAGAGCAATGGTTTTCCCTGACCGGAGCTGCCAGACCAATCTACAATCAAAGCCTGCTCGCTGAGCTCGAAATCCGTAGCAACATTTCTCCGGGGATTTACGTGGCGAATGGAACTATCCAGGGGCAGGCCTGGAAAAAGCGCAGGCAATGGTGGTTTGCGGAGGCGAATCCCCCGATCAGAGAAAAGCAATTTCCTGTTCTGCTGCTTCTAAAAGGCACGGAGTATTTCCCGGGTTGCAGAATTCAGGCACGTGTGTACGGAAGAGGTGTTCCAGAACATCTCACGGACTCATCTTTTCACAAGTATGCACGGCGACAGGGCGCGACAAGTCTACTGAGGCTTTCACCCCGATATCACATTCTTTCTACCACGTGTCCGGAGCCTGATCTTCGGATTCGTATCAAACGGCGCATTGCCGCGGTATTGAGTAGTCGCCTTACAGGCCGCGAACTTGACAGCGCCATGGGGTTTATCCTGGGGCAAGCGGGCTACATGGATCGGGACCTGAAGCAGCGAGCAACTGAACTTGGTATTTTGCACGTTTTTGCAGCCAGTGGTATGCACCTTGCAATTCTTTACGGCCTCCTGCTGATTCCAATGGCCTTCCTGCTTGGCAGGAAACATCCGGTTGCCGTCTGTGCTCCATTGCCGCTGTGTATTGCATATTGCTGGCTTCTGGGTTTTCCGGTTTCATTGAGTCGCGCTCTAGTTTTTGTTTCGCTCTACGCGCTTTCCTGTGTGCTGAATCGTCGTTTAACGTCGAAGGAAACTATCCTGAATTCTGCAATCATCCTGATGGTATGGATGCCGCGGGAGTTCGCCACACTCTCAAGCGCGCTTTCTTTTGCCGCTGTGGCCGGGATTCTCTATTTTAGCGCGCCGGCTATTTCGATTGTTTCTGTCCGCATCAAGCTGTTAAGTTTTCTCTGGAAGCAGAGCGTCGTAACAATATGTGCAACTATTTGCACGGCACCTATTCTGGTGCTGGCCCTGGGGAATCACTCCTTCATGGGGCCGTTGATAAATTTGCTGCTGGTGCCCCTGACCGATCTGGTGCTACCGCTCTTGTTTCTGGCGACAACCCTGGATCTATTTGGGTTTGGGGTAATTGCAAGCATTGTCTGGATTCCTGCCCGGGGTCTCACCAGCGCCTTTGTTGGCATTACTGAATCCATTGCACCCTTGAGTTTGTTTTACAAATACGATTCGCCAATTGCATTGCCGGTCTGCACTGCCGTCCTTTTGCTCTGTCTGCTCGTTTGGGTTCGCCATTCTCCTGAGTTCTGTGGGCGAATGTTTCGTTTTGCGCGGGCCGCAACAGTTCTGTTGGCTTGTGTAATTGGCCCTCCGGGGGCTTTGCTTTCAAAGGCATTCCTGCCATTTGCGCCGGGATTTGCCGGACAGGCAAGCGATCGGTTCGAGAAGGAGCGCAAGCGCATGGGCGAGGATTTGCTTTCAATCATATCCCGTTCCCCCGACGATGACAGTCATGGAGAATCTGACGGCAGCTGATGTGCGCCGCATCCTGTTTGAACAGAACGCAGCTCCGAGTAAACGTCGAGGCCAGAATTTCCTGATCGATCAAGGGCAGGTTCGCGTAATTGCCGCGGCCGTGCTTGCGCATCCAGCTGATCATTACGTGGAAATTGGTCCTGGGCTTGGGGCACTCACACGTCATCTGTTTGCAGCCAATACCTTGATCCACGGTATCGAATTTGATCGCGCCTTTTGTCGCTACCTGCGCGAGGAATTCAAAACAAAAGACTCCTTTCATTTGATTGAAGGCGATGCACTCGAGGTGCTCGGCAGCTGGAAGGACCAGAAGCCCTTTGAGGGTTCAGTCTACCTCTGCGGCAATTTGCCATATTCAATCAGCACAGATCTGCTCCGCTCGACGGCTCTGGTTCCCTGGATTCCGGGTGCGGTATTTCTGACGCAACTCGAGTTCGCCGATCGCATCACCACCTCCGAAAGCCTCAGTTCCTTTGCTGTCTATATGCGTAACTTTGGGTCCTGGAAACGGCTGGCGAAGGTGAAACGGGGAGCGTTTTTTCCTGCTCCTTCCGTAGACTCGGCTGTGATAGAATTCGCACGGTCTGCGCTGCAGTGCGAAAGCGAGGTTCTCGAAAAGGTATTGCGATCGTCGTTTCAATCCAGGCGCAAGAAGCTCAGCAATTCCTGGCGACTGGCTTCAGAGGCACAGGGCCTCGAGCTTGAACAAATGCTGAACGCGGCGGAAGAATGCTCCATAGACACCGACCTTCGGGCCGAGGAGATACCTGATACCAAGTACTACGAACTAACCAGGGCTATCAGTCGTTTGGCTTAGATTCGGGCTTAGATTCGCGCCCTTTGCGTTCCATGTGCTGGGCGTACTGCGTGCTTTCGAAATATGGATACGGACGATTGTTCATGAGACAAACAAAAGTGACTTTGCATCGAATTGTTTCAAGCTGCATGCCATTGAGCGGAGCATGAACGGATGCGATGCTTTCGACTGTGATTGATGATTTCCCGATTCTCAAAATCTTGCAAGAAATGACGACGTTGTCTCCTCGTCTTGCTGGTGCCTTAAAGTTGACATCATCCATGCTGACAGTGACAAAATCTGCAAAACCAATCTGATCCATCACATACAGCGCGGACGCTTCATCAATCCAGGCGAGCATGTTCCCGCCAAACAGGTTTCCGAATGCGTTTAGATCTTTCTCCATGACGAGATGGCGAGTTACAATTGAAAATTCAGATTCCACGATTCATCGCGCGCCAGTGGATGCTCCTGTCACCTGAAAAATGCGGTGGTCCCCGCTGAGGTCTCAAAGTGGCTAGAAATGAAATTTCTTGATGTTGCAGCCAAGCGCCGCAACTGGAGGCCTGCCCAGGCAAATCTGAAAGTGTCCGTTGGTTTTTTCAAATTCTTCAAATTTCTTCACCGTGTGGCGAATCGCATACTCGGCTGCAAGGCGGTGAAAGTCCATCCCGCCGCCAAGTGGGACAAGCGTAGCACCGCGGATGCTACGGCGTGTATCCTTGTTCAGGCATCCGTGCGTAGCGCCAGGAATAAAATGGCTCCAATTGCTTTCTGGCGTCAATAAGCAGAGAAATCCTAGCTCCGGATTCAAGTTCAGCGGATCCGGATAGATTCCGGTCTGCAAATCATGCGGGGGAGGGACATCTTTGAAGTCTTCTATTGGTGCCAGAATCATGCTGATGCTCATGATCTCTACCCAGTTGCTGTGGGAATAGAAATCCTGTATAATATGCAGCGCCTGGCCCATGCGTTGCAAACCCTCGACACTGGAAGCTGAATTTCTGGCTTCTAAAGTAAGCTCGTCAAGTTTATAGGAACAACCTGCTATGTTATTGTTGTCGCAGTGGTACATATCCTGACCTGAATGATATGAACTGTCACTCACGACTGTTGACTGAACGATTAGCTCCTGGCATATAGGACTTACAAACACACCGCGCTCTTGCATGTAGCGATCCAGGGCCAGTTGCGTGATTACGGTATGATCGTACGGACCGGAGCCACCAAATGCCTGCACGGGCTGCTGGCTATGTGCGGTTAAGAACAAAAGTACAACAGTCCCGCGTATGATCCATGCCCTGTTACGGCTTAGCTGTGGGAATCGGGTCATCTGTAAATGAAATCCATTCAGGTTTAGATCGTCGGCGATTTTTCAGCGCACAGGGTGATCGGTTACATCGCTGGTAGATAGTCCCATGCGGGCAAGCAGAATGTGAAGGTATTCGCGATCACGCAGCCCCGGATGAGGCAGGGTTAGCTTTGAATCGTTTCGAACTTCTTGCTCATAAGCCAGTATGTCGATGTCAATCTCGCGGGGACCGTAGCGAACGGTGGCCTGGCGACCCAGGATCGACTCAGTCCGTTTTGCAAAATCAAGGAGCTCCATCGCAGAGAGGGATGTTTCGATCTTGAGGACTGCATTCAAGAAGTCCGGTTGGTCTGCTAGAAGGACCGGTTTCGTTTCCATGTTTCCGGAATCCATTAGAATCGAAATTCCAGCACCCCGGATACGGTTCCGCGCTTCATCCAGAAATCCAGCTCTATCCCCGAGGTTTGAGCCCAGTGCCAGGAAAGCAATCATGGCTCCTGCGGCCTCCGCGAGCTTGAGCCCGGAAAGCCAGTTGCGTGCATCGCCCTTCCGTCGCTCTCGGACATCCATGTCCTTCGCGACGCCTGTCCATCCATGGACAATGGCCCGCTTTTCGCGGACGACCGACACGAGGTCGGAAGTGCCGACGAAGACAGGACGTCGAGAGTCGGCCGCTCGGGGCGCGTTGAATCGCTCGATGCTCGCAATCTATCTTTCCGGATAGATCCGCGCCGACCTTGTCGCATGCGGTTTTCTGAAACAGAAACTAGTGCGCTGGCCGAGGAGTGCATCATGCTCCGCAATGGACCTGAGCTGACAACGACTGCCTTCCTTACGCACGCCAATATGAGGAAATATTTCATGGATCAACTAAAGTGCATGCGTGAGTCTGTGGTCCGGTGAGTCCAGGAAGACTTCTCGGCACATTTCACGCAGCCGGGACGTTACACGACCTTGTGCTATCTCTTTGAACGAATCCATTGGATCGTTTGAAGTAATAATTGTCAGACGATTGTAATCGTACCTGGAATCAATGATGTCGTAGATGAGCTGGCTTTCAAATCCTGTCATGGCTTTGACACCGAGGTCATCGATCACCAGAACTGGAATTTCTGCCAGTTCCTCCTCGATGCGTCGCCCTTCGCCGTAGAGTTCTGAGTTTGTGTTGAAGGTGCTTTTTACCTTGCTGAGCACATCCCGGTGGACCTTGGCAAAAAGGGCGGGTTTTCTATAGAGACGAATGATTTCGTTCAGGACCATGCAGGCCAGGTGCGTTTTGCCCGAGCCGGGAGGTCCGTGCAGGAAGAGGCCATACGCATCGCCCTTGCCGAACGAGCTGATGGTGCCCATTGCATTGTCCAGCGCCATGAGGGTTGACTCGTCTCCCTTCTGTTCGGCCTGGTCCATGGCTGGCCCCAGGTAGTTGCCCATGTATCTGGGCGGGATTCGGGCTGCCTCTGTCAAGCGTCGGATGCGCTCAATGGCATGCCGGGCTGGTTTGGCCGGGCAGGGAACGATGCAATTCCGGGTCTCGTCGTAGTACTCGTAGGGTGGTTCCGGCGCCTTTACCCGGCTGGCCAGGCACTTGCAGAGCTCAAAATCGCCGGTTTTACGGCCCCCACCCTGGGGATCAAAGACCAACCCCAGACCCCGACAGGTGGGGCAGGCCGGATCTGAGAGCTTGATGGCATACATTTCCAGCCGATCGGCTACGGTAGACATTCCAATGGTCAAAATGACCCCCAAAAATTGCTAAATCGCTGAATAATTTCCGCGTTACAGTTGATTCATCAGCTGGGTTGCCCGATAGGTTACATGATCGGGAAACCCGAGATTCCTATATTCATGAAGGTGCGACCATGACAAAGAGAATTTTAGTAATTCTTTGTATCCTGGCTCTGCCAGTTGCCCTGTTTTCACAGGCTCAACCGGCCGGCCAACCAACAGCTCAGCCAACGGCTCAACCGGCGGCGACTGACAACGAGCCAGCAAACCTGGCCAATCCAACTCCTTACGAGCCAACCCCAGGGGAACTCGTCACTGAGGAAATCAACGAAGCAGAGTTAAGCCCGGAGCAACGTGAAGTTCGCGACCGTAACCTGCGCGCTGAAGAAATCTGGAAGAACGCAGACTACCGCGACTACAACCGCGCGTTTGCTGAACTGCACCAGCTTTCAAAAGCATTCGCTAACAACAAATACAGACTGGCACTGTCTTCCTATCAGTCCGGTGTAAACACCATCATCAAAATGCGTGATGAAGTGGAACTTTACCGGAAAGAATCAGCTGAGACCAAACGTCTTAATGAAAAATGGTACTGGCAGATTGTGGATCGTAAAGCTAAAGAAGAGCGTGTTCTCTCAAACATGAGACGTACTGCTAAACTGGAAGCTGTTACATACTTCACAAGAGCGATCAACCACCTGGACGAAATCAAGAACCCTGACCTTCGTGAGAAGCCAGCGTTCAAGAAGCTCCTGGCTGCTGTTTACCGCAACTGGATCATGTATCAATTCGATCTTGGCAACCTGCCACAGACTATCCCAATTCTCGAACTCTACATCGAAATCGATCAGAACGAGAAAGAATACCCTGCTCACAAATACCTTGCGCAAGCATACTCCTTCCAGGAGAACATGATCCGCAAATACGGTGTGGGCACAGAAGATCAGATGTTCCGCTTCCGTTACAAGAAGAACGTTCACCTGCTCCGCGCTACCGAACTGAAGTATGGTAAGGAATCTGCAGAGTATAAGCATGTAGTGAATCTTGTAAACAGAGACGAGATCATCTCGGTTCAACCCTGATCAATAGAGCACCTCTTGAATGTAAAACCCGGCAGCGATGCCGGGTTTTTTGTTTCTGCCAAACCTCGGCCCGATCCCCAATCTCCAAGCACCTAACAACTACTCGCTTCCATGAATCACATAGAACAGAACTGCGACAATTCCCACAGCTCTGGCAAAGGCGCCTGACGTTAGAGATACATTTTGCAAGACTCAATGTCCTCTCCACCGCCGCTATGTCAAACGAGAAAGATAGCTTTTTTCCCACGGCTCTTACCCCAGGGATGTTTTCCGATCATAATCTGTTTGACGACAATCCTACAAGAAGATCGTATTGGGTATGAAAATGGTCGGACTTGTGCTCGGAATAGTCATTGGGATATTTATTATCGCGATCCTAGGCCTCTATCTGTACGGCCGGTCGCTTCCAGCTGATCACACAGCATCCGTATCGCGAGAGTATCCTGTCTCCAGGTCCCTCGTCTGGAAACTGATTACAACCTACCCAGAAATACCAACCTGGTGGCCGGACGTTAAGTCCATTGAGACTGAAACCAGGCCAGACGGGACCGTTGTCTCCTGGAACCTGGATTCGCATGGGAACCGCATTCCGTTCATCACTGCTGAAGAAATTTTCGAGAAGAAGCTGGTTCGAAAAATCGCAAGCGATGATCTACCGTTTGGAGGAACCTGGACTTTTGAACTGGAAAGTACCGGACCATCGCAAACACGGTTGTCAATTCGCGAAGATGGATTTGTGAAACCACCCTTGTTCCGAGCAATGGGTCAATTGTTCATTGGCCAGGATACAACGCTGAAGAGCTTTGCAAGTGCCCTGGCTACCAAAACCGCAGCTATTCGGTAGGTTCTAAACAGGAACCTGGTAGTCTTCGCAGGGCCTTCATCGCCCATGCTTCCAGCCTCGCACCAGCGATACCCAGAGCCAACAGGCAAAGCGTTAGCAAGTACATCAGTACCGTGATGGGCTTTGAGAAGGTATTGGAGAAACGCAAGGTCGCGTTGTCACTTTCCGGACAGATCAGCATTCCATTTGTTTCAGTCTGGTAAATGTGCCCGCTGCTTTTCCAATCGGGAAAGTAGCCCAAATTCAAGCTAAAACAGGCATTCCTATCCGGGTTACCTCCGGCGTTGTCTCTGGCATTTCTGAATACCTCAATTGTCTTTTGATCGGGCATGGATGCCTTCACCGCTTCATGCTCGGGCAGCGTTTCAAAAGGGATTCTCATAACGTTAGACGGTAAGGCGATCGCGGTATAGAGGTACCTGGCAGCAGGGCCTTCTTCCGTCTGCTGGAAGTTCACAAGGAACAGGGGTTTGTCGATCACGGACGTGCCCAGAATCCCGGATGGCGCCAGATTCCTGGAGTCATTGTAGATCACGAGGGCGTTCAAGCGCTTGGCCACAGTTGCAAACTCACGCGTGCCGTAGACCGGGTCCAGGTGAATCACTGGCGGTGCCTGGCCGAGCCGCAGGCGAACCTGATTGGCTATAACGAGGAAGTCAGAAGGAGGCAGTGAATTCGCCGGCCCTCCCTTAATTCGCGCAAGAGTCAGAAGACCAATTGGTCCCTTGCGCCACGCCAGGGCCTGGGGAAAGGGATTCTGGACTTCATAGACAAACAAACCGTCGGCGCCGAATACCAATCGGAAATCCTTCTGGTGCGCTCCCATGTACGCCTGCAGATAACGACTTCGACCCAGTACATACTGCACTCCATTGCGGCGAAGGAATGTTGGCAGCTCGTCGTTTTGATAGTTTGCGTAGATCATAGAGGACTTTCTAGCATCGATCCCCCAGACAAACGTTTCTGGCAGAGCCCGCATCAAATACCCGTATGTGCTTACTGGTGCGAGCGATGACTCGACCATCAAGCCCAGCGCGTTTCTGTGACCATATTTTTCTATGAGATAATCTGCGAAATGCGGGCTTCCAAACATATTTCGATCACGAATTTTTTCGGGCAGGATGGTGCTTCCGCGGGGCAGGGCTTGAAGGAACGTTTCAAGTTGCTGCGTGCTTTGCTTGTGCGAATAGAAGCGTATGCTCTCATATTTCTCATGAGCCACGGGATTCCACGCCAGAAATCTTCCAAATGAAATCAAGAAGAGAAGCAGAAGGACGACATCGACACGGAAGCGGATGCGTTCCGGTACGCTGGCGTCATTCAACGTCAATGCACCCGCAGCTACAATGGTCCCCAGACCCCACGCCAGATCGAAGGTCCTGTACCAATGGACCGCCGGATCGGGAAAGATGTACGCCAGCGATGTGTCAATAGCCATCCAGATAAGCACGAGGGACATTGTCAGGATAAAGAGCTGAAAGCCGAATTGTACCTTGCCGAGAAGAGCTTTGCCAACTTGCAAAATGAATAGAACGATGATGGTCAGATTCAGCCATTTGAAGGAAACAAAGAGTTCACGCAAAACGCTGCTGAAGCCCTGGTCGACAATCCGCTCATAGAAATCGGTTCCCAGGATAGAAAGAAGCGGCGGATAAAAAGTTACAATCGATACGCCACTTGAGTAGGCGGCGTACCGTGCGAACAGAAGCCACACCGGAGACGTTAGAATCAGGAAACCACCGAGCATCACAGCAATATGCCGCCAGGTAAACGAAGCCTTGAAGAAAAGAAAGTAGATGCAAATGACAATCAAGAAGAAAGCCGTACTGAGTGCATGCGTATAGGCAAGGAGGCTGGCTGTTAGTACAAACTGCAAAAACCTCACCGGCGATTTGGTCCTTCTGCCAACTTCGACGAAATAGAGCGCGAGTAAAATCAATGCGTGGGCAAATGTGCCCACCACAGTCCCGCCCAGGAAACCCACAAGAGCAGTTCCCTGCAAACCGTCCCCAGGATATGACAGATACCAGACCAGGCCAAGCGCAGAAAGCATCAGGGCTCGGAAGCGACCCGTCAATTGACGTGAATCGAACACCACCAGGCACAGCCGAACGTATGCGAACGCGAAAAACACCAGGACCAACAGCATACTGATATTGAAAGCGAATTCCAACGGGAATAAGCGCCCGCTCAGTAAATGAATCTGGCTGACGCAGAAATAGAAGAATGGTGGATAGAAATAGAAAGCAGGGAAGCCAAGAAACCAATCCGGGTCATATCCAATTGAATCGAAGGAAGCAAAGAGTTCGTTGTACGTCCGCGCCATATGAAGATGGCCCGGTGTGTCCCAACCTGTCAGTGGTTCACTTGAGAAGTAAAACGAAAGCTTGACAGCGAGAGCAAGACCGATCAATAGAACAGGCGGAAGCCAGGGCAAATGCAGCTTCGCGGCCCACCGATCCAGCGGTGAGGCAAGAATTTCCGGAGGATTGGAATCTATGGTCTTATTGTCCCGTTGCAATTCAGCTGATTTTCCGGATTGATCTCAATCGTCAATGTGGAATCGAAATCAGGTCCGGTCGAAGAGTGCAAACGCGCTCGTGCTTATCCTCTCAACCTTCGCGGGATTCCTGATAGCCGAGGTAATTCTTCGGGTTACGGGATACGAGGGGGACTATCAACGAGCACAGTTCAAGTTCGCTACTCCCTTTTCCACCGTTAGGCGTGATAGCTGGGTACTGCAAGAGCATAGTCCGGATCCGGGGATGATCACGGTTGGTAAAACTAAAATTGCCTTGTCTACATCGGCTAAGGAAAAGCGAGTTCTATTTCTTGGCGATTCGGTGACGGAAGGTTATGGTGTGGAACCGTCGCGCACGTTTGTTTCAAAGCTCAATTCAGGTATGCTTGCAAAAGACACCCTGGCGATCAACGCCGGTGTATATGGTTTCAATACCTACGACGAATACGAACTCTATGCAGGTCGATTAGCCCAACTGCAAGCCAACACGGTCGTTCTTGGGCTTTTCCCTGCCAACGATACCAGTTTCAATTTGCTGAAGAGCGACCGACTACGGAGTTATCCTGCATGGATTGAATCTACCTGGCTGCATGCACAGGACCACTCTGCGTTTATTCATTTTGGTTTCTTGAGCGCACAGGCACTCAATCATCGGCTGCGACTTTTCACCGGGAATTCGGCGGGGCTGTATTTTTCCAGGATTGCCCTGATCGAGAAGGAGACCGGTCTGCATCTGTTGCATTACCGGGAAGGCGAAATTGCAGGGTATCTTCCTCGCGAATCAGATTTGATGCGGCATGCCTATGAGCTTCTCGAACGCGTGCTCCGGCGCTTTGAAGCGGAGACTTCCCGCCGCTCATCTCGTTTCATTGTCTTGATTCTGCCTTCTCCGGCAGTTGCGGCGGGTGCCTACTATTCCCCGATTGAGCCTAACATTTTGCAAACCTTGAAAGCCCGCGGAATCCAAATTCAACCGACGGAACTCGACGTCGATCGACCCCGCCGCAGAATAACAGAGATTTGCGGGCGGCTGGGGTTGCTCTGTCTGGATGCTACGCCAACCCTGCGCCAGGTGGGAGCAACAGCATTTCTTCCGGGTGATGATCACCTTTCTGATGCCGGTCATTCGGCGGTTGCACGCTTCCTTGCGACCAATCCAGGGATTTTTGAATTGCATTGAGAGCTGAATCACCTAAGCTAACGTCTAATGAAGCGAATGAGGAGACTATTGAACCGCAGAAACGCAGGCAAATCGGCCCTGCTATTTTTAGCCGTTTGCTTTGTTGCATGGTGTGCTCGCCCCTTTAGTACGGACGCGGAGAAATGGGGAGAAGCTGTATTACTCATCCATATACTGGGCGCACAGCGGATTGTGCCAACGCATCTATACGTTGCGGACGGCACCGGAATGTATGCCATGCAGATCGATGCTGGTACGGGGGCTTTGTTCAATCGGACCGGGCCGTTTGGCGCGGGGAACGCACCAACGAGCATTGTAACAAGCACAGATAACAAAGAACTTTTTGTGGGTTCTTCCACTGCCAACCAGGGGATGTACGCCTTCTCCTTGGCCACTCCATTGTATCCTACACCGGTGGCCGGCAGTCCGTTTGATGCCGGGGTTTCCTTGAGCGGTTTGAGCATTAGCTCTAAGTATCTTTACGCGACTCCGGGCTCTTCGCTGGTGCGGGCATACAATCTAAATACCGCAAGCGGAGCCCTCACGGCTGTTTCGGGTTCGCCATTTGGAGTGGGTTGCGTTTCGCGGATCCAGGTCGATCCGCAATCGCGCTTCATCTTCACGAATGACGGCATAGCCAACTTGACCCAATCCTATCCTCTGAATTCATCGGGTGGCATAGTCACAGGATCTATGACTCAGGTTTCCGGCTTTGGAAGTAGCATGGCCACAGACTCAGAAGGTAAGCGCCTCTTCGTGAATGTCCCCGGAGGATCCATTCCAAATATGCGCGTGTTCGATATAAACCAGTCCACCGGTGTCCTGACGGCGGCAAGTGGATCGCCCTACTCATTAACCGGAGCAGCCATCAACGTGGGCCAGATTGCAGTGGATCCGCGCGGTCGATTTGTCTATATTCTAAACACAACATCCGGTGGGATTTTTGGCTTTCATATGAATAACAACAGTGGAAGCCTCACACCTATTTCTTCGAACGCCCTGGTTGCGGTAACCACACCAACCAGTCTGCACATCACGGCGGACGGTGGATATATCTATACAGCCACAGGGACCGGAACCAGTATTGCTGGATTCAAGATCAACAACGACGGAAGCCTAACAATGGTCACAACGATCACCGGTGTCGGGGCGGGGAACGTGGGTATTTCCTCGCGTTTCGACGTACAGTAGTCACCTAACGTCTACAATGACAAAAGAGAATCGTTGCGGCTGGTGTTTGGGCGACCCGGCGTATATTCGCTACCACGACAAAGAATGGGGCGTTCCTGTTAAGAACGACAGGATTCTGTTTGAATTTCTCATCCTTGAAGGTGCGCAGGCAGGATTGAGTTGGCTGACTATTCTGAAGCGTCGCGATGGCTACCGCAAAGCCTTTGCAAATTTTGACGTGAAAAAAGTGGCTCGCTTCAATCAAAAGAAGATTGAATCCCTGCTCAAATTCGATGGTATCATTCGAAACCGACTGAAAGTTGAAGCTGCAGTTAGCAACGCGAAGGCCTTTATCGCGGTCCAAAAAGAATTTGGAAGCTTCAGTAAATATCAGTGGTCATTTGTAGGTGGCAAACCCATTCAAAATAAGAGAAAGAGTCTGGGTGAAGTGCCGGCTACGTCTCCGGAATCAGATGCATTTAGCAAAGACCTGAAGAAGCGCGGTTTTAAGTTTGTGGGATCCACAATCATGTACGCGCATATGCAGGCCGTAGGGATGGTGAACGATCATCTCATCACCTGTCATCGGCACGCAGCGGTGTTGAAGAAGGCCAGGTAAAGCCGGATGATTATTCTCTTCCGGTTCTGATGCGCCTGAGCAGGGCTCCCGTCAATTCGGGATCGTTGATTGAAAAGATGATCTGGACGTAATGTGCTGCGGTTTCCGCGGGCAATTCCCGGGTGGCCAATTGCTTGAGCAGCGCACGACCACCGTTCTTCGATTGGGAGGACGCAAAAGCATTCGCGATGATTTGATCGTCCTGATTGTTCTTGCCCAGTTGGGCAATCAGCCACGTTTCATTCAAGTCCATGTAATTGCCCAGCCGCGCAACTGCCATCTGGCGTAAGGAGTCCCTTTTCAAGGAGATTTCAAAGACTTTGAGGAGCAGTGCATTCTCGTTTCGAGGAATTTCATTGATTGCAATATGATCTTCAATCTTTTGTAGATCGCCCTTGGAAACAAGTTCTGCCAGCGTTGTCTTCTGCCCGGACTCGTCTGACTCACCCTCGTTTCTGTGAAAGTCAAACGCGCTCCGCGCCAGCACGTCAATAACCAGCATCAGCGGACTTACGGCGGCACGAACGGGCAAGGAGCCCATAGCCGTAACATAGCCAGCATCCCCCGTCCAAAGAAGATCAACCATATCTTTCCAGGCAGCGGGGGTTTCCATCAGGGGATGGATGACAAAGACATCCAGCATCCCCCCAACAAGGCCAATCGGAATATAGAGGGGGGCTGTCAGGGCTTTGGCCGGCATGGTTTTGGGTACCAGATTCTTTTCTACTAAACCAATGAGCGGTGTATTCTTGCGGTTGAATGCAGCGCAGCCCGCGCTAATAATAAGACAAAGGGAAACGACTGAGATCTGCACTGATATCGCGCGCATTCTTCCAGAACCTCGTCCAGTTCGAAGAGAGCTCGTGTTCCGTGTTGACTTCTGATCCATCTAGTTTTCCAATCCTGGGCTTCGCGTTCCGATTAAATAGAGTTTAAACATCAAAAAGGCTTCGAATAATGAAGTCCCCGATAAAAACAAATGGTGTGCAGATGATCTTTGGGATCAACAGGAACGATTGTTGAACCACGCCCCCGGCCGGATTCTCCCAGATGATTTCGTAAGTGTCTTTGATGTCAGTTGGAATCGTGGATAGCGGATGGACCACAGCGACGTCAGCAATCAGAGTCGCAAAACCCAGGGGCAGAACAACGGGAGCCAGTGCCATCTTTGCACCGGTGCTCTGGGGCTTTATCACTTCATCGAGAGCCGTGGTTACTGGTCGATTTTCCTTTTGCATGAATGCGCACGCAGAAGCATTAAATAAGAGCAGGCTGAATACTATAGTTTGTATTGGTCGCACGAATCTATCGTAACGCAAGTCGCGGCAGCGAAAAGCAGAAAAGTTTAGAGATCTTGTGAATGATCGTTGTCGTGGACTGCGAAAATAGAAAGCAGGCGAGCGGCGTCAAAAACGTGCAGGGCTTCCGTTTTGAGTCCCGAAAGGCTCAGATCTCCGCCACGCTTGCGCAGCATGGAGACGCATTCAATCAGCCCTGCAACGGCGCAGGATTCTATTTTTGAAACAGCTTCCATATCGAGAACCATTTCCGCCTCGCCCCTGGCGCAGAGTTCACGGATTCTTTCCTGCAGGCTTGCTATGCATTTGGCGTCCATAGCACCGGCTACGGACAGGATTGATGGTTCCCGGGTCTCAGGAATGCTTTCCACACTACCAGGTCGGCTAGCTACCCGAGGGCGGTCATCCAGTTTTTACAAAATTTTTCCAGGCCTTTTTGACTACCTTCTCTCTTGCAAACCATCGACAAATGGGTTTCGCGCCGAGGGTCATTGGCCCGATAGCCGCCTACGAGAAATCTGGCCCTCCGAAAGCGTTACGAACAGGCCAGGCGGATTGCTCTGATTGTTGACGCAAAATCATCTTCGCTCGTATTCCAGGAAGAGAAACTTATCCGCATAGCATGTTTGCCATGCCAGACCGTGCCGCCAAACCAGCATACGCCGGAGTTTTGAACGGCACGTAGAATTCTGTCTGTCTCTTCATCCGTTTTGGCGACCAGCATGACCTGGTTAAATACAACGTTATGCGGCGTCGAAAGACCGTGATGGGCTACTTCAGCAGGTATTCGTTTCGCAAAATCACAGTTCCGTTCCACAAGTCTCGCGAGGCCAACGCGACCCAGCGTTCTTATTGCGGCCCAGATCTCAATGCCCCGTGCGCGCCTTGAGAATTCGGGAGTGAAGTTTGACATATCAGATGCTGAGTTTTTCAAATATGCCGCAGTTGCAGAAAATGATCGCGTCAACGACTCTCTATTTCTCACAATTACGATTCCAGAATCGTATGGCACGTTCAACATCTTATGACCGTCGGTTGCAAACGAATCAGCTTCCAGGAATGCCCGGACCAACTCTTGATACTGCGGAGAAACAAATGCCCACAAACCAAATGCGCCATCCACATGGACCCAGGCGCCGGCTTTTCGGGCTGCGCGAATGACTTCATTGGCGGGATCGAATGATCCGGTGTTCACATTCCCGGCCTGAATACAAACGATTGTGGACGGGTTCAATTCGGGAAGCGAGTCAGCGCGCATTCGTCCCTGATCGTCCGTTGGCACTCGAACGATACGCTCGCGGCCAAGGCCCAGAATCGAAATCGCTTTTAATACACTGACATGCACTTCATCACTCACGACGACCTTGATTTCCGGAGCACCGAAAAGTCCCCGTGCCTCAACATCCCAGTTCATCCGGTTCAATATGTGGCTTCTGGCGGCCGCGAGGCCCGAAAGATTTGCAGCCGTGGCACCTGTTACGAAGCCAACGGCACAATCGGACGGTAAGCCGAACAAATCCACAATCCACCGCGACGCGACGCTTTCAATCGCAGAAGTTGCTGGCGATTGGGCTTGCAGGGCAGAGTTATTATCCCAGGCCGTTGAAAGCCAGTTCGCGGCCAGCGTTCCGGGGAGTGTCCCCCCGGTGACAAAACCAAAGTAGCGCCCACCTGTCGTTGCAAACGTCGCAGGAGAACCCAGCCTGTGCATCAGGTCCAGCGTGTCCTCCGCACTGAAGCCTGTGTCGGGAACGGCCTCCTCAAATCCTGCCAATGCGGTTACAGCGTCTGTCGAGGGAACTACCGAACCCTTCTGTGCCTGTTCAAGATAGTCCGTCGCATACTTTTGCGCGCGGGCCAGCAAGTCGTTCAGATTTGCCATGGTCAGTCGCTCTGACTGCGCCCATAGATATAGACGCCCAGGAAAATCCCGCAGGCAGTGAAGAGGCCGGCTAACGTTCCAAATCCAATTTGCGCGAGTGCTGGACCTGGACAGGCACCTGTCAATCCCCAGCCCACACCAGAAATCAAACCGCCCACAATGTGGTCGCGGGTAGGCATGAGCCGCTCAAAAGGAATCTCCACTCCTGTCAAAAGACCCTTCCATTTGATAGCCTTGAGAATATGTGCGCCGATGAAAGTTAGTCCTACGGCAACGCCCAGTAGTCCGTACATATGGAAACTACGGAACAGAAACATTTCATAGATTACTGTGTAATTTGAAACGCCGGCATAGATCAGTACGAATCCGAACATAACCCCGGCTACAAGGTAGAATAGTTTAGAAATCATAGTAATTTACCCCGCACAAGGTATTCCAGGATATGAACGACTGTAACGCCTCCGATCATGAAGCAGACTGTGGCTGCAATGCTAGCCCAGGAGCCCCTGGCCATACCGGAAATAGAATTGCCGGACGTGCATCCACGGGCCATGCGCGAACCGTAGCCCCAACAAAATCCTCCTATCAAAAGGACAGTGGCTTTGATGTAGATGGAGGTGCCCCAGATTTCTTCAAAGATTCCCAGATCAAACGACGGCTTGAAGCCCCCAGAAGCGATGGCCGCGGCAAAACCGCCCGCAACCACGCCAATCGTGAAGAAGGTCCGTGTGCCGAGAGGTCCGCCCATCTCTGGCCTATGGAAGTAGGATTTCTTAGTTATGATTGAGCACAGGCTAACATACCCACGGGTTATGGCCAGATAATCACCGCCCACAACCAGCATCAGTAGAGCTACAGCTGCAATCGCAACTCCGCCCGTGTAAAAAGGCCAAAAACTTTCGAACATGCTTCACCTCACGCGATAGTTTCACTATATTAAAGTATGCTTTTTTCATCCACTCAAACTCTGCGATTGACTGGTTGCCCGGGTGGTTGAATCAGGCTAAGGAACTGAAAAATGGAAATCAAACTCAATCTGAAGAACGACGCATTTCTTTTTGAAGCGGAGAACGAGTCCGGCGCAAAGATGAACATTGACGCATCACCCGACATCGGCGGTGTAAACGGTGGGCCCCGGCCAATGGAGACCGTCATCATGGCCCTTGGAGGTTGTAGTTCAATCGACGTATTGAGTATCCTGAGAAAACAACGCCAGGAAGTTAAGGGTTTCTCCGCCAAGATTCACGCAGACCGTCGCGAAGGCGAAACGCCGTCCTTGTTTAAGAAGATTCACGTTGAATTCAAAATCAAAGGCCCCGTAGAACCAGACAAGGCGCAACGCGCAGCTGACCTTTCCATGGAAAAATACTGCTCTGTGGCAAAGATCATCGAGAAGACCGCAGAGATTACTTATTCCGTGAGCGTTGAGCCATGATCAAGCATTGATCATTCGATCAATTTCCGTCTTCAGATCATCAATGTGCTCAAGGCCAACGGAGATGCGAATTGTGCCCGGCAAGATGCCAACGGCGGCTCGATCCTGATCGCTTAACTTTGAATGGGTTGTAGATGCAGGATGCGTTACAATAGTTCGCGTATCCCCCAGATTTGCTGAAAACGAAAGATTCTTGTTCGAGTCCAGGAATCTGCGGCCGCCTTCCAATCCACCCTTGATCAGGAACGTGACGATTCCACCACCCAGTCGCATCTGCTTCTTTGCAAGCGGATGTTGTGGATGGTCTGGAAGGAATGGATAGATTACTTTCTCAACGCGCGAATGTCCTTTTAAGAATTCCGCGATTGCAAGGGCATTCTGGCAATGTCTGTCCATGCGAACTGCCAACGTCTCAAGGCTCTTAGATAAGATCCAGGCATTAAACGGCGACATGGCCGGGCCTGTGTGCCGCGCGAAGAAACGAATCTTCTCAACAAGTGCTTTGCTCGAAACTATAGCCCCACCGATTGTTCGGCCCTGGCCATCAATGAACTTGGTCGCGGAATGCATCACAATGTCTGCGCCGTACTTCATTGGCTGTTGCAGATAAGGAGTTGCAAAGCAGTTATCCACGTTTAGGAGAACACCTTTTGATTTGCAGAGCTTGCCCAGCCACTCGAGATCAATCAAATCCAGCGATGGGTTGGAAGGTGTTTCCACAAACACCATCTTAGTATTGGGACGGAATTGAGCCTCCCAGGTCTCCGGTTTATCGATGTCGACGTATGTGCTCTCAATTCCCCATCGCGGAAAGATGTTCGATGCTATTTGAACCGTTGAACCAAACACGGAACGTGAGACCAGAATATGATCTCCCTGATTTACAAACGGTGCAATGCTCGTAAAGATTGCAGACATGCCGGAAGCAGTTGCCATTCCCGCTTCCGCGCCTTCCATCAGGCAAAGTTTATCGATGAATTCCGTTGTGTTCGGGTTGCTGAATCGTGAATAGATATTCCCTTCAATTTCATCCGCAAAAAGAGCCCGCGCCTGTTCTGCATTATCGAACAGGAAGCTGGAAGTCATGTAGATGGGGGCTGAGTGTTCGCGATTCCCGCTGCGATCCGCCTGCGTACGGACTGCGATTGTTTCAAAATGCTTTGAATCTTTCATGGCTCAATACCTAAACTGGATGCTCCTGGAACCAGGCGATGGTTTCTCTGGCCGTTTTCTCAAGCGACTGAAATGTGTAACCCAGTTCTCTCTTTGCCTTTGCGCAATCGTAATAACCATATCGACCATAGAGGCCCCGAATCGATTGTACGGTGGCCAACGGATCCGACTTTGTAATGGCCGCTGTGGCTTCAAAGACGTGCGCCATTCCCAACGCCAGGAAACGAGGAAGCTTGAGGCCCGGAGGTTTCTTGCCCGAGACGGTGCCCAGTAACTCCAGAAA
The DNA here is from genome assembly GCA_016788865.1 of Leptospirales bacterium. Lineage (GTDB taxonomy): Bacteria > Spirochaetota > Leptospiria > Leptospirales > Leptonemataceae > JAEUSB01. The sequence goes on from JAEUSB010000069.1 coordinate 43,367, forward strand.
TGCCCCTAACTTGATGTTCTCTCCGGAGAGAATGTAGCGTTCGCCTGCGCGACCCTTCTGCATGGCAAGAATGTGACCGCGAGCTACGTCGCCAACGTGCACCGTGCTAAAACCCGTTTCCAGATAGGCGGGAATCTTGCCTGCAAGGAAATCCACAACGACCTTGTTCGAAGGTGTGGGTTTGTTGTCCATGGGGCCCAGAACCAATGACGGGTTCACCGCCACCAGATCGATCCCCAGTTCTTTTGCCAGTGAATGTGCAAGCTTTTCTGATTCCAGTTTTGCACGCGTGTATTCGTCCAGATCGTCGCCTGACGTCCAGCTTTCCTCATTTAGAGGGGAGGATGGATCGATTGTTGTTCCAACGGCAGCAACTGAGCTTGTGTATACGACACGACGCACACCCCCGGCCACCTTGATAGCCTCGAGGATATTGCGCGTTCCCTGCATTGCTGTATCGAGTATCTGACCGGGATTCTTGCGAGAGAGCGAGTAGACCGCAGCAGTGTGATACACGAGCGAACAACCCTCGGTCGCACGAATCAGCGATGCGCGATCATACACATCACCGTGCACCAGTTCAAGGTTGCTGTGGGCAGGTAACTGCGAAACGTTGCTGGATGCTCGAACGAGAGCTCTGACCTTCTCCCCCTGTTCGAGCAGTTGATGAACTAGATTGCTTCCAATATGCCCGGATGCGCCGGTAACGAGGTTCAGTGCCATAAGACAATGAGGTGGTTCGTTTACGAGCGCATAGCAAAAAACCGCCGGAAAGCCGGGTCCGGATTGCTACTTCAATCCGGCCAGACCTGCCTTTAAATCCATCACCGGTTTGTAGCCCAGGTTGTTCTTGATTCGCGAAATGTTGTACCGTCTCGGTTGTGAGACAAATGCCACCTCGAATCGCGAAAGTGGTGGTGGATTCTTGATTCCAAGAAGCTTCCACAGTCCTTCCACAATCCCGGCGCCGGCGCGAGCAAGTCCGCCCGAAATATTCTTTACCGGTGCATCGACACCTCGCGCCTTTAGCAGCTGCGTCAGAAACTCGCGCGCAGGCATGGGGTTGTCATCCGTTACAAAATAAATGTCTTTGTCATTGCCTTTTGAAAGGGCCAGTACGATGGCCTGAACTACGTTTTCCACATGAACCATTTCCATGGATTCTTTTCCATGATCGATCCACATGAATTGTCCGGCTCGGATCTTCTCAATCATCGCATCCAGCGCTTTGTCGCCGGCTCCCCAGATAAAGGTGGGTCGCAGAATGATTCGGATGCTCTTTGAATCTTTGCCCAGGAGAGCAATCTCAGTTTCCTTCTTGGCGCGCCCGTAGATCGAGTTAGGCTCTTTGGGATACGGAAGGGTTTCATCAATGTCGAGTAACGGCGCTCGATCTTGTAAGACGCTCTCAGAGCTTATGTGAATGAATCGCTTCACTCCGTTTCGATCTGCTGCAGCATGCAGGTTGACGGTTGCCTGCACCATGTCTCTATCAAAGTCGCTCCACTTGCCCCAGAAAACCACCGGTGCCGCACAGTGAACCACTGCGTCCACTCCGCCGAGATTCTTCTCCCAGGTCGCAATGTTCTCAAAGGTTCCGGAGACACATTGCGCGCCCGCTCCCTCTAGCTTCTTGATGCTGGCTTCACCGCGCGCTAAAGCCAGAACCGTATGTCCCTCGCGCTTCAAACGCTGGATCACCTTTTGTCCCAGAAAACCTGTTCCGCCCGTAACAAACACCTTCATAAACCCTCCATGGAAAATCCGCTTTTCCGTTTGACAAGGTGAGTAAGCACTCACTTACTTGTCAAGCATGAAAAGAGCAGGCGCAAAAAGGCAGGTCCGGCTTTCGGCCGATGACCGAAAGCAAAAGATTGCAGAAGCGGCAATGATCCTGTTTGCGCACAAGGGGTTTCACGGGACTACAACGAGAGAGCTTGCTAGAGCTGCGTCGGTTTCGGAGGCATTGCTCTTTAAGTATTTCAAAGACAAGGATGCCATCTATGAGCATGTGCAGTTTCTTTGTCTGGAAGCAGAGCAGGTTGCGGGGGAGACCCTCGGTCAGCGCCCGCCGAGCACGGAATCGCTGATCATGTCCGTTTCCATTCTGGTCTATGAGGTGTTTTTTGGGTTCGGTGGCAGGGCAAAATGTGAGATGCTGCGCAGGCTTCAGACGCATAGTTTGCTTGAAGACGGCAAGTTCATCCGGGCTTTTTTCAAACGGCATTTGCTTCACTGGTTTCCGTATGTGAAACAGTGCTTTGCGGCTGCGCGAAAATCGGGTGACCTGGTGAATTCTGACATTCCCGACATTTCCTGCATCTGGTTCGTACACCATTTGCCCATGATGGTGCGACTGACGAGGCTGGCGCCAGTTTCGGTTCAATACGGTTCTTCCGAGCGAGAGTTGTTGGATCAATTGATTCATTTCTGTCTCCGCGGGATTGGGCTGACGGAAACTGCAATCAAACGCGCAGGACTGCCCGATTTTTTGCCCCGATGAATTAAATCGTTGAAACCTCTGACGGGGCTTTGCACGATCGCCCCCTATGAAAGCAACGGTACTGGGTTCAGGTAGTTTTGGAACGGCACTTGCCTGTGTTCTCGCAGACAAGAACGTCGATGTGTGGATCTGGGCCAGGAACAAGGACATCTCGCGCGGCATCAGCGAGCAGCATGAGAACATTAAGTATTTTCCAGGTATTAAGTTGCCGGATAATATCAAGTCATCCCCTGACATGGCGGAATGTCTTAAGGGCACCGAGCTAATCGTAGTTGGTATTCCTTCGCAATCCCTCACATCAGTCATTCGTGAGAACATTAACATCTTGCCGGAAGGGGTCCCAATGGTGTCGGCAGCCAAGGGAATTGATCGCGAAACCCTGCGACTGGTTTCCGAGATATTTGAGGAAGAACTTCCTGGTAAATATCACAAGTATCTGAGCTATCTTTCCGGCCCCAGTTTTGCCAAAGAGATTCTCAAGAAGGTTCCAACGGTCGTAAGCATTGCCTCGCGAAATGAAGACGTCGCGAAGCAGGTTCAACAGATGTTTGCCCATACATGGTTTAGGACCTACTGGACCCCCGATGTAACGGGCGTTGAGGTCGGCGGCGCACTCAAGAATGTCATTGCAATCGCTGCCGGAGTTTCAGATGGCCTGGGACTGGGACACAATACTAGAGCCGCACTGATCACGCGCGGTCTTGCGGAAATTACAAAGCTCGGAGTGAAAAAAGGCGCAGATCCATTGACATTTCTTGGATTGGCCGGACTCGGGGACCTTGTGCTGACATGCACGGGTGATCTTTCTCGGAATCGCACAGTTGGGTTCAAGCTCGGTCAGGGTATGAAGCTCAAGGAAATTCTGGCGGAAATGAATCAAGTTGCGGAAGGGGTTGTTACAACGGAATCGGCCTTCTTGCTGGCCAAGAAGTTGGGTGTTGAGATGGCCATCACCGAACAGGTGCATGAGTTGCTATATAAAGATAAGGATCCTAAGCTCGTTGTTCGAGATTTGATGACTCGCGATCTCAAACGCGAATAACGTCAGGGGGCATCAAACTTAGCAAAGAAATCGCACAGATCGTTGTGCGGGAATTGATTGTCCGCGAAAGTGAACGTGCCTTTATCAAGAATTTCTTTTGCTGCCTGACGGATGAGACCAAAGGTTGCGCGGGCAAGGCTTCCCCCAATGCTGACACGCCGGACACCCAGACCTTTTAAATCTGCAAGGGTAAGAGTACTGTGAGCCAATCCCATCACGACGTTTATGGGACCGTCTATTTCGCGCGCAAGTTTTCCAATTGTTTCTTTATCGCCGACGCCGGGCACAAATAGACAATCCGCCCCGGCTTCTCGATAGAGATTGCACCGGTAGACGGCCTCGTCAAAGGCGAGCGGATGTTTGATGAGAAACGCGTCGGTGCGCGCTGTAAGAGTAAAGATCCCCTTTGCGTTTGCTGTTTGGCGAATGGCCCCGATCCTTTCGGCTGCGAGCTTTGCCTCAAGGAGGGGAGAGTCTTCGTTCCCGCTGAGGTCTTCAATGTTACAACCGACAACTCCAATGTCCATTGCCATCCGAACTGTTTCTGCTACGATTTCTGGCGCCGTTCCATACCCGCTTTCGAGATCTGCGCTAACTGGAATCTGTACTGCTGACACGATCTTTGAAACACAGGCAAGCATGTCGTCGCGACTGAGCCTCTGGTGATCCGGCAACCCCGCAGCAAAAGCGATTCCGGCACTTGTCGTTCCCAGGACAGAAAAGCCCTGGCCCGCTAGCATCCTGGCACTGCCTGCATCCCAGGCGTTCGGCATCACGAATGTTCCAGCGTCATGCAAGGTTCGAAATATCTGCGCGCGTTCTGCTTGCGAATTCAAATGCTGTATCCTTGTCCTGGTCCCTGGCCGGGTGCGGCCGCTGCGGTCAGTATGTCAACCTTCCGGTTCAAGCCCGTAGATCTCCGTGGGCTCATGTCTGCCGCGCAGGATAATCTTCCCTATGCGTTTGGTTTTGAATGTGTCTTTCACCAGCGCGTGAGTTGGGCCATCGAGAAGAATGTCCGTCTTGAGTTTCTTGGTAAGGTCCTGGATTCGACTGGCTGAATTAACAGGATCACCAAGTATCGAGTATTCCATTCTGCGAAAGGAGCCAATGTTCCCCGCGAATACGTGACCGGATGCGATTCCAATTCCAAATCCCAGCGGTTCTCCTAGCTCAGTTCTAAGAAACTCATTGTAGGTGTCGATCCACGAACGAATTGCAAACGCCGTTTTCACACATCTAAGTGCGTCATCCTCTGCTGGAACCGGGCAGCCAAACGTCACAAGCATACCGTCACCCGTGAATTTATTCACGCTGCCATGATTTGCAAAAACGAGGTCCATGATATCGGTGAACGTCTGACTTAAGAATTTCGCAAGCGCGTCCGGACTCATGCGTTCGGCGATGCTCGTGGAATTACGTATGTCGAAGAAGAACATCGAGGCAGGCATCCTGGCACCACCGAGTTCAGGCGAGATGCGCTCACTAAGTATTTGTTCGACGAAATCTTCTGAGAAGTACTTAGACAGGATTGTACGCTCATGCGCCATGCGCTCAAGCGCTTGCTTGAGATCGCCACGCGCGTTCTTCAGCTTCATGATGTTTTGAATGCGAATCCCCAGTTCGTTGACGCGTAACGGTTTTGCAACAATGTCCTCCGCGCCGGCCGACAAGCCTTCGACTGCGAGGTTCTCAGTCAGGTCGGATGCCATTAGAACGGGCGTTGTTTCGGGCGAGATTCGTCGTATATCGTGAATCAAGTCAATTCCACTCTGCCCATTGAGTGAAACATCGATTACACATATGTCAGGCCGCGAAGTCTGTACTAGATTTACCGCACTCTTCGCGTCTTGAGCGATTGCAACTTCGTATCGAAGCAGTTCAAGTAGGCGACCAGCGTCCGAAATCTGTTCCGGGTTATCATCAACCAGCAAAACTTTCGCCTGAATCATGTCCGGCGCAGGTTGAAACCTACGTTAACTCCGGTCAGCAAAAAAATATCCTTCCCCTCGATAGCCGGGGGCGAAAGGCTGTTTTTCTATGCAGCTCCAAATAGATGAGAATCGAATCCCACCGTTACCCGTAGTTGCCACGCGCATCATGCAGTTCGACCCCGCCGGGGCAAATGCCTCAAGTTCAAGCATGGAGCGTATTATTTCACCGGATCAATCAATCAGTGCCGAGGTATTGCGGGTTGCAAACTCTGCTTACTACGGACGATCAGGCACCGTTAAGACTGTTAAGGATGCGATTACTCTGCTGGGGCTTAAAGCGGTTAAGAACCTGGTGATCCTGATTACCACTCGAACCATGGCCAGTAAGATCAAGGGTGACCTGCTGCGTAAACATTGCATAGAGTTTCCAATCGTCACCGCCCTCGTTTGCATCGATATGGCAAAGCTGGCCGGTCAGCCAGAGCTGAACGAGGAGGCATTTCTCTGCGGGCTGCTGCATCGCATTGGGATGACCATCATTGCTCTTGAGAAGAAGAGCGAGTATGCGGACTTGATTCTGCGCGGAATCAATGAAATGAAGTCCATGGCAGAACTAGAGCAAAGTACCTATGGTACTACCAGTCAAAACGTATGCGAGCTGGTTGTGAAGAAGTGGAACCTCCCGGAGAGCATTGCGGGTGCCATTCTCAGCCAGGGCATCACTCCTGATCAGGTAGCCGGCGCGTCACATCAGGTTCGAATTACGTCATTATCGATTCACGCTACACGTCAGTTGCTACAGATTCCGGCCTTGCCTGAAGACGATGCCAGAACCAATGCTATTCTTGCACACTACAACATGAAAGCGGACGTCCTTTCGCACTACACTCAAGACTATTTTGGCATGTTGAAAGAAAATCCATTCTATCAGAACGGAGTCGCGCAAGGGTGAAAGAATTTAGTTTCCATATCTTGCTCCTCTCTCTTTCCTGACGCCGAGAGATAGTACGGAGGAATCCATGGAACTGCAAATCGACGAGAATAGAATTCCACCTTTGCCAACTGTTGCGGCGCGGATCATGCAATTTGACCCGGCTGGCAGCCATGCCTCCAGTTCAAGTATGGAAATGATTGTTGGTGCGGATCAATCCATCAGCGCGGAGATTTTGCGCGTTGCGAATTCCTCTTACTACGGTCGTTCCGGAAAAATCAAAACTTTGAAAGACGCCATTACTCTCCTTGGATTGAAAACCGCGAAGAACCTCGTGGTTCTTATCTTCACGCGAAGCATGGCCAGTAAGATTCGCGGAGACATACTCAGAAAGCATTGCATTGAGTTTCCGGTCGTTACAGCTTTATTGTGTATCGACACTGCCAAGCAAGCAGGCCAGTCGGATTTGAAAGAAGAAGCCTTCCTTTGTGGGCTTCTGCACAGGATTGGAATGACTATGATTGCTCTGGAGAAACGCGCCGAGTACGCTGAAATGATCTCGAAGGCAGAACTTGAGCAGATTGATCTTCGCACACTTGAGCAGTCCATGCTGGGCACCACTAGCAACGATATCAATGCACTCGTGGTGAAGAAATGGAATCTTCCGCCAACGATTGCGGAAACCATGCTTGGATTAAATGTCGCTCCAGAAGCTGTTGGCGATGCAAGTCATCAAGTGCGTATAACGGCTCTGTCGGCATCCATTGCCAAGAAACTCCTGGGCATTCCAATCCTTCCGGGGGACGATGCCGTGCAAACCGCGGTGCTCCATCACTATGGCCTGAAACACGAAATGCTCTCTTTCTTTTCTGATTCCTATTTCAGTCTATTGAAAGAGAATCCATTCTATCAGAATGCGGTAGCGGTCCTTGCCTGATGCAGGACCTTGAGTCGCCGACCACTTCATTCGCACGAATCCTCATAGTAGAGGATGATGAAGTTCAACAGGATGTGATGAAGCAAATCCTGAAGATGTCAGGATTTACGGTTGATGTGGCTCCCTCGGGAGAGGTGGGCAAAGAAATAATAGATAAGAATCCACCAGATCTTGTTATTCTGGATTTGCACCTGCCAGCGCCAGAGGGCGTGACAGGTCTGATGCTGCTCAAGGACATCAAAGAGAATCCAATGACCACGGAAATTCCTGTCATCATGGTCTCTTCCGACGAGTCAGAGGAAACATACATTCTCTGTCTTTCAAGTGGAGCCAGCGAGTTTCTGGTTAAGCCCCTGCGCATGGCAGAACTCTCGCTCAGAATTCAGAACGCCCTGGAACTTTCTCTCTATAAGCGGCAGGTCAAGCTGGCCAACGAGAAGCTGGAGAAAGAGAAGAAGCGTCTGCTGCGTTACTTCTCAGAGGATCTGGTGAAGGCAATCCTGAATGAGGAAATCTCCGCCGAGCTTGGCGGCAGCAGTATTGATGCAACGATTCTGTTTATGGATATCCGCAACTCGACGGGAATTGCAGAGGTTCAAGGGCCCAAGAAATTCGCCGAGTTTATCAGTCTCATTTTTACCGACGTGATGGATCTGATTTTTGCAAACAAGGGTTCTGTTAACAAGCTGATGGGGGATGGTATCCTTGCAACTTTTGGTGCACCGGTCCCGGCTCCCAACGATGCAGTGAATGCCGTGAAAACCGCGCTGCAGATCCGTGAGTATTTTAGCGTCATCAATGAAATGAAAACCCACGTGCAAGAGGCCGAGGGAGGCGTTGGCTTTGGAATTGGAATTGCCACCGGTAAGACATTCGCAGGCAATATTGGTTCTTTCCGCAGAATGGAATACGCTGTGATGGGGGATGCTGTGAACATGGCCGCGCGTCTCCAGGATCTATCCAAGCAACTGAAGACTGATATCGTTATCGATGGTAACACGCGCGCCAAGCTGGATGAAACGTTCAAACTGAAACAATCAGAAATTCGAACAATTCGAGGACGGCAGGGCGAACTCGAAATCTACGTACTCGACTGAGTGTCGACTACGGCACAAGCAGCGAGTTCGACGAAATGCTGGTGTCCAGCGACAGAAAGTCTCTGAGTATGAGCGAGCGCATGGCAATGTATGTTCCGCTTGTAAGTTGCAACGGAACCACGCAAACACGATTTGGGAAACCCGGGCTAATGGCGCTCTGTCCCGCCTTCACTTCCACCTGGTAAGCCACACCTGCGTTAGTTGCAACAGCAAGCGGTCGGGAGCAGTCGATCCCGGCTAGCGGATCTGCTCCGCGAACTGCTGAGTCACTTGTGCCCTGATAGAGCCTGTAGCCGCTAAAGCCGATTTCCACGTTCTGTGCGGTCATGGTTATGACGTGACCTGTCCCTTCCACTGCGATAGCCGTTAGAATTGGTGGGTTAACAAGTTGTTTCTGGGACGAGTAATTCGTACACGATGCCAGAGTCAGAAATAACAAAATCGAAATGGATCGAATCATCGGAGTCGAAGCAATCCTATGAGACAGAGGCAGAGACGCACGTATTTTTCCAGTGTGCCCGAATAGGGTCGCGCTGGCCGCACGATCTGCCATCCGCGGGTCTTTCCTTCTCGGGCCAGCTTTTCGGAAGGGTGAACCAGTACGGCTGTTTCGCACATGCGCAGCATGGGCAAATCGGCGCTTGAATCAGAATAGGCAATCGAGCCGGGGATGACGTCCGGCAAAAATTCTGAATGGTTCTTTGAAAGAGCGGGGTAGTCTGCCGTGATAGTCGCCATCGTGGCTGCAGGGACGAGATCAGGCATCCGCAAAAGCTTCTCAATACCGCGATTGTTTTTCCCGGCTATTTTGGGAAGGAACGGCATTCTATCTTGCAGAACCACTTCCGTGCCCACGACGGCATCAAAGTCTGCTGCGCCAATATGTCTTACATAAAAGGTTGGACTGGCGCTGTTGAGCACGACATGAAATCCGCCGGCCCGAAGTTTGCGCACGTCCTGCATAATATCAGGGTACAGCAAGGGAATTGCGATAGTCTTTGCGAATTCCCCGGCCAGCTCTTCTACGCGTTCGCGTTTCATCCTCCAGAGGATGGATAGGAAAGCTCGCTTCAGTCCTTCACGACCGATCAGGCCCAGTAGATAGAGGCCACAGGCCGGCAAAAATGCGAAGATGTAGTGGAATCTCCAGGGTTCGCGTGACAGGACAAAACCTGCGAAGGGAATCAGTGAATCGTACGGCAGAATGGTATAATCCATGTCAAAAAGTGCAATCTTCTTCTTGTTCATGCTTGCATTGCCTTCCAGGTATCCTGAACGCTTTGTTTAAGCGAATAACGTTGCTTCCAGCCGAGAGCATTGAGCTTGCTGCTTGAACCGAAACGAATCGAGCGTCCATCCGGTCGCAGAAGTGCGGGGTCCGTAACCGGCACAATTTTTGATCCGGTTACCTCAATCGCAAGGTCAAGAACGCGTCTGATGGGGACCGGTTGTCCCGAGCAAATGTTATAGATTTCGCCGGATTCCCCGCGTTCAGCAAGTATCTGATAGGCCTGTGCCACATCGCGGACATCCGCAAAATCGCGTTCTGATTCGAGATCACCCACGCTAATGGAACTTTTGTTTTGCGACTGTGCCTCTGCGATTCGGGCCAGGAAGGAAGGGACTACAAAGTTTTCACGCTGACCCGGGCCAATATGATTGAAAGGTCTTGCTATGACGATTCGCATTCCCTGCTCGCAAAAATATGGTATGAATTGCTCCGCCGCTCGTTTGCTTTCCGCATAGGGGTTTCCCGGTGCCACGGGCTGGGATTCCAGAATTGGCATGGTGCCCTTTACGCCGTACACTTCACCGGAGCTTGCAAAAACGATGGTGCCCTTGAACCCATTGTCGCGAGCGGCCTGGAAAAGCCGCACCGGAACTACGGTGTTATTCTCGATGACGCCGGCGGGATCCTTCCAGCCTTCCGGAACAAATGCCGTTCCGGCCAGATGAAATACTGCATCAAAATTATTGGAGGCAAAAATCTTACCGAGTGACTTGCAATCTTCCATTGTTGAATCGATGGACTCAACCGATTTGTTCAAATCAGAATAGATGGCTGAAAGCCAGCGCGGTCTTACCTGCCCACTGCCGGGACGGTCCAGGCCTGAAACACGGTACCCTTCATTCAGAAGGTGTCTGGCCAGGTGGGTACCAACGAATCCGCGGCTGCCCGTGATGAGGGCGTGCTTCATTGCAAAGCCTTCTTATATTCTCGAATGCATCTCGCTCTGGCCATCGTGTGTTCTACAATGGGCTCCATATTCTTGATACCGTATTCAGGAATCCATTGTTTTATGTAGGCCAGCCCAGGGTCGAACTTTTTTGCCTGCAGCGCCGGATTGAAAATTCTAAAATAGGGCGCCGCGTCACAGCCAGAACCCGCTGCCCATTGCCAGTTGCCTGCATTGGCCGATAGATCATAGTCGAGCAGTTTCTGCGCAAAATACCGTTCGCCCCGCCGCCAATCTATGAGGAGATGCTTGCAAAGGAAACTTGCGACCACCATTCGAACTCGATTGTGCATGAATCCCGTCTGATTGAGTTCACGCATCCCCGCATCCACAAGCTCGTAGCCTGTCCGACCGGTGCACCAGGCCGCAAATCCTTCAGGATCATCCCGCCAGGCAATCTTATCATAAGCAGGCTTGAAGGCTCGGGTGCAGGAATGTGGAAAGTGGAACAGAATCATCATGAAGAAGTCCCGCCAGGCGATTTCTGAGAGGAAGACCTCGCTCTTTTCGAGTGCAGAGCGGACGACGCTTCGCACACTGATTGTCCCAAATCGCAAATGCACCCCGAGCCTGGTTGTTCCTCTAATGCCCGGGAAGTCTCGAGTTTCCGCATAACGTTTGATTATCCCTGAATCAATCTTGAGATCAGGGATTGATATCTCGCTGGGACGGAACCCAATCTGATCGAGCGATGGGATTGCGCCTGGTTTGCACCTGGCCAGGCATTTCAGGTATGACTCTGATTTGAAAGATTGAATTGCAAAGTCGTCCAATCGCATCCGCCATTGCTTGAAGTAGGGTGTAAATACGGTGTACGGTTGTCCGGAAGACTTAACAATCTCCGCTTTCTCAAACACGCATTGATCTTTGAAGGTGTGAACCGCAATGCCTTTCTTCCTTAGACTTTCTATCACGGCGGTATCGCGCTTCAACGGGTACGGTTCAGTATCGTGATTGAAATAGACTGATTGGACCTTGTAGGTCTGGAGAATCTTTTCCCAGGCGCTTGTAGGGGTCGAATGGAATACGCGTAGCGAGCTCCCGTGTTGGTTCAGTTTTCTTTCTATGGCAAGCAGCGAACTCAGAATAAATTCAACTCGAGCGTCTTTCCGATCCGGTAACCTGCTCAGTATGTGCGTATCTAGAATGAAAATGCATAGCACCGGATGACCGGATTTCAATGCATGAAACAAGGCAGTATTATCGTTCAGTCGGAGGTCACGGCGAAACCAGAAGATCGAAAGTGGTGCGGAAAGTTGTTCGTTTTCGGAGGTTTCAGTCGATGTCTTCAATTTCTTGCCAGCCGACGGCATACGCTGCGCTCAACAAGTTTGCTTCAATTTCCAAGCAGATCTGCAAGGGCCGTGGAAAGCTGTGAATGTTGGAACGCAAACCCGGTCGACGAAACCTTTGTAGCATCCACGCGTGTACTATCAAGCACCATCTCAGACATTTGACCGAGAACCATTCTGAGAACCAGCGCCGGGACGCGCGGAAGGAAGAAGGGTTTGCCAAGGGCCGCGGCAATTCCTTGCAGCAGCTCGGCATTGGTCACAGACAACGGCGTAACTGCGTTGTAAATGCCGCTTAGATCCTGGGTTATGATGGCCGATTTGTCCAGGGTTTTGTCAATCGCCACGCAGATGAGTCTGGCGAGATCGTTGATGTGAATCCAGGAAACAAATTGCTGACCCGAGCCAAGAGCAGATCCAATTCCCAGTTTGATTGGAGCTGCCATCTGTGGGAGCGCGCCACCGTCGGCGGCAAGCACCACACCAATTCTAAGGATCACAAGGCGAGAAGAAACGTCACTTAGCCTCTCGAGCGCCGCCTCCCAGGCAACGGTTGTTTCTGCCAGAAAACCCGAACCACTTGTCGCGGTCTCAGTAAGCCAGGCATCGCCGCGATCGCCGTAGAAACCTATTGCCGATGCACAAACTATCACCGGTCGAATTCTTGCCTTTTGAACTTCTCGGGCCAGAAATTCAGTAGTGCTCCTTCTGCTTTCTATGATTCGTCGCTTCTTCTCGTCAGTCCAGCGACCCGCGACGGATTCCCCGGCGAGATGGACAATCGCATCCACCCCTTCAAGAGCTCCGCCGGTGATTTGTGCCTTATCCGGATTCCAGTGAAATTGGGCTGACTCGTTGCGGCTAAGGACGCGAACCATCATACCTCTAGCCTCAAGCAGCGAAGCCACTCGCCTGCCTATGAGCCCCGTTCCGCCTGTGATGGCAACGACCATTGAGCCAGGGGGCCTGTGTGCACTAATTCGCAAAGCGTTTTATCAAAATCAATTGCACTGCCCAGGGTCATGGGTAGTTTTCGGCATGCCGTATTCACTTTCCAGAGATGGTCGTTCCATGCTTGAAACCTATAAGAAATCGGGCAAAGAGCGCGCGCTCATTCTGCCCGACTTCAAACCGGCTCTAGAGAGGCCTGCGAACGTACTAACCCTTCTACTCTGCCTGGCGATCGCCCCGCTATTTTACTTTTACGGTATCTGGTATGCCGTGGCAGCTGGCGTCGCCGCCACAGTCGTGTTTGGTCTACGTGAATTGTTCATCCAGGATGATCATGCAATCGTTCGCATTTATGGGCCCTTTGGTCGGTTGCGGTTTGTATTTGAAAATCTCTTCCGAGACAAGTATCTACAATATTTCAGCGAATCAAATACGGACGGTAGACCCATTCCGCGCATTGTGCGAGACTATATCTACCAGAAGGCGCACCATGTCAAAGCTATGTCCAGTTTTGGAACTGAGCTGGATATTTTTGACAGTGAGCTTTCGACCGGTTGCCGGATCCTGCACCGAAACTTTCCTGCACAAGTATCCCGCGTCAGTTATCAATGCGTAGTGGGTGAAGGCCGCTCGGATATTAAACCGTTTCTGGTAAAGAATGCAATCAACGTCTCTGCGATGAGTTACGGTGCCATCAACAATCGCGCAGCGGAGGCGCTCAGTCTCGGTGCCCTCGACGTGGCCTATGTCAACACGGGTGAAGGGGGTTACGGTCCGCACGGAGCCGCTGGTAACGATGTCGTGTTTCAAATTGGAACGGGGAAATTTGGCGTGGGCGACGAGATTACAATGCCAGATGGGAGCACGGGACGAGTACTGAATCGCCAGGTTCTGAAGGAACTGGTGCAAAAACATCCCAACATTCGAATGGTTCAGTTGAAGATCTCGCAGGGAGCAAAACCGGGTATCGGTGGTCATCTGCCCGCGGAAAAGGTTACGCCAGAGATTGCAGACGTTAGGCGAGTCACCCCTTTCAAAACCGTAATCAGCCCGCCGCAGCATACTGAACTCCTGGCAGGGTCACCGCGCGAAGCCGTTCAAAAGCTTATCGACTTCGTCGAGGAAATCCGAACAATCACTGAACTGCCGGTTGGAATTAAGATCTGTGTAGGGAGACTGGATGAACTGGACCTGCTGGCCCTTGCCATGAAGGAAACAGGGAAAGGCCCGGACGCAATCCAGGTCGACGGTGCCGACGGTGGAACGGGCGCGGCCCCCAACCTGTTCGTGAACTACGTTGGATATGGAAGTTGCATTGAAACCCTCCAGTACTTTCACAGGCGACTTGTCGAACACGGGATCCGCGATCGAGTCAAACTCAGCGCGTCGGGCAGGATATTTACTCCGGCCCATGCGGCGCACGCATATGCAAGCGGCGCTGACATTTGCGAGACCGCACGCGGAGCCATGCTTTCGCTTGGTTGCATCCAGGCCATCAAGTGCCACACAAATGAATGTCCCACTGGAATCACTACCAATAGCCCCTGGCGAATGCACGGACTGCATATCCCTGAGAAGTCAACGCGCGTGCATCATTTCCTGAAAGGGTTTCACGATGACATGCTGGAGTTGACGCGGGTGATTGGCAAGAGTGATCCGCGTGATATTGAATTGGATGATATTCGCGTGCTCTCGCGCGCTGGAGTGTTTTCGTCATTCTTTAACGACGACAAGTCCAGGTAGCTTTGCGAAACCCAATCGTCAACTGGACCCTCCGGCTGATCGGCTGGATCGCAATCAATTCTGTGCTTGGCACAATGAATGCGCTGCTCATTTCATTCTATTCTGCCGAGCCTTTCCTCCGCGTTTTTGTCACAGCACAGCTCACAACCCACGTCCTCTGCATTCTTGTCGAATCTTCCATGTTTACGATTGGGCTGTATCTTTACAGGCTTGGCGAACGGCGCAATCAATCAGCGCTGTTCTTCGGGATTGCACTGGTTGTCACGGCACTGGTGGCCGTAGCCGGTGTCTATCTGGGCGAGCTCATTCACGTAGAGTTGTTGGGATTCCAGGCATACCAGACGAGTCGTTTCTACAGTGTGATCTTCGGTTCCATCATACTCGCAATTGCACTGACGAGTCTGGAAAGGTTCTTTCGGCATCTGAGTGAAACGCGCTACAAGGCAGAGCAGGCCTTACAGGAAGCGCGCCTGCAGGTACTACAGGAAAGGATGCGACCACATTTTCTCTTTAACGCGCTCAATACCATTCACTCCTTGCTGCAGAGTTCTCCGGCTGCCGCGGACAATGCACTGCTCAGACTGGCGGACAGCTACAGGTTCCTGCTCGGCGCTGCGGAGAAGACGCTCGTACCCTTTGACGAAGAGTGGGAGTTCTGTAAGAACTACGTTGAGTTGATGAAAATTCGCTTTGGATCAAGGCTGACTGTAAACCTCAGCAAGCCAGACGATACACGCAGCGTGAAGATTCCCCCGCTATCTCTGCAGCCACTGATTGAAAACGCCTTCCGTCATGGAATTCAGAACGTGCCCGGTGATGCAACCGTTACTGTTCTGGCCGCTCGTAATGCTGACAACTTTGAAATCACGGTCCGAGATACTGGTCCGGGGTCAGCTCTTGAGGCCAGTGAGTCTCGAACGCTTGCGAACATTCGGGAGCGTCTGCATTTTTACTTTGACCGTGTGCAGGTTGATCTCAAGAATCATCCAGGCGGTGGAGCGCTCGCTACTTTGAAATTCAAAGTGGAGTAATAGATTGCAACTAACGTGCTATGTAATTGAAGATGAACCGCCGGCCCGTGAGCTCCTGTTTCGTTTGATCGAGCGACGCAAGGACTTGAAACTCCTTGGTTGGGCCGGTGACGCGAATGCTGCGCTCAACTATCTCAAAATGAGTCCGGCAGATCTCATATTTCTCGATGTACACTTGCCCGGGATGTCAGGTTTTGAATTCCTTGAGGCGCTTGGTCTGTGCCCCCCTGTAGTTTTTACAACAGCCGGAACGGGACACGCCGTCCCGGCGTTCACCTATGGCGCCGTTGACTTTCTCTTGAAGCCATTCACAGAAGAGCGCTTTGACATGGCCGTAAATCGGGTCATCCAGTCGGCCAGCAAGTCTGCCACAACCAATCCAGGTTTGGCCATTCGCGAGGATGAGAATCACTACCTCATTCCATTCAATGACATAATTTATTTGTCGTCCGCCGGGAAAGCCAGCGCCATTCACACCACAGACAGGGATTTTGAAACCCAGAAACTCCTAAAGGATCTCGAGGCTCGCATGCCGGAAGGATTCTTGCGCATTCATAAACAATTCATAGTGAATCTTGCATTTGTTTCCCACATTCGGTATCGTGTGGGCGGAGGTTATACGGCATTTCTCAAAGATTCAGATGAGACTTCGCTTCCTGTCGGAAGACAGTTTGCGGCGGCGCTGAAGACCAGATTTGGTTAGTCCATTTTGCTTTGACGAGTGAAACGTTCTGGACTTTTCCATCGCCATCACTTCAGTGCTTCTTGACCTCACCGCTTGTGGCACTCACCATGAGCTTCGACGTATCCACGGCTTCAAATTGATTGCCGGTGACTCTTCCGAGCTCTCGCAGGATATCATTGTTCCATTTTTCATTGGGAGCCCCTGATACATACCAATCAGATCCGTTATCCGCCAGAATCATTCCATATTTCTTGAGAGCCTCGAGGATTACGCGAGTGTGTGGGGAAAATTTCGCGGTATCGAACGTAGACTTCAGGCGAAAACGCATCCCCATGGGTGGGATTCCCTTATCTTTTTTTGATGAAGCAAAGTGCGTGGCAGGCCAGACAAACGCTTTCTGTGTATTTCTAGCAGTGAAGCGAATGGCGTGGTTGATTTGTCCCGCTGCAACCTCTTCATAACGGACCAGGCCAGGAAGAATAGGAAGGCCGGCTGCATCGGCCGATGTCCAGCCGGAAGGTCGTAGCTTGTTTGATCTAAGATCAAAGATGGCCCCAGATCCTGCCTGCCAATTGCCGTTAGCCGCTTTTCTGGCACTGAAGAGCTCATAGAGCTTGCAATCCTTTTCGTCCAGGACAAGAACATGCCTGTCCCCGTCGCTTTGCTCTCCACCCTCAATAGGAGGCCTGGGCGGCAATGGATACGGTCCAGGATCGCTTTCGTCTGCGTATTCAAAGGTAACACGCACGGGCTTGCCGGTCTGGAGCGTGAAGGGAATTCCAATCGGTCCGCCCTCCCACAGGCCCGATCCAAAATCGGCTTTCAGCTTCTTCTGCGGACCAATACTTTGCACGTAGGCATTCGATAGACTATGGACTGGCAGGGTATCCACCTTCGTGTTCCAGATATTGTTGGCTGGAAAAATAGTGCATTTCCCAATCCGGGGCTGGGCGGGGAGCTGATTGGCCAATAGTATCAGAGTGGAAACGATTATGAGCCTGCGCATCTTGCTATCAGACGCAGGGCGCATGTCAGCGGAACGATTTTTTTCAGGTTTTTTGTCACAGGTCGAAGTGGCTCCTCGTCGTTCTTTTGAACCCTTTGTTAGGAGAGATTAGATGAATAAGAATGTAGTCTGGGGTATTTTGTTCGGGTTTTCGGGATTTGGCCTAATCGCGAATGCCCTTTTCATGCTGCTGGCCCCCGCCACGTGGTACCGGGAGTTGCCTGCTGCAGTGCCGGATTTTGGACCGTACAATGAACACTTTGTCCGGGACATAGGCTGTGCCATGTTTGTCTTTGGTTGCGTTTCGCTTGCGGCCGTTCGATGGACCGGTTTTCGCCTACAGGCCTCTTTGTTGCTCGCGGCTTTCTATGGCACGCATAGTTTGCTTCACGTGTTCGATACAGCGCGTGGATTTGTCAGTGCCGAGCACTGGCTAATCGACCTGCCGAGCGTTCACGTGCCGGCGATGATATTCATAGTCATGGCCGTTGTTGCCATTGGAAGCGAGAGGGCTGCATGAAAACAACGCTGATCATTGCCGGCACAACTCTCGTTGGAGTCTATCTGGCATTTGTGCCTTTGCTACAGGCCATATTTCCGGAACACCGCAGCATTTGTCCCTGTCACAATTCTGTTCAAGTAGTAAAAGTACGCGTGGAGCGACTTGTGTCGCTTGCGCTGGGAGAGAAATAGTATGAGTTCAAAAATATTGATCCTCGGGGCTACGGGCCTACTGGGGCGACACGTCGTAAAAGTTCTCAAGTCACAAAATCCAGTTCTCGCAGGTCGGACAAAGCCGGCTAATGTGAAAGACCAGGAATGGAGGACAGTGGATTTGCTCAAACGCACCGGGTTTGAGGCCGCGCTCAGCGATATTGACACCGTTGTTCATCTGGCTTCTGCAACACAGGGCTTTGATGCGCGCGTTGACGTTGATGGAACAGCCGATTTATTGAGAGTCGCGCGGGAAAAAGGCGTTAAACACTTTCTCTATGTTTCGATTGTTGGGATCGATCGCGTTCCGATCAAGTACTACAAAATCAAACTGGAAACAGAGAAATTGATCAAGGAGTCAGGAGTTCCCTTCACCATCTTTCGCGCCACGCAGTTTCACGAGTTTGTGGATATGGTATTGAAGCGCGCGCTGGCATTTCCGCTGGGCTTTGGTCTTCGGGGTGCAAGAGTTCAACCTGTGGAAACCGGTGCAGTTGCACGCGAGATTGAGACGCTGATCAAACGGGGCCCACAAAACGATACAATTGAGCTCGGTGGTCCACAAGTATATTCCTTTGCAGACCTGGCCCGGACCTGGCTTGCTGCGCAGAAGCGACGCAAGTTTATGCTTCCAATCCCCGAGATTTTCTTTGGCAAAGCGGGCGCTCCCCTGACGGCCGGTGCGTTGACTACAAATCGCACAGCGCCTGACTCCATCCCCTGGGAAGCCTGGCTCCAGAAAACCTACAAATAGCCCGTCAAACGGAGCGTCCTCAGGCAGATTTGAAGATGCTCCGTCCTTTTTTGATTGCAGAAAGCAGTCCCGGGGTTCATCCCATGGTATGAGAGAAATTGCAATCCAGAGCCAAAATCTATCCGATCTTCCTCCTGAAGTGCAGGCAACGTTAGCCGACTTACTTCCACGCCTGCTGTCCGCATTGCCCGGAATCACTACAATTGCACTCTTTGGGAGTGCAGCTGAGGGACGGATGCGACGGGCTTCCGACGTGAACCTGATTGTAGTCGCGGACGATTTCAAGCAGGGATTTGAGAAAGTTCATGGGGAGTTGAGCCTTGCGCATGCAGCACAGGTACGCATCATGTTTGTCTCATCGCGAGAGTTGCAGGGGGCGGCGGAGCTATTCGCTGTAAAGTTTCAAGATATCAAGCGGCGGCATCGTCTGCTCTTTGGCACCGATCCCTTTAAGGATCTGACCTTGAAGCAAGACGCGATTCGTTTCAGACTCAGGCAGACTCTACTCAATCTTATCCTGAGGCAGCGTGGGCTATTTGCAATGAATGGTAACAAAGCAGATCGGATGACGCGGGTCATTGCTGAGCTCGCCGGACCGCTGCGGGGCATTGCGGCTGCATTCCTTTCTTTGCAAGGAAAGGATCTGAACCCGCGGGAGGCGTTGGTTGCAGTTGCGGCCAGCATGAATGCAGGGGCAGCAGTTGAGCAAATTTCAGTTGCCCGCGAGAAATTGGGGCTCGATCTGAAAACCGCGGTTCATACGCACACGCAGCTTGTGGACCTATGTGAAGCCCTGCTTGCAAAGGTGGAGTCGTTATGAATCCATTCGATCTTGCAGGTCCCCAGTTTCTGATCTTTTACGCATTAGGGATTCTGGTGCTATTTGGTGCGTTGTACCTGCTTCGTAGATTCCTTGAACCCTCTGACCTGTCGGGCATCCGAGTTACCGATCCATACGAAATTGCCTGTCTACGTGGTGGCACCAATGAAGTTCTTCGGATTGCCTGCGTGAAGCTGAAAGATCGAGGAGTTCTTGAGTCAGAAGGGAAACAGATTCGTGCGGCTCAGGGATGGTCGACTAACGCTCTTGATCCATTGGAAGACCAGATTGCAACCAATTTTGCCTCAAGCTCTGAGGCTTCCTCAATTTTCAAACTCACTCACCACGCGGATCATGTAGCGCGAAGCCTTGAATCCAAAGGACTCATTCCGGACGAGGACATGCGTATGCGCAGATTTATGATCAAGCTTGCCGTAATGGTTACAATTGGCGGCGTCGCAGTGGTTCGGATTTTTCAAGCTTTGAGCCATGGCCGCGTGAACTTCATTTTTCTGATCGTGCTCGCCTTAGTCGGACTATTTCTTATCTGGCGCTATGATCCCAGGCGCACGCCAGCCGGGGATCGGGTGCTTGCCGGGATCAAACGACTCCTCACGAGGCTGCGGTATACCCGGGTAAAACCGGGAGGTGGAAATGATGCCCTGCTACTTGCAGCGGCCTTTGGTCTTGCGGCCTTACCTTCTGAATACAGCTACGCGCGGGAATGGTTTCCAAAAAGCGATTCCACCTGGAGTTCATCGAGCGGCGCGTCGACGGGCTCGGGTTGCGGGAGTTCCTGCGGTTCAAGCGGGGATAGTGGGGGAGATAGTGGCGGAAGTTCCGGATGCGGCGGTTGCGGCGGCGGAGGATGTGGGGGTGGTTGTGGAGGCTGACAAATTCGGGCTAGGCTTTCGGCCGGAGCTTGCGGGCGGCATTCTGGCTCATCAGGACGAAATTGACGTACTGGAAGTCATTGCGGAAGATCTGTTCAAACTTCGCAGGGAGGAGCTGGACACGTTCCGAATTCTCGCAAACTCTTTCGATCTGGCATTGCACGGCGTTTCTCTGGGGATGGCATCGTCGCATAACGTAGATTCAAAGCGATTGGATTCAATGGCAAGGCTTGTGCAGGAGCTCAATCCGGCTCACTGGTCTGAACACCTGGCCTTTGTTCGTGCTGGCGGACATGAGATTGGCCATCTCGCAGCACCGCCTCGCACAGATTCTGTAATCCAGGGAACCCTTGCGAACTTGAGTCGGGCAAGGCGAAGTGTCGGAAGTCGCCCGCTGCTTGAGAACATTGCAACGCTCATTGACCCGCCCATGAGTGATTACTCTGAAACAGAATGGATTAGAACAATTCTGCTTGAATCAGATTGTGATCTCTTGCTGGATTTGCACAATCTATACGCGAATGCCGTCAATTTTGGAATGAATCCGTTTGATATGCTGGAACACATCCCTGCAAGCCGGATCAAGATGGTTCACCTTTCCGGCGGCATGTGGATCGAACACTCCACAACGGAGAAGCGGCTGCTCGATGACCATCTCCACGATCCTCCAGAAATTGTTTACGACTTATTGGAGGAGGTAGCCAGACGCGCCCCCACATCTTTGAATGTTGTCATTGAGCGCGATGGCGCGTATCCTGAGATGGGTTTGCTGTTACAACAACTACGATTAGCCAGAACTGCTGTGGCCCGTGGGCGTAGCCGGATGATTACTCGGCAGGAAATCAATGTATGAGTGCCCGTTCTCTGGAGAGTTTTCTTGCGCGCCTTTACTCGGACTCTTCCTTTCGGCAGGCATTTGAAAACGATCCGGAGATAGTATTCAAAGGTCAAGCCCTTGATGAGTTAGAAAAGGAGGCACTGCGTAAGATTGATCGAGTCGGACTACGTTTCGCGTCCATAAGCTACGCAAACAAGCGCGCAAAAAAGTCCGGGAAATGACTAGATTCCCAACTCTTTTAGACGGTTATAGAATGTAGCCCGCTTGAGCCCAAGGGACCTGGCGGCTTCCACCTTGTTTCCATTGGTTTTTGCCAGGGCCGCGAGGATGATATGTCGAGCCTGTTCGTTCAGGATATCCTCAAGGGGCCTTCCATCCCAGGTTTCGGGTTTTGCCTGGAGTGTCCGCACGGGAGTAGTTTCTTCGCCGGGCCGCGACTTCCTGAAATCGAGTACGTGAACCGGCAGATCATCGCGTCTAATGATTTCTGTTCTTGAGTTCACAATGGCCTGGATGACGGCATTTTCAAGCTCGCGCACGTTTCCTGGCCAGTTAAAATGGCACAGCGCGTCAATCGCGCGGTCATCGCAGCGTCGCGTCGCATAGCCCATTTCTGCACAATACTTCTCAAGGAAGTAATTCACAAGAGCCGGTATATCCGCGCGGCGCTCGCGCAGCGGAGGGACCCTTAGCTGAAATACATTGATTCTGTAATAAAGATCCTGCCGGAAAAGACCTTTTGCCTGCATGGCCTCAAGGTCCCGGTTGGTTGCAAATATGAAGGAACAGTCGGCCTTCAGTTCTTTAGTGCCGCCCACTCTCTGATACTTTTTTTCTTGAATCAGGCGCAGTAACTTTGGCTGCATATCAAGCGGCATTTCTCCGATCTCGTCAAAGAAGATGGTGCCACCGGTTGCCTGCTCGATTCGGCCTGGGCGATCCGTTTTTGCATCCGTAAATGATCCCTTTATATGTCCAAAGATTTCGCTTTCCCACAGGTTAGCAGGAATAGCAGCACAGTTCACGGCTACAAACGGACTGCCCGCAGGGCTCGATGTTTCATGAATCAGGTTGGCCACCATATCTTTTCCAGTCCCGGTTTCGCCGGTGACCAGCATGGGCTGTTTTTTTCCGGCAAGCTTGCGGGCCTGGTCCACGATCTCAGTCATAGATTTGCTCAGATAGACCAGTGACTTGCTGCCGAGACGATGTTCGCGTGCGTTGTGGATTCCCACGATATATTCAGATAGTTGTTGAACGCTGTCTTCGGCTTTCCCCTTCAATAACGAAAGTTCATCGTAGAGCATTGCATTTCGAATGGAGAGTGCCGCAGACAATCTGAATGCTTCAAGCAGGTTCAGATTGGATTCTGTAAGGTGTTCTTTCATGGTCTTGCCCGTAACCATATAGCCCAACAGTTCGTTTCTAAAAGAAAGAGGAATGAGTAGATGGAATTCATCCTGGGAAAGCCGGCCCAGAAATGTGCGAATCGTCCGTGCATTTTCGTGATACGCAGACAACACCGCAGACTCTTCTGCGAACGGGAGGCGGGTGATGTCACGGAGGTTGGTGATTGCGTTTAGTTCCGCGAAGAAATCCTCAGGAGGATTGAATCGTTTGATAACCTGGAACGCTCGCGGAACAAACTCTGCAACGTATGGAGGAATTTCTCCTACGCTGCTTGATACGTACCTGTCAAACCGATCGATAACTGTGATGAATCCCTTATCGAACTGCAAGATTCTGTGGAGCGTTGCGAGAATTTTATCGATTAGAGAATCGAGTGTACGCCCTGGCTCTTCAATTGCCATTGCCAGAAAGTCTTTTTTGAGATCCTCCATCTGCCGCAGGTGAAAGATTAGCTCCTCCTCCGCTTCCCGAGTCATTCGCTCTTGTTCGAGCACGCGCTGTTGTGCTGTGAATTTCTCCTGCCGAATCGTGTTGAATCGATCGCTCAATGCAAGAGCCAACAGGATTGCCTCAATAGCCAGGCCCCCCTGGGCGCTGTATTCCGTGAAAGGTGTGCTGGGCAGCCAACCCCAGGCCTTCATATTGAAAATGAGAGCGCCTACGAGCACCACGCTCCAGGCCGTGAGATAGTAACGAGCAGGGCGGAATCCTTCTTGTAACGTGTATGCTCCAGCGGCGATTACCGTGGAAACCCCTACGAGGCCAAGAAGAATCAGAACTGTGATTGTAACGCGGTACGGAGTGAAAAGTGACAGGACTGCCATGGCAAGTGCGGCGAGCATTAGAACGGACGTTATGCGATGTATCTCGGGCGTTCGCAACGCGGTGCTCAGGAACTGCCTGCAGAATAGTAGAGCCCAGAACATCCCGACGGAGCCAAAGAACGGTATCGAACCCAGGTTCCACCAGCCTGACAAGGGAAAATATTTGCGCGCCAGGCCGTTGACCGCAAACTGCAACAGGCCGTGAATACAAAAGAGCGCCAGAGAATAGTACAGGTAGGTTCGCTCGCGGAGTGCCACATACAGCGAGAGGTTGTACAGTATCATTACGATTATGAGGCCGTAATACAGGCCAAGGGCAAACTGGGTGTTCTGGTCCTCGCGGGCAAACGCGTCGGGGCGAAAAAGGGTCAGGGGAAGGGCAATCGAACCCTTACTGCGCACCTGTAAGTAAACATCGATGCCGCTTTGCGGTCGGACAGAAAGGGGAAAGAGGTAGACCCTGTGCTTGACGCTCTTGCTTTCAATGATTGAAGGACGCGCAGCAGCTTCGCCTTCATTAACGAAGAAGACTCGCGCATCGTCTAGAAGCGGGTTGGCCAATTCGAGCAGCATTTCCTTGTGCAGTGTCAGTGGATTGTAGACCCGGAATCGCACCCAGTACGTGGCAGAGCTGTAGCCAAAGTTTGGCGTACGATCCCAGCCATAGCTGTAGAAACGCGAGCCCCCGGCAGCCACAACATCCTCGACGGTGAGTTGGTTGGTTTCATCCCTCAGTATCTCGAGAAAGGTGCCAAGTCGGAAGGTTCCCCGGCCAGCCTCAAGGATCACAGGCTCCGCTGCCTGCAGGGGGGCCGGCGTTAACATAGGCAAGAGAGCGCCGAGGAAAAGGCCGAGGGCCAGGCCTGCTCCGTTCCGGAAAACGAAGCGTGGCCCTCTTGCTGGCGTCAGAATTTCAGATTGAGTGTACAATTTCTTGGATTTTCCAGAATTTTATACATCCAGATTCCTGGATTTCTGATCCAATAGATCACTCCAGGCAGGTATGTCATCCGAAAAATGAGGGACGCGGAGAAAACTTAGCAGGCGCCATTTCCGGCGGGGAAGGGGTTTAGCGCATGATTTCTTCCATATAATAACATTCTAGCGTTCTGGCTGAGAGTCTTGATTTCTGGAAATCGATCGGTTCCCCGGTGGATTCTATTCATTCCTACGAGGGCTTGCATATGCCTGGTACAGGGGTTGCAGTAGGGGTGCATCGGAAGGGCCGCCGGGCCGCTGCTGACAGGGGGATCTGAGAAGATGAGAACACTTTCAAAGATTGCGATTCTTGCAATTACCTTATCTTCAACAGCAGTGTTTGCCGGGGGCGGCGGTTCTTCAGCGAAGCCTTTACAGGGAAGTTATCCAGTTGTCCTGGCTCATGGATTATTCGGTTGGGGGAGCTCCAATGGAGCGCCGATTTCAATCCTTGACTACTGGGGTGGAATGGATGATTACCTGCGCTCACAGGGGGCAGCTGTTTTGGTTCCGACTGTAACTGCTACGCAGTCCAGCTCGGTCCGGGGGAATCAGTTGAAGAGCGCAATCCTGTATTGGATGGCAGCTAACGGTTACTCAAAAGTCAATGTGTTCGGCCATTCCCAGGGGGGACTGGATGGCCGTTACATGATTTCCAATCTTGCTATGGGTAGCAAGGTTGCAGTCTACACGTCGATCAGCACGCCTCATAAAGGCAGCCCGATCGCAGACCTGGTGAAAACAGTGATTCCAGATTGGCTCAAACCGTTCGTTGGTTCGGCTCTTGGTGCGCTGGTGAAGCTCGTCTGGGGTGGATCGCAACAGGATGCCCTGGCAGCATTGCAGGCACTTACGACTGGCGGACTGGCAACATTCAATGCCACCACACCAAACGTATCTGGCGTAAAATATTTCTCCTACGGCTCGTATATGACCCTGCCGGATCCAATTCAGCATCCGCTGATGTTCGTCCTGCAGCCAATCTGCGCTGCTGGTGGGTTGTTTAATGGCCAGGGTTCGCAAAATGACGGACTGGTTCCATCGTCTTCGCAACAATGGGGCACCTGGAAAGGTGGTCCCTCGTATGGTCTCTTTATTACGGGAATTGATCACCTTCAAATCGTGAACGGGATCTATTCCGGGCAAACATGGTTCGATGTTCAGGGATTCTTCCTGAATATGACAACAAACGCAAAAAATAGTCAGTGATTCATTTCAGCCGGTGCTCACCCGGCTGGCTGCGAAAGCAGTGGGGGAAGTGAGTGGGGGAATTGAGGCGGGCTCCGGTCCGCCTTTATTTTTTCCTTTTCAAGTCAACGCCCCATAGCCAGAAGCAGTATGGGCAAAAAATGGATCTTCGCCGGGATCGCCGTCCTGGCCGTTATTATCATCGCAGTTTTATTTCTGACTTCATCGCGATCGAAAAATGGCCAATCTTCGCTTCTGCCGGATGCACAATTTGAGAACTGGAACCTGATGGGTGGGAACAGCGCCGAAGGCTTTGATCTATTCGATGAGGAAGGAATGCTTTCCTACGACGAGCTAATGGCCCAGGCAAGGAAAGGAACCATAAGTCTGGTGTCGGAACTATGGCGAATGCGCAGGAACTGCCCCAAAGACATGGATTTCCATGTCTGCAACGAGAAGCTTCGCGCTTTCATCGGTAAGAAATTTCCCTATCCGGATAACGAGAAGCTCATTGCACTCTTCGACAAGTATATCCGCTACGAACAGACCATGATGGAGACAAAGTTTGGCGAAAATCTAACCAACCAGCAGCGTTATGCGGCTATCAAGCAAAAACGCCGCGAGCTTTTTGGTGAAGAAGACGCGAAGTTGGTTTTTGGTCTCGAAGAGTCCAAAGCAGGATTCGCGTTTGCGCTGCAGGACTTTGTGAAAACTACAGCCGGCCAGAGCGGTGACGCACGAATTGCTAACTATGAAGCAATGCGCAGAAAGAACTTTGGTGACTACTACGATGCAGTTGTGGCGGCAGAACCCGCGTATACAAAATTTGAGACGGAAGTAATGCTCCGCGATTCAGATCTTAATCGGGCTTCAAGCGAACAGAAGACAGCCATGACACAGGCAATGCGCGAGAAATACTTTGGTCCGGAGGGAGCCAGGCGCATGGCTGATCTGGACAAACAGTTAGGTCAGGAGCGCGAGAAAGAGTCGCAACTACAAGCGGCTGAAAAGAAGTTCTTATCGGAAAATGCTTCGCTGAGCGATTCGGAAAAGGCCGCCAGGCTTCTGGAACTTCGCAAGAAATATCTGGGGGACGAGGAGGCGGAAGCTTATACAAGACGCATGGAATATGAAAAGTACATGCAGTCTCAGAACAAATAGCTCCGGCGAACCACGATAATGTTATTTCTCACAGGCCGTGCCGCGCTTCGCCCTCGCTCCGCCGTTGCGGACGCTCAGGACGCGCTGTTGCGCTCGAATGCGCGAAACGGCCGTCACGTTAACCCGTGGGTCTTGTCGCTAACGGCTTTGACTCCGGATCCTGGCGTGCAAGAGAACACTTCAATCAATGCAAACCAGGGATAAAGAAAAACAGGCGCGAACACAAATCATCCGGCGGTTGGCCTGTTGTCTGGGGCTGGGGCTGGGTGTGCTCCTCGGACTCGATCCGTTCAAGAGCATTCTTGCCGGGACGTTAGCCGCTATTTCACTAATCCTTCTGAGCGAAGAGCTCAGGGGCGAATCGTACAATTCTATTGCTATCTGGTCGACCCTCGCAAGCCTTTCAGTGGGAGCCTTCGCATTTCAGTGGGTTGCGGTCGCCCTGGCGAACATTACTCAATTGCCCTGGGTGATCGCGATACTGAGTGCCGCGCTCCATTCTGTTTTACTCAATCTCAAGATCCCGTTGTTTCTTTTTGGCGCACATGCCTTGCGGGCTCGCGGCGCGCTTGATTCGGCCGGTTTTGGCTATGCATTGCTTGCATTGCTCGGGGATCTCGCTACGTATCAAATTTTTCCGTGGTTTTTTGGAAACCTGCAGGGCGGTAATATTTTGCTTATCCAGGCTGCTCGGATCGCCGGTGTTTACGGAGTGTCGTTTCTGCTATTCCTGCAGGCCGCCCTATTGCTCTTCTTTGCCAGGCGCATGCAGGCAAAGCTCAGGAAAGAAAAACCGGAGCCCGTTTCCCAGTCTGTGGGAGCCCTGGCTGCCATTCTCCTTTTCGCATATGGCTACGGTGTATATCGCCTCACAACTCCAGTAGAAAGCGGTCGTAGTGTACACATCGCTTACATTCAACCGGCGACGCAGATGGCCCTCAGCAAATACAAGGACGATAACGCCGCTGCGTCAGCAGCCTTGAACGAAGTATTCAATCTCTCACTGAAGTCGTTGGGGGACGCGGGCGGGGAAGCGGATCTGCTGATTCTTCCAGAGTCCAGTATCCCTTTTCTAGGCACGGATCCGTCAGACGAGAACAGAGCAAAAGGAGTCTACTCCACAACCTTTCACGCTGTGATTGCGTTTCTTTCGCGCGCAGCCTCCGTTGACGTCCTGTACAACGAGCTGAACTTTCGCGAAGGAAAGCTCTACAATCAAGCCACTGTATTTGGCCGTGAAGGCCAACGCCGTGGTTCTTACGATAAGCAACAGCTGGTTCCCTTTGGTGAGCATCTTCCGCTTGAGGAGTGGTTGCCCATCAGAAAGCTGTTTCCCGAGGCGAGCAATTATGCGCAAGGCAAGTCCCCTGGATTGCTGGAGTACCGAAAGCGTCTGGCAAGAGCCAGACTGCAGCCCATTTCTCCTGCTGACCTGGATCGTCTGCGCGACGCGAATCTTGTTCTGGCAAATTGGCCAGCGGAACCGCCGGGAGAATCGGGATACTTAACGCCGCTGGTCTGTTATGAAGGAATGTTTCCGGAACTCGTCCGCCGCTCCATGCTTTTGCCAACTGAACCGGACTTCCACGTGAACATTGCAAATGATTCCTGGTTTGGGGACTACCTTGAGAATGCCCAGCATTCGGGCGCGGTGCGCTTCCGGTCCATTGAAACCGGAAAGCATCTAGTCCGTATCACGTTAACCGGCGTTTCGACCGTCTTTACTCCCTGGGGCATGAATCTAATTCCGGAGAGTAAGCCCGGTGAGAAAGCTGTGGGCAATGTTGTAATTCCCTTACAATCGCCGCACCGGACACCCTACGTTAACTTCGGGAACGTCCCAAACTGGATGCTGGTTGGCTTTGGCCTGCTGGCTCTGATCCTACCGGTGTACCGCAAGAAGGTAACTCCGGCCCCCTCAAAGCGGCGAGCCTGAGGCGCCGCTTGTTCTTGTCCACGAACGGATGGTTCCAGGCGGGTCCTATTTGTCCCGAAAACGATTGTTGCTTCGTTTCGGCCGTGCGAACCTGGGTTCAAGCTCCAGATTGGAGTGGGAGGATATATGCAGTTTTCTATTCGGAATGCGCGTAACAAGCGTTTGGTGGTTTCGCTGCTTCTGATCGCATCGCTTGCGGCCATTTTGTTGCCATTGTCTGCCAACGACGAAAGGGCGCTCGTGCGCAGCCTGGTGGGCAGCGCCAACGTGATTCGTGGAGGCAAGACCGAGGCTCTGCGCGTTGGTAGTGTTATTAAGGATTCGGACAGAATCCAGACAGGTCGTCAGAGCCAGATCATTGTGCTTTATAAGGGAGTCGAGATTCGGCTCCGCGGCGAAACAGATGCAACCCTGGTTTCACTGACAAATACCAAAGAGGCTGCATCCCTGAAATTGGATAAGGGATTTGGCTGGTTCCGAGTCGACGATCCTACAAAACGCGGCTTCAAGGTGCAAACACCGACTTCGGTTGCTGCCGTGCGCGGGACAAAGTTCGCAGTAGGATACGATGAAAACGGCTCAACGTCATGCGTTTGCCAGGGTAAAGTGGCGACTAACGCTGCCGGTGCTGTGAATGAAACACCGGTTTCTGTTGGTGGATCGCACGATTACTGTAAAGACGGCAAGTTTGCTGAGCACAATTACTCGAAGTATTTCAAAAAGCTGAAAGTCGATCGCTCATTTCAACAAGAGATCTTGCGTGATGCGAAACTCAACAACTGCAAATCCTGTCATCAGATGACGAATATTGCTACAGACACAAGCCCGGATCCTCAAATCTATTGACGTCCGCGATGGCATTGTCGCCATCTAGGCTTATGAAGGTAGTTGCAGTCGTCGCTTTGCTTCTTACGTCGGGACTGCTGGCTCAGGCCACACCTGAGCCGGCTCAGCCCGGGCCAACCCAGGCGAATCCGCCGGAAGAGCAAAAAGACGCGCCTGCAGCGGACGCCATCCCGGAAACATGGATGGATGGTTTTCGTTGGCGGGCTTTGCTGCGTTTCCGACCAGAATATCGCGGCAACTACGACTTTGATAAGACCACAGACGACCATCAGGAGTTCGTGGGACAAAAGGTTCAATTTGGGTTTGAACGGGATTTCTTTGAAGATGTAACGGCACACGTCACAGTTCAGGATGCGCGGGTATGGGGCGGTGAAGCTGGATCCAAAACGGGCTTCAACACCGCGAACGACGCAACAGAGCAATCCACGGATATCAGGTCCGCCTGGTTGGAGATGCGGAA
This sequence comes from Leptospirales bacterium, assembly GCA_016788865.1. GTDB lineage: Bacteria > Spirochaetota > Leptospiria > Leptospirales > Leptonemataceae > JAEUSB01. The sequence goes on from JAEUSB010000069.1 coordinate 73,578, forward strand.
CGTTGGACCACTGGACATTCGGGTGGGAAGGCAGCTCTTTAAACTCGGTGAGGAGCGGCTCGTAGGTTCTGCCGATTGGGCCAATGTTGGTCGCAGCTTTGACGGGCTGTCGCTGAAACTGAACTCAAGCTGGTATCAGGGGCAATTGCTCGGAGCTGTGCTTTCAGAAGAGGACTCAGACGCGGCGTCTAACGTTACAAACGTGGGCCCACGGAACTCATCAGGTTTTGTTTTTACATGTGATTCCGTGACGTCCGTCTGTACCATAACGGCCCGGACCGTCCGCGAACAGGGCGATGCATACCTGGGAAGTTTCTATAATACATTTCTCATAGGGGATCTGGGCCAGATCGAAGCGTATTACATTGGCGTTTACAAGAAATGGATTCAAAGAACCACCCCGCTTTCGATTCCTCAGGCAGAATTGATGTCGCAAGACAGAGAGAGGCAGCGGGACAATCGGCACACATTTGGCGGCAGAATCACCAATCGGATGGGGCCTAAACGCGAAGCGCGTTGGGAATTTCCATTGGATTGGTCCATCGAATACGCAATTCAGCGCGGGCCAACCGGTCGTACCATTGATGCAAGCTGGGATTACCTTCGCACCACTGTGCCTACTCCGACCGGTGGCACAGTCCGCGCTTATAAAGAGAAAGAGCACTACAACACCTTCGCCTTCAGTGCAGACGGTGGATACACATTCGCAAAACTGGTGCGAATTGGTGCGGCGTATAACGTTGCCAGCGGTGACAGTGATCGTACGGATGGGGTCTCCTCCACTTTCCTGAACTTGTTTCCAAGCAACCACGGTCTTTACGGCCAGGCTGATATGATAAGTCTGCAGAACATGGTTGGTAAGTCAGCGAATGTTACACTTCTAATGGGCAAATACGGTAAGCTCAAGGTCGCGGGTTGGACGTTCACGAAACACAGACTACAAGATGCATGGTATGACGGAAGCGGAACAGCGCGAACAGGCGAATCAACAGAATCGCTTGCGAACACGCGATATACGCCAATTGTTGATGCTTCGGGAAACCGCGCGGCCGGTGAGCTTCGACGGAATCTTCTAAAAGAATACGATTTGACTTACGTGGTGATGTTTCACAGAATCGAGTTCGGAATGGGGTACAGTGTGGTTCAGGGTGGGGACTCAATCCGTGAAGTTAAGAACGACACGTTAAATACGACTCTTCTTCGCAAACCTCGCTTTGATCCGCGGGCTGATTTTGGATATTTCATGATGACGATGGCTTTCTAATGGGACTTCCCGCAAATCCAGTTAAACGCACCGCGTATCGCTTTGTTACTAGCTTCTTTGCCTCAATCAGCACTATTCTGCTGTCAATCTATCAGGCCACCCTTGAGTTTGAGATTGAAGGGGAAGACAATCTTCGGCTCTTAAAAGCGCGCGGCAAGAATTACGTGGCCGCAGTATGGCATACGTTTGTGGACGCGGCTGTCTTCTGCCTTCATCACCGCAACCTGTGTATTTATTCTGATCACCCGCGCACGCCGGAGTATGAACGTAGCTGGACACATTTCTTTCGCGAGATTGGACTCAAAACCATCCGTGCGCTTGGATTCGACGTGCTCGATGCTTCGCTTGGAAAGCAATCGGCGGGAATCATAAACTTTATCAAGAAGATTCAAAGTGGAAGTCCCGCGCTTGTAGCACCGGACGGTCCACACGGACCAATTTATGAGGCCAAGCCCGGCGTACTCTACATGGCACGCAAGGCCGGGAGTTGCGTCCTGCCGATTGGTGTTGGTTTCTCGCGTAGAATCGTCGGCCCAAACTGGGATGACTTCAATCTACCATTGCCATTTTCGCGTGTTGCAATCGTAATCGGGGAGCCTTTTGAACCTACCGGTGAAATGACGGAAGAAGAGCTGAAGAAGCAGGCTTTAGTACTTGAGGGAATGCTCGATAAACTTTGCTTTAGAGCAAACGAAATACTGTTTGGAGCAAGTGGAGCCCCTAGCGCGGCCGAGCCAGGAAAAGCGTCAGCATAATAATCGACCACAGGAAGCCGCCAAATAGCAGCGGTAACGCCAGGAGGAGTGCCAGGCTCTTTCCAACAACAAATACAGAACCCAGTCCCAACGCTGACAATGCACAAACAGTGGCCCAGGCATAGATCTGCAATCTACCGACCGGACGCGCTGGTCTCCCACGATTGAACAATCCACGTTTGCCCTGTCGTGATCCCCCGCGTCGCTCCTGGGCTGTTTGCGCGTGGGCATGATCCTCCTGACCCGGTTGCAGAAAATCAAAGTTGATATTTCCGCGACGAAACGCGCGTTCAACACTGGCCTCCATTTGTCTTGAGGCGTTTGGATTCTCTTCCTGCGTCATTTAGCCTGTTTCTCCGCCACGAGGCTGGCTACAAGTTTCTCGTACTTTTCGACTTCCCCCTGGAGTAATTCAAACCTGCGCGAGAGATAGCCGGTATAGAGGCCCACGAGCCAGAAGCCTGAGACTTTCAGAATTTCCTTCTGGAAGCCAGGGATGTCAAACCGTGGGAAATATTGATATGTTAGAACAAGGACATATAAAACGTTAAACGACATTACGCCAACAATGGCGAGGCGCATTCCATAACGCAGAGCATTGGAAACGATTACAATGAAATAAACGATGAAGAACATGGATTCGCTTCCCCCCGTGGGGATGATTACAAGCGAAACTGCGATCAAGTCAGCGACCATGGTAACATATTTGATAACCGGAGAGAATGTTCCCGTGTTGTTTCCTTCGCGGATTGCAAGTGTTACTGCCAGGTTTGCGATAACGACGAATGCGCTTACACCGGCCACATAGAACCAGCCCAACATCTTTGAACCGCCAATTTGCGATCCAATTCCAGTCTCGATCAAATAGCCCAGATATCCGGAAACGACAACTGCAAGGAGCCAGCGTACGCCTGCCTTGTTCTTCTCGTTCTTGATTTCCCAGGCTGCTTTTTCTGGTCTACCCATGCTCAATCTCGCCAACGTTCGGGCTCTGGTGTCAACTTCATTCCTGTGGTTTTAACTTCCAGGTGAACGCAAGTGTCGCAATGGAAAGAGCCACCGCAACGGCAATGAAAACGAGCACTGCAGTCCAGCCACTCCCCTCCGCCAGTCTTCCGAGTATTCCGGACTGAAAGGCTTTGCCCAGATAACCCCAGAATCCAATAAATCCCGCAGCGGCGCCCACGGCCTTCTTGGACGTGAAGTCTAACCCCGCGACGCCCAGAAGCATTACTGGCGGATAGACAAAGAAGCCCACGACTCCGAATAACGCGATGTGAGCCCAGAGATATCCCGGGGGCATGAGGATCATTCCACCCATGGCCGCGAGTATTGGGATCATGCAGAGCAGACTTACCATTCCCCGGCGTCCATCCGCCTTGTCAGAGATCCATCCAATTAAAAGTGTACTCACAATAGCAGAACCTTCAAACACGAATGTGCTGATGCCACCACTCTGAATGGTTGCATTCTTGGCCTCTTTGAGATACGTGGGACCCCAATCCACCAGGCTGTATCGAACGATGTAGACAAAGAAGTTTGCCAGGGCAAAGGTCCAGATAATGCGATTCTTCAATACCTGATCCACAAGTAGTTTCTTGAACGAGAGTTCCTGTTCATGGCTTTCATGCGCTGCCGCTTCGACAGCCTGAGATTTTTGCCGCTCGCCTACGGGATTGTAGGTTCTGTTTCCGCGCAGGACGCCAACCACCCAGAAAGCGGCGGGGACAATAAAAAGATTCAGAATGGAAATTGCTGCCGGTAAATCTTCCGGGCGCAGGAGAGCAACACAGAGTGGGATCACGACTGCGTTGATCCCGAGAATGGCCGCGATAAGTATCACCAGATACAGTTGGTTCGATAGCAGGGGGAACTCCTCGATTGGACGAATGCCAAGCGATTGGGGTGTGTCGCGCAGACGATACATCAGATAGAACGCAACAATCACAGCTATTATTCCGGGAACATAGAAAGCAGATCTCCAGCCCCAGTGCGCGGCACATGCAGCTGCAAGCACTCCGATTAGCCCGCCACCAATATTGTGCGCAATGTTCCAGAACCCAAAGACCGTTCCACGTTCTTCTTTGGAATACCAGTGTCCCAGAGATCGACCGCAGGGCGGCCAACCGGCACCCTGAACAAAGCCGTTTAACGTCCACAGAACAACGTGCACCCAGAAATTAGAGCTGGCCCCAAATGCGAAGTTGCAGCCCGCCGATAATAGCAGCCCGGCTGGCATGAACATACGCGGGTTGGATTTGTCGGAAAGCGCCCCCAGTACAAACTTACCCAGTGCGTACGCAAGGCTGGTGACCATTAGAATGATTCCAATGTCTCCTTTATCGTACGCGAGCTCTGCGCCAGCTTCCTTAGCAACGATCTGGAAGTTTGTCCGAGTAAAATAGTAAAACGTGTAACCAATGAACGTGGCCTCGAGAATCTGCCAACGGAGGCCTGGGATGCGTTGATTCTGCTCGCCTGTCGGGAGCAAAGGTCTGTGCGGTGCTGGTTGGAAGAACTGGAGGAGTTGCATACTCGATGCTGGTAATGCGTGTGAATTCCGTCAAACCAAGAATCCGGAAAAAGGATTGCATGAACCCAGGCTTGCTACACAGTAAAGATATGGGTGAAAGATCTGCAATGGACGAGGTATCGCAAGGGCGCATTGCGGAACTGGAGCGCGCCCTGGAAGCCATACGGCGAAAGGATCGAATCCTCACAGAAAGCCAGTCAACACTTGGCCGTGTCCTGGCATCAGTTCCCGTGATTATTTACGTTTATGATCTACTTGAACGCAAAAACGTCTACATCAACCGCGATATGACAGATTTCCTGGGTTATTCGGCGGAACAGATTCAAGCCATGGGCTCTGATGTGCTCGCTACTCTGATTCACGCAGAAGACCTTCCCGTAGCCGTTCAGCATCATGCGCGCCTGCTTCATGCGGAACCTGGCGTCGCTCTACAAACCAAATATCGCATGAAGACCGTGACTGGCGGTTGGCGGTGGTTTCTTTCAAGCGACGTTCCGTTTGAAAAAGAGATTGGGTCTCCAACACGTTTCATTCTGGGTTGCGCGCAGGTCTTGCCAGACTGAAGCTGGTTACAATGAAATTGCGCGGTCGGGGAGAGGTTGGTAAGCGGTTCTGCACGCTGTGCGATATTGCACTACTCTCAATGCGCGCAGGAAGGTTGGCCTGCCTTCTGATTGCAACATCCTTCTTCGCCGATTGTAAAGTACCAAGCGGTTGTCTGGGCTCAGATCCGTCCTGTTCCCTGTTGTCCTTGCTTGTGTTTAACAAAGTATCGGTCCCACGTTTTCTCTACGCAACCAACACTGCCGGTGGTATATCGCAGTTCAGATTCAACAAAGATACGGGAGCCCTGACATCACTCGGAACGGCCACCAGCGCAGGCAATGCTCTCAAGCTTGCCATTGATGACTATGGCACATACGCCGTCTTAGTCTGTGATCTAACCAATACCCTCCAGGTATTTCGCATCAACGGGTCAACAGGTTTGCTCACAATGACGGATACGCAGAGCAACGGAGTGATTTCTACGCCCTTTCCGGCTGTAATTGATTCCGCTCACAGCGTAGTCCATGTTCCTATGAACGGCGGATCCCAGATCATAACCTATTCGATTAATGCATCGGGGACACTTTCAAACATAGGCAGTGTCCCAACGGCCGGATCGCTCCAGGCGCTTACAATGCATCCCAGCGGAAACTACGTCATTGCTGCTGCACAGAATAATGCCTACGCTTTCCGCATTAACGGAAACGGGACGCTGACTCAAACAGGGAATGCGGCGGCTGGCAATGGGCCTTCTCGTCCAGTAATTTCGCCTAACGGTCAATTCGTCTATGTTTCCAACACCACTTCGGGAACGATTACCGCGCTTTCTTTTGATTCAAGTTCCGGTTCCCTGACCCTGCTAGAACATGAACCAACCGCAGCTGCCATCCAGGGCGCCATCAATTCGACCGGTACGATCATAGCCGCGACGGACAATACAAATCCCACAACACTCTTTTCGCATACCATTCAATCCAATGGATTTCTGCAAAATACTGGCACCCTGGCGTATGGCACTGGCGGAAGCAATCAAGCACCGCTCTTTGCGCCTGCTTCCAATGTTGTGTATGTACCCCTCCCTTCGCTCGGTGTTGTTTCCATGACAACCGTGTCGACATCAGTGGCACCAGTTCAGACGGCTCAAATTGCTTCAACAGGGGGCCTTGCCAATCCTGTGTTGGATCCGACTGGCAAGTACGTCTATATGCCCTCTAACGCGAATAGTCTGATTGCAAGTTTCAAAGTACAGCCGGATGGCCAGCTCTCCTTTCTCACGACGTACCCCGCAAGCGGGGCCGTCAATGTTACGATTGCCTCGTTCTTTGAATTTTAGTTACAATTTCCTTTCATGGATTGCACCCAGGCGCGGACAAGATCCAACCCCTCTTTGTGTAGCAAGGACCTGGCCAACTCCGGCATGCGAATTCCGGCCTCGGTAGAAGTCATTCGATGAATCAGAATCGACCGATCTGGCCGGCCCGGAACAATATCGTACTCCAGATTGGCTGATGCCTTTCCGGCTGCGGTTGGCGTTTTGCAGACTCCAATTTTGTGCGTGTCCGTTTCTTCGAGATTCAATAGAACTCCGGAGGTATTGGCCGGGCCGAGCGCATTGTGGCAATGTCCACAATTTGAGTCCAGATAAGCCCGGGACCTTTCCTCAAGCGAGGAGGCGGTGTCGGTATAGTCGACGTTAGCCGGAATATTTTTCAGAATGGGTGCAGGGTCATGCGCTGGGAGGCCGCTCAGAATTTTTTCCTGGGTCCAGTGCGCCAACTGATTGGCTTTCCCGGACGGGTATGCATATTCACGGTTCAGCTGTCGCGCCTTTGGCCCGATGGGAACCATGACCTTCTCATCGTTGATCTTTGTAATATGGCAACCCTGACATTGCGCCTGATTGGGAACGGAATAAGTAAACGAGACCGGGGTTTTTGTAAAACTAAAGGACTCCACCGGAATTTCTCCGCCAGTGATCTCCAGTATTGCTTCCGTTCCTTCTTTGTTCCAGATGTAAGGCAGCCCAATCCAACCCCTGGAAGTATGTACCAGCAACCTGGTTTCGAGTATCAAGAAATCCTGAGTAGACGGAAACTCGGTGGTTTCTTTCATCCCGGGTTTGCGCGGATAGTAGAACGTCTTTGTAAAGATGGTACCCACCGGGAAATCGAGTACGCCTGTTTGTGTATACTTTGCGGTTTCTCCCGATGGCACGTAGACGGTTCGGAATTTCAATGCGTAGTCGGAAAAGAGCGGGGTGTTCAAGTCGTAAGGAATCAGCTCTGGCCGAATCTTAATTCCCCCCTCGCCCTGAGTGAATAGTTTCCATTCTGACAATTTAGAAGGGAAGTCTTCCGAGTAGAATTGGACTCCGTCCTTTTTTTTGCAATCTGCCAGAGTGATTGCGTTTCCCAGAACAAAGAGCGCGAAAGCGACTCGCAGGACGGTCGCAACGGAAGGAACAAAGCCCGCGGATCGCTTTTGCGCTTTCATCTATTTTACTCCAGGGATGCTGATGGGCGCAATCGGTGGATAGGAACAGTTGTGGGCTGCGAGATCGCGCTTGATGTTGGACATATTCCCGGGTGCATCAAAGTTCGCGAAATCCGCCGGTCCATTGTCGCGGAAGCAAATGTTCTTATCTTTTGGAAGGCCGTCTGGATACTTTGTTTTGTTTACAATTCCGTCCCAGAGCATTTGTGGAAACGGCTCACCCAATTTGGCTTTCAAACCTGTGACTGCCACTTTGGAAGCAAGATTGTTACCACCGGTTGGATCTTTTCCGCCGCCGCTCACTTTGTTGTTATGAACGTGGATGGATTCTGGATACGGATCGTAGTTCTTGTCTTTGATTGGTTTGTCCGTGATCAGATAGGAGACAACGAGAATGTTCGCCGTAATGTTATCCGTAATTGTATTTTCAAAGGCCTCGATATTGTCGTTTGCCATGATCATAAGGCCTGTTCCATTGGGAACAGTCGCCACTATGTTACCGGACGGGGCAAAGTTCTTTGTGTTGTTCTTTGTGATTTCATTCTTGAAGATGCGTGTATTCTTTCCGCCCTGGACTGGAAGATCGGGAAGATCAAACACAAGAATTCCGCCAGTATTGTTAGTTGCCACGTTTTCGTAAACGTCTGCAAAGACTGAATTTTCAATCTCGATTCCGGCAACGTTTTGCTCTGCGCGATTCCTACGAACAATGATATTCCGGGACTGGCCAATGTAAATGCCTGCGTCTGATGCTCCGATTGCTACGGAATCCTCGACCAACACGTTCTCGCATTGAACGGGATAAATTCCGTAGGCCCCATTGGATTCCTGTGGCCCGGACGTCCATTCGGTCTTAACGCGTCGAACGGTTACGTTTTTGGCCCCATTGATCTTAATGGCATCTTTGGTGGTATCCTGAATGGTAAGGTCTTCGATCAGGAAGTCTCCTTGAGAAACCAGGAGCCCGGCAGCGCCCTCTTTTTGCCCCTTGAATGAAAGGATGGTCTTATCCATTCCGGCGCCCTTGATTGTGACACCTTTCTCGGCAAGAGTCAGGGCGCGGTCCAGGCGAAATGTTCCGGCCGGAAGGTTGATCACAGAGCCTGGTTTTGCAGTCAGCAGGCTCTCTTGTAGTTTCTTCTGGAAGTTGGCTTCATCTTGACTGATGGAAATTTCCTGCTTTTTGCAAGCGATGACCAACAATGCGAGCATGAGTATGATTGTCTTTTGCATATGTCCCCTTTGCCAGACACTGGACGCGCCCCGGGATCAGACAAGATGTTTTCACTTGACCTGGAAGCGGCCGAATGCTCCTGTCAGACATGGCTGCGCGCAAAGATGAAGATGGTCTCATGGACGATATTGAACTTTTGAATATTCATCGGTACCCGGAATCGGTACCGGCGTCCATGGTGGCCCAGATCCGGAATTCCAAAGTCTATCAGAAACGCCTTGAGGAATTGCTTAAGGGTATGCCCACGGGTCGCCGCAGCAGCAGGATGGAGGTCGTTCTCGATCAGAGCAAGCCATCGGAGGAGCCACCTCCGGCCGGAATTGCATCCTTTTTTAAGAAGCTCCTTCCTTGAAAGAAGTTGGAATTGGAATCCTTGGCGCAGGCAACGTAGGCCGCGGCCTGATTGAAATACTAAAGCGCGACGGCGAAAGCATTGCCGAGCGCACCGGGCTTCGCCTTCGCGTGGCGGCCGTTTTTGATCGTTCGTATAAAAAGAAAGAAGTTGCTCTGCGTGGCATACCGTCAGGCGACCATGCCGAGGTGGTCCTGGATCATCCGGATGTCTCAATCGTAGTAGAGCTGCTTGGCGGCCTCATGCCTTCCGAGCAATTCATCCGGTCTGCTCTTTCAAAAGGCCGGTCTGTGGTAACGGCCAACAAAGCATTGTTGGCGTCTCCTGTTGGGCCTGAGTTATGCAAGCTCGCATTTGAAAACAATGTGAACCTGGGGTTCGAGGCGGCTGTTGCCGGAGCCATTCCCATTATCCGCTCTCTGCGATTACATCACCTGGCCGGTCAGGTCCGCTCCATTCACGGGATTCTGAATGGAACCTGCAATTTTATAATTACACGCATGGAAGATGATGGTCTGGATTACGCCGAGGCACTGAAGCTGGCTCAGGACAAAGGGTTTGCGGAAGCGGATCCTGCCTTTGACGTTGGTGGACAGGATGCTGCCCAGAAGCTCAGAATTCTTGCGGGTCTCGCATTCGATGCGTATTTTCCCGAGTCCAGCATTCGCGTTGAAGGGATCGAATCAATCCGTCCAGTAGACTTGAAGATTGCGCGGCGGATGGGTTGGGTGATCCGACTACTGGGAGTTGCCAGGCGGACAACCGATTCCTTCCTTCTGCGCGTGCACCCGGCAATGATTCATGCGAACCACATCCTTGCTTCTGTCAAAGAAGAAAGGAATGCCATCTTCCTGGATTCGAGCAGCACAGGGCCAGCATTACTGGTTGGCCAGGGTGCGGGAAGCCATCCGACAGCCACAGCGGTCCTCAGCGATATCATTGAACTGGCTGGCGCAGAGCAGGTGGGGCCAGGGCTCTTCCAGAAGAACGTAACGAAGATTAGCCCCGAGTTCGAGTACCGATATTATGTCCGGATTCAGACCCAGGATCAACCAGGTGTTCTTGCCGAGATTGCTCGTGTATTTGCGTCGCATAAGATTTCCATCGCTTCCTTTCATCAGGAAGAAGGACCTGAGCCGGTTCAGCTTGTTATTGTGACGCATGCAGCGCCGGAGCTGGCAATGGCCGACGCAGTGGCGCAGATCAATCGTTTGCCGGTGGTAATGCTTCCGTCTGTCATGATACGTATAGAGAATCTGTAGCGGAGTCTTATGCTTTCATTTGTCGTCAGCCTTTCTCGGATGCGTGCGGAGATGGATCACAAGTCCATGACGCCGGAGGTGCGAGCGATTCTGGACGTGGAAGAGGCCAATGGTGCGCGCGTTGGGAATCGTTTCCGATACGGACTCGGGATTTTGATTGGCATTTCTGTTTTTGTCAACGCAAAGACGCCCGAGCAGTTCATTGCAAATTCAACGGCTCTTGCAATCTACATGGGCGTCACGATCGTCCACACGCTGGTGCTTCGCCACAAGTCACGCAGATCCACAATTGCGTTCAACTATCTGACTCTGATTATGGACTTCATTCTGATTTGCGGTCTCATGACGTACTACAGCTTTCGGGCCAGCCCGGAAAACTTTGCGCACGCAATCAAAAATCCGATCATCACCTACTTGATGATGCCAATGGCACTGACTGTATTGCAATTTCGCGCGAAAATCGTTTTTGCAAGTCTGTTCCTTCTTTTGCTGTTTTACGGAGCAATGTTAGCGTTTGGCCTTTACTGGGGGATGCCGCTTACCTCGGACTGGAAAGACTATGTTCTTGGGCCAACGGTGATTTTGAGCGAGGCGATTACCAAACCGTTGCCGTTTCTTGCCATGGCTTGTATCCTGGGCTATTCGACGTATCGCGCCGTCTTCATGGTCCGCCGTATTGGAGATCTTGAAACTCGACGGGCTTCGCTGGCCAGGTTCTTTTCACCGGACGTCGTTGAGGAATTGAGTGCCGGAGAAAGTGCCCTGGGACCGGGGGTTAGGCAGAAAGTGGCCATACTGTTTTCTGACATTCGGAATTTTACGAAGATGTCAGAGGGAATGGATCCTGGTGAGCTTGCGGCTTTTCTGACCGATTTTCGGAACCGCATGACGCATGCGATTTTCGAATGCGGCGGAACGCTCGATAAATTTGTCGGTGATGCCATTATGGCAACGTTTGGAACTCCCAGACCCTCAAGCGTTCCGGGACTCGACACGCGAAATGCCGTCAAAGCCGGAATCGCCATGATGGAAGCGCTTAAAGAATTGAATGCAGATCGAGCCGCAGCCGGGGATCCGCCAGTGGATATTGGAATTGGTATTCACACCGGCGACGTATTCTGCGGAACAATTGGATCAGAAGGTCGAATGGAATACACTGTGATCGGCGACCCGGTGAATACCGCTTCACGGATTGAATCGCTTTGCAAGTTTCTGAAAACGAATTTCCTTATCTCGCAGGCAGTCTATGACGAAGTCGCGGATATTGTTCAGACGGAAAAGATGCCCCGCGTCCGCGTCAAGGGAAAGGAACTCCCGCTTCAAGTGTATCGCGTTATTTCGTAAGTCATGTCCCATGACACGCTCTTTAGAATTTCCGAACACGTAACCGCCCCAGGGGTTTCTCACGGAGATCTTTTTTTGCTTACGCCGGACGCGGAGTCGCTCGTTACGTATGACATTCAGGGGCTTGACCTGATCAGCCTGGTAGAGCGATTCCAAAAAAGAACGGACCTTGAAGCCTGTCTGGGGGAGGGGGAGATCTGGATAAAGCGAAAGGCTAATCATCGCTTGCACTACTGGACATTTTCTGGAGACATCTCCGGAGATCGCGGGACGCTGCGTGAAGTTTGTCGAGGTAGGCTGATCGAATTTCCGGGGGGCTGGCCTGAGGCAACCGCGCTCAAAATTTATGATGTTCCGCGGGAGCCCTGAGACGCAAATAGGTCATGGCAGTTCCATTCATTGATCTAAAACGATGGGAGCCGGGTCTCCAGGCGGCCTGGCAGAAGAAGGCAGCAGAATTATCAGAAGCCGCCCAGTTCATTGGGGGGCCAGAAGTCTCCGGCCTTGAAGCAGACCTCTGTCGCGAAACGGGTGCCAGGCACTGCGTTGGATGCGCCAATGGGACGGATGCCTTGCAGCTTGCTCTTCGCGCCGCCGGAGTTGGTCGCGGCGATACAGTTTTGATTCCTGATGCTACATTCTGGGCCACTTTTGAATGCGTTGTGAACGTTGGTGCAGACCCGGTCACTGTGGATATCGATATGAAAGACCTGCAAATGGATTTTGATCTATTTGTTCAGGCCGTAAAAACGCACAAACCCAAAGCAGCAATCCTTGTTCATCTGTACGGCTGGGCTTCCGCGCGCCTCCTTGAGTTCAGAGAGTTCTGTGCGCAAAATCAAGTTATCCTGATTGAGGACGGAGCGCAGGCATTCGGCGTAACGTACAAGGGCGAATCTATCTACAAGAATGCCCTTCTTTCAACCGTAAGTTTTTATCCAGCCAAAGTCCTGGGAGCTGCCGGGGATGCAGGTGCAGTCTTCACATCAAATGATGCCTATGCAGAGCGCCTGCGATCTCTTGGAAATCATGGAAGGGAAACGCACTATTCATACGGAGACGTGGGTTGGAATTCGCGCATATCATCGTTTCAGGCTGCATTTCTGAGGCTTGGTCTGCCCCATGTTGCAGCACGCATTGCAAGTCGCGTCGAAACCGTGAAGGCGTATCGCTCGCACCTTTCACAATTGCATTGTATGAAACCGCCAGAGGGTTTTGAGGAGAATGGATATCTTTTCTGTATTCTGATGGACCCGGCTCAGCGTCCAGACATGGAAACCAGCCTGAAGGAAAAGGGGATTGGCTTTGGGAATGTTTATCCTGGCAGTATGTCCAGCCAGAAGGGCGCCAAACCCTATCTGAAAGCCGCAGTGGGCGGGGACAATGCTCGAAAACTATCCGCCAGCGTGCTGAATCCACCCTTGTTTCCCTATATGACGCCGTCAGAAATCGACGAAGTTGTGCAGGCATTGCGTCCCAAGGCTGCTCCGTTCGTCGCATAACGGTAAAACGCGAAAGTCTGCATTCCGGTCAGCTTTGCCTGAATGCTATCCTCGCAGGACAGGGTTCAGATCAGTACTTACTTAGAATTTCCTTCCGTTTACTCTCATACTCTTCTTTGGTAATTAGCCCCTGATCAAAAGCTTGCTTGAGTTCCGAAAGTTTCCGGGTTAGATCAACTGGAACTGCCTTTTCTTCCTGCCTGGTCGACGGAACGGCTAATTCAGCAACCGGTGGCAGTGCGGCCAGCTTTTCCTCTGGAATAATGGCCCAGGTTGGGTGGATCTTCTCTTCCGATATCTTGCCGGCCGTGTAAAAAGATGAGGGTAGCAAATCGTATTCACTGTTGGAACGTTTGAGCGAGATTGCGCCGATCTCTTTCCATGCATCCCGATCATGGTCGCTTCCGTCGAGCACGTCTTCGCGAATTGTTCCAAATACAACGTTGAGCCCGGCTGCGTCGTTCCAGATGAGCATGCTGTTGCGCTCCGGTCGGTTAAAGACTACATCCTTCTTGTCATACTTTGAAACAACAACCAGACGATCCTGTGGCTTAAGTCGTTTCATTGCATCAAGGATCTGTTTTGCCACAGGCTTTACCTCCGCATGGCGGAAGACGTTTATAGCCTGGTTCCCGTCCTTAAATGCGAACAATGCCAGGATGCGTTCGATTTGTTCTTGCGTGAGTTGCGGAAATGGGCGGAATTCCGGAAGAGTTTTCTGTATTGACGCATCCGGATAGGTGCTGGCTTCAATGCGCGATACAACAATGTCTTGACCCGAAAGAATGGTTTCGCGCCGAGCGAAAGCGCTTGCACAACCAATCGAAGCTAGAAGTAGTATTGAAACAATTAGTTTGAGTTGTTTACCAATTGCTGCGAGCATATGTCGTTATTGCCCGGCTGAATTCTGTGTCTATTGATTCGTAACCAAATTGCCGAGTGGTATTTCCGGTAGCCGAGCGCGCTGGTCGACCCCGGCATCGGGTTGACGATGTCCCCAGGGCAACGATCTGGTGGGCTCCTGAACTTCCGGATCGCTTCGCGGGATGAAAAAGTAACCTGTTTGTAAAGAAAGTAAATGCATTTTTCCTTTACGCTCCCTGGGTGCAGGGTCTGTGGACTAATGCGCGCACTAAGTATTTTTCTTACACTCTTTATCACCGCGGCTTGCATGCCCAGGAAAGCTCCAATTGTTGTCAGCGGATCCAACACAATGTTCAATATGGCCGAACGTGTGGCCTCGGCGTTTATGAGAGAAAACTCAGCCGTTACAGTTACCATTCAAGGTGGTGGATCACTTGAGGGATTGAAAGATTTCGAGCGCGGTGAAGCTGACATCGCGTTGATGTCTCGGGAACTTGAACCGGAGGAAGTGGAACGGCTAAAGCGAGGGGGAGCAATCGAACAGATTACACTCGCGTACGACGGCCTGGCAGTTGTGGTTCATAAGGACAATCCGCTGAAATCCATTCGATTGCTCCAGCTTTCGCAGATATTTTCAGGGGAGATCCGCGACTGGAAAGACGTTGGTGGTGCGCCTGGCCCCATTATCGTGCTCGTGAGAAATGATAAATCAGGTACTTACGAATACTTTCGGAAGCATGTTGTGCGCCGCTTCGATCTTGGTGGGAATGAGGCTCGGAAAGCTTCGGAAAATGATTTCACCAGAACTGCCATTGTTCTCCGGGACAACGACGAAATGGCAGAAGCAATTGAGAAAGGCAAAGGAGCAATTGGCTTCATGGGTATGGGACAGGTGACAGTGGAACACAAAGATCAAGTGCGACCTCTCGCTTACGCTGTCCAGCCCGGAGATCCATTGATTACACCTTCGCTAGAGAACGTCTACAATGGGACGTATCCATTGAGTCGCCCGCTGTTCATGATCTATAGAACAGGCGCACCGGCACGAGTGCTGGACTTCATCACGTTCGCAACAAGCGAAGCCGGACAAAAGTTGGTTATGGGAAGCGGCTATTTGCGGAACAGTCTTCCCGAAGTTCGGGTTTCGGGTAAGAAGCTGTAGACACCGGTGCAACTTGGACTCTGGGGAAAAAATACACCCATGGTGGCATGGGTGTGAATAGGAATGAATTTACTAAAATGTGAGGACTCAGTTCAAGACGAAGCGAACGGGCTGATAGAATTTCACAGTAATCGGCTGGCCGTCCTTGATGCTTGGCTTAAACCGCTTTCTCCTGAACGCGAATGACGCCGCTTCATCCAGTCCGTGTCCCAGTGGTTTTCCAACTGGTTTTGCCCGCAGAACCGTTCCCTCATCAGAAACTACCAGTTCCAACGTAACAGTTCCCTGCACACCGGCCGCCCGCGCGGCTGCAGAGTACTCCGGCAGAATGTCTGGAGTCAAGTCGACAGGCATTGTGGCTCCACCGAGATAGGGGTTGGAGGCGCTTGCTGCGCGCGGATCTTCAAGGTTATTGTCTGTGGGTGGCTTCTTATCCTTCACAAACTCGTTTCCAAACACTTCATCAATTTCAACGACAGTTTGCGCGGCCTTCTTTGGCGGAACAATCAAGTCGCCCAGATCCACGGCAATGTTCATATCATCCAATTCCTTTTCACTGGAAACCAGATGCAGGCCGAGTCCGATTGCAAACAGGATGATCTCTCCGGTGCAGATTGCTCCAAATAGCCAGGAGAACTTTTGTCGACGATACCAGGGCAGAGCGTCTGACATCGCAAACGTGTTGCTAATTCCTGTGACACGGCCGGCGATAGAATATCCGTCGGCAGTTGTTGCGTTGAATTCTCCAGTAAGCATGCTTCTACCTTTTGGCAGCATCGACTGCCAGGCCAACCTTAGAAATTCCCGCTTCTTTCACTTCATCGAGCAGTTTGAGAACGTCCTGATACTCGGTCTTTCCTTCCGCGCGCAGGATCACAGCCAGTTCTGGCTGTGCAGCTTTCGCCTGCTTCAGTCTTTGCCCCAGACTGCCTCGGTCCTCAAGCAACTTGTCGTTCAGGAAGATCCGGCCGCCATCCTTGATTGTCAGAGCGATCTTCTGGGGCTCACGCTTCATAGTAGCCGCGTTCACCTTTGGCAGTTGAATGGGGATTGTGCGATATTTTGTAAACTCCGCCGTCACCATCAGAATAATGATGAGTACCAGCATGATGTCTACAAGGGGTGTTACATTAATACCCGAGATTTCGTCGTCGCTTCCCTGAGTTTGTCCAGCCATGGTAATCTTCCTCTAAGCCTTGTCGCCGGACATCGACAGACGAATCGCGCGAATGATACTTACGATTTCTTCCGATGATGACAGTTTGTCCTTAACGATCTTGCCCAGTGCGTTAAACGCAATGACGCAAGGGATCGCAACACCCAGGCCGAGCGCCGTAGCCACCAGGGCTTCGGAGATTCCCTTCATGACGACAGCGGGGCCTGCATCGCCCATGAGTGCAAGGTCTCGGAAGGCCTTCATGATCCCAAGTACGGTTCCGAGCAGTCCAATAAACGGAGTGTTGTTGCCGAGTGTTGAGAGGACGACGAGCCGACGTTCGAGATTTCTTTTCTCAGCGATTTGTGCAGCTGACGCAAACTCCTGTATTGTTGAATCTCCGGATTTCCAACCGCGCAACGCGATCGCTGATACGCGACCTTCCATGCCGTATTTTGAATCAGAAACCTCGGTAATCAAATCATCCACTGATTGTGGATTAGAACCAAGGCGAGATGTCAACAAGTCAACGAGACCCTTGTTATCCCCACGATTCTTATAGAGGACCCAGGCACGTTCGATTCCAACAGCCAGGGCAAGATTGAAGAGAAGGATGAGGACCCAGATTGTTGGGTCATCACCAATGTGAAATTTTCCCGCTTCTGCGAGCTGATTTGCTCCCGCGTTGTCGGCAGCTGGCTCTGCAGGTTTGGTTTCACCGGTAGTTGCAGGTGCTTCTTGTTTGGTCGCATTTGGGTCCGCGGGTGGCGTCTGGGCATTTAGCCCAAACGCAAATATAAACGCGGCGAACGCCACATAGAGATTGAAATGTTTCATTTGTCTTTCCTGTAGTTCTTTATAGTTTATAGTTCATGCTGAAGGAGTAGCTAACTCCATCGCGGTAAGATCGAACGATCTGCTCCTGATTGTTCAGCAGCGGATTCTTTTGAACGACTTTGAATCGCGTATCGAGAATATTCTTTGCTGCGGCTTTGATATCCAGGCGCTCGCCGACCTTCTTTTCGAAAACGAGATCCAGAATGCCCGCACCCTTCTCGATTTGGTCAGGCGCACCAGACGATCCCGCAGCATCGATTCGATCCCCGAAGATATTATACAGCAGCCCGATCGACGACAGCCGATCTTTGTCCAGATAATAGTTGAACTTTACGTTATACACGTAGGGCGATTGACCTTCAAGGTCGCGTTCAAGATTTGTAGGGTTGTAAATAGCCCGGCGACTTGTAGGATCCACAAGACCCACGCGAATGAATGTCTGATCTACCCAATCCATGACCTCAACACGTGATCGGATGAAGAACAGGTTGGATTCAAAGCCAAACCGTTCTGCGAAGTATTTGCGGAACTCAAACTCGAGACCACGAATCTCGCCATTCTTAGCGTTGATGAAGGTGAAATCACGATTTGTGGAAAGAGAAGAAAGACCAATCTTTTCAATTGGATTGGACAGACCCTTGTAGAAGACACCTACACCGAGGTAATCGTCTGTAGTCATGTACCATTCCCAGCGTGCGTCATAGTTATGTACGTAGGCACGCGCGAGCTGGTTATTTCCGAAGATTCTCTCCCCGCCAAATGTTCCCTGGAAACCGACAGGTGAGAGGTCACGGAAATCCGGTCTGTTGACTGTTTCGGTGTAACCGAAGCGCAGATTCATATCGGCAGTTATTTCTGCGATCAGGTTTGCGGAGGGCAAAAGGTCCTTGGTGTGGAGTTTGCCAATCTTGGATTGTGCAACATTATAGTAGTTGCTTGGATCAAATTCGTATCCCAGTGGGTATGCTGCTTCGTATGTCTTGACCGTCTGGAAACTGTCTTCATATCGCGCACCGCCAACAAAGCGGAATTTCGCCACCAGAGGCATATCAAGTTGTCCGCAGTAGGCATGCAGCTTTTGCTCTGCGTCATAGAAGTTTGGAACAGACGTCTGCTCCTGGAACCTGTATCCTTTCTGGATGAGAGCGGCCACGTTATTGACGACCGATCCCGGGGTGAACTCGTTGCTTGCTGCAGAAGGGATCACGGATTGGGGCACGTAATTGAATGTTCTATTACGAAGTTCCTTCACACGATCACTGGCCATGGCTCCAAACTTAAACTTGGATTGCAGGCCGCTCCATTGGCTGAACGGGATCTCGTAGTTGAATGCGCCCGTTTCGGTAAGATCCTCTGAGAACGAATAGAACTGCAAAGCGTTGTCAGTTGAAGTGGCCCGGGTTCTGAAATCAAAGATCCCCGCAGGACGTTGAAACAATTGTTGGGTCAGGTTGGGCTCATCGCGATTGGCCTTGGAGTAGCCAACTGACCAGTCAAGTTTGTGAGGCCTCCAGTTTGGCGAGAAGTTCAGCGCATGCTCCCCTCCAAACACCTGGTGCAAAATTTCCCGACCAATCCAGCCTGTGTTCTGCGATGAGAAATCAACTGGCTCACCACCATTTGCTGTAGAAACGAAGCCTTCGGATTTACGGACGTATTTGTCGGAGTTTCTTGAATAGAACGTTTTGGAGAAGACTCTCTGGTTTGGAACAAACTCGTAGGAGAGGTTCACGTTATTGCCCCAGAGCACGCTCTCGGTCCACTTTTTAACGTCAGAAGTGATCAGAGGGGAGAGAAAGGCCGTCTCCGCTACTATCTGGTTCACTGGATTGATGACAGCATAGGTGTTTTCTTTGCTCTCGCGGAAGCGCCATTTGCGACCGTAGGACGTGCCAAGCAGGTATCCAAACTTTGATCTGGCGCCAACAGGAATTGCATCGCCTACCGAAAGCTTTAGATCTCTGTCGAACGGAGCGTTGATTGTTTTTGAGTCCCAGGTATTTGGCATCGTGGCAGCTACACCGCCAACATATGCATTTGGCAAGCCGCCAAAGACTGTTCCACGCACAACTGGAATGAAGGGCGGCAAATCGCGCACAGCCTCTGGGAGGGCCCGCGTTCCATCATCTTTGCCCAGGTAATCCTTTTTTCCGCCCTTGTAGGTTTGAAAATGGCGTTGCGTGGTGTTTGCGTTGCCGCCAAGGGTGAGGCCTCCAGCAAAAGAGAATACGTCTGGAAATTCTTGAGTCTCAATTTTTACCAGACCACCGGAGAATTCTGCCGGATCTTCAGGAAGAAAGGACTTAATGATTCTAATGTTTTTGATGAGTGCTGCGGGAAAAAGGTCGAGCGGAACAACTCGTTTGTCGGGCTCTGGTGAAGACAACAGTGTTCCATTGAGTTCTGTTGTTGAATAACGTTCCCCGAGACCACGGACGAAAACATACTTACCATCCACGATCGTAATACCCGTAACGCGCTTCAGCACATCGCTCGCTGACGAGTCAGGACTTTTCTTGATGGCTTCCTGGCTAACGCCATCCGAAACGGCTCCAGATTTTCTTTGCAGTGCCAGCAAAGAGGCTTGCGTATTGTTCAGCTGCCGACCCTGGATCACCACCTCTTGCGCGGTTTTGACTCCCAGGGCAATCGTGGACATGTTCGTTGTCTGTCCCGCTACTAGAGTGACTTTTCGGATTTGCGGTTCATAAACCGCAATTTGAAACGTCACTTCATAGTCGCCCGGGGGCGCTTCGAGCGTGTAACGCCCTTCGAAATCCGTTTGTGTAAAGGCATTGATGCTCTTGATGACGACCGCAACGCCGAACATTGGTTCGGCGCTGGTGGCATCGATAATCTGCCCTGTGAGTCTGGCATTCTGAGCGAATAGGAGATTCGGCATCAGCAATGCAGCCAGCAGGAATAATCTAAAAATGACTTGCTTCATATTTTTCTCGCACTGATTGAGTTGCTATAGTTGAATGTTTTTTCGTTACACTTGAGTGACAGAGTCGTAAAGATTCTGCTCAATCGCCTGGTCCTAAACTCGCGACCTTGTACTTTCCGTTTGCGCCAACGATTAGTTTGACATAGGTTAGCTCTGATATCTGGGAACTGGACTTGAGTTTGATTGATCCTGGATAGATCAACGTCATTCCGCCCGATTCTTCATTCTTGCGGTTTGGAAGAATTGCCTCAACGCGAACCGGTCCTCCGGAACGCATAAACTCGCGAATTCTGTCTGATACGACTTCGCGAAATGAGCCTTCAATCTGCCAGGCTGCATTCGGGTCACCCTTCGTCGGCTGCCTGTGACGCACCGGGGCTCTGGGGTAATATTCCTTCTTGAACTCTGCTTCATTCACCAGGCATTTGGGCTGCTCAGAATCAAAAGAATTCAAGAAACATTCGACAGCACCTTCGGGGCTGTTTGCTGCCGAATTCATGTTCCAGTCATTGCTTCCTGGCGAGCAAGATGCCGCCAGGAGCAAGACAAGTACCAAAACGTTGGGTTTCAATTGATTGAGAAGCGCGTCCAGCCGCTGGTCCAATTCTGACCGCTGATCATTCCAAATGGAGTCGTGTTGTCCTGGAAGAATGAATCATTGAAGCCAGATACGCTACTAAGCGAGCCTACGGTCGGAACAGTTCCGCTTGGTTGCAGATCAATCCCGGATTCGCTGGTTGGGCCGCTTACGTTTGGTGGGCTTACCATAGAAGCAATAGTGGCCGTAGCCCCATAGGGAGTTCCCGCAAGCGCGAACGTGGTACATGTGCCGGCCGAAGCCGTGCTACTGCCGTCTGCATAGAAGTTCTGCAGGCTAACAGACGTCCCTGTGTCCTGACACTGGATGGCTCCATTGGCCCCGGTCGAACCGTACATTTCTCCACTTCCATGCGTGATTGAACCCTGCATCTGCACACGCACTCGCCCAAAAGTTGCAGTGGGCGCGCCGGATGGATACGGAGTTGGGCCCGGTCCGATCAGCGTAAAGTTCGCGAGTTTCACATTTGAAAGAGCCGTCGTGGCCCCTCCGCTCAATGTGCAGGGCGCATTACAAAGTCCGTTGAATTCGATCCCGCGCGGATCTGTGGAGCCACGACCAACAGTCGTTTGATAGCGAATTCCAATCAGGAACTGGAGTTTTCCATTGTAGCCTTCATCAATGTCGAAATCGTCATCAGACGATCCAGTAGAGAGAAGAAATTTGGCGTTAACAGTACCGCCGAAGAATTCAAAAGAGTCATCACCGCCCATGTGGCATTGAACGTGATCAAGATTGGTGCCGCTTCCGACAGCGTAAAGGCTGAGGCAGTTCAGTTCCTGGTTAGCCGCGATCGGAAAGCCTGCGTATTCAATACGAACGTAGCTCAAACTTCCAGAGCTATCGCCGGGCTCGTTGGAGCTGGGACCGCCATAATTTTGCGGAAAGGCTCCTTCCGTTTGTTTGGCTGGCTGATTTGTTGGCGCCTTACCAATCATAACAATGCCACCCCAATCGCCTGTGGCGCGTGTTCCGACTGGTTGGGCAGAAGTAAAGACCACTGGCTGAGTGGACGATCCATTCGCTACAAGCTTGCCGCCTTTCAGCACGAACAGTGTGGCTGCGGTGTCAGCATAGACTTGAGCTCCTGCTGGAATTGTAAGTGTTACACCTGACGGTATAAAGACGGCACCGGTCAGCAAGAGGCAAGTGCCCGTGACCTGACTTCCTGAAATTGTCCCGGACAAGATGCGCACACCCTGACACGGTGGATTGGCGCCCGCCAGGCCTGCTGCCAGTGCGAGATATCCGTTGGTGTAATCTTCATCCGCCTTTGTCAGGCCGATTTCGCTACAGCCCAGAGTAAACAGGGCCAGTAGACCCGAAAGAATTGCTTTCTGCATCTTAAACCTCAATCGATAAATCAAGGGTCAATATGTCAGGTTGCTGTTACGGGTTTGTTACAGAGAAGTGAACGTTGTGGAATTTTCGGCCAGATTTGCTTGAGGGAGCTGACCGGTGCTTTGAGTGAAAAACCGTCCAGCTGAAGACAAGACCGGCTCGGTTGAGCCGGTCTTGATCAATGGATTGAATTTCAGATCGATTAGAAATCGTAGACTGCGCGAACAAATACTTGTTTGGCTTCCTTTGGCTTTCCGCCGAAATCATTGGCAGTGATGGGGGTCCCACCGTTCGCAGCAATGATCGAGTTCACGTTATCCGAAATACTTGTTCCGGACGTGAAAGTTGGAATGCTTTCCAGGCCGTTGACTTTGGTTTTCTCCCCGTCAGAGTTTGTGCTCTTTAGAGTTTCTACACCGAGGGCAATTGTGAGCCTGCTAAACGGTGACCAGGTTGCAGCGTACGTTTCACGTTTGAAACGAGCCTTTCCAAGGTCGATCGTGGCGCTCGTGCCTTTCGTCGCTCCTAGCGTTGCATCTCCGTTTCCAATCCGGCCGTCGCGAATGTCCAGTTCATATAACTGAGTGAAATACGATTTCGCAGGCAATGCGCTGACGCTGCCTGTGCTTCCTGTTCCATAAATGTGCCGCGCAAGTACCCCGAATTGGCCCACTTTTGCGTGGATATAGCCCCAGTTGACCTGGCCGTTTGCATCCGTATCACGCTGGTAATACGTAGTGTAATCGTTGGGCAGCTGGGCACCTGTTGCCATCATGGTATTGTCGAGTCTGACCGCAGATGATCGCTTATCCTTCAGAGCTGCATGCCCGCCACCGATCGTAACTTTCGCCACACCCAAATCGAATGCTCCGCCAATTTCCGCTCCCAGATACCGATCCTGTTTGGCGCGTGCATCCCCATTGTAGAAATCGAATTGGGCGAGCGCATTAGGACTTACCGGAAGGTTTGCCGTAACAAATTGAAATTCCTGACGTTTGATGTTAGTGATGTTTTTTATGCGAACGGGGAAACCGACCGAGATGTCAATGTCCTTATCCTTGCCAGTTGGGTGAAAGCTCGGTAACGCATAGAAATCATAGCCGTAAGAATCACCAGATCCGTTTACAAGATTGCGTAGGTTTGTGCGCGCTTGTGTCTGTTGAGCGGAGGTAAGACCAGTAGTTGCAACCAGTAACGCCGGTTGACCGTTAGGACCGGTTGTTGCGAGCACGGGAGCACTGGAAGCAAGGAGCGCTGCTGACTGGGCTGAGTGCAACGCTTGTCCGTTGTTCTTACGGAATCCTTCCCCGTTTACTAATTGGAGCTGAACCCCGAAGTAGTCTGCCTTGTGCATAAAGGAAATTCCGCGGTCAGCGGAGGAGGCAGCAAAGCCTGATTTCTCAACCGCATTTTGATCAATGAAACGATGCTTCCAGTAGGCCTCGTTGGAGTATCCCGCCTGTCCGTCAACGATCGCTATCGGCTGCATGCCAAGCCGGAAAGACCCTTCACCAAATGACGCACTGTAGAGGGGAAGCTGGAAGTAGGCGAACTTCAGTTCCGCAATCTGCGAGCTATTGCCGCTGGTGGTTGTACTATTACTTGAGCCAATTGCACTGTTTGCCAGATTCCCGCCGTCAACAGTTACCCGGAAGCCGGCCCCTTTCCATGGGCCCTCGGTTACGTCTCCACGGAAGTTCAGGTATGCCCGTGGAACAACAAACCCCTGATTGGTGCCAGTCGTTCCGTTCTGGTCAATTACTCCATTCCTTTCGTGATCCGGGCGCTCGTAACCGGCGAAGATCGTTCCATCTGCTTTGAAGGAGCTCTGTCCTTCCTTTTCATCAACTTTCTTGTCCAACCATTGCGTTTCATAGCCTGCAAGGTTTGACGAGATCAATACCGCAGCGATTGCCGCAGCAGTTAGAGTAATTCTACTTTTTCGTCTCATATTAGCTTCTTCCCTCTTTCTCAGCGTTTGGAGTATATTTGGTCGAACTCTGCCCCATCGCCAAAAATCGCTTTCTGTACAGAAAGCCAACCGCCAAATTGTTCCTGAATAGAAAATAGTTGAATTCGTGGAAAGGGAAATTGGGCTGCAATTCCCGCATTTCGGGGTCGGTAATAGTACTTACCCGCTATGCGCTGACCTTCGTCAGTATACAGGTAGCGCAGGTATTCCTCAGCCAATGCCTTGACCCCCCGGCGGTCGGCAGTTTTCTCCACTACGGCGACCGAAGGCTCGGCTAGAATGCTGATCGACGGGTTGACAATCTGGAATTTATCTCTTCCGAACTGGTTCAATATCAGGTAGGCTTCGTTCTCCCATGAAATGAAGACATCGCCCTGGCCGTTCTTTGCAAATGTGGTTGTCGAGCCGCGGGCCCCGGAATCAAGCACGGGAACATTTCTAAAAAGTTTCCTGAGGTATTCGCGGGCTTTCACTTCACTCCCGTATTTTCTCAGTGCATACCCCTTTGCTGCCAGATAGTTCCAGCGGGCTCCACCTGACGTTTTCGGGTTGGGCGTAATCACGGAGACCCCTTCACGAGCTAGGTCGTCCCAATCCTTAATCCCCTTTGGATTGCCGTGCCGCACAACGAACACGATCGTTGACGTATAGGGTGCGCTGTTATAGGGTAGCTTGTTGATCCAATCTTTTGGAATTAGATTGGTTCGCCGGGCAATTTCGTCAATATCGTAGGCCAGCGCCAGAGTCACCACGTCGGCTTCAAGGCCATCGATTACTGCTCGAGCCTGTTTGCCGGAGCCGCCATGCGATTGGTTTACCGACACGGTCTTGCCGGCTTTGGCTTTCCAGTATCTTGTGAAGGCCTGGTTAAACTCCTTGTAAAGTTCGCGCGTTGGGTCATAGGATACGTTTAGCAGTTGAGTCTCATCTGCAAAAACTGATGACCAGCTAATACTCATAGCGGTCATGATGATCAAGATATTCCTGTTTTTCATTGTGTTTCTCCGTTTATTGATTTTCCCAAAAAGTGCGAGGTGCAATTTCAACATCGTTCCTCGAGCAATGTTGGGTCTTCCACGGGTCTTCTTCCTCCAACAGGTTCTATTCTAAGGGATTTAGTTAGAATCCGGACTTGCAGTGCGTAGGCGTGCCTCTTCGATTCATTCGCATAATGCTCGTGAGGTGAATCATTGGAAATTTGATCCGGTTTCGACGATGGCTTCATGTCGTATCCCCGTTCCTCAGGCGGGCCTTGTATATACGATAAAAATAGTCGTTATTCCGGCTCGGTAATTCCTTCTCGATCTTCACCTGCGGTCCGCTCCTTATTTATATACGACTAAAATGGTCGTAATTTAGTCAAAAAAAATTAGATCCCGTCGCCGCCCACAAGGCTGACATTCATCACCTCGCGCTGGGTAACGATACTTTCTGCAAACACGCTGGCCAGTGTGGCACGATCCATCATGTCGGCGACATAGTTCCGCACGTTGAGCATCAGGCGTCTGAAGCGGCAAACTCTTTCTTGTTTGCAGGGCTCGTAGTGGGCAATAGAGACACAGCCGATTGGGGCAAGAATCCCATCAAAGAACCGCACAATTTGGCCCATGGTAATGTCTCCGGGTGGTTTTGCCAGCCGGTATCCACCATGCTTGCCGGCAGTACTGTCGACCCATCCCTGCGTTTTCATATCGAGCATGATGTGCTCAAGAAATCTCTTGGGGATGCGGTTTGTATACGCCAGGTCGGAGATTGAAACAGGACTCCCTCCATAGTTCTCAACCAGTGTGAATATGGCGCGCAGCGCATAGTCTGTTTTCTTTGAGAGTCTCATATAAATACGATATAAATAGTCGTGTTTATCTAGTCGCATTTCTCGTCAATCGGCTTTCAGAAAAAAGTGCGTGGATGGAAAATCTTAATGTCGATCAATCTTGTCGTTAATAGTTGTTGTCTCCGGGTCGCATCGGAATTTCTCTGGTTCGATGGCGTTCAAATTCAGGGAGAGAAGCGTTTTGCCAGGCTTCGGGTTGTCTTTGGGCATCACGCTCTTGTATATCGGCCTGATTGTACTCATCCCTCTCTCGGCCCTGATCTTGAAAACAGCCACGATGGGTTGGGGACCGTTCTGGGAAACTGTCTCAGATGAGAGAGTGGTTGCTTCCTATAAGTTGAGCTTTGGCGTCTCTGCGATTGCAGCACTGATCAATGGTTTCTTTGGCGTGATCATTGCCTACGTGCTGGTGCGCTACGAATTTCCTGGCAAGCGCATCCTCGACGCGCTTGTGGATATCCCGTTTGCTATGCCCACAGCGGTGTCGGGGATTGCACTGACATCCGTCTATTCCGATTCCGGTGCGCTGGGATCGCTTTTTGCGAAGATCGGAATAAAAACTGCATATTCTCCAGTCGGTGTTTTTATCGCGCTCGTCTTCATTGGACTTCCATTCGTAGTCAGAACGGTTCAACCAGTACTGACGGAGTTCAACACGGAACTCGAGGAAGCTGCCTCAAGCCTTGGAGCCAACCGCATTCAGATTTTCCGTCGTGTAATCTTTCCAGAAATTCTGCCCTCCGTCATTATCGGTACGTCGCTGGCTTTTGCGAGGGCGGCCGGTGAATACGGGTCCGTTGTCTTCATTTCTGGCAACATGCCCTTCAAAACCGAAATCACTCCTCTATTAATTATTACCAAGCTGGAGCAATTTGACTACACCGGTGCAACAGCAATCGCTGTGGTGATGCTTGCTGTTTCGTTTAGCGTGCTTCTGCTAGTGAATGCAGTGCAATGGTGGAGCAGTCGGCGCGGTTGAATATGCAAAACACTCGAGCAACTATTTCAGATCCGTTGTATGTGCGCATCGCGCTCATTGCCGTTGTCCTGATCTTCTTTTCTTTTTTTCTGATTTTGCCACTGGCCACCGTATTTTACGAAGCATTCGCGAAAGGCATTGCCGTTTACTTTGAATCGATCGTTGATCCAGCAGCTCTGGCAGCTATCAAGCTAACTTTCCTTGTGGCCGCAATTGCCGTGCCGCTTAACACTGCGTTTGGCCTTGCCGCCGCCTGGGTGATGAAATTTTCCTTTAAAGGCAAGAATCTGCTCATTTCCGTCATGGACCTGCCATTCTCCGTTTCTCCGGTAATCTCCGGGCTAATCTACGTGTTGATATTTGGTCTACAGGGTTGGTTTGGTGCATGGTTGCAGGACAATAACATCAAAGTAATCTTTGCCCTGCCGGGCCTGGTGCTGGCCACAATCTTTGTGACGTTTCCCTTTGTCGCTCGCGAGGTCATTGCACTTGTTGAGGCGCAGGGGAATGAAGAGGAACTGGCAGCGTTGTCGCTTGGAGCGTCCGGGTTCTCTATATTCTGGAGAATCACCATTCCTAACATCAAATGGGCATTGCTTTACGGCGTGATTCAATGTAATGCCAGGGCCATGGGTGAGTTTGGTGCCGTGTCAGTCGTTTCCGGTCATATTCGCGGACAGACCAATACGATTCCACTTCATGTTGAAATATTATTTAATGAGTATAATTTTACCGCGTCGTTTGCCGTAGCATCCATCCTTGCTTTCCTGGGTGTCATTACGCTCATTCTAAAAACAGTATTTGAACGAAAGGCTGCGGCAGAACGCAGACGCGCGTCGGGTGTAGTAGTATGAAAATTGAAGTAAAGAACGTCAGTAAGAAATTCGGCCAGTTTGATGCGCTGCGCGATGTAAGCATCATTGTGCCATCGGGAGAACTGGTTTCGCTCCTGGGGCCTTCTGGCTGCGGAAAGACAACACTTCTCCGGATTGTTGCAGGCCTTGAGGTTTTGGACTCTGGGAATATCTTCTTCGATGATCAGGATGCGTCACTCAAATCGGTGCGCGATCGACAGGTGGGCTTTGTCTTCCAGCACTATGCACTATTTCGCCATATGACGGTGTTTGAGAATGTTGCCTTTGGTTTGAAAGTCCGCCCGCGGAAGCGCCGACCCGATGCACACGTTATTGAAAAGAAAGTTCGCGAACTCTTGCAGCTGGTGCAGCTTGAACCTCTCTCGGGCCGCTTCCCGGACCAGCTGTCTGGCGGGCAAAGGCAGCGCGTTGCTCTGGCCCGGGCACTCGCTGTCGAGCCAAGCGTGCTGTTGCTAGACGAACCGTTTGGCGCGCTTGATGCAAGCGTTAGACGGGAACTCAGACGTTGGTTGCGTCGCTTGCATGACGAAATCAAAGTCACAAGTCTGTTTGTAACTCACGATCAGGACGAAGCACTTGAAGTCTCAGATCGCGTAATTGTAATGAATAAGGGACGCGTTGAGCAGGAGGGAACTCCCGCAGAAGTGTACACGAGGCCCTCAAGTCCGTTCGTATTTGATTTCCTTGGAAATGTGAATCTGTTTCGCGGGCGAGTTGAGAAAGGAAAGGTCCGTGTGGGATCGGCAGATCTTGAAGCACCGGGCGATGCTGCGTCGCAAGAAAATCGTGATGCGCTTGTCTATGTGCGGCCGCATGAACTTGATATTCACAAGGATGCAACCTCCAATACTATGTTTGAGGGCGTCATCCACTACGCGAACTCCGCTGGACCGACAGTGCGCGTCGAAGTTAAGCGCGATGATGGGCAGCTACTGGAAGTCGAGCTATCGCGGGATCATTTTACGCGAATGGGCCTTGTGCGTGGAGACCGCGTGTTTGTAAGCGCACGGGAATCGTCCGTGTTTGTAGACGATTACGCGATCTAGCCTGCGGCAGACGCCTGCGTAGCTGTTGTCGCCGAAATGAACCGCTTGACCTGATCTAGCACTCTGAACGCTTCCGTTCCCAGTGGGCCGACTCAGGTCCCCCAACCCTCACGGTCCATCTTCTGCGGGAACTTATTGACGAATTGCGGCGTCTGATCTCAAATCGCAAATTCGAAGCGAGTTCAGCATTTTAACAGAGAGAACAGGGACATGAAATTGCAGCATACCAATCCACTGATCCATATTGCGAGGCTGATCTCAGCACTAACACTCCTGACCTGTGTTGCGCTTCAGGCGCAGGATATCAGGGGGATGGTCAGTAAGAGGGAAATCTCGATTCGCGAGACCCCCAATAACTTCAGTGATGGGTCTTATTTTACTCGGTATGCGGTAGGAGCAGCCCTGCCGGATGGAGGGACAGTTCTTGCCTGGAACAGTGGCTCCAGACTCCACGTGCGTCAAATTGATTCGGAAAATCGGACAGTTACAAGCTTCTATTTGGATAATCTGTTCCTCGCGGACTTGCGAATTTTTGAAGGTTCAACTCTGCACATCCTCGCGTTTGTAAACAGGGATGGCGATCTTTCATACCGGTCGGACAAGGAGTTGTTCTATATCCGCACGGATCTCACGGGAAAGATCCTGCTCAAGAGGAGTATTGTGGGGGGCCAGGGAATTGGGCCTTTGAAGATCTGGCATTGTTACTCGCCGACCGGTTCACGTATAGAATACAATGGAAAAAACTACGCGATCTTTACCACCATTAGCCGCAATTTTGCCGCGACCACCGGTGAGAGGGAAAACATCCACGAAGGCGATCTTTATGTAGTTCTCGATAAGCAGGGCAATGTTCTTGCGGATCTGACGCAGGAATGGAGCGCCTCGCATAGCAACATGCTCAAGCTCGCAAAGACAGGTGACGGACGGTTCTTTACTATGACCAGCGCGGACGGCTTTCCCTTTGGATTATATATGATTGATCGGGCGAGATACTGGAAGGGCGGAACTCGCGTGGTTTGGCCGGACTTTGCGAGCGAAGATGAACTGAAGCGAATGAGTGAAACCAATTATCTTACAGTGGGTGCGGGATACCTTGATGCTTTCTTTCCAATCGAATCAAACGCCTTTATAATGCTCAGTCGAACCAGTACACAATTACCTCTGCAAACGCGTCAGAACCCGAATCAATTGCCGACTAACGTCCTGGTTGCAAAACTGGGAAAAGACCTGAGTACGCTCAAAAAAGTCTGGCTCACGTCAGGCGCGGCGGACACAAAAACTGCATTCGCGCACAGTTTACCCGGAAACAAGGTGCTGGTAGCCTGGTCCAAAACCACTTACGACGCGTCTGAACCGACAATGGCTATTCTAGATCCAGGGTTGAATATTGTTTCCGGGCCTACCCCGGTTCGCACTGCTTTGATTGACGGTTACTCCGTGCCATTCAGCTATCCCAATGGAGATGTTGCCTGGGTCACATGTCCCGAAGGCGGCTCGACCCTCATACTGAACCGGTTTTCGACTGCCGGCAAGGCGTCGGCTCCTGGGAAGGATTTGCTCAGGGGAATTCAGGCAAAGGATACAACGAAAGCGCTCGACGCACTTTCGCGCGGCGCAGATCCAAATGCAAGCGAACGGAATTGGTCTGCACTGCTGCTTGCGGTTTACTACGACAATCTGGACGTTGTCCAGGCACTGGTGAACAAGGGTGCAAGCACCACCTTTGAAGTAGACGGATACAATGCACTGGCCCTTGCAGATGCATACCAACGCGCAAAGATTGCAGAATTTCTGCGGGCGCAGGGTGCCGTTGCGAGCCGCAGCATCCGTGGCACAAAGCCCAGGCCGTAAGCCTGAGATTTATCACCTGGTGGTTAGCCCGCAGCTTTGCGTTCAAGTATTTCGCGAAGCTTTCTGGCAGATTCGTTTTGCGGATCCAGGGCCAGTGATTCCTGGACCAGTTTCTCCGCCCTCGACTGTTCGCCAAGCATGCGATACGAATCAGCAAGGTTCACCAGGTTCTTCACCTGCGATGGCTCTCGCAACCGAACTGCCTCGCCAAAGTCAGCAGCACGCTTGTAGTCGCCGGCCATCTTGTGAAAGTAAGATGCAAAGTAGAGCCCATCAATATCCGCGGGGTTTTTCCAGGCATAGGCATCTGCAAACGTTGCTGCCTCTGTAAAGTTTTTGAGCCTTGCGTGTACCTGCGAAATTTCGCGCAACGCTTCAACGTGCTCTGCATCAAACGAAAGCACACTCCTGTAGTGTGCGATGGCTTCCTGTAAACGACCGGCGCCTGCTTCATCCCGTGCGGTTCGAAGGCTTGCTGACAGTTCCTGATTCTCGCCGGAGTTCAGCAGCGGTTCATCTTCCTTATAACCAATCCGCATTAGAGTCAGGTCATCGATTACTTCGCCTGAATGCTGGATGCAGTCGTATGTTCGCTTGATATCACCCTGCGCTTGTTCAATTTGTCGCAGGAAGAGATTTTCGTCTTCATTGATGAGTCGCTGGCCCTTTTCGTCCACGGAAAGCGCAAGGTCGTCGCGTCCGTCTGATCCAAGGAATAGTACGTCTCCGGGCTTCATCTGGAAGGTCTTAACAGACAGGTTTCCTTCCAGACCGTAGATTCCAATTTTACGGAGGAGTAGCTCGTTCTCAGCAAAGCTTGCGCGACCGTCGCGGTAGAGCGCGATCCACGGATGTTCTGCATTGATATAGTAAATCAATCCGGTTTCTTCATCTGCAAGGCCAAGAACTGCGGAAATCAGCATGGTTCCATCGAAAGAGACAAAGACGTTCTGTAGTTCTAGAAAGCATTCCTTAAGCCAGCGTTCAGGGAAACGATTCCTGGCACCCGTTGCGTTCTGGGTCCGCGTA
The DNA here is from genome assembly GCA_016788865.1 of Leptospirales bacterium. Lineage (GTDB taxonomy): Bacteria > Spirochaetota > Leptospiria > Leptospirales > Leptonemataceae > JAEUSB01. The sequence continues at coordinate 105,354 of JAEUSB010000069.1, forward strand.
ACGACCGATTTAAATACGGTTCCCAGCACCAGGGCGCCGCTGGCGCCTTGCATGGACTTACCCATTGCGTCCCCGTTCAAGAATGCAATGTAGTTCCGGCCGGAAAGCTCAATGTTGTGGGCTGTTACAATGTCCCCGCCAATTTCTGCATCCCATTTCTTGAAACGAAACTTCTTCTTCTGGCTAATCAACGTTTCCACGTTAAAGTGTTTGCTTCGAACTGTAGATCCATTCAAAGGCGCAATTAAGAGCGAGGTCAGAAAGTAATCCCCGTCCTGTTGAATCTTCAGTGTATGGACGGTGTCCAGACTGTCTTTGAGCTCGCGGGTCCTGTCTTCAACCTTTCGCTCCAGGCTTTCATTCAGTTCTTCCACTGCATTGTGAACACGCATGAAGCGGTTGGCTAGAATGAGCGCGATTCCGATAATGAAGACGGAAAAGCCATATTTTGTGAGCGTAATTCCCGAATTCCAGAATGCTGAATCCAGGATGTCGAACACCGCGCAGATCAGGAAGGCCGCAAATCCAGCGAGCAATCTCCAGGCATCGCGATTTCTTGACCTTTGCGCGCGGATCATCTGGTAGAGGCCGTATGGAAAATGGAGCAGCATGCTTAGCTGCCAGACCCTGAGTAGAAGCTCTGCCAGGTGCATGGGCAGGAATGCGGTCACTGTGGTCAATACTACGCCATAGACACCGAATGCTTTGGAGATCTTTGTGATCTGTTGGCGAAACAGAGCATCAAAGAAGAAGATCATGAGAGGGCCCAGAACATACAGGACCATCAGTTCTATGCGCTGGATAAGGCGAGTATCAATGGGAAGTTCAAATACGGCACCCTGTCGCGTCATTAAATACGCAAACAACAAGATTGCAAACAGCGCGTAGTACAGGTTGTAAGTGTCCTGGCGCCGCTTGTAGAAGAGCAAAAGGTGATACAACCCAACAAACAGGTAAAGAAAGATCAGAATCAGACCTATGCGGTCCTGGTTTGAGTATGCCAGCTCTTGAAACGGGCCCACCACGTATCCGCGGGAGGCGTAGAAACCGGTATGATCATAGCGCGGATCCCCATGTATCTTGAAGACGATTTGGTTTGTCCCGGTATGAAGCTGGCTATGATCTATTTCGTAAGTTACGTCCCGCACGGTTCGATGAAACGTTATGCGATCACCTTCGACCTGGCCTTCCTTAGCAACCAACGTGCCGTTGACATAAATTTCAAATGCCTCGCCAATTTCACGGAGTGAGATGCCGGGTTGTCTGGATCCTTCGACCAGATCTGCCGGAGCCTGAAAGTAGGAGGCAAACGTATACGTAGCAAATGACTGCCCTGTGCTTTGTGGGTCCAGTTTGTTTATCCACACAGGGAAGGACTCCAGCTTTTTCCAGTCAGTGCTGGCCAGAAGTTCCCCGGGATCTTTGCCAAAGACATCAGAGTCAAAGCCGCGACGATATAGCCACGTGACGCAAACTGTTTCGTTGGGTTTGCAGAGTTCTGTCAACTCGACGGTGGGATTTGCCAGCAGCGGTGCGGCGCTGAGCAAACCCAGCACTAGAATTCGAAGGCGCATAGACTACTTCTTCTTGCGAAACCAGCTCATCACTTTTTCGCTCCACTCGTTTACGCTAAAGATGAACGACGCAATGATTACAAGAAGAAAGAATACACCGAGACCAATCCATATTAAGAGTTCCCCGGTGCTGACTGCTGAATCCATTTCTATCTCCTAGTATACCTCAACGATCCATTTGCCGTCTTTTTTGTATTCAAGTTTTCGTTTTTCCCATTCGTCTGCGCCGAGGTGTGCCCGGAAGACATCCTCGATTCCGCGTTCCATTCCCTTTAAGCCGCAAATGTAGAAACAGAAGTTCCCCGATTCCATCAAATTTGCGATTTCTGAAAAGTTTTCCTGGATTCGGTGCTGGACGTAGACGCGGGAGCCGTCCGGATTCTGCTGTTCCCGTGAGATTGCTGTTATCAACTTACATTTGCCTGCATCAGAAAGAACTTGTAGTTCCGAGTTGAGATCATTGCAATAGAGGAGCTCGGATTTGAACTTGGCTCCGAAAATGAGAATGATCTGACCCTTCCAGGGCTCCTGGCGCTCACGGAAGATGTAGTCGAGAAAGGCCTTAAAGGGTGCAATGCCTGTTCCTGTCGCAACGAAGATGAGGTTAGCACTGTCATCCTTTGGAAGTAGGAAGTGAATGCCAACCGGGCCTGTAACCAGCACCGGATCGCCTGCTCGTAAATCGCAAAGATAGTTGGATGCGACTCCCAAATACTTTGTTCCGTCTTCCTTCTGTTCAATAAGACGTTTGACGCAGAGCGATGCGGTCTCCGGAAATCCCGGATCTCCGTTTCGTGATGAGGCAACCGAATACAACCTGAGTTTGTGTGGTTTGCCGCCGGGCTGCGTGCCGGGTGGGAGGACGCCGATGGATTGTCCTTCGCGATAGAGCAGGTTGCTGCCCTTGAGGTCTATGACCAGATGTTTGACTTCTTCTTCCGCATTCGTAATGCTTACGGTTGTAAGAACCTTAGTAGAAAAAGGCTCGGAAGGCTTGTAGGTTGTGCCAGTTGCGAGCGCCTCTTTTTCGATCTTCATTCTAAGAGGCAGTATCAGGAGCCGGTCGGAGATAGTCGAGAGAGAATCAGATCTCGATGACGCCTGCCCCGGCAGTCTGGTTGGCTTCATCGATCAAGATGAAGCACCCTGTCCACCGGTTCTTTCCGTACGCGTCGCAGTGGATAGGTTTGGCCAGTTTGATGCGCACGCGGCCAATGTCGTTCATTCCCAGCTCTTCCGTTTCCGCCTTGGCCATGGTGCCCATATTCACGCGATATTCCACGCTCTGGATCGCGCATTTCAGGAAGTTTGTAGTATGGCGCATGGTGTATTTGCTGCCCGGCCGCAGTGGCTTTGCGTCCATCCAACAAATGTGTGCAACAATCGTATCGAGAGTTTCCGGCTCTTCGCCGCCGGCAATAAGGGTTCCCCGAGCAATGTCTATGTTGTCTTCTATTTGAACTGAAATGGATTGAGGCGCGGTTGCCTGTTCGATCTCGTCATCGAAGATTCTGATGTTCTTGATTCGCGTGGTTCCACCGGGAAATAACGAAACGGTATCACCGCGACGAATGGTTCCGGAAGCAATCTGTCCCGCAAAGTAACGATCCATAGCCCCATCGCGAGGCAGAACCACCATCTGAACGGGCATGCGAAACGGAACCGTAGATTTTGCTTCTTCAATATTAACAGTTTCTAAGTGCTCGAGCAGACATGGACCTTTGTAGTAGGGCATGTTCTTTGAAGGATCTACAACGTTCTCTCCGGCCAGGGCTGAAACCGGAATAAACTGGATGTCCCGAAGGGAGAAATCCATAGAGAGGCCAAGGAATTCCTGCCGAATCGCATTGAACTTGTTCTCATCATACCCGATGAGGTCCATTTTATTTACGCAGACCACGAAGTGGCTGATGCCCAGGAGCGATCCCACGGCAGCGTGACGACGAGTTTGTTCTGTTATTCCGAGTCTTGCATCTACGAGCAGGATCATTAGATCTGCCGTGGAAGCTCCCGTGACCATATTGCGTGTGTATTGTACGTGACCTGGGCAATCTGCGATGATGAATTTGCGTCTGGCTGTTGCGAAGTATTTGTACGCAACGTCGATTGTGATTCCTTGTTCCCGCTCTGCTTTGAGGCCGTCAGTCAGAAGAGCCAGGTTGAAATCGGTTCCGCCCTTCTGGCTGGCCTTCTCAATATTTTCAACCAGGTCTTTCTGAAGCGAGTTAGAATCGTAGAGTAGACGACCTATGAGCGTACTTTTCCCATCGTCGACGTTTCCGGCTGCTATAAATCTTAGAATTTCCATATGATTCCCGATCTGCCGGTCTAAAAATAGCCCGAACGTTTGCGATCTTCCATTGCGGATTCAGATCGTCTATCATCAAGCCGCGAGCCGCGCTCGGTAGTGTTGCTGACTTTGATTTCAGAAATAATTTCATCTACGGAAGAGGCTGTTGATTCAACCGCGGCCGTGCAGGTCATATCGCCCACGGTACGGAAGCGGACCGGTCTTGATGTAACGCGTTCATCTTCGAGTTTGATAAAATCAGAAACCGGAAAGAGAACTCCGTCTTTTTCAAATACGTCGCGCGTATGGGTGAAGTAGATTTCCGGAACCGGAATCTTCTCGAGCAGGATATAGTTCCAGACGTCGAGCTCTGTCCAGTTGCTCAAAGGAAAAATCCGAACGTTTTCTCCTGGTTGAATCTTTCCGTTGTAAAGATTCCAGAGTTCCGGCCGTTGCAGTCGCGGATCCCATTGGCCAAATGCGTCGCGAACAGAAAAGATACGCTCCTTTGCGCGAGCCTTCTCCTCATCTCGTCTTGCACCGCCGATGCAGGCATCGAATCTGAATTCATCTATGGTCTCAAGGAGCGTTACCGTCTGAAGCATGTTGCGGCTTGCAAAACGTCCTTTTTCCTCAATGGCCGTGCCCTTGTTGATTGAATCCTGAACATGCCGAGCGATCAGCGTTTCGCCAATGTTCTTAACCATATCATCGCGATACGTAATGGTTTCGGGAAAGTTGTGACCCGTGTCAATGTGCACAAGCGGATAGGGAAACTTGCCCGGCCGGAATGCCTTCAGCGACAGGTGAACGAGCGTTATGGAGTCCTTGCCGCCTGAGAACAAAAGTGCAGGGCGATCAAACTGCGCTGCAGTTTCTCTCAATATGTAGATGGCTTCCGCCTCAAGCTGTCTGAGATGGTCGATCATGGAGTTGAAACGTCCGCAGCCTCATTTTGAACTTGACCCTTGCCAGGCAATCAGTTTTTTTGAAGTAATCCTATAGAAATACCAGGAAATGAAATGCCCCTTTCGATTGAAGAAATTTCGAAGCTGAACGATCGTCATGCCAGTTCGTCTGTCGAGGATCTGGTTGCTGCGGTTCTGGGGCTCGATCCTGGTCATACCACGCTGGCGTTGAGCTTGAGCGTGGAGGATACGGTTTTGCTCCATGTGCTGTCCCAGGCGGCAAAGGCCCTTGGCGTGCAGGCTCATGCCTTTGCCCTGGATACAGGTCGCCTTCCGGAAGAAACCTACCAGGTTCTCGACGAGGTCCGGCAGAAGTATTCAAACGTCACAATCGACATCTACTTTCCTGATGCAGCCGCTGTGGAGAAATTGGTGCGCATGCGGGGGCCCTATTCGTTTTACGAAAGCATCGAGAATCGAAAAGAATGCTGCCACATTAGAAAAGTTGAACCACTGAAGCGGGCGCTGGCTTCAAAAACGGCCTGGATGACAGGGCTGAGGCGGGAGCAGAGCGTAACCCGCGCAGACATTTCGTTGTTTGAACGCGACGAAACACAGGGAGGGATTCTAAAAGTTAGTCCCCTTGCAGCCTGGAGTGAGTCCATGGTTTACGACTATGCAAAGGCGCATAACGTTCCGGTGCATCCACTCCATCGCAAAGGTTTTCCCAGTATTGGCTGTGAGCCCTGTACCCGCGCAGTACAACCTGGCGAAGATATTCGTGCGGGCAGGTGGTGGTGGGAGAATGCGGATCAGAAGGAGTGCGGACTTCACGCCTCGTAGGCTATGAACGCCAATATGTCTGACGGATCCTTGCTTCCTCTGGCGCTCGATTTGCGGGGCCGGGCAATACTCGTCTGCGGGGAAAGCACGCATGCCCGCGAGAAGATCAAACTTCTACTAACGGCGGGCGCAAAGTTACGATTGTACTCATCGCTTTCAGATCCCAATATTGATGAATTCAAGGATTCCGTTGAGTGGCGCAGTCTTCCCGTTGAGCCCAATGACATTTCCGATGTGTTCCTTGTTGTCTACGTTGGAGAGGACAGAGCCGAAGCGGCTCGCCTGTTTCAGATGGCGGAAGCGAAAGCCAAATTCATCTGTTGCGTGGATGATCCCCAGCATTGCAATGTAATCTTTCCAGCAATTGCACGATCAGGTAAAGTTCAGGTCGCCGTGTCCACATCAGGATTGAGCCCGACTCTGGCGCGGAAAATCAAAGATCAAATCCAGACGGAAATACTTGGCGACGATATTGGTCCATTCGCGGAATTCCTGGGCCGCGCCAGGGCCCGGCTGAACAGTCGGCTTGCCGGGATTGCGCGGCGCAAAGATTTCTGGGAAAGGGTCCTTGCAACCGACATTCGGCGCACACTGACTACGCAGGGCGAAGACGCCGCTCTCGAGGCAATTCAAATGATGCTCGAGGCAGAAACGCAGACCTGATCTGGCGCCATCACTTGAGCGATTCAATGCGAGTCCTCAAATTCTCGCGAAGGTTAACATAGAAAAGGGCATAGTCGGAAACGTGGTAATTCCCATTTCGACTTGAGTATCCCGGAGCAGTCGGCTCTGAAATGCGCAGCACACCGTCTTTGCAATACGCTGAACAGACATTCGGATCGATCTTTTTGAAATCGGATGAAACCCCACCGGCATTGTCCTTGATATTTCCGGGTGTATCGTTGTTTCTCCATGTAACTGGATTCACGCAAGCGTATGGTCCGGTTGGATCGTGCGGCAACTTGCGCATTTCTGCGCCCTCAATTGCCGAGCGGTAGCTGATAAAGCAAGCAGTCTGGGAGGCGCTATCACAGGGCGGTATCTGCGCGTACTGGTTCTCCGGAATTGCCATGCCAATCAGGTACGCCGCCACGAGTTTTTGTCTGAGGGGCTTATTATCAAACCTGTCTTTCAATAGCAGCATCGCATGGCGTGCTCCCTGGCTGTGTCCGGCGATCACAATTCTCCTTCCCTGGTTAAAATGAGCTACGTAGTAGTCGAAGGCGCGAAGCACGTCTGAATACGCAGCATCAAGTGCCCTGGCGCCGTTTTCTTTCTCAATGAACGAGACCAGTGTCGCCTGACGGTAACGGGGAGCATAAATGCGTGCGCAGCAATTGAACACGCTTGCCTGAAGTCGAAGCGTGGTTGAATCGACCCGCGTGTTGATTTTGGAGTCTGCTGTGTCTGCGTTCCAGGTCTTCCCGAAGTAGAGGGTGGGATGGATAAAGAAAACATCCACTTGAGCTGATGATTGCTCATCCTTTAGATTGGTTTCTGCGGGAACTTCATCGGCCGTATCTTTGCGATCAGGCAGGGCTCCCCATTCAGACGGCTTTGCGTAATCGGGCGGCGGAGGCAGCATGGCCGAATCGAATGGATCCCCGGGTTTGATTAACCAGAGGCAAGAGGATAGGGAGGTCGTTACGGCCAGGATAGTGAGTCGATGAAACATGTTCTTTTCAATTTAAACGATTTTCTCGAAAGGCGTGCAATTAATCCCGCATTTGTATTTTGCTTCCTTTAATTCTTTCAGACTGATCGAATGGGCGATGCGAAGAATTCTTGTCGAGGGGTTAAGGGAAAGTCTGATCGCCGGTCTTGTGAAGCAGAGGGGGGCGTCTGTGCGTTTCTTTCGCATCCTGCCGCTTTCGTTACTTGCGCTGTTGTCAGTCGCATGCCGTTCAGATGAAATTTCATCGAGCGTCCTGGCCCGGGCGCGCATGCGCTCGGTTTCCATTTTGAAATCGAAGCAGGCCGTAGGGACGGGGATATTGCTCACCAACAATCGCGTGCTGACCTGCGCGCACGTCACACCGGCAAGGCCAGACGCGTCCGGTGAAACAGTCTATCAGATCTCACTGAACGATGGAAGAATGGCGGAGGCTCATCTAACCAGGTCGTCTCTGGAACTCGACCTGGCCGTACTCGAAGGAGATATGGGATCCGTTGAGGCGCTTACATCAGAGAACTGGCTTGCGCGCGAGCGACTCTATGAAGGGCAACGTATCTTTCTGTACGGTGCGCCCTACGGCTTGCGCGACAGTCTGCTACTGGGAAGCATTTCGCAGACCAACCGAATCAATACGGATCCTGGCTTTGCTGAGGTTCCTTTCATCCAGACGCAGGGAGTTTCCTTTCCCGGAACATCCGGATCGGGGGTATACACCTGGGACGGTCATTTGATTGGCATCAATCGCGCCGCGTACGGCACGAATCATTCCGGTCTCGGCCTTGTAATTCCGTCCGGATTCATTCTCCGATTCTTGCAGAGTCTGCCTGCAAGCCAGTGAGCTATTTTGTTTTCATTACCAGCGATCCGTTCCAGTCATCACCGGGTGGATCCGATTTGAAAACGCGACAGCGTTCAATCAAAAGGCGAGCTGCAACATCACCGCCTGATCGTTCCTCGTTGAGCATGGCGTAAGTACTGATGGCCTCATCCCAATTGCGCTTGAGGTAGGCATCGAACGCGCGGCTGAATGCATCGCACGCTTCAGCGGGCGACAGGCTTCCATAGTTATGATCGAGAGGTTCATAGACGGAAATTGGAATGCTTTTACCTTTCACGGCTACGCGATCGATGATGCGGCAAGGTATCTCATTTTCTACCAGAACTTTTGTCGCTTCTGCAATCAGGATTGCAGCTCCGTACTGGCTTGTCAGACTTTCCAGTCTTGACCCGAGGTTCACATTGTCGCCAATGAGCGTGTAGTCCAGTCGTTGATCAGATCCAATATTCCCAACAATCATTTCTCCTGTGTTTACGCCCACGCCCATCCCAAGCGGAGCCATTTGCCGGGCAGCGAATTCTTCGTTCAATGTCCTGAGGGCCGCAGTCATTGCAAGTGCTGATCGAACGCCGAGCAGCGCATGATCCGGGCGATGAATTGGCGCTCCCCAGAATGCCATGATGGCGTCCCCAATGAACTTATCGAGAGTTCCTTTTTGCTCAAAAATGATGCGCACCATGTGGGAAAAGTATTCGTTGAGGATGGAGACAACCTGGGCCGCATCCATGTTCTCAGAGATTGTGGTAAATCCGCGAACATCTGAAAACAATACAGTGATGATCTTGCGTTCGCCAACCTCCGCCTTGATTTCGCCGCGATTCATCACTTCTTCCAGTACGTCGGGCGAAAGGTATTTCGCCATTGCACCTTTGAATCGACGCTTCTCAGCGCCCTCGAAGTAAGTGAGTACGCCGAGTGCACCAAGGTATGCTGGAATGAACGTCAGAGGCACCGGCGCCAGGTAAAATGCATAGTCCAGGCGAAAAGAAAAGAGCGCGGCGAGCATGCAGGCTACAAACAGAACTCCGGGGACAAGTACGCGAATGATCATTCTGTGAAAATACAATGAGAAGAAAGCCGTGATCGCAAGCAGGACGCCAGACAGTAGAAATCCCCAGAGTGCAGAACCGCGAATCATGAAGTGATTCCCAAGTATATTAGAAATCATTGTTGCATTGAGCGCAAACCCGGGCATTGGTCCCTGCGGCGTGAGTTTTTCATCGTAGGTGGCTGCGGCTGAGGCGCCAAAGATTACAATCTTATCTGTGAAAGCGTCCTTTGGCACCTTTACACTGAGTCCAGCATCTGTTTCGCCCATTGTCTCAAGCGCACGAATCGAATCGATGATCCCACTGACGGAAATCCGATGAATCGAGTCTCGGGCAGTCACATCGTAGACCCATTTTTCGTAGTAATGAATTCTCCACAGGCCATTCTCCAGGGGGACCGTTACCTGCTCAGGTTTGCCACCGCGGAATCCTTCAATACGCAGTTCGTCCTTTGACATAGAAAGCCGGGGATCGGGATCCATTGTTGCGAGGAAGGCCTGCACGGGTAAGAGCAGGTACGATACGTCCCCGTACTGAAAGGTTGGTTCCGCCATGCGGGAGATCCCATCATCGTCTGGCAGATACGTTACGGAATGAAGCAGAGCATGATTCTTTACTTTTCCCTTTTTTTCATCCTGCATGATCTCTCCGGCGGGATACTGAATCACGTTGTAGTGGCGCGGATTGTAGTTCAGATATTTAACCGGAAAAGACTTTGCAGCAATAGCAGGCGGCAGCTTTTCCTCGGGCTCGCCTTCTTCTTTGCGCAATTGAATTGCATGCGAGAGCGGAATTACTTCGCTTACGGTTCGTGTTGCCGCGGCCAGCTTAGCGTCTTCCTCAGACCTTTCAGTAAACATGATATCAAAGAGAATGATCCTGGGTCCGCCATCGGCGATGTACTGGAGGATTGGCTGGTATACGTCGCGCCTCCAGGGCCAACGGC
>JAEUSB010000101.1 GCA_016788865.1 Leptospirales bacterium
CCGGTGCTCTGTCCGGGCGACGATTGTGCGGGGCTTGATCGTTCCGATGCGCCCGCGCATTTCAGGAATCAGGCCGGAGTGTTGCGAAGCCGCATCTCTTACGCATGGGGACGATTCCATGCGGGTTTCGGAGGAATCGTATTCCGACCACTTGCGGGCAGAAGCGACAATTCTGGAAATCCGTTTCAACGACTCAGGAAGGCAACTAACGTTCCAGAATTCAGAGAAGCCGAGGTCTTGTTGGCGTATGAGTTTTCCATGGGGAAGGCCATCTTCTCATACGGAAGACTGTGGATGAAGACGGCTGAACAGAGTGCCTATGGTGGTGAGTCGATTCAGATTTCCCTTACGCGCTCGCTCTAAATTGCGGAACGGCTTCAAGAAAAATGGACCTACCATGGCATGCGTCTGCTATTTATGTTCATTTTACTTTTGCCATGCTGCGTAAAACGCCAGGATTCGAATGCACTCCTGGCCTGGCTGGAAACAGAAGCGTCTCACGATTTTCTCTTCACCCACCCTGAACCACAGCATCGCTGGACCCTGGCGAGCTTGCCGCGAGACAGGATCGTATATGAAATCAGGCAGGCGCACACCCGAATTGACTTCTGGTGCTATGAGTTCGATGAGCCGCAAATTCTTGCGGCCCTCACCGAAGCTCGTGAGCGCGGCGTACAAATTCATATCACAGGATCACCGGATCAAACCTATGATGAGTTTGCATCTGCGGATTTTCATCCCTACATTCGTTCCCGCTCTGGCTTACAGCATGCCAAGCTGATGCTGATCGATCATGTTCTCTTGATATCAGGAACGGGAAATTTCACCATTAGCGACCTGTTCCACAACAACAATGCATTCCTCTTTCTAAGAATCGCACCAACCCAGGGGGAGGAGATTTTACAGGCTCTGCGACGCGAACAAACCGATGCGCCCGTGGTTCGAGGTCTTCCGTATGGCGGACGAATGCTGGTTTCCCCGGCCAAAGGTCGGCTCATACAGAGTCGATTGTTGCAGGGAGTATTGAATGCGAAACGCAGTGTGCGCTATATGATATTCTCACATTCTGATCCCACCCTCACTGCTGCGCTTGCGCTGAAGGCAAACGAGGGAATTCCGGTGGAAGGCATTTACGATTCAGACAAGACCGAACTTGAAATGGATTCCGAGGGATCAAAACTAAACGAATCACTTGGATTGTTGCCTTCAGCCGTGTATGTCGATGGAAATCGAAGTCTATTTCAGACCACAGACGGCGTACTGCACGGGGGTCACCTTCATCATAAGACAATGATTATTGACGATCGGGTTCTTACTGGCTCTTACAATTTTTCGATGAATGCGCGGGACACAAACATGGAGGTATTTTTTGAGTTCGAGGATCCGCGTGCCGTGAGTCTCTTTGAAGCGGAATTTCAGCGAATGCGCGATATTGCAAGCGTCCTCGGGCGTTCGCCGGTAACCGGGTTGGCGGGTGACGTCTATGCCGTTTCGGATGGGTATTGTGGTAATGAAAATCTAAGTGAGTTCGTCAGTTTCTACGGCCATTCTTATACGTTTGGAGCAGATCACTTCAAGGCGTCGGGCGGGACGTGCGTACAACTCAAGAATCGGGGTAAGGCAAGCGCGGGGCTCAGCTCTGGCAAAGAGTATCCACTCCCACTAGGCCAAAGTACCTACGCCCATGGTCTAAGGCGATTCAGCAGAAACGAAGTCGAAAAACTTCCAAAAACAAGCGGAATTCTGCCGCTGCATCGAATGTCAAAAAACTGGATCTGGACAAAAAGCGCCCTGCCCCTGAGCCATCTAGTTCTCTGGACGCGCCAGGGTCTGATTGAACGCCATTTAACGTCCATATCGCCTCACTTTCATGCATTTGACGATGTCGAATCGCTGAACAATTCGATTGTATTCGCGGGTGGCAATGGAATCTATTTCGTGGGCTGCGTATCCGCTGGCGAACTGAATGGACCTCCGGCAGACTTACGCGATGCTTTCGCTTTTGAAACCGGAGAATCGCTCGAATGTGCGGCCTTCGAGTAATCGTTACTTGACAGTTGATACAGTTTAGCCAGCCTTCACCGGTTGGCTTCCATTCCTGGTTACCGTCTATCTGATCCTGTGCTTGAGAATGAGCGCATTGGCGTGTACCGCGGGCAACGCTTGTCCGATGGTGTACCGGTAATTGCACGTGCATTGCGCGCCCGCTATCCAGAGGCAAAAGATATGGCGCGGATGCGGAGGGACTTTGAGATTTCAAGCCTCCTCAAGATCAATGGAATTCTTCCGGCACTGGGACTGTATCCCTACGGAGCCGGCCTTGCAATTGTATTTCAGGATATGGGAGGCATTCCGCTTGTCGCTGCGCGCGATATGGGCGCGCCCAATCTTCCTGGTTTTTTGCAAACGGCACTTGGTATCTCAAAGATTCTCGCAGATTTACATAAGAACAGGATTGTTCACAAAGATCTGAACCCGCACAACATTCTCCTGAACGAAAAAACAAATGAACTCAGAATTACGGAGTTTGGAATCTCGTCTACACTCACGCGCGAGAATCCAGTACTGCTGACACCAGACAGAATTGAAGGAACCCTGGCTTACATTTCTCCTGAACAAACAGGAAGGATGAATCGCACGGTCGACTATCGCGCGGACTTTTATTCGCTCGGCATCACATTCTACCAGATCCTTACAGGTAAGTTGCCGTTCACATCAACCGATCCTATGGAGCTCGTTCACGCGCATATAGCGCGCGACATTCCTGAAGTTAAGCAGGCGAGTTTCGGGCCAATACCAGGGGCAGTGCAGAGCATTCTAAAGAAACTAACGGCCAAAAACGCAGAGGATCGCTATCGTAGTGCAACAGGCCTGATTCGCGACCTCGAAGAGTGCGCCCGTCAAATTCAGGAAACCGGGAAGATAAACGACTTTGGCGCGGGCGAGCGAGACTTTTCAGAGGCATTCCAGATTCCGCAAAAGCTGTACGGCAGAGACAAGGAACGGGAAGCGCTTCTCTCTGCATTTGAGCGCGTTTGCGAAGGGGAAACCGTATTCACACTGGTATCAGGTCGATCCGGCGCGGGCAAGACCGTTCTAATCCAGGAAATCCTGGGACCCATGACGGAAAGGAAGGGATACTTCACTTCCGGAAAGTTTGATCAACACCGTCGTGACGTACCTTATAGCGCGCTGATCGCTGCGTTTGAGGAACTAATCCGACAGCTGTTGACTGAAAGCCGGGACAAACTTCAGCTCTGGAAAGAACGTCTTGTAGCCTCTTTTGGATCCAATGGGCAGGTTTTGCTTGAAGTAATCCCTGATTTGCAACTGATCGTCGGCGAGCAGGCCCCGGTACCGGACCTACCCCCGACGGAATCCCGCAACAGATTTCACCTGGTTTTTCAAAACTTCATTCGAACGTTTGCATCACGCGAGCATCCACTCACTCTCTTTCTCGATGATCTTCAATGGGCAGACGGTGCTACGCTTTCACTCTTGAAGGTACTTTTGACGGATCCGGACTCGCGCTACCTTTTGCTCGTTGGCTCCTTCCGGGACAATGAGGTTACGGATGCGCACCCACTTGCCCTGGCCCTGGAAGATTTACAACGCAATGGAATCAAACCCCTGGACCTGAAGCTCTCGCTTCTGGGCCCCCGCGATGTTCGCCTGCTTGTGGCAGATTCACTTGCTTTGCCGCCAGATAAGACCTCGCTTGCGGACGATCTGGCAGAAACCGTGTTCAAAAAGACAGACGGCAATCCGTTCTTCACCGGCGAGTTTTTGAAAAGCCTTTATCAAGAGAACCTGATCTTCTTTAGCGAATCGGTTGGCCACTTTTCCTATGACATGTTTAAAATTCGGGCACAGGTTGCAACCGATGACCTTGTCCGCATTATCTCAAGCAATATTAGACACCTGTCTACCACCGGACAGGATCTGATCCGCCTCGCAGCATGCCTCGGTGGTCACTTTGACTTGAAGACGTTTTCGCTTTGCGCAGAACAAACCCAGGCCCGGGCAGCCGGGGAACTTGAAGAGCTGCTAATAGAAGGCTTCATCGTGGCCATGGACGATTCGTACAAGTATGCGGCCTTCTCAAACGGACAGAACGAACTCGCGGTCCAGTACAAGTTTGTACATGACCAGGTGCACAACGCGGCGTACCAGCAACTCGCTGAAGACGACAAGAGGCAGACCCATTTGAAGATCGCGCGGACGTTGCTCGCGAACCTTCCTTTCGCTGAGCGCGATGAGCGCATTCTTGAAATTGTTCACCATATGAATCAGGGCCGCGAGCTCATTCTCGAACCTGATGAACGTATCAGACTCATCGAACTCAACCTCCAGGCTGGCAAGAAAGCTCGCGATGCCAGTGCCTACGAGGAGGCACTTCGCTTGTTTGGCGTCGCATTCGACGCAATGCCGGCTAACGCGCTGACACAGCACTACGATCTATTCATCAAAACCCATAGCGAACTTGGCGAAATCAATTATATCGTTGGGGAAAACAAGGTCGCAGAAAAACATTTTGCCGCCATACTGGAAAAGGCAAAGACAGCACTTGAGAAAGTTCGGGTCTACGAACTGAAAATTGCCCTCCATGCCGCGCGAGGGGAACAGGCGGAGGCAATCCGGCTTGGAATTGAGGTTCTCTCATTGCTGGGCATGAAAATTCCGCCAAAGCCAGGTAGTTCAGGTGCAAAGGGCGAACTCGCTTCCGCTGCACGAGCACTGAGCGGGAAGAGCCCGGAGCGTCTCGTAGACACTCATCTGATGGAAGATCAGACAGAACTCGCCGCCATGCGAGTACTGATGCAGATCGCTACTCCAGCCTACGGTACAAATACAGATCTTTTTGCGGTACTCATTTCGCGAATGATACTACATTCTCTCAAACATGGAAACGCACCGGCCTCAGCGTACGCGTATGCTGCGTATGCAATGCTCCTTTGCGGGGATTTAAGCGACACTGAACGCGGTTACCGGTATGGAAGACTTGCACTCGACCTGGTTGAGAAACTTCAAGCCAGAGATATTAAGTGCCGCGTTTATTACCTTTATGCTGCAGGCGTCCATCACTGGAGACACCCGGCCAGCGAGAGCGCAGAATACCTCCTCCACGCCTATCAGGCAGGTTTGGAGACCGGTGATCTTGAGTATGTTGCAGCCGTAATCTTTTTGCTTACCTGCAGTCCTCTCTGGATTGGTCACAAACCACTGCGCGAAATTTCACAGGATATTGAACGCTTTGGGAATCCCCTCTATCGGACGGGGCAAAAACCGGTAATGCAACTGGTGAATATGGCGCGCCAGTTCATCAGCAACCTCCAGGGCGGATCAAGAAACCGCGCGAGGCTCTCGGGCGAACGCTTTCGCGAAGAGGATTTTGCTGACGCCTGGCAAACTGCGAATAATCATGAAGGGCTATTCTACTTAAATTTCTTTAAGACCATTCTTGCAGATTCTTTTGATCAACGCGAAGCCGCCCTTGACCTGGCAAAGAAGGCGGCGATGCACGGTATGTCTGCGCAGGGTTCCCTGGCGCTGCCTGTCCTGGACTTTCATCGGGCCCTGGCGCTGTGTGCAACAATTGAAGTAGTAAAGCCTGGTGAGCGCAAGCGGCTGATGGAAGACCTGGAACAGATTGCAAAAACAATCAAAGAGCGCGCCACGCATGCTCCGGAAAATTTCAAGCATCAGGACCTTCTGATTTCAGCAGAACGTGCCCGACTGGCCAAACAGCATGGCACTGCGATTGGCACGTATGATGAAGCCATCAAGGCTGCTGCCGCCGGCGGATTTATCTTCGATGAGGCGCTTTCAAATGAAGCCGCGGGCAACTACTACGTTGCCCTGGATCAGCGCAAATTCGCGCTATTGTACATGCGCGAAGCCCGCCGTCTCTATCTGAAGCTCGATATCACGGCCAAGGCGGAAGAACTGGAGAATCATTTTCCGGAACTCGTGCGCAATCAAACCAGCGATGCAATCGTTCAATCCGGTGGCCCCCGCACAGCAGATATCTCGGGATCCCTCGACCTCGGTACAGTTATCAAGGCCGCAGCAACGCTGTCTGGAGAGATTCAACTCAATGGCCTGCTCGACAAGATGCTGCGCATTGCCATGGAGAATGCCGGCGCTCAGAAGGGCGCGCTAATCATGGAATCCGGAGGCAATCTGATAGTTGCGGCGGCTGGCAATGCGCTGAACAATACAGTTCAAATTCTGGACTCTGTCGTGCTGGAATCATATTCCATGCTCCCGGCTACAATTATCCGCCTGACAGAAAGGACAAGGCAGGCTGTCGTTCTCGATGAAGCGTCAGCCGATGGACGATTCCGCGATGATCCGTACGTGCGCGAATACAGACCTCGCTCGGTACTCTGCATGCCCGTCTTGTTACAAGGAAAACTCACCTCACTACTGTATCTGGAAAACAACGGCGCCCCCGGCGTGTTTAACGTGACGCGCCTTGAGACACTTCAGGTTCTGTCGGCTCAGATGGCAACATCACTGGAAAACGCCATACTGTATCGTAACATTGAGGCGGCCCTTGATCAGGAGAAGAAAGCAAAACAGGCGCAGATTGAAATCAATGAGGCTATCAGTCGTTTTGTTCCCGCGGAATTCTTGAGACTCCTGGGTAGAGACAACATTGTTGGCGTTGAACTCGGAGAGAACATCGCGAGGGAAATGACCGTCCTGTTTTCAGACATTCGTCAATTTACCACGATTTCAGAATCCATGACTCCCGAGCAGAACTTCAGATTCATCAATAGCTATCTGAAACAGGTTGGCCCGGCCGTGCGCGAGCATAAGGGCTTCATTGATAAGTATATTGGTGATGCCATCATGGCCCTGTTCGATTCGCCTGACCAGGCAATTGCAGCTTCAATTGACATGTTCCGAGTGCTTGAGACATGGAATCGAGGACGCGCGATTGCGGGATATATCCTGGTTAAGATCGGCATTGGAATTCATACAGGCGACCTGATGCTTGGCACCATCGGCGAGCAAAGCCGGATGGAAGGAACGGTCATCAGCGACAGCGTGAACCTTGCCTCTCGACTTGAGGGTCTCACCAAATATTACGGCGCATCCCTGATAATTTCCGGGAAAACACACGAACGTCTCAAAGAGCCAGAAAAGCTCTCGCTCCGGACCCTGGATCGAGTCAGGGTTAAAGGCAAGAAAGATCCCGTTGTTATCATTGAAGTGCTGAATGCAGAGCCGGACGAGATCCGCCAGCTCAAAGAGACAACCAGAGCCGATTTTGAGGCCGGGCAGGCAGCCTATTTGAATCGCGACTTCCCAGGCGCGGCGCGTCACTTCTATGCCGTCGCGAAAAAAAATCAGAAAGACAGGGCAGCAGCTGTTTATTACAAACGTTGCAAGGCACTTGAGACTTCTGGAGTCCCTGAAGATTGGGACGGCGTAGAAAGCATGTACCGTAAATAGCCCGGAGATATACAATGAAACAACCAAGCACAGAATGGCGCGAGATCATTGCACCAGACGAAGAGACGCGCTACAAAGGCTACGTCGAATTTTTCAAACAACTTCAAGAAAAGAAATCCAAACAATATGGGAATGGTCGCACACTGCACCGCAAGCAGCTGCTGGCCTTAAGCGCAGAACTGGAAATCCTGGGCAATCTGCCTGATTACGCGAAACACGGCTTATTCGCGAAGGCCGCAAAGTACAATACCTGGATTCGACTTTCGAACGGTGGCATGGACAAGCGGCCGGACAAAGAGCCGGACATCCGCGGATTTACCATCAAAGTCCTGGGACTATCCGGTCCGGGAGCGCTGGGCAACAATGTGACTTCGCAGGACTTCCTGTTGATCAATCGGGAAGTTTTTGGACTCAAGTCCAGCGAGCCATTCGTTCAGATTGTAATGGCCATCTCCAGGGGCCCTCTGGCGTTGCTTGGATACTTTATTCGGACGCACGGCTTCTTTGGCGGACTCAAAGCAATCGGTGAGGCAAAAGCCAGTGTTGCCCGGAAGTTTACCGGATTCGCATCGGAGAAGTTCTATTCGGCAGCTCCCCTTTCCTGCGGACCATACGCAATGCGTGTTCGCATTGTTCCTTCGAGCAAACCAAATGTTGAAACAACGGATGATTGGGCCAAGGAAATGAGCGATCGTGTGAAACAGGGGCCAATCACCTTCGACATGCAACTGCAGTTCTTTGTCGATGAGTCTACAACCCCGATCGAAGATGCATCTGTGAACTGGGAAGAAGCCAACGCCCCCTATGTAACCGTTGGGAAGCTGACCATTCCGCAGCAAGATACACATTCAGAGGCGGGCAAGAAACTTGATACTGAAGTGGAGTCAGTAGCATTCGATCCGTGGAATGCACTTGTTCAGCACAAACCTCTAGGAGACGTTATGCGCGCTCGCAAATTTGTCTACCTCGGGAGCCAGCAGGGTCGTAAGGCCATCTCTATCTGATTTGATCGCACCGCAATCCGTGAATCCACCCCGCTTGTGGGGTGGATTCGGCACATTCTCCCGTTAACTTCAAAACAGTCATCCAGCCAGATCCATTGCGAACAGATGGTCGCAAGACAGGCCTTTTTGGCTTGATCGGGTCGCCTCCCCCTGTTGCATGAGCTATGCGGATTATTCTCCTTTTGGTCCTAATCACGACTCCGCTCCTGTCCCAGCAGTCGCAGGATTCAAGTCTTATCATCCTTGGTATCGCGGATTGGAAGGGTGAGTTTGGCGTGGATCAGAAGGGCCGCGGGGGTCTTGCGGTACTTCGCACCTGGAGAAAGCAATTAGATCAGCGCGTGGCCCAAACGGGTGGGCATTGCATCCTGGTCCACTCTGGAAACTTAACCGGAGCAGACTCGCAAGAATCTTTCGATACAAGACTGAAGGAACCAGCTCCAGGACTTCCTGGTTACATGGATTTCAATGCGCTGGGTTTTGCCACTGGAGAAAGGAAGTTTTCAAAAACCAGACCTCTGTCGGTCGCCTGGGATGCGGAAGACAAGGAACGTAAATCCATTCTGCTACAAAAAGCCGGGCAAACCATCTTGCTCTCCGCATTCTCAAGCAAGATGAATCAACCGGATCAAGCAATCGAAGGAATCATGCAAGCTTCTGCCGCAGAGCAGAGTTCATTCAATGTGGTGCTTGCACCGGACCAGGGGTCCGAGCAGACCCTGGCCAGAATTCCCATAAACAACATCCACGAAGCGCCAGAAGAACAAATGAAACGAACGCTCTTGATTGAGTCCGGTAGCCGGAATCTGTTCTACAGAGACCCCTCCGGGGCCTATTTGTGCCAGGTGGTCGGACGCACGGTTTGTTTCGTGGAGATCAAGTTTCGTGGAAGTACTATTACAGGAGTTACGCAACGATTCGTTGACCTGAACGGTGCAAATGAACCGGCAACGTTTTTGAAGCCAGACCCAATTTTGATGGATCTATTCAGAAAGAAACAATGAGCGCAGAAAAACCAAACCAACCAGACATTTATCAACCCAGGGAACATATTCGATTTGTCACGGCTGCTTCCTTGTTTGACGGCCACGATGCTTCAATCAACATCTTCCGCCGCCTGCTTCAGTCCCATGGAGCTGAAGTCATCCATTTGGGCCACAATCGATCCGTTCAGGAGGTAGTGGAAGCCGCACTTTCCGAAGACGTGCAGGGAATTGCAATCTCCAGCTATCAGGGAGGTCACGTTGAATATTTTAAGTATCTCAAAGACCTCTTACAGGAAAAAGGAGCCGGGCATATCAAGATCTACGGCGGCGGTGGCGGCGTTATTGTACCAGAAGAAATCCAAGAGCTTGAATCATATGGAATCGCAAAGATATTCTCGCCGGAAGATGGCCGGACCATGGGATTGGCTGGCATTATCTCAAGCATGCTCGTCGCCACTGATTTTGCGCCGGATAAGCTTGGCCTGCCAGATTTGTCGCCTGACGTTATTTCAAACACCGCTGTGCTTGGCCGCATGGTGTCGATCCTTGAAAAAGGTGAATCCATCCCGCTGAACCTGGCGGATCGAAAATGTCCCGTGCTGGGCATTACAGGTCCCGGAGGGGCCGGAAAATCTTCTCTAACGGACGAGCTGATTCTCAGGTTTATACAGGCCGATCCAAACATTCGAATTGCAGTATTTGCCGTGGATCCAACGCGAAAGAAGACCGGAGGCGCGCTCCTCGGAGATCGCATCCGTGTGAATTCACTTGCCATTCATCCTGATCGCATATTTTTCAGATCGCTCGCTACGCGTAAATCCGGCGGGACCATCAGCGATGCACTGGGCCATTTACTTCCAGTCTTCCGAAAACTACCTTTTGATTTGATAATTGTCGAAACGTCGGGTTCCGGACAATCAGACTCTGAAATCACAGCCCTTGCCGATGTAAATCTCTATGCAATGACACCCGAGTTTGGGGCACCTACGCAGCTTGAGAAGATCGCCATGCTCGACTTCGCTGACATTGTCGCGCTGAACAAGGGCGATCGTGCCGGGGCAAAAGACGCAATAATCCATGTGCGAAAGCAATTCCAACGGAATCACAATCGCTTCAATGAAGCGCCAGAATCCATGCCAGTCTATGCAACGGTTGCCAGTCGATTCCAGGACCAGGGTGTTAGCAAATTGCATTCTGCAATTGTGGAAACAATGATTTCAAAAGGTTTTGATTTTAAGAAGTGCGCGAATGACCTGAACCAGCAGCTCGATACCACGGAAATCCTGGCACCCAATCGTCTTCGGTATCTTTCCGAGATTGCTGATACGGTTCGCGAGTATCATCGGGAAGGCAGAAATCAATCGTCCCTTGCTGCGGATCTTCAAAGCCTGCGCCGTGCCCTGACCCTGCTCGATTCAGCCGAACTGCGCAAGGCAATCGAGGAGAAAATAAAAGAGATTGAGCGCAAGATTAAACCGGAAGTTCTCTCGTGGCTTGAAAGTTGGCCAAAACTTCGGGATTCTTACAAGGCCAACGAACTCAAATACAAAATTCGCAATACTGAGATGACTCAGGCCCTGGGATTCAAAACGTTATCCGGCATTCGTGTGCCCCTGGTTGCCCTGCCCTCAACCGAATCCGAGTCCGATCTAGTCCAGTACGCCTATCGCGAGAATCTTCCAGGAACTTTCCCATTTACGGCCTCGGTTTTTCCATTCCGCAAGCCAGATGAAGATCCCATTCGCATGTTCGCTGGCGAAGGTGGTCCAGAGCGAACAAACACTCGCTTTCACTATCTGACCGGTGGAGCAAAAAAGTCATTCACGCGACTTTCCACTGCCTTTGACTCTGTCACCCTCTATGGCGAAAATCCTGCCATCCGCCCGGACATCTATGGCAAGATTGGCAATTCCGGAGTGAGCGTACCTTCGCTCGACGACTGCAAGCGCCTGTATTCTGGCTTTGACCTCTGTGATCCAGGGACCTCTGTGAGTATGACCATCAACGGGCCCGCTCCCATGTTGCTTGCTTTCTTTTTCAACACCGCGATCGACGGCCAGGTAGAGAAGACGCTACGCGAACAGGGAAAACTCGATGAGGCAAGAAAGATCATTGAAGAATTCTATGCACAAAAAGGATTACCGGTCCCCGGGTACAATCGAGACCTGCCTCAAGGACATGATGGTACGGGACTTCTCCTTGGCTTGTCCGGAGACAGGCTAATCGACGCAGAAACGTATTCCAACATCAAGCAAAGCGTGATTCAAAAGGTCCGCGGGACGGTGCAGGCGGATATTCTGAAGGAAGATCAAGCGCAGAATACCTGCATTTTCTCAACTCAGTTTGCGCTGAAGATGATGGGAGATATTCAGGAGTACTTTTCAGCCAATCAGGTAAGAAACTTCTATTCTGTTTCGATCTCCGGATATCACATTGCAGAGGCCGGAGCAAACCCAATCACGCAGCTGGCTTTCACCCTGGCCAATGGTTTCACGTACGTGGAATACTACAGGAAGCGCGGAATTCCAATCGACGACTTCGCGCCAAACTTGAGCTTCTTCTTCTCTAACGGGCTGGACGCCGAATATTCCGTAATCGGCCGCGCAGCAAGGCGCATCTGGGCCGTGGCAATGCAACGTCTCTACGGCGGCGCCGAGCGCTCGCAGAAGCTCAAATACCATATTCAAACCAGCGGTCGATCTTTGCACGCAATGGAAATCGACTTCAACGACATTCGAACCACATTGCAGGCGCTCTACGCATTGTATGACAACACAAACAGTCTGCATACAAATGCATTTGATGAAGCCATAACAACACCCACCGAGAACTCGGTTCGCCGCGCTATGGCAATCCAACTCATTATTACAAAAGAACTCGGTCTAAATAAGAACCAGAATCCACTTCAAGGTTCTTACATCATAGAAGAGCTCACGAATCTAGTCGAGGAAGCAGTACTTGCCGAGTTCGATCGCTTGACCGAACGGGGCGGCGTTCCGGGGGCCATGGAGGCGATGTACCAACGGGGCAAGATCCAGGAAGAGTCACTGCATTACGAAGAGCTTAAGCATTCGGGTGAACTTCCCATCATTGGAGTGAATACGTTCCTGGGCTCGCAGGACGGAGTTGCGCCCAGGACCGAGCTCATTCGCAGTACGGACGCTGAGAAAAAAGAAATGATCGAACGTGTGGATAGAATCCGCCGCGCGTTTGCCGGGGAGTCGGAAAAGGCGCTGGCAAAACTAAAGAGCACAGCCCTGGCCGGCGGGAATATTTTTGAAGAGCTTATGGAAACCACCAGGGTCTGCACTCTCGGCGATATCAGCCTGGCATTATACGGTGTCGGCGGCAGCTATCGGCGAAACATGTAACGCTCAATCGCCCTTTAAGAAGTCCCTGAACCAGAGCCCCGAGTCCTTGATCCGCCTTTGCTGGGTCTCAAAATCCACGTGGACAATACCAAAGCGTGGTCTGTAGCCAAAAGCCCATTCAAAGTTATCGAGAAAGCTCCAGATGAAATATCCGGAAACCGGAACGCCTTCCTGCTTGGCGCGCAAGACCTGTGCGATATAGTTCTTTAAGAAGTCTACACGAAGCGGATCGTGAACGCGATCTCCCGTGACCTGATCGCGAAACGCGGCTCCATTTTCGGTTACAAAAATCTTCTTAACTTCGGGATATTGTGAAACCTTCTTCAAGAGATGGTAAATTCCTTCCGGGTAGACTTCCCATCCCATTTCCGTCTCCGGCTTCTGGCGTTTCTTTGGACTGATGCTCTTGAGCCAGACATACGGACGGAACATGGAGGCTTTCACAATCTCGCGCGTGTAATTCTGAATTCCAATGAAATCAAAGTTAAACTTAACGCGATCGTCATCCCCCTCTTTCATGAATTTTTCAATTTTGCGAAGGGCCTTCAAGTCATCCCAGGGATACCCCCGCCCGCAAGCAGGATCGAGGAAGATGCGATTGATTGCAGCGTCAAAGCGAGCTCTGGCTCGTTCATTCCGATCTGAGGCGGACCATGGTTCAATGTGTGTCATCGAAAACGTTGTCCCCACCTGGGAATCAGGACAGTTTGCCCTGGCAACTCTGCCCCCCGCGGCCTGAGCGAGTGTGGCATGGTGTGCTGATTTTACAAAGTTAGTAAGACCGTATTTACCTGGTGCATGAACACCAATCAGATAACCGGCTGCTGTAAACGCCATGGGCTCGTTCAGAATCATCCAGTTCTTCACGCGATCACCAAACGTGCGCGTACAAAAATCAGTGTATTCTTCAAACCAGGAAACAATATCACGATTGAGCCAGCCACCCTTGTCCTCAAGGTGCTGGGGCAAATCCCAGTGATACAATGTAACCCAGGGTGTGATTCCGCGACTCAGGCAGGCATCAATTAGTCGATTGTAGAAGTCCACGCCCCGCTTCTCAATCCTGCCAGTTCCCTCAGGGAAGATTCGCGTCCACCCCAGGGAAAAACGATAATTAGAAATGGCGAGAGACCGCAAGAGATCAAGGTCGGATTCGTACCGATGGTAGTGATCGCAGGCGACGTCACCGTTATCACGATTTTCTATTTTGCGTTTCTTGTGTGAAAAGCGGTCCCAGATGGATTCGCCCTTACCATCTTCCCTGAATGCACCTTCTATTTGATAGGCAGCGGTTGCGGTACCCCAGACAAAGTCAGGGCCAAAGTCTTGACGCTTCACGCCTTAAGGTCTACGGCCTGGCCTTTTTTCTCGCCAGGAACCTCAACGGGATTCATTCGTTCCAGGAACTGCGCCATCTCGTCCCTCGTCAACAGGGTTGGCGAGGGTTGAAAATGTGGCGGTTTGTGAAACGGGTTCACAGGTTGCACGTGCGCTTGTTGAATTGGCTGCGATCCTTCCATGGACTCACCTGAAGATAGAATAGCCAGTAAGGCGCCGGGGTGCAACTATTTTCCGGCTACTGAATTTCGCGAACAAGCAGGACTGGCAGGCCACCGGCCATACGGTCAAAGAAGGCGCTGACGCGAACAGTGGCTCCCTGTTGAAGACCGGGCGGCAGTGTCCCGGCCAGGCGCGCCTTGCCGCCTGCCGTGACCAGAATTGGGCCCGGGTCCATTTCAATGGTGCCCGGCCAGTCTACCTGCACACCCTGATAAATCGCAGGATCGTCTGTAATCTGCTGAATGGTAACGTTGTCCTCAAACGATTTGGTGGGAATAAAGGGGATCATTTGCTTTAACAGGCTTGATCGTTCCTTGATCTCAAAGCCAGCGTTGGAATACTCAATTTCGTTGAGTAACAGTCGACCCTCGTTTACGCGACCTTCAAGGATTTTCTGACGAGCGAGCAGATATTGATCCACCACTTCCTTTCTGGTCTCGAAACGAAACCGAACATCGACGTTCTTGAGTTCAGACATGGGAATGATTGTGCCCTGGGCCGGTGCCTCCGGTAGCTTCTCAGCCAGGTCAGCGAGCGGTCCTCGCATGAACTTGAGATACAAGAAGAATCCAACTGCCAGCACCACCAGCAAGAGTGCCGCGAAGCCGCCCATGCGCAATATACGCGAGCGATTGGCAGCAGAGGGAAAAATGGACTTGAGCCAGGAGAATCGTTCTGCAAAGTCCCGGCCGCCGGATTCCGCTTCCACCTGCCTGACTCGACCCTGCTCAGAATACCAGGCCCGCAGTGGCAAATAACGTTCAATGGGCGATTCAGAGACCTCGTGCTGCAATTCTTCCGGCTCTGCGCGCAACCGTTCGATTAGTTTGTCTGCAAATGTATCCGAAGGGTCTGCGTTGATTACTCGGGTATAGCAAAGGAGTGCGTCTGACGTTCTACCTGCATGTAAATGGATGAGCGCGTCCACGTAGAAGAACTCGGGGTCCGTAAACTCGGCCTGCTCAGTCCATTCTTCTGCCTGTCGCACATGTCCCAATCCCAGGAGCGAGACCGCACCGGCCAGATGCAGGAACTTATCTCGCTTTTTAGCCGAACGAATAACTTGATCGCAGAGTCGGAACGCTTCGCCGTACGATCGGTTTAAGATCAGAGCGCAGACCCGGTCCTTCACGCTTCCCATCAGCCATACCGCCGTTTTTGCTCAGCCCAGGCTAGCTCAAACTCGCCGCGTGACATTGGGATTCCGTAAACAGGTCTGCCCTGCCCTTCGAGCAGGACAAAACGAATCGTATCACCGGAATTCTTCTTATCGAATTTCATATGCTCAAACAGGTCTGATGCTTCAAACCCGCACGTGTCCATAGGAAGGCCCAGGTTTTTCATTAGCCGCAGAATACGGTCCACAAATTCCCCCGGCAGACCGCATTTTTCATGCGAAAGAAGCAGTGCTGTTACCAGTCCACGCGAGACCGCATGACCATGAGAGAATTTTTTGTACTCAGTTATGGATTCCAGCGCATGCGCCGTGGTATGGCCAAGATTTAAGATCGACCGTAGCCCGGTTTCCTTAGGATCTTCGGATACAATGCTGGCCTTGAAGGCCGCTGAGTCCCGAACAACTTGAATTAGCACTTCTGGTGCCCGAACTTTTGCGAGATTGGATTCAAGAAAGTCCAGGTCACGACCGCTTCTTTCCATGCAGCAGTGTTTGACGATTTCAGCAAATCCACAGGCCCACTCTGCATCCGGCAACGACTGGAACATGGAAACATTGCAGTACACAATTTGCGGATGATAGAATGCGCCCACCATGTTCTTTCCGTGGTCGACATTCACCGCTACCTTTCCACCAACGCTTGAATCGACGGCGGCCAGCAAAGTAGTTGGCACCTGCACGAACCGCACGCCACGGAGAACTGTCGCAGCCACAAACCCCACAAAATCGCCTACAACACCGCCGCCAATTGCAACGAGAATGGTTTTGCGATCGATCCTGTTTTTGATAAGCCAGTTGTAAACATCTGCCAGCCTGGAAATATGCTTATTGCTCTCACCTTGCTCCAGAAGATAGATGGAATCCCGGGGAAGCCCGGTCTCGGTAAAGAAGCGCTCCAGGATCTTATCCAGACCTTTCTGGCTGATGAAAACAAGGCGAGCACCCATTCCGTTCAGTATCTCGGCAAGACCCGCATAATTGTCCGTTATGTGGATTGGGTATGAGCCTGGCGTGGAACCCTGCACATCAACCTTGAGCAGCAGTTCATTCATCCTGTTTGCCTTTCATCTTGCTGAGCGCATTCTCGGCGGCTTGATGCTCTGCCTTCTTTCTAGAATCGCCCTTACCACGACCAACTTCGCGACCGCCAACCATCACCGCCACCTCAAAGACCGGTTTGTGATCCGGGCCGCTCGATTTTACAGTCTCATAGACAGGGAGCGGTTTTTTGAGTCGCTGAATAAATTCCTGAAAGCGAGTCTTTGAGTCGCGCACATCTTTCTGAGAAGCAAGGCCGCGCATTTTCTCCCCAAGAAGATTGCTTACAAACTTGTAGCAGGCATCCCAGCCCCGTTCTAGATACACGGCACCAATGACTGCCTCCAGCGCATCGGCAAGAATCGATGCCCTGGTTTTGCCACCGGTCTGTTTTTCGCCCCGACCCAGCAAGATCACATCGCTGAGTTCAATGGACCTGGCTGCTTGCGCCAGAGTCGCCTCCGATGCCAGGGTAGCCTTGATTCGAGCCATCTTCCCTTCTGACATTTCTGGATAGTTTCTAAATAGATTGTCGTTTACGATAAGCGATAACACCGAGTCGCCCAGGTATTCCAGGCGCTGATTGTCGGGCACAGCCGGTTTTGATTCATGTGCATAGCTGGAATGCAGCAACGCCTGATGTATGAGCGAATAATCCGTTACGGGGATATGGTGTAATTTGCAGTAAGACTTAAGCTTGGCCAGGCGATCAGGGGATGTTTCCGGTTGCGTCCGCCTGGAGAAAAAACGGAGTCCCATTTAGAAAGGAAGGCCGGCAATCACGGGGATTGCCGGCTTTGAATCACTTGGCGTGCTCGTCAATGTAACGAGAAACGTCACCAACAGTCTGAATTTTTTCAGCATCTTCGTCTGAAATCTCGATTCCGAACTCTTCTTCGAGAGCCATTACGAGCTCTACAGTGTCAAGAGAGTCAGCACCGAGATCATCAATGAAATGAGCTTCTGGAGTTACTTCAGATTCGTCTACTCCGAGCTGCTCAACGATGATAGCCTTGATTTTTTCCATATCAGCCATGAGAGGCCTCCACGATTTTTTTTATTGATACCTCTGTAATAGGTACGAGGAGCTGAAAATGCCCATGCCATTAAAGCGGGCAAGTGCAAAACCAAAAAAAAATCCGGGATTTTTAGCATTCCCGGATTTTTTTATCCACAAGTTAATCGCGCATTAATCGGCGGAAGCTGGCTGGAAACCGCCCCCGTTAATATCAAGGACATGGCCTGTAATGAATGACGCCATGTCCGAGCATAAGAATGCCACACCATTTGCGATGTCCTCTGGCAGACCAGCGCGTTGGAGTGGAATCATTTTAGCCATACGGAGGCGGATGGCCTCTGGGATTGCGTCCGTCATGTCCGTCTTAATGAAGCCCGGGGCGATTGCATTGCAACGAATGCCGCGTGACGCTCCTTCCAGAGCTACGGACTTAGTGAAACCGACAACACCGGCTTTGGAGGCCGAGTAATTTGTCTGGCCCATATTCCCGTCTTTGGCAATAGAAGAGATGTTAACAATGGCGCCGCTTTTTTGCTTCATCATTTGTTTGAAAGCTGGCTGAGTGCAATTGAAAGTCCCGGTCAGGTTCACTGCAATTACAGCGTCCCATTGCTCCGGCTTCATGCGCATGAGCAATGTATCCTTTGTGATTCCCGCATTGTTTACAAGGATGTCAACGTGACCAAATTCCTTGACACATGCTTCAATGAGAGCGTCTGCCTGATCCGCTTTTGAGATATCGCCGGCGTGTGAAATGACTTTGCGACCAGTGGCCGTGGCCAGTTCTTGCGCCGCTGCTGCTGCCTGCTCCGCGTTAATATCACTTATGACAATGTCCGCGCCCAGGGTTGCAAGTTTGTGTGCAATTGCCTTGCCAATACCCCTTGCAGAACCGGTTACAACGGCTGCCTTACCTGAAAAATTGATGCTCATGAAAAACTCCCGAAAAAAGTCAAAGGCTCGCGCCTGAGGCCAGTTGTTCGATTGCGGGGCCCCCTGCAAAGTCTTTTTGAGCCTGGAACCCGCAGCCGGTGCCATCCTCCCGGCCTCAAAAAATCGATTTGCAAGCTTAACTCAAAGGTCTAGATACGAGATATTCTATAGAGAGGCCGCAGCCAAAATGAAGCCCCCCGCCAGCTATCTGCTATTGAGCCTGCTCGTCCTATTAGGCGGTGGAGCCGTAAACTGCGCGCGGCAGTTTCATGTTTGCCGCCATTGCGATGAGCTCCTCCTGCTCGGCTTGCGCGCCCCCACCTATACCTGCGGGGGAAACCGTGTTCTCACCATTCACGGCGGGGGCACCACCCAGACGTCAATCTATGACCCCGCTACAAATACCTACGCAGTTGGCCCCGTACTCGGCGGGCCAGTCAACAGCGGCGCTCTTGCATTTCAGATCCCCAACTTTGGCCCCAGGGCCTGTCAGAATGTACTCATACGCGGCAACATCTCAAACGCAGCGCAGTATTACAACCCTGGCACAGGTCAGACTTCAAATATTACAATGTCATCAGCGTTTGATACGGGCTCGCACGTTATTCGGTATCGATCGGATGCTTCTACCCGCTTCCTTCTCATTCCTGGCAATACGACAAACACAATCATTTACAAACCAGACCTGGATTTGTTTACCGCCGGGCCTGACCTGATGATCAGCACCGGGGGAGGATCCCATTCCTTCGAACTCACGACCGGTCCGCTTGCAGGCAAGTTCATTATTCCGAACGGTGCTGGCGGCGCGAACTGGAGAGTATTTGATCCCGTGACTGAAACTATCTCGGCACATTCAACATCAGCGCTCGGGCCCAATTCGAGTTCAAGCGCTGTGCGGATTACATCCGGCGCAAAGAACGGCCATCACTTCATTGCCCTGGGCGGCTCGAATCCCAACAATATGACTTATAATCCGGCCACTAACGGGTTCACGACCGTCGGAACCGTGTCCGCAACGCAAAACAGCGGAGCAAATACATTCATGGCCGATGCCGGCGCTCTTCAGGGACAAATTGTAATCGTGACCGCCAACGGCATGGTCGTTGACAGGTACAATCCGGCCAGTGACACAGTTTCAAACTCCGGCATCACAACTACTGCAGCCGTGAATGCCGGTGGCCATAATTTTCTGATTGGCGCAGGCCAGGAATCGGGCAACAGAATGATCGTAACGGCGAACGGAACAATCGTGAATGTTTACCGCCAGGCAAGCAACAGCTTTGTTGCAGTTGGCGGGTTACAACTGACCGCAAATGCCGGCACCGGCTCTGTTTCTGTTCCAATTGCAGACTGACCAAAATCAGCCTCTCCCCAGGTCTTTTTCAGGTCAGGAGTTTCCGGCAAGGGCCGTTAGATTTTCCGCACCCGGCTTTGCTTTCCCGGACTCGATGGCGCGGATCTTTTCGACGACCTCTGAGAGAATCGGTGTTGGAATCTTCGCCTTCCGCGCCGCCTCGACGACTGCGCCCTGAATTGCGTCCACCTCAGTCGCTCGCTTGTTTTCAATATCCTGTAGCATTGAGGTCTTCACCTTACTATATTTCATTCCAAGAATGCGAAGCACCAGATGCTGTAGGAATCCAGGCCAGGATCCCTTTTGACCAAACTTGAAAACAGACAGCCCACCGGGCACAATTTCCTCTTTGATTCCCAGGTGCTGCATCACAGTCCCGGTTTCCTCGAGAATCCGAATGGCCCCAACTCGCCCGGCGCGATTTGCAAAGATTGCTCCGAGCGTTTGACCGCTGAGCGCACCGAGACCATTGATCACACAATTGATGGCGAGTTTATTCCAACGGTATCCCGGGCCATTGTCCGTAATGATTACGGGGATCCAGGGTTCGATTGCCACTTTCAGGGCGGTGGCCAGAGCCTGCCCAGGTACGGTTCCAAAGATAAGGTGGCCAGGATTGGATTGGAAAAATACACCATCGGGCAATAGCTGAACGTTGTATCCAACGATCCCGGCAACGATTCGCGGTGCTTCTTGTGCGGTGACCTGAATCACTTCCTCTGGAAGTCCGTTTTGTAAAAGGACTACGCGGCCGTTAGGCGCAAGTTTCCAGGCGTGGTTCAATGAAGCCGGCAAATGCGTGGCCTTCATGCCCAGCAAGACATAGTCGTATTCCCCACCCTGTTCAATTCGGATTGCTCGATAGTCTCCAGTTTCCATGAGCGGAATCCTGGTGAGAGCCCCCTTCATGCTGAATGAGATTCCATTCTGAATCAATTCATTCTTTCTCGCATCGTCGCGGACGAGAATATCAAATGGAACCTTGTTCAAGTACAGGGCGCGGGCAACTGAGGCACCTATGGCTCCCGTTCCGAGCAATGCGATTTTAGGCATAATCATGGTTTGAGCCCCGGGCAACGACCAGGCAAGTAATTTAAAATGCCCTGACGTCGATCATGGAGCGGCCGGCGGCTCCGCGTGAGCTGAAGCGTGGTCAGCCAGACGATTCGCGCTCACTCAGGGAATCGAGATAGAGACTTTTCCAAAATGCTTGCCGTCTGCCAGATACTGAATTGCAGCTCTGGTTTCTGAAAATGGAAACGTACGATCAATGACCGGTTTGATTTTGTGAGCCTCAATCGCCCGAGCCGATTGCTCGAGACCGTTTCTACTTCCAACCAGCACGCCCTGCATGCGAACATTTTGCATCAAGATCGGCAGGAGATTCAGCTCCTTTGCGCTGCCCGCCAGAATGCCAATCAAACTTATATGGCCAAAAAATTTCACAGCCTTAAGTGATTCCTCAAGGGTTCCGGCACCGCCGACTTCGATAATGTGATCTGCACCTTCCATGGCGGTAATGCGTCTCACTTCCTTAGACCAGGCTGGCTTGTCGCGATAGTTGATCACATGATCCGCCCCCAGTGCCTGTGCCTTTGCAAGTTTCTCGCCGGAGCTTGACGTTACAATTACAACCGCTCCCATCATCTTTGCAAACTGGAGTGCAAAGATTGAAACCCCGCCAGTTCCCAGTACAACGACGACCTGGCCCGGGAGAACCTGAGTTTCTGTCGCCAGGGCGCTCCATGCAGTCACACCGGCACAGGGTAAAGTGGCTGCTTCTTCATACGAAAGCGCTTCTGGAATTGCAACCAGGCTTCTCGCCGGGAATACGCGCAGCTCCGTGAGCGTTCCGTCTAACGGACCGCCAAGCGAAGAGTTGCGGACCTGCTTTAACCCCGGGATCCCTGAAAGCCAGTCCAACGCGAAACAGGACATTACACGATCGCCGGACTTCCACTCCTCGACTCCTGGGCCAACTGAAAGCACTTCTCCGGCACCGTCAGATCCCGGAACGAGCGGCAGTTTGTAGCGCGGATTGTATTGCCCAATGACGGTTAAGTAGTCCCGGAAGTTAAGCGACGCTGCACGCATGCGAACAAGAACTTCTCCATGACCCGGAACCGGATCGGCGCGATCCACCAGCTTCAGATTATCCAGGCCAAAACCTGATTGAATTTCAAAGGATTTCACACGCCGATGCTTCGCAAGCGGAGCGCATCTGCAACCCGGATTTGCCCCGGTTTAAAGCACAGGGAGCACCGGGATAAGTTCTCTTTCCAGAATAGCCTCAATAGTCTCAATGTGATTGACTGAAAACCAATCGGGCTCACAGATCTGCTATGAAACTCGCCCGCCAATCACTCATCGGTGCTGCCGCCCTCTTTGGCATTCTGTTTGTTATAAACCTGGCTTATGCCTATTCGCAACCCAGAACGACGAGTAATGCCGTCCTGCAAACTGAATCATTCGAATTTGGTCGAAAGAACTATGCCTCTGAAAAGAAGCAGATGGGCAATATCGCGGCGGCCGAGTCACAAAAATATGAGAAGGTTGCCACACTTTCCGCACGCTCCGAACAATTCGAGAACGACGAGAAACGAGTGCGCCAGATTATCAAGGATTTTCGGGCTGTTATCCAGTTTGAGCAGAGCTCTGGACTTCCAGGGAAACGAGTCATCCATCTTGGAATTGGAGTCCATCCCGATCAGTTTGACGCTATGGTTCTCGCGGCCAGGGAGTTGGGCAAACTACTGTCGATCAACGTAAACAAAACAGATAAGACAAACGAATACAAAGACATCCAGGCCAAACGTATTTCCCTGGAGAAGGTGCGAGCCGGGCTAATGAGCCTGAAAGGCAGAAACGGAAAGATCGAAGAGCTGATTGCACTCGAACAAAAAATACTCGAGATAGAAAAAGAAATTCAGGCCATGGGTGTGAAGTTGGGGGAATTCGATTCAGAGAATGAGTTCTGCACCGTGAAGATAAGTCTTTACGAGAGTGAATCCACTGGGGGTTCCATGGGTCGCCTTTTTTCAAACGTCATCGACGCTCTCAAGTCTGCAACACTCTGGTCCATGGGCATTGCTTTCTTTTATTTGTTTTGTATCGCCGGGTTCTTCTTTTCAATCAAGGTACTGGAACGAGGCAGAGAGATATTCTTAAAACTGAAGGGACAATCCTAGAACGCGCCCTTTGGGCGCGCTCCGTGTAAAATCTACTTCTTGCCCTGACCCAGCGCGGGTGCGCCCACCAGGATCGACATGTTGCCGTGTGGGTGCTTGTTTTCGCGCATCATTTGGTGACAGGCGCCTGTTTCTTCAAACTTGAACGTGCGAGAAAGGCAAGGATCTACCTTTTTCTGGATCACCAGATCGTTCAGACCCTTGCAGTTTTCGTCGTTTGCAAAATGCGAACCTTGCAAACGCTTCTGACGCATCCAGAGGTAACGCAGGTCCACGGTTGCATTGAAGCCCGTGGTTCCGGCGCAAATCACAACCATACCGCCTGTCTCGCAGACGAATGCAGACGTTGGAATTGTAGTTTCTCCTGGATGCTCAAACACGATCTGCGGATTGTTGCCTTTGCCGGCAATATCCCAGATAGCCTTGCCAAATTCGCGAGCCGCTTTGGTCCACTGACCAAATACTTCTGGCTTGTTGATGTCGCTAGTAATCGCGCCCCAGTGCTTGAAGTTGTTTCTATTGATAACTCCAATAGCCCCGAGCTTCTTACAATATTCGATTTTATCGTCCGCGCTTACCACAGCGATTGGTTTTGCGCCAGCAGCAGCGGCAATTTGAATCGCCATGCTTCCAAGTCCACCTGCTCCGCCCCAGATAAGTACTACATCGTCTTTTTGAACGTTATTTGGCGTCCAATGATGCAGCATTCGATAGGCGGTAGCGGCAACGAGCATATAGGCGGCTGCTTCCTCCCAGGACAAGTGCGCTGGCTTGGGAAGACACTGATGGTCCTGGACTTTGCAGAACTGCGCGAATGAACCCCAGTTGGTCTCATAGCCCCAGATTAGCTGAGACGGAGCATACATTGGATCCTTTCCTGCTTTGACCCATGGGTCGTTCCTGTCCCAGATGCCGCAATGAATGACGACTTCATCTCCGACCTTTACATTCTTTACTTCAGGACCAACTTTGTACACAATTCCGGAAGCATCTGATCCACCAATGTGGAATTTCTCAGGCTCACCTTTCTTATTACGAGCGCCAATTACATCGACCGGATATCCGAGGGCAGCCCAGACGTTGTTATAATTCACACCGGCAGCCATAACAGCTACAAGCACTTCATCCGGTGCAAGTTCCGGTACATCAACCTGCTCTGATTGAAAAGCAGTCTTTGGTTCTCCGTAGCGTTCTGGACGCACGAGTTGCGCGTGCATTTTCTTTGGGACTTCGCCCAGGGGAGGAAGAGTTCCTATTGGAACGATTTCAAGTTGTGACATACGTCAGGTTGGAGCGCGCCCTCAGGAGAGCAATTTTTTTGCAGACCAGGGCACCAGAACAAAGCCCCACAAAACCAACAGCGCATAGCGGGCAAAACGCATGGACTGTTCGTAGTCACCACCTGCCGCCAGGGCACCCAGCTTTGAAATCAATCCGATCCCGGCCAAAGTTAGGACAAAACCAATCAGGCGTCCCCACCAGGGAAAGGCAGTTTCTGGAATCTTAACATAAGACCCAATAATGAGCCCCATCAGAGTTCCCGTCACGGCGAATATCTGGGCGGGGTTCAAAGGATCATAGTGCGGACCGGCCAGGGGATACAATGCGGGCCGAGGTGCCAGAGTATGGACGAGCGATGCAAGACCTATGAGAAGAAGCGGAATCAGGAGCAACGACGCATGCTGGATTGGATTGCGCAAGATGCCATCGATGCGCTTCTCCATTGCCATGAAACCGGCCAGAATCAGAAATCCCAGTATCCATCCGACGATGACGTCCTGAAGAAAATGCATCCCCAGATAGATGCGCGAAAAACTGATGAAGAATGCCACGATGCCGGCAACGAAGAATAGCAGCCTCTTCCGAGCCGGAAAAAGGAGCGTCATACTGGCTGCGAGAATGAACCACACTGCAATGGCATTCTGCGAATGCCCCGAGGGAATGCCGTAGGTACTCTCTACGGAGAGTTCCATGACTTCCTCAGAAATCCAGAAAGGACGGGGACGTGAAAAGATCCATTTGAAAACCGTGTTGATATAAGCCGACACAGCAAGGATTACAAGAAGGCCGACGGCGCTGCGCCTTGAGACAAACCAGTAGATAATGGGAACAAGCGCGAAGTAGAACGTCTCAACGCCAAGCGCGCTGAACAAATGCATAGCAGGCTCGATGATGCGCGGTAACTTCTGCGCCAGTATGTTAACTGCTACCAGCGACGATTCAAGCGATTCAAACATGGAGCCCCCGAACGGCTACCATTGGTTGTAAGCTCCCAGGGTTCAAGAAAAACTTGCATACCTCAGTGGTCTGGCGGCCATGGAGCCGTGCAAACTCAAATCATAGAGTTCCCGCTGGATGAAGCGGAGCGGCGCGTCAGGCATGCGCTGAACCTTGTCCCAAACCTGGGACGCAGCCTCCTTTCTGCCCAGGATGCTTTGAATATCAAGAATTCCTCATCATCGGCCGCAGACAAAGAACTCATGGAGAAAGCGGATCGTACAATTGAGCGTTCCATGATTCGATCCATACAAACGGCATTTCCCAAAGACCGAATCGTCAGTGAAGAAGAGGGGCAATCTGGTTCGGACGGTGATTTTGAATGGTGGTGCGACCCGGTAGATGGCACCAGAAACTTTATTCACTCAATTCCGTTGTTTTGTATCTCGCTTGGAATTACGTTTCGCGGATCACCGGTTGGTGGTGTAGTGCATGTACCCGGGCTGGGTCAGGCCGGAAATACATACTACGCGATTCCCGGTCAGGGTGCTTTCAAGAACCAGATGCCAATTCAGGTTTCAAACGTGGATCAGCTGGAACGCGCCGTAATGGCATCGGGCCTTCCATACAAGAGGAAGGAAATTCTGACAGATCTTGTTACGGACATTTTTGCATTTGTGAGCGCGGGAATTGGACTCAGGCGAACTGGTTCAGTGATTCTCGATCTGTGCTGGATTGCAGAGGGCAGATTTGACGCGCTCTGGGACAGGGATCTCAAGCCCTGGGATACGTGCGCTGCGAGCGTAATTCTATTAGAAGCGGGTGGCAAGATTTCCGGAAATGCGGGTGAGTCTTTCGACATTCATCTACCTCAGATCGTTGCGTCCAATGGACACCTCCATGACGAGGCTATTAGCGTTTTACAGAAAGCTCGCAAAACCGGAATGAATTAAGTCACTCCTGCGATCCGCTCAGTTATTGACCGCCCGGAAAGCGGGCCTGCCCCTCGGGCCGTTCGTATCAAACTCACTGCACGGCTCTGCTTTCCGGGCCGGTGCCAAGCGAGTCGCTTGACACCGGCACAGGAAATCATGGACGTTAGGCGGAAGCCATAGACTGTTGTGCGAGATCAGGAATACTTCTCGAAGAGAACCATTGCATGTCCGTATTCGTGATTGGTCATCACCCACAGCCAGGCCGTCAAACTGATTGGTCCAAAGAAGGGATGCTCCATGCCACGCGAAGACATCTGCTCGACGGTTTTGTCTGCCGTATTTTTCTCGAGACGCTCCATGGCCTTTGACATCGCAGCAAACGCTGTGGGTTGATCCATTGCGCCGCCGGGACCAACGCTTTCCGGATTCTTTGCGCCGCGCGGCTTGATGAGAAACTCAAAAATCGTTTCGTATACCGGCTCTTTGAGCTCGGCTTTATCCTGTCCTGCTTTGCCACCGAGCACAACAGGAATGGCGCGCGCCAGATTCCATTGCGAAAGGTACAGATGCTCTGCAATTTCGGTAGCACTCCAGCCCTGTTTGGGCTTAGCAAGGAAGCGCTCCGGCGACATGCGCCCCATGAAGTTTACGATTTCATCCCTGTTTGACTTCCAGACTCCGACTATTTCCTGGAGGGATTTGATCTCTGGTGGAGCAAGAGGGTTTTTCATGGACTGAGGTTTGAATTTTAGCATTTATTCTCAACTTTATTTTGCTGTTACGGATGCGCCAGCGTCACATACATCGCCATGCATGTTTCTTTGAACATGGCCATGAGCCTTGACGGGAGTACTTCCGCCGATGGAAAGTGGGCCGGATACTCATCGCCAGTCGATCGGCAAAGAATGGATCAGCTTCGATCGGAATGCGACGGACTGCTCATAGGCTCCCAAACGCTTCTGCGCGACAATCCCAATGTTCACGTAAAGTCGAACCCGGAAAAGAGCCCGGTGCCTGTTTCAATTTGCAGAAGTACTACACTCGATCCAGCGCTTCGATTCTTTCACGGGCCGCGAAAACCGATTGTTTTTGCCGCCGCCGCAGCGGACGCCAACGAAAGCGCCGAATGGATTGTGATGCCGCCGGGAGATATTACACCCACAAGAATCCTGAAAGTACTGGAAGACCGCAAAATCGATCGACTCCTGCTAGAAGGGGGACCGACCCTTGCGCGCGCGTTTCTACGGGAAAACCTAATCGATCGCATTTATCTGACCATCGTGCCCTGGGTCATCTACGAACATGATACGACCGAGCTCATTGAGCCAAAACAGTTCCGCCTGTCATCAGTCGAGCGAATGGATCAAGAAGTCTTTTTGCAATACGATCGCCCGTAGATCATTAGGCACGTTATTCGCCATTCATCCTAATGCTCTCATGCGGAATCTCCCCCAGAATGCCATCGCGCAAGCCGAAGATTGCTGTTCCGGAGACGGTTAACTTGCTCTGATAAAGTGCTTGTCGCAGGAATAAATATTTGCAATCATCGCCGATGCTCCCCAGGCTCCGTTTCGTTGCTTTCAAGTACAGAGGGCTCATCATCGTACTGCTTCTGGGCGTTTCATTCCTGACCTTTCGAACCAATCTGAGCCGTGTTGATCCAACCTATATTTTTTCTGATACCATAACAGAAGATCTACCCATGCAGGAATACTTTCATTCGCGGGCTATGAATGGTGAACTTGCAATCTGGAATCCATATACTTCGTCCGGAAACCCTACTCTCGGCACGTTGCAACATCGATTCCTGTACCCACCCCGTATTCTTTTCTATGTAATTCTTGGCTTGCAATGGGGCCATTTCGCGGAGTTGGTGTTTCACTTTCTGCTTACTCTCTTTGGCACGTACGCTTTGCTTCGCGCTTGCGGAATTGAATCGGCCGCCGCTGTGATCGGTGTCATCTCGGTGCTGATTTCCGAAACATTTCTTGTGAGTTTCCATGGCATGCAAAATGGAGTCGCATCAATTGCATGGCTTCCTATTGCTCTCCTTTCGATTCGGCGTTTCGTTCAAGAATCAAATCTGATCAGATCGGTGTACCTGGCCTTTTCCGTGTCGATGTTGCTGTACGCAGGGCACCCTCAGAGTGCGTTCTACGCATTGCATGCATGCGCATTCTTCTTCCTCGGCTCGCTCATCATCTACGCAAGACACCTCCGACGGCGACCGCTGGCTTTTTTTGGATTTTCTGCTCTTGTCGTGCTACTTACCACGATTCTGTGCGCACCGCAGGTCCTCTCTTCCCTTGAACTATTGAATCAAGGCCTCCGGAATAAGGGAGGATTGACTCCTGAGCAAATCCTGGCCTTTCCCTTGTCCGTTTCGGATACGCTTTCGGCTCTGTACGGCACCGGCAATGGAACCTCGTGGAGCCATCTGACCGTATTGTTTTTGATTTTGAGCCTGATCCTCGCATGGAAAAGTTCAAAGCGACTGCGCGCTCCTCTGTTCTGCATGATCCTGGTTAGTGTCCCGGTCCTGCTACTTTCGATCGGAACAATTACGCCCTTCGCATCCTGGTTTATTGAGAACTACCCGTTAGGATCATCGTTCCGGTTTCCGTCTCGGGCCAGTTATGTTCTCATCTTTCCCTGCGCGCTTTTTATCGCCGGGTTTGCCAGCGCACTCCTGCGCTCGAAACGTAGTCCCGTTCGGTCGATGTCCGCGCGCATCGTCATTCCCATTCTACTTGCCCTGCTTGTTCTTCCTTTCTGGAAGAGCAAACGCATTGAGACTCAGGTATTTCTGCAAAGCTGGAAATACGTGCGCGATTTCCCGGAAAGGCTACAGGCGGTTTTCCCTGATCAAAATGAATTTCGTTTTGCGGCAATCTGCAATAGATCGTTTCTACCATGCGACAAATCGGGTTTGCTTGCACGCAGGCGAAGCCTTGACGAGTATGAACCGGCAAACACTTATCGAGCTTACCTTCTTAGCACCCTTCTCTCAGAAGAGCTTCGCAACTCAAAACCTTCCGAGGTGTGGTTGGGTGAAACCCGGTTGACCTATGCTTCACTCGGCGACAGGCATGCAGTCGATATTCTCCGCCTGAGTTCAGTAAAATGGATTCTCGCCAACAAAGGACTGTGGCTGCGGAGTAGCGAAGCTACAAAGACAGACATTGCCCGGGCCGGAGTTCAAATCAAACCGGAGGCTCTGGAGTTTGGTGGCGTGATGGCGTTCACTCAGCAGTTGTTTGGACCCTTTGCGACGATGGCCATGAAAGATCATCTCGATTCATACCAGATATTCGAGATTGGTGAACCCGTTGTTCCCCGCGCGTACACAACGAATCGAATTCTACCTTCGCGCGCAGCCCTGGAAAGCTTTCAAAAAATGCAACCATCCACATGGAAACGCGATGTTACGGTAATCGAAGCCACCGACGAGCAACTGGCACTGAGCAGAATTGTAGAAGGCGATCATTTGAAGCCGGCAGCATTTTCCCAGGACCAACCGGAACACGTCAGGCTACGTGTGGACGTCAAAGGTGATTCATTTCTGGTGTTGAATGATAAGTTCTACCCGGGATGGAAATGCACGGTGAATGGCAAGGAAACACCTATCTATGCAGCAAACCTACTTTTCAGAGCCGTGAGACTTTCACCGGGCATCAACGACGTGGAGTTCCACTACAAGCCGAATTGGTTGCAGGCTACGCTGATCCTGAGCACGTCCGGATACCTGTTTATTCTTGGGGTGATTGCCTTTCACCTGCGATTGAATTTCAGACGGCGCGTTTCGGACTCTGGGACCTGATGAGTACAGCCCTACTCGCGCTCCAGATACGCGAGGACTTCTCCCACCTTCACGTGCGAGCCGGCTGGTTTTTCTATCGAAACGATCTTTCCTGCATGCGGACTTTCCAGAGGAAAGGCAGCTTTATCCGTAACCAGCTCACAAAGCTCCTGATCCGCGTTCACCTGGGCTCCTGGCTCGATTCTCCAGGCAGCAAGCTCGATCTGTTCTGCATCGCCAATATCCGGAACACTGAGGGGAATACGCATACGCCAGTTCAAGGGGCCGAGCGGCCCATTCAAGGAATTTTACACTGACCAAAAAAAGCGATGCAACAGCGCCCAGCTTCCGTCTAATTGGGTTGAGATGCAAGCCACTCAGGATCTAAAGGAAATTCGTCAACGGCTCGAAGCAACCATGCTTCCTTTTGAGCTCGATGCGGCCATGCCAATCATTGAAGAGATTCACAGGCTCAAGCGGGAAAAACACGCCGTTATCCTGGGTCACAACTACATGACACCGGAAGTCTTTCACGGAGTTTCGGATTTCGTAGGTGACTCGCTTGGCCTCGCCCGTCAGGCGGCCACTACGGATGCAAAGATCATTCTTTTTAATGGCGTTCACTTTATGGCAGAGACAGCAAAGATTTGCTGTCCGGACAAGCTGGTATTGATCGCAGACCCTAAGGCAGGATGTTCGCTGGCGGAGAGTATCACGGGTGCGGACGTGCGTGAACTCAAAAGACAATTTCCCGGCGCACCCGTTGTGACGTACGTAAACTGCTCGGCGGAAGTAAAAGCGGAAACAGACATTTGCTGCACAAGCGCCAATGCCCTGAAAGTGGTTGAAAGCCTACCGGATGAGACTGTAATCTTCCTGCCGGACGCGTATCTGGCAAAAAACATCCAGCTAAAAACTACCAAGCGC
Organism: Leptospirales bacterium; assembly: GCA_016788865.1. Taxonomy (GTDB): domain Bacteria; phylum Spirochaetota; class Leptospiria; order Leptospirales; family Leptonemataceae; genus JAEUSB01. The sequence goes on from JAEUSB010000101.1 coordinate 30,972, forward strand.
ATCATTTCCTGGGAAAAAGGGAAATGCATGGTGCATGAGCAATACACGGCAGACGACATCCAGCAATACCGCAAGCAAGTCGATGATCTGATTGTAGTTTCTCATCCGGAATGCGACACAGATGTCACTCAGGCATCTGACTTTGCGGGGAGTACCTCGCAGATGGAAGGATTTATCCGGAGCCGCAAAGAAAAGAACATCTTTCTCATTACGGAATGCAGCATGGGCGATAATCTGCGTTCTGTGTTCCCGGATCGCACGTTTCTATCAACGTGCCATACCTGTCCTCACATGAAGAAGATCACACTCACAAAGGTTCGCGACGCCCTTCTCTACGAGCAATTTGCAGTGGAAGTGCCAGAAGACATCAGAATCCGGGCAAAAAATTCCGTGGACCGCATGCTCGCCATCGGCTGATCGTTCGGGCATGGATATTCGAACCGGTACCGGACTGGACTTTCACCGCCTAATAGACGATGAAGCAAGGCCTCTGCTGATTGGCGGGGTAGAAATTCCTGGCAAACGAGCCTTGCTCGGCCATTCCGATGCGGATGTGCTCCTTCATGCACTCGCAGACGCAATCCTGGGAGCCTCCGGTCATTCCGACATTGGGATCTACTTCTCGGATAAGGACCAGGCTAATAAGAACCTTGATTCAAGCGTGATACTGAAGAAATCCCTCGCCCTAATGAGCGAACGGGGATATCGGCTCAGCAATGCAGATATTACGCTGATTGGCGAAGAACCTCGCATAGCCCCGCATCGTGAAAAGATTCTGGAAAGACTCGCAGACTTACTGGCTATCGCTCAAGACCGAATCGGTCTAAAGGCAACGACAACAGAGAAAATGGGTGCCCTGGGGAGAAGCGAAGGTGTGGGTTGTTTGGCCACTGTTCTGATTCAGAAGGATTAGGCCCTTCACTTCAAGATTTCTGGTCTATTCCTGAATGATCGCCAGATTCTTCCGGGTCAATGCGAATGCGGTTCTTGAATCCCCTCTGGCGTTCCGAATACTGAGCTTCACTGTTTGAACATCCGATCCGGCGCCAATCGCTGTGTTGCTGTCGACTAAGACCTTATGTCTGGTTTTATGCGTGAGGCGCTCAAGCTTGCTTGCAGAGCCTACAGCCCCACCAATTACAACGTACTCCTTCCTGCGAAACGATCCCACCATCCCTGCAAAAACCTGCCCCGTTGCAATGCCAATGCCTGCGCTAAGATTTTGCTTAAGCGCGTTGGGCTTGAGAGAATTGAATCGATCGATTGTCTCAACGATATCAAGAGCGCAATCGATTGCGTTTCTTGCGTCCGAGGAAGTCAGGAAGGGATAGCCAAAGGTTGCAAGCATTGCATCTCCCAGGAATTTATTCACGGATCCCTGATGCTTGAAGACAACGTCCATTACTTCTGTAAAAACCTCGTTCAAGACCTCTGCAATTGGGTCTGCGTTCAGTGAGGCTATGTTTCGCGTAAGATCATGCAGGCAGAGATACAGAACGGACGCCGTAAGCTTTTCGCCTTTCAAGGCCGTGGCGGCCTCGTCTTTCATCCGCGCGAGCGTATCGTCTGAAAATGACTGCGAAAGAGTCACGCGATAGAAGCGTAGATTGCCTCCGGTTTCTCCTTCAGTGAGGCGCGATTTGTGGTCGAGAATTCTCCTGACACGAAGTTCTAGATCATCATGCCGGAGTGGTTTTGGAACAAACTCCGTAGCTCCGCGCTCGAGGGCTTTGGTTGTCAGATCTTCGGCAAGGTCTGAAGACATGAGAACGATCGGCAGATTCAGAAACTGTGGCCTGGTGCGAAGACGATCAAGCAACTGCAGACCGTTCATGTCAGGCAGGTGCATGTCAAGGAGGACGAGATCCGGCTGCTCACTCTCAAGAGCAATTAAGGCGTCTTCGCCAGACGTTACGGTGCGTACTTCATACCCGTGCGTAAGGAGGTATTCCCGGATGATTCCAAGTGTAATCTCGTCATCTTCCACGACAAGAAGGCGATAGGTGCGATCTGCAGACACAGGACCAATTCCTGGCTTTTAGTCAAATTCAGTAAACGCAAAAATGGGGCAAAATGCTTGCTCTGGATGTCAGGGACGGATTTCTCATCGCAAGAAGGCTACGATTGAAATTCTGGACTTTCGCACTGCTCACCCTGTTGCCTCTGGCTGCCTTCGCAGATCCAATTGACCTTACGCGAAATCCTATCTATTTTCGCGCCGGTTTTGATCCACTCTGGATCCAGTCAATTCCGCAGCAGGGCTGGCGCGAGATACCCGGGTCAAACACAGGAAAGAGGCGACTACAGATCAGGGAGCTCACGGGCCATCATCGCTCTTTTCTGTCATGGGAAAGTGGAAAGCCCGCTGAATTTACCTTTGTGACCAGCTTTGAATTTACCAGGAATTCGCACATCCTGCCTGCTTTGCTTATTGGCCGCCTGGGAATGAATTGGGAAATCTATTTAAACGGAAAGCGCGTCCATTCAGAAATGCATCCTACCGCCAATGGCGGGATAGAGAATCGCTCCCGAAAAAATCTACTGGTTCCGTTTGACGGACAGCTCCTGATTCCCGGCAAGAACATACTGGCTTTCAGAATCATTGGAGATCCGGCATTTGAGGACACCGGTTTCTATTTGAGTTCCCCTTACCTGATTGGCTCGCTCCAGGAACTGTCCCGGATCGTCGACGACACCATACACGTAATCATAATTTCCCTGTACTGTTTTGTGGGCCTGTTTCACCTGGCCCTATTTCTCAGAAGACGGAACGAACGCTTTAACTTGTTTTTTGCCCTGTTCACAATCGATCTATTTCTCTATTTCTTTCAACACACCGAACGCATTTACAGTGTACTTTCTGACTCAACGGTCATCTATCGGATCGATATTGCATCAGTGATTCTGATTCTGCCGCTTGCAGCATCGTTCCTGGATTCACTCTTTCATCTCAGGCTATCGATTTTCACAAAGTTTGGGTGGATTTTCACAGGTCTACTTTTCCTGTTCTGCACTTTTGCCCCGCTCACATTTGTTGAGGATATCCTGCGCATCTGGCAAATTTCCATTCCTGCCAGCCTGGCCTACTGCCTGTTTGTTATCTTTCGCGAACTCAAAGCCAAAATATGGGAATACAGAAGCATTTATTCGCTGCCACCGATTCGCGCCACATTGCGAGCCATGGTACGATCTCCTGCTGGCAACCTGCTGATTGGTGCCTTGATATGTAGTATTGCGGTGGCAGTGGAGCTACACGATGTGTTTACAGAGGCCCGTGGGATTACGCCTACACTGTATGCACTGCTGCTATTCGTCGGTGGCGGGGCCATGATACTCGCGAATCGAATCATGGAAGTGCACAAGAAGGTAGAAGTACTGAATCAGGATATGCGGGATCGACTTGAAGAGTTGCAAATTGCCCACGAAAAGATCAAACATTCGGAAGAGAAATACAAGCAGTTAATAGAAGGAAGTAACGAGATCATTTTTACACTGGATTCAAACCTTGTATTCAAGAGCCTGAACAAGAGCGTGCACAGACACCTGGGCTTCCAGGTGGAAGATCTGATTGGTACGCGATTCTTTGATTTGCTCTTCCAGGGAGATCTCGAATCAGGCCTTGCCGTGGACCTGATCAATCGCCGAATGCTGGAATTTGTTCAAGAAGGGAAAGCAATCAATCTCAAGATCCAGCTGAAGGCCAAATATACCCAGGAACCGCGAGAGTTCTCTGTCCGTTTGGAGAAGATAGCGGTAAATGGCGCCACGCAAATTCTCGGAAAGGCAATGCTGGTACTTGAGGATTCATTGCTCCGTTACTTCGTCCGTGAAAATCAGAAATACGTGATGGGTAACTATCTGACCGCGGCTGAAGAACTGAGCCAGCGGATTGTTCGAAACCTGGAGAAATACCTGGATCTGCCCCGAGTAACCGCGATCAGAATTGGCCTGCGGGAAATCCTGATCAATGCAATCGAGCACGGGAATCTTGCGATTACGTACGACGACAAGACACGCGAACTAAGTTCCGGTAACTATCTGGAATTCATCCAGGCAAGGCAGGCGGATCCGGTCTATAGAGATCGCAAGGTTGTCGTGGAATACGAGCTCACCACAATTAACGTGACCTACACAATCACGGACGATGGAGCTGGCTTTGACCACGCGGCCATGAAGAAGCGCGAAGCCGACGCTGCGGACGCGGCACCAGAAAGCCACGGACGCGGCATTGTCGTTACAGAAAATGCTTTTGACGAAGTGATCTATAACGACGCGGGAAATTCAGTGCGCCTCATCAAACATTTCCGGAGATGACTCGCTCCGGGCGGCCCAATCGCATTCCTTTCGCAAGACGAACGGGGGCCTGCCCCTCGGTCGCTCTCGGACATCCGTGTCCTTCGCGACACCTGTCCATCCATGGACAATGGCGCGGTGTCCGACGACCCACAGGATGTGGACCGCTCCGGGCGCGTTCGTATTCGCGAGAAGACTTGCGAGTTAACGATTTTTCAATCCCCAATCCGGTCGGGACCAGATCAACGCAGATTCATTGCGAAGGCCAGCGGTGTGCCGTGCAGTGAATGGGATATGAACGGCCCGAGCGTCGCAACGGCGAGCGAGGCCGCTCTCGCACATCCTGTGCTCCGCGGCACCTGTCCCTCCATGGACAATGGGGCAGGCACGCTTTCGCTTTCCGGACACAAGCTCAAGCGCTGGCCGCCGGAGTCTACAGATCCAGGTTGGCTACAAGGCTTGCGTTTTGTTCAATGAACCGGCGACGCGGTTCCACATCGTCGCCCATTAGAATTTCAAATGTGCGATCGATCACGGCGAGCTCTTTGCCCATTTCGGCAAGCGGTCTTACCTTCAACATTACGCGTTTCTCTGGATCCATTGTGGTTTCCCAGAGTTGCTCCGGATTCATTTCTCCGAGCCCTTTGTATCGCTGGATGATGGTCTTATCAGAATTGTACTTCTTAACCAGTCTGTCTTTTTCAGCGTCCGTAAATGCGTATTGCGATTCCTTGCCGTTCTTGATGAGATACAGCGGAGGCTGCGCAATGTAGAGATATGCATTATCGACAAGTGGCCGCATCTTCTTATAGAAGAAGGTCAAAAGCAGGGTGCGGATGTGTGAACCATCAATATCCGCATCCGTCATGATGATGATCTTGTGATAGCGCAGACGTGACAGGTCGAGCGCCTCGTTTCCAAATCCAATACCAATTGCGGTGACCAGAGTCCGAATCTCTTCGTTCTCTAGAATCTTGTCATCGTTTCCTTTGATTACGTTCAGAATCTTACCTTTCAGAGGAAGGATGGCCTGGAAGTTCCTGTTACGCCCCTGTTTGGCTGATCCACCGGCGGAATCACCTTCCACCAGAAATAGTTCACAGAGCTCAGGATTCTTTTCAGAGCAATCTGCCAGCTTCCCTGGAAGCCCACCGCTCTCAAGAACACCCTTGCGTTTGGTAACAAGCTCCCTGGCTTTCCTTGCGGCTTCCCGGGCTCTAAAGGAGAGGATACATTTCTCAAGGATTGGTTTGATTTCCCCTGGATTTTCTTCCAGGAACAAGGAGAGCTTATCTCCAACCAACTGCTGAACGAGTCCTTTGACTTCAGCGTTTACCAGTTTCTCTTTGGTTTGCGAGTTGAATTGTGGTTCAGGAACTTTTACGCTCAGCACGGCCACAAGGCCTTCACGTACGTCATCGCCGGATAACGTTGTGCCTGCCAGTTTCTTCTTCATTCCCTCGTCTTTCTTGAGGTACTCGTTCAAAGTACGGGTCAGTGCCGTGCGGAAACCTTCTAGATGAGTTCCACCCAGAAGGTTGTTGATCCCGTTGGTAAAACAGAAGATCTGTTCCGATTGCGAGTCCGTGTACGCAAGGGCAAACTCACCCATGAGATGATCGTTCTTGCCTTCAAAGAAGATGATATGCTTGTGCAGCTTTTGTTTTTTCTGAAGAAGTTTCTCAACAAACTCCTTGATCCCGCCTTGAAACTGGAATACTTCCTTTTTGTGCGGGGTCTTGCGCTCATCGCGCAGTTCCATTTTCAGCCCCGCATTGAGGTACGCCATTTCTTCCAGACGTTGGTGCAGGAGGCCATACTTGAAATCGATTGTTGTAAAAATTGAACTATCTGGCTTGAAACGAATGATTGTGCCAGTTCGCGTAGTTTTGCCTTTTTGTTTTGCAGGGGCGGTTGGTTTTCCGCGTTCAAAGCGTTGCGTGTGAACCTGACCGTCGCGATGCACTTCTACCGTTAACCAATCCGAAAGCGCGTTTACGACAGATACGCCGACACCGTGAAGCCCACCAGAGATCTTGTAACCGCCATCTCCGAACTTGGATCCAGCGTGGAGCATGGTCATTACCACTTCAATAGTGGAAACTTTTTCCGTAGGATGAATCCCTGTTGGGATACCGCGGCCATCATCTTCGACTTCAATCGCATTATCCGGTAGCATGCGCACAATAACGTGATGCGCGTAACCGGCCATTGCCTCATCGACAGCGTTGTCGACGACTTCATACACCATCTTATGGAGACCACTGGCGTCCTGGGTTCCAATATACATACCCGGGCGTTTGCGAACCGCCTCAAGTCCTTTAAGTGCTGTGATTTTACTTTCGTCGTACTTCTGTTCTGTCCGGGTCATCAATTCGCCTTTAACTTTTCCATTTGCTCGGCATACTCAACGGTATAGCGAGTCCATGGAATCGCGTTCAGACGGGCTTCCGGGATTACTTTGCCTGTGCCTTCACAGACCCCGTACTTGCCTTTTTCAATCTTCTCAAGCGCAACATCGATCAATCTGACCTTCTCAAGATCCATATCAGACAGTTTGTTCAGGAGTTCATTGTTGATGACGCCATCTGCCACGTCCACCAGGTCACCCTGGTCGTTGTAGACAAAGTATTCCTGCTCCACTTCGAGCTCTTTTAGAATCTCTGCCTTGGCCTTCAGGAGGCGATCTTTGAATTTCTCGATCTTTGCTTTATCCATACCGAATTATGTCCACCGAACTGTAGAGACGCACCTATATGCGGCCTAAGGCCATCCTGTAAAGAAAAAAGGGAATCTGCATTTGACCGCCGGAATTTGGACCCAAAAAAAAGATAATCGGAGCGCATTTTTTGCTTGATGGCGCAGTGCACCAAATTTATTGTGCACTGCATAAGGGCGGTTCGCAAGAGCAGCCCTTGGAGACTGAAAAGGTCAAAAACGGGAGAACACCATGATTGAAAAGAACCTTCAAGACATTCTTAACGCTGGAATCGGGCTGTTTAAAGCCGGTGAATCAAACTTCAAGACTGCAGTAGCAAATCTCGAAAAGAGCTTCACTGAACTGAAAAACAAGGGCGCAGCAGACAATTCTGATGCAGCTATCAAGATTCGCGAAATTCTCGAGAATACCCTGAGAAGCGCTAAAGATGTTCAAAGCAAGGCTGAGACCAATCTGAATGCTTTCCTCGCGGAAGCGCAAAAGAACTACGCTCAGGTAATTGAGCAGGCTAAGAAAGTGGTTGGAGAAGAAAGAATTCGCGATCTGAACACTAAGATCGACGAACTGAACGTCCTCGTTAAGCAGAAGCTTGGCCAGGGAACTCCGGGAGCTCCTAAATAAGCCACGACTTACGGCTCAAAAGATCAAAAGCCGGGCTTGCCCGGCTTTTTTTTTACTTCGGTAGTTTCGGGGCCTCGATGGAGTGGCCGTCAGTAGATCGCGAAGATTTCGAGGAGGCCACGTTGAAACAGCGCCTGATCCTATCCATTTCCTGCCTCATCCTGGCATTCGGCAACCTGGCCGCCATTCCCGATCCAAATCAAAAGCCACCTGAGGATCTCAAATGTGGCAGGCTAAAGTCAGGGCTATTCTTTCATTTTCCTGTTCCAGGGCTGCTGATAATTATCGATCGCAAGCCTTCGAGCCAGAAGCAGCACAGGTTGTATGACAGGTTCTACAAAATGGAAAGCATCGAATGGCTCGGTGAGTGTACCTACAAATTGCAGACTGTCGAAAAGCACGACCCTATGCTGGAGTCTGAACCGACAACACCAACTTATATCTCTATAATTCGCATCCTTGACGCTTACTATGAATACCAGGAGAAAGAGAACGGAGAATGGGGTGCTACCCGGAGAATGTACTTTCTCCGTGATCTAGAAAAGGCGAAGAAAATACAGGCTGAGAGTCCAATCAACAAGAGCGACCCGGCCAAACCGGATGCCTGAAGAGAACCCTTTAAGAATCTGAAAGAGAGGGAAAGGTAGCTTGCATCTCCACCGAACTGCAGGTACGGATAATCATTTAAAGCTGGCCACAGCTTCTGCAATTGAAGGAAAACCAGGAATCCGGGTGCCAAGCCCTGCATGACGCAATGCGTCTGCGAGCATGGGTGGAATATGAACGAGTTTCATGTCCCCGCCTGCCTCCTGTGCCTGCATATGAAACTTAATCAACAATCCCAGCGCCATTGAGTCCACAAATGTAACATCACTCAGTTCAAGAACAATCCTGGGCGGAGTCCCTGAGCTCAGCCCGTTCTTCAAAGTAGATTCAAGTCTCGATGTCTGTGCCTGAACCAACGCGCCGCGCAGGTGAACTATCAGGACATCCCCTTGTTTCATTGACTTCAGTTCCACAATATCACCGAATTCCCGCCCCTAGCTTCTCAACGGAATTCCCGCTGTGGCCAGGGCTTCAATAACACTATCATAAACCTTTTTCCACTCGTCCTGCGAAAAAGTTCCATCTGCTTTCCGGCAACGAATGCGATAGCTTGCCGACTTCTTCCCTTCCGCAATGGGCGCACCCCGGTAAATACCGAGCAGATCAATGGAATGGATGGCTTCAATCTTGAGCGAGCGTATGACATTGACCGGATCCTGAGCGCTCCGCACTTCATCGAGAATCAACGTTAACTCAAACAAAGAATCAGGAAAGACGGAAGGCGGTGTATATTTCTTTCTACGGTGTTCGCTCGCAATCCGGTCAAATGAAATCTCTGCAATCAGAACCGGACGTTTTAGCGAGTAGGCTTCGGCAACCGCGGGATGAAGCACCCCAAGGATTCCAGCCGGGGTGCCATCAACCAGGAGTGCCATGGAGCAAGAAGGATGGAATAGACGATTGGCTGAGGCTAGAGGATGCCAGTTAGAAGCCTGATTTGCGAGTACAATCTCGATGTCCCGACCATGCAGTCCGGTTAAAGTACGCACCAACTCTCTAAACTTAACAAGTTCGTCTTCTTGCGCGGGCAACGGAAGTTTTTCCGGCAGCATGCGTGCAATGCAGAACCGCTTTTCTTCGCGGGCCGGACCGGCTGCGTGCAAGAATTTGGCCTTGTCACCATCAGCATGGAGCTTATCGGCATACGCCCGGCCTGTTTCAAATAGGTCCACCTCCGCATACCGGTCCTGATTCACACCAAGATGGCGAAGAGCGCCCGGCAATAGTGCCGTTTTGAGATGCGTGAGTCCGGCCAGAGAGTTCAAAAGCTCAATGCCTTCCGAACCAAAGAGCTGATTGTCTTCCCTGTTGCAGAATGAATAGCTTAAAGTCTCGGTGAAACCTGCATCCACGAGAAATCTCCGCCAGCGACGCTCAAGCAGTCGCGTATGATCCAGCGACTTCCCAAGTACAGGAACAACCAGCGGCACAGGTGCGATGTGATCGTACCCGTGAATCCGACCGAGCTCTTCAACAATGTCTTCTGGAATTGAGATATCGTACTGGGACCTGTAGGTTGGTGCCGTAATGGAAAATGTCTTTCCGGACTTGTCCGCCTGAATGCCAAACCCGAGCCAGGAAAGAGTGGTTTCCACTTCCTTGCGAGAAACGGCAAAACCGAGCCTGGTTTGCAAGAATGCCAGGGTTGCCTTGATCTTGCTTTTCGTGGCCGGGACGGAAGTACCTGTAATGGGGCCCATGGCAATTCCAGGATTTGTCTCTTGAAGCAGCGAAACAATCCGTGTTATGGTTGGCTTTGCTTTGGCCGGATCCTGGCCTTTCTCGAAACGCATTGCAGAATCCGTGCGAAGATCGATTCGCTTTAGACTGCGACGGATCAGCTCGCGGGGAAAGGTTGCAGATTCAATGAAGATAGCCTGGGTAGTTGGTTGAATTGCCGAGTCTTCGCCTCCCATGATTCCGCCCAGGGCTACCGGACGCGCGCCTTTGTTCTCCCCGTCGAATATCAAGATTGTATTGTCCGGAATATTGCGCGATTCACCGTCCAGAGTTTTGAACGATTTGACTCCATGTGTTTGATTGAGCGCAACGGAAACGGTGTTTTCCTTCAGGGTGCTTAGATCGAACAAATGATTGGGCTGAGCCAGCTCGAGCATTGCGTAATTAGAAACATCGACAACGTTGTTAATGGACTTTTGCCCAACGGCAGCGAGCCGCAGACGCATCCACAGCGGAGTTGGCGTTACCTGAACGTTCTCGCATACGGCACCAAAGTAGGCAAGCGCCGACCCCGATTCAATCTTGATCTTCTTAGAAAGCTTTGCCGGTTTGACTTTGACCTTTGCCTCAAGCGGATTAAACTTCAGTTTCTTCTTGTAGACCGCAGAAATCTCCCTGGCAAATCCAAAATGACACCACAAGTCCGGACGGTTGGTTATAGATTTGTTGTCGATTGTAATAGTCCAATCATGCGGGATTACGGTCGCAAGACTGGTGCCTGGCGTTAGGCCTGGAACAATCGCGTCCAGTTCCAATAGGCCATCACCGGCAAAGAGTTTATCCAGCCCGAGTTCGAGCGCAGAGCAGAGCATGCCCTCGGATTCGATTCCGCGGATGGCGGCCTTTTGAATCTGCAAGCCGGCTCCGTCTTTGCCAGGAATCTTTGCGCCAACCGGCGCGAACGGAACCAGGATTCCGGGTCTAGCATTGGGCGCCCCACAAACTATTTTTCCTTTGAATTTACCTGCACGAATGTCGCATAACTGTAGCTTGTCCGCCTGTGGATGTTTTTCCGTGGAAACAATCTCGGCGACAAGGACTGAACTCAGATCCGGAAAAGACGGTTCAATCTCTTCCACTTCGCAAGTGGAAAGAGTAAGGCGATTCACCAGGTCTTTGATTTCAATTCCAGACAAATCCACATAGTCGGAGATCCAGTTGTACGACAGTTTCATAAATTAGTATTCCAGCTCAGACTCAGAATTTTTCAAGGAAGCGTAGATTTCCGGAAAGGAAATGACGAATGTCTTCGATTGCATAACGCATCATCACCAGGCGGGAAAGCCCAAGACCAAATGCAAAGCCATTCCAGATATTTGGGTCGAGACCACCGGCGCGCAACACGTTTGGATGAACCATTCCGCACGGCAAGAGCTCAACCCAACCGCTGTGTTTGCAAACAGGGCAACCAGGACCGCCGCAGACAAGGCATTGAATATCCAGCTCGAACCCTGGCTCTACAAACGGAAAGAATCCTGGACGCAAGCGCACGTTCACATCGCGCTCAAAGAACGAAGAGAGAAATGTCTTCATTACGTGGATGAGATTTGCAACGGACAAATCCTTATCGATCATCATGCCTTCTGCTTGGTAAAACGTGTTTTCGTGCGAGGCATCCGTTTCTTCAAAACGAAAACAACGGCCTGGCGCTACAATTCTAAAAGGTGGCTTGAGCAGCTGCATGGAACGCACCTGAACCGATGATGTGTGGGTGCGCATAAGGGCGCTCTCCCCTTTGAGCCAGATCGTATCCTGCATATCGCGGGCGGGATGATCGTCCGAGAAGTTCAACTTCCCAAAGTTGTTCGCATCCGTCTCAACTTCCGGACCGTCCATGACGGTGAACCCCATTACCGTAAAAAGGTCTTCGAGTTCTTCCGTAATCTGCGTGATCGGGTGCTGATGCCCATGACCGGTTTGCAAAGGGCGCAGTGCGTCCCAGTATTCGGAGGCAAGCCTTGCGTCCATTTGGGCGCGAGAAAGCGATTGCCGGCGAGCCTGGTAGGAAGCCTCAAGTTTTTCACGTGCATGATGCGCGCGCGATCCGGCTTCCTTGCGCTCGTCGGGGGTGAGGTCCTTTAGCCCCTTGAGGATTTCCGTGAGGGAGCCCTTCTTCCCAAGGAACTTCGCATACCAACCCTCCAGCGCGGCTAGATCTGCGTCCTGAAGGGAGGCAAGCGCCGACTGCTCAAGGGTGGAAATATCGTCGATCAAAGGCATTTTAATTGGTCTTCTGGAACAGGGCCTGGTGTCAAGGTCTATCGGATTCGGACTGGATTCCGGGTCGAAATGCAGTTGCATGCACAACCCTTGCCAGCATTCTGGTCATTCACCATGGCACTACCAAAGCGGAAGACATCTCTACAAAAGAAACGCCAGAGACGCGCAAATCATGCAATTGGCAAACCCAACCTGGTAGGTTGCAAGAACTGCGGGGCATTCATCATGCCACACCGCGTCTGCCCTACTTGCGGATTCTACAAAGATCGCGTGGTTCTTCTCCCAGAAAACAAAGCAGTTTAATCGTGTAAAACAGCGCCTGGGCCACCCGGCCCGGGTAGCGCAAGAAATCCCTTCTTACCTACATTGGGTGGCTAAACCACCGAGCTTACTACAATCCAGAAACGTTTCGTAACAAATCCCCTCAATCATGCAACCGGGGGCTAACTGGAACCCATCGCCACCGTTTGGATCTCCCGGCTGGCTGGGATTATTTATGCGCGCCGGCTTAAGGGCACCAGAAGCAATCAAGAAGGCCAGAATTGCCACCTGCTCCGAATCGTCTTTCTTTTGATCCCCGCAGGCCAAAAACAGACCCACAATGACTAGAATCGTAGCGATTGCTCTCATGACTTACATCTGAACGAAATCAGAACCTCGATTTGTATCTGTGCTCCGCTGCAAGTAGTTGCTTGAAGTACCCGTGAAGATAGAACAACTCGATTGAACGGAAAAGTCGTTCACAGTATCAACCGGATAGGATGAAATGTTGTAAACTGAAGAACCGTAGCGGAATAGAGTCCTAAAGCCGCCTTCCATCAAGCCCGTAGCAATGTCCCCGTCTCCATTGGAATAACACATGGCATCCATGGGCGGTTGGGTCAAATCATACGAGACCACGATGATTCCATCCGTAGAACTGATCCCGTTTTTCTGTGAGTAAACCTCATAGGAGTTGGCTTCCGTTAGGCCAGGTGTCAGAGTCCCGCCGCAGGTCGTATTTACACCCGCTGCATCGTTGATATTGATAGTTGGATTTGATCCAAGCAGGTTGTCCTCAGAGATTGCATTGGGTCTGTCCAGCCGAATATAAACATACTGGCCTGCCGTTATGGGCACATCATGCATACGATACAATAGAACGGGATTCGGCGAGAACGAATCGTAGTAATAGATCCCAAGATTGTGCAGCGTTCCGCTCGTCAGTGCGCGAATGGTTACAACATCTTCACTGGAACAATTGGCCGGCGCCACCTGGTAGATCTGCACCTGCGCATTCGCATTGCCATGGCCTTCAAGGCTGATGGTTCCGCCGACAGCAAAGCCTGTGCCATTGGGGTTGGATACATCAGAGGTTCCAGCGATGACGGTTAACGTGCAGATACCCCCAGGCGTTTGAGGTGCTGTTCCCACTCTGATTTTTGAAGGGTCGTCCGGGTCGAGCGAAGCTGCTGGGTTGCAAGCCATGCCTCCGCAAGCGGCAATACAGTTGACTGTCGGCGCTGCAGCCATTCCCCAGCGCATCTGAATCACAGCAGTGGTTGGTGAAGTTGAATAGGCATCAATGGGAACATTCTGGACGTTGTTGATTCCACTGAATGCAAGCGAAGCTACGGCGCTCGTGCTTCCTGAATAGTTGGGAGTTCCAATAGTACAGTTAAAGCCGCTGGCGTTGCATTGTCTGTAGTCCGCGTCAATTAGCCCGGTGCCCGCAAGGCCGGCGCCCGTCGTGCTGTTGTTTCCATTACTGGTATACCAGCTACCGATTGCTGCACCGGGCAGAGGCTGCCCGGCCAACGGATGCCCGGTTGGATAAAAGAACCGTTCCATGCTGAATGTGCGTGACAGCGTACCCTCAAGCTTACCGGAAATTGGAGGATCCCCGTTGCCTGCCTCATCAATGAGGCGCATGGTGAGATCGTACAGGCGGATCTTGAACGACCCGGAATCCAATGCAAAATTCTTTGTCCCAGAAATCTTATTGTCTTCCACGCCGACGGCGATGGCACCGTTCACGCTCTTTAACAAGAAATACCCGTTAGGCGGCATTACTAGCTTACCAAGACTTCTGTGGCGCGTGTGCACGCTGGCTTCAAACCAGTTAAATTCATCTGGGATTGGATAGTTGCTCACACCTGCGGCGTCCCATGAGATTGACCAGTGGCTGAGATCGATGCTGCGGTTGGTCATGTTCCGAAGCTCAATCCAATCGTCATCAGAAGTGGAGTCTCCTGCAGCATTGTACGAGCCCGCCCACATCACTTCCGAAATTACAACGTCGCCTGGATTCGCGGGCTCTCCACTGATGTGATTCAGGGTTCCGTCGATTGGTCTTGAGTTAGCCCAGACTGTTTCCCATTGTTTCTGCAATTCCTGAGCCACAAAGGGCGAATGCACAACCATCATGTTTTCATCGTTGTTATCAACGGCGTTGGTGGACCAGTTAAACGAGCCAGTACTTACAATGGCACCATCCACAATCAGCGTCTTGGTGTGAAGCTTTCCACCGTGCGCAGAAACACCCAGGATACTTGTATTCTCGTTTCCGTCTTCGCGATTAAACGGACCGGTTGGAAGGAATGAACCAGCCGAATAAAGACGAGGCGCTTCTTCCGAAGTTCCGCGAATGAAAGTAAAATCGTGAATTCCACGAACCAGAACGCCACGGCGCGCGGCTCGAATCATAGCGGCGGAAAGATCATCGTGTGTATACGCGAAGATCATGAATTGAACCTCGCGCTGCGCACCATCGATTAGCTCAACCATACGTCGCATAGCCTGATCTCCATCGTACGGAGAAAAGTAGAGTTCAATTGGTGTGAAGTTCACCATGTGGGTGCGAACCTGGTTTACACTGGGAACTTTTGTCGAACCAAACCGGCCGTAAAACATCTGTTCAAACTCACGCGTGTACTCGCGCGCAAGCGATTCGCTTTCGATAGCCATGAAGTTGTTGTTGTTGCGGAGCAGGTCAGAGTCCGTGTGATTTCCTGTTCCCATAAACAGGTATTTCTTGTCGATTATGGCGAACTTGTTGTGTTGAATAGCTCCCGAGTTGCCCGTTGAGAATGGGATTTGCCGGTATGCCTCGATGGCTCTATACCCATCCGTTGCACCTTCGTCTACGTCACCAACCATCCGGACTTTGATTCCTCTTTCATGCGCAAGGATAACGGCGTTAATGATGGACTGCTTTCCAAGGTTATACGTGGCCAGGTCGACTGAGTATTCAGCATCGTTGATCAAGTCCACCATGCGTTGATCCACTTTTAGATCCCGCATGGTCTGTTCATTGATTCCCGGGTCGTTCACGTAAACGGACATCCGGTAAGGACCAAGGAGCCAGTATCCTGGGTCTCCGCCAAAAAGTGGGTCCTTGTTGTTACTACAGGCAACAACAAGGAACAATAAGACCAGTATGATGCCCTTCCTCATACGCCCCCCTTCACTATAACAATCGCTTTATCCAAAGTTGCCCATCAAAAATAAAAACTCGTGCCCATCTGAAAGCCAACAAACCGGGCATTTCCCTGGGGCGTTCCCTGCTCAAGGCCTGCCGTGGCAAAGTATCGCATGGGCCGAAAGACACCGGTGCTCGCCCAGAACCGCCAATTTGGCAGAATATTCCAGTCAAAGGTCAGGTTGATTTCCTCACCCAGGGGCGTTGAGAAGCGTCTGTAGGCAGCCAGCTGCGTGGCTGCGGTTGGATACACGCTACGTAGAAGCTCCAGACGAACCTGTTGCTCATACAGGCTTGGCCCGGAGTATCGATTTGAAAAGAGCGAACTCAAACCCGGAGTACGGCCGTTTACGAGCGTTACCTGGTTGGTATCTTCGAGGCGCCACCAATCGAGTCTAAAATAGAACACGTCAGGCTTCCCGATGGCAATCCCGATATGCTTTTGGAATGTGCCTGTTTTGCGTTGCCGTTCGAACGGCGTGTCATCGATCCCATCGTCATCCACATACGCAGAGGGATACAAGCCCCAGTTCAAATCGGTCAGCATTCCACCGGCATGATCTCCCTTGAACCCAACAAAGCCATGCGAGTACTGTCTACCGTCAGCATAGTACTTTCCACCTTCCGACCAGAACACCGAAGGAGTAACAAGCAGGATCCGCTTGAACAAAGCAAACTCAAGTTCCAGCTGCGTTGATTGTCCTACCGTATCTACGTCCTGGCTGGTGTAGATAACGGTCGGGCGCTTCCTGTCCACGCCAATGCTCTCGGCAAACGTTAGTTGCCCTCGAACAATTCCACGGAATCCAGCGTTCAAACGAGCGCCGCGCATCTGAGTGAAGTCGTTGTCCGCGAAGTTCCCCGTCGTACCTTTGTTGGTACGATCCGATCCACCGTCGTTCAGGCCACCGTATCTTGCAAAGAATGTGAATGCCCGGGCCTCAATATGCGTTTGCGTTTTGGGATCTACCGCGGCAATGAACGGATACATGTAAGTAAAGCCATATCGATAGGTATTAACGTCTCCGTTAAAACCATCCACTTTCTCATCGTCAACGCTCAGGTATTGAACAAAGTAGACATCCTGCGTGTTTGAGCCACTTGCGTAAAGATCGAGTGCAAGTACGTCGAGACGTCCGAAGCGACTGTGCCAGCGCAACACGATTGAATCGAGCGTATCATCAAGATAGTACTCGCGCTCGATTTGACCGCCGACTTCGAAAGCCTGCCGCCCGACCCTAAGATCCAGACGCCGTTCCGGAGTTGGAGCAAGGAAGAAATGTGTGTCGAGATACAGGTTCCCAAAGTTTACCGTATTGGCACCGTTTCTGGTGTACTTGATATCGTTGTTCGCGTCGCGCCCGCCAAGTTGATCGTGTCCCCAGAAGCCTGCCTTCCAGATATCAATTCTAAAGTCCAACCGAGGGTGAATGGGGAAGAATGCATCCAGCTCAACGCCGGTGAACGCAAAATACATCCGATCGTCCGTTTCCTCAATACTCGTCTGATTGTCTTCGTTGATGTTACGCAGGTCAGAGTTGTTGAAATAATTGAGCGAGGTCCAGAACTGGAATTTCCACTGAATCCGTTCTAGCAATGCCTTCTTCTCATTCATATCCATCTTGAAGAAGTTCTCATCATACAAAAACTTCTGAGCTGGCGGCGTTTTTGTAGTGGGTTGCTCTGGCATGAGCGGCTTCATCAAAAGTGGCGTCATGTAAGACGGGAGTTTGGATTCAGTCTGTGGAATCTTGTCCAGGTTCTTAATGGTATTGGGCATGTCCGGATTTCCGCGCGGCTTATCCTGCGGTTTGATTTCCGGTTTTTCTTTGTTCTCTTTTGGATCGGGGACCTGTGCATCCACGCCTACTATGAAGAGGCCAAACATGAGCGAGAGCGTAAGTTTCTTCAATTTCAAATTCCTGATATCGTTAGGTGTTAGGTGCGCCGGGAGTCGGAACACCGCCTGGTATGGCGCTGCCCGTCCAGTCACCTGGTACGTTTGTGTCCGTCGCATCCGGGAGGCGCCGTATGTAATCATTTCCTGTTGTGCAACTTCCTGTGGTCCAGATGCCCGCCTTGCTCGCTGTTGAGAGGCCAGTCTGGGTCACGCTGCAGGAACTGGTGGTGTATTGCACGTAATCTACGATTGTAGTCCCTGCGTCCGAAAAGAGCCGCGCCGAGCCTGTGCCCGTGGTCATACCTGAAACACCGGCAACTTTGAGTCTTCCTGCACCATCGGAGAAATCGCAATCGGAAGCGGGGTCACCGTTTGCCTGGGCAGTATCGGTATAGTAAGCCAGAACGAGATAAGCGTTAGCCGGAATTGTCGTGGTGGCCAGGCATTCCGTCCCGACAGTCACGCCAAGATCGATTGTATTGGCTCCGGAGACCGACAGGCGCCAACCAAACATGCTGAGCGATCCACCTGTTTTGTTTACGATTTCTGCAAGCTCGGGCGAACCTGTATTTCCATCGGTGCCGCTTGGATTCCCAACGAGCTCGTTGATAAGAACACGGTTTCGGTAATCTTCAAACCGCTGGATTTCACCGTGCGGTGCCCAGGAAAGAAACGACGGAATGATGTACATGGACCCTGGTGGATCCCCTTCGTTCTGCGGATAGAAGCGCGCTTCCACCTGGATAACAGGTGATAGCCAGTCCGGGTCAATTGCCGTGTAGTAGGTCGTGCCGCTCAGTTCCCGTTTCTCGTTTGTGAGCCTGTGCGGGATTACCGGATTCGGGTGCGTGATTGATTGGAATACGCCAATATATAGATCAAACTGTTGCCTGTCGTTTACAATGCCTGTTGGACTTGAGAGAGTTGTATACTCACCCTGATACGATGCGGGAACAGAATCTTTTCCCGCAGCAAAGACCGGAATGTAGTACTTGTCCGCATAAGGGTTGAACGGCTGCACGGGGTTCAAATCAAAATAGAACTGCCCTGTGAAAGCTAGATCATTTGAAAAACCAAAACCAACCACACAGGATTTCAGCTCGATTGCAGTACAATTGCTTCCTTCGCAGCAGCGTGCGTTTGGATTTGCACCACGCGGAAAAACCCAGACCGCGATAAAGGAAGCGGCGTTATAGAGTGGATTTCGGTAGAACTCAGTGTTGTTGAATTCGACTGTGATGTTTCCGGTATCGTCAAAGTAAACGTAGCCCTGGTCTGCAAAAAGCTCGCGCGAAGCAAGGAAGCCTTTTGCCGCTGCATCATCCAGATTCTTGCAGGCCGCGGCCACACAGAGCAGGAAGGCTATGAATATGAATCTAATAAATCTCGACATAGCCATTTCTACGGACAATTGTTTGCGGCGCCCTGGGATACGTTGCCGCCTCCTGTTGTGAAATCTGTCCCGTTGACGTTTGTGTCCGTTCCATTCGAGCAACGTTTGATATAATTCGGCGTTGTCGTACCCCCTGGAGCTACGGTACCTTCAATATCCGTTGAAGTTCCCCAACCTACAAAATCGATCACGTTGAGATCGGTTATGGCTGTTGAGTTCTCAAGACCCTGCGCAATGAAAATACAGTTACTGGTTGTGAGACTGGTATTTAACAGGGCCTGGTCTTGTGCTCCAGCAAAAATACCGCCCGTTCCGCCCAGAGTATAGTAACCTCCGGCCGGAATGGTTCCCGTCAGTCCATGCGCGGCATCCGTGATGCCACCGGCCAGGGCACAGCTGGAGTCCCGACGGAGATACACACCTGCCAGGGCCAGGTTAACTGGACTGGCCGTTGGGTTGTAGATCTCAACCATATCACCGGCAGCCGTTGCAGCCGGGCCGCAGGCCGTAGTACTGGTGTTGCAATTCCATGCTACTTCGTTTATCTTCAGCCCGCGCGGATCATTGCCGCAAGAGTTCGTAGCACCCAACGTATATCCGGTTGATCCGCGATACAAGAAGTCTGTGTTGTTCACATTCGTGTCGCTTCCATTGGAGCAACGGGAAACGCTTCCCTGACTTCCACCAATCGCATAGGAAGAGTTTTCTCGGAAACCGGCGTTCGATGTTCTGCCCAACGCAACAAAATCCAGAACGTTTGCCGCGTTTGGCGCCGTAACAGCAGCTGAACTGCTGGCCAGAATCAGACAGTCGCCTGTGGCAAAGCTTGCGAGGCCATTGAGATTTCCCGGATTAAAGGCACCTGCCGTCACCGCGATCACGAAGTAACCACCCGCAGGGACGGTCCCGGTCAAAGGTAGCGTGCTTGTCACACCGTTTGATAGGTCACACGTACTGTCACGCTGCAGGGTCACTCCAATCGCTGCTAGATCCATCGCGGTGGAAGTCGTATTGTAGAGTTCTACTGCATCGTTGTTTGCAACGCCGCCATCATTGTAGATAATTTCATTTATGACCAGGCCATTGGCAGTTGGCGGCGGTGGCTGTGGAACGTTGGGACTGTTGTAGTAGCCGGGCGTTCCGTACGTCCGTTCAATCTTGTCCGCAACAAAGTTCAGATTCAGTAGAATCGAAGAGTTTGAATTGGTATGCCAGTTTGTGGTGTTGCTTCCAGATGCATTGAGAGTAATCCGTTCCATTGAACGACGGATAAAACTCGTGGTATTGTTTAGTCCAAAAGCAGTCGAGTTACTGGAAAACGCTGTCCCGTTGACACCAATCACGTCGAGCACGGTGTTTCCGTTTGCAGCACCGTCCGTTAGGCGACATTGTTCGGTAGTTGTGTCATTGATTAGACCGGAACCAGAAAGCGCAGCAGAATGACTCTGAGCCACAATGGAACTGCCGCTCTGCGCCAGGACAAAAAACTGACCAGGACCGATTAGGGATTTCTGCGGCAGAGTGGCCACAGTGGTGCCGAACGTTCCACCGGTTCCGCATTGAACCAGCCAACCAGAGATGTTGATGGTCGCGTTGGTGTTGTTATAAAGCTCCACATATTCAGACGTACTGGCCGACGAAGAGGTATTATAACTGCCCATCCAGTTCAATTCTGAAATCACAACTTCCATCTGGTTGGGATTGACAATGTTGTCGCCCGTGGTGTTCACCGTGAGCATTGCGCGGCCCTGGAGCTGATCGTAAAAATCGGCAAACGCCTGGATCATTGGCGCGTATTCAAAGACTAACAGAAACCCATCGTGCGCGCTGTCTGCGCGCGCAGAAAACGGAAAGGATGCTACATACAATTGCGGGTGCGGCGTTTCTCCGTCGACTACAATGAAATTCAAACCACTGTCCGGCCAGCCCCCTGGAAGAGTTCTGAACGGTAAACCGTTGTTGCTTAGATAATTGGCCGAGTTCAACCCACCGGATGCATCCGGATCGCTTGCAAGAGACGCGTAAGAAGAAACAATTACCTGCTTTGATACGACACTCGCAAAACGAGTTTCATACGCCAGATCTTTCGCTCGCCTAACGTCCGATCCATCCAGATCGTTTGAGAAGAACTCCGTTGAGAAAATGCGAATCGAGTTGGTGGCCCCTTTGATCCGTTGAACGGCAAAGTTCTCGAATCCGCCCTCTTTGGGCGCCATATAGACACCGACTTCCATGTCGCTGAGCAGATAATAATTCTGACGATTCAGGACTGCCTTGGAAGAGCCAAAGGAGCCGTGTGTTATCAAGTCCATTTCGGATTGAAATTTCCGCGGCAAACCTGTCTCAGAATCCTGAAAATACCATCCAAAGGCTGGCTCAGAATAGAAGCCCTGCACCGTGGGAGGCGCCGTAGAGATAAAGACGCGTGTGGCATCCCCTACACAGACATTTGTATACACCTGACCCGATCCGGCGTTACCGGCATAGAGCTCATTGTCTTCCTGTCCCGTGATCAGAAATTCGGAGAGGCGACGATATCCAGGCTGGGACCGATTGTCCTCATCCACGCCAACTCGAACTTTTACGCCACGAGCTTTTGCATCGAAGAGTGCATTTGTCACGTTCCCAAGGTTCACATCCTGGAACGCACACTGTACGGAGGTGCGGGATAATCCGATTGTTGAGACCAGAGTGTTTTCGAATACCGCACCCTGATTGCCGGCTCCGGCATGCGACCACATAGGGAAGGACATGACCATGCGACCGGCCAGTAGCATGCCGAGCAGGTCATCAGGATCAGAATGCTTGCAGTTAGCCGAGCTGAAAAGAACGAGGAAGGCCAGGAAGCCGATTCGTTTGATGCCAGTTTTCATTTCCACGGTCCCCTCCTCCATGGTCCATTTTCGTTACAAGATTGAGGCAGACCTGCATCAAATTGAACGTCTATGAATCAGTATTTCGCGCCAGAAACTCCGATGTTCTCAATTGGATGCCAGGTTGTTTTGATTTCCTGTCCATCCAGTATAAAGTACGGGCTTTCGCTTGTGTCCTTCATCCAGTCTTTCTCATAATGGAAAACTCGCTTGATGTTAAGCGCGCTGGTTTCCTGAATCATCTTCTTTTCTTCCGGAACCGAGCGACAATAGACAACAGCATTCACGTCCATGTGTGATGCAAAATGCGATGCAAGTTCTTTGCTTCGGCCAGTCAGAATGTTAACAACCCCGCCGGGCAAATCGGACGTGGCCAGGACCTCGCCCAGAGTAACAGCACATAACGGCTTGCTTTCTGATGCTAGAACGATAGCAACATTGCCACCTGCAATGATTGGCAATACAACCGACACAATACCAATCAAAGATGTCTGTTCGTCCGCAATGATCGAAACCACTCCCATTGATTCAGGAATTGAAAAGTTAAAGTGCGAAGATGCGACCGGGTTTACCGCGCTGAACACCTGCTGATATTTATCGCACCATCCAGCGTAGTAGACAATACGGTCGATGGCAGTTGCAGTTTCCGCTTCCGCGTTCTTCCTTTGAGCGCCCTGCTGCATCAGCTCGGCAACAAACTGTTCGCGACGCCCTTCCATCATTTCAGCAATTCTGTATAGAATCTGTCCGCGATTGAACGCGGCCCGACCGCTCCATCCACTCCAGGCCGCGCGAGCAGCCACAACTGCGTTTCGAAAATCCTTTCTCGATCCCAGACTGATGTTTGCTATCATTTGGCCCTTTGGATTGGACAAAGGATAATAACGTCCGCTTTCGCTCCTGGGGAATTGCCCGCCGACGTAGAGCTTGTAGGTCTTTAGTACTTCTAGCCGCGCCATCATGCCCTCACAGATTCACGTACGCGAGAAGGCCGTGCAGGCCTCCTTCGCGGCCAAAACCACTTTCTTTGTACCCGCCAAACGGCGACGTAGGATCAAATTTGTTATAGGTGTTAGCCCATACAATCCCGGCACGAAGCTTACCGGTAATATTGAATATCTTGGAACCCTTATCGGTCCAGACTCCGGCGGAAAGGCCATATGGAATGTTGTTTGCCTTCTCAATGACTTCTTCGATAGTTCTGAATGTCTGCACGGCAAGCACCGGCCCAAAGATCTCTTCCGTAACAATTCGATGCGATTGAGAAACGTTCAGGAAAAGGGTAGGACGCATGAAGAATCCTTTCTTTGGAATTGGGCAGGAGCTCTGATAGAAGTCCGCGCCTCCCGTCTTTCCAATCTCGATGTATTTGCTAATGGTTTGGAGCTGCTCTTTTGAATTGATCGCGCCAATGTCGGTGTTCTTGTCCAGCGGATCGCCTACGATCAGCGTCTCCATGCGGTCTTTCAGCTTGCGAATGACTAAGTCCGCCACACCTTCTTGAACAAACAGGCGCGAACCAGCGCAACAAACATGACCCTGGTTGAAGAAGATACCATTGATGATGCCTTCGACTGCCTGATCAATTGGTGCGTCTTCAAAGATGATATTGGCCGCTTTGCCACCGAGTTCCAGGGTTACTTTCTTGCCGGTCCCTGCAGTTGCACGCTGAATGATCCGCCCAACCTCTGTGCTTCCAGTAAAGGCAACTTTGTTAACAAGTGGATGATTGACGATTGCAGCTCCCGTAAGCCCCGCACCTGTAATGATGTTCACCACCCCGTCCGGCAAACCGCTCTCCTGGATGATTTCAGCCAATTTGAGCGAGGTGAGTGGAGTTGTTTCCGCTGACTTTAGAACTACAGTGTTGCCCGTTGCAAGTGCCGGAGCGATCTTCCAGGCAGCCATAAGCAAAGGAAAATTCCAGGGTATGATCTGACCGGCAACACCCAGGGGTTGCGGATTGCGATTTGGAAATGCATAGTTGAGCTTATCCGCCCAGCCAGCATAGTAGAAGAAGTGGTTAGCCGCAAGTGGTACATCCACATCGCGCGATTCGCGAATGGTTTTGCCACCATCCATTGTTTCAATAACTGCGAATTCACGCGCCCGCTCCTGCAGCATCCGAGCAATGCGGTAAATGTACTTGCCGCGTTCTTTGCCGGACATCTTCTTCCAGATTTTTTCAGAAGCATTCTTAGCGGCATTCACTGCAAGATCGACGTCTTTCTCGTCAGCGTTTGCAACCTCTGCCAGCTTCTCTTCTGTTGCAGGATTGATGGTGCTGAAGTATTTGCCCTTTGTTGGCTTAACGAACTTTCCGTTGATAAACAGTTCATAGCGCTTGTTCAAGCGGATATGATCTTTTGACTCAGGAGCCGGAGAATACTTCCAGTCCGAGAAAAAGTCAAGCCTGGGTCCCTCTTTCTTTTGCACTCCAGCCATGTCCCCTCCCTTAACCCGCATTGCTCGCGAACGAAATCGCGCGCAAAGTCTTTTCCGGAATGCGCAAGCGCGCCTGCCCCTGGGCACGGTGTTCCGAGCCGAGGGCCGTTCGCATCCCACTCACTGCACGGCTCGTTTGCGCATTCCGAGATATTACCTTCACTGGAATTGCTCGCGAAGCACGCACCCGGGCGCTGTTTGCAGTGAAGGAAGAAAAACAGTCAATGTGACTGTTTTTCTTTTCAAAATTCAGATCGTGCATAACAGTTTTCATAAAAAATCTAATCCTTCGAGAAGTAATCAGGCGATTGATACACACCGTTCACTTCTTTTGCAAGCTGCATAAGAATGTCGTTTGCGACGCTCGAGGCCCCGAATCGGAACCATTGGTTGTTCATCCAGCCGCCGCCTAACGTTTCATTCAGCATGACAAGATACTGGAGTGCATGCTTTGCCGTAGAGATTCCTCCAGCAGGTTTCATGCCAACCATGGTCCCGGTACGATAATAATAATCTTTTATTGCGTCGAGCATCACCAGCGTGACCGGCATTGTGGCTGCCGGCTGTATCTTGCCTGTGGATGTCTTGATAAAATCCGCACCCGCGTAGATTGCGATGTCACTGGCGCGGCGTACGTTATCGAGTGTTGAAAGCTCACCTGTTTCGAGAATGACCTTAAGTCGCGCTTTTCCGCAAGCTGCCTTGATTGCAGCAATCTCGTCAAATACCAGCGAGTAGTTTCCACCAAGGAAAGCCCCGCGCGCAATTACCATATCGATTTCATCTGCGCCGTTATCGACAGCGTACTTTGTGTCCGCCAATTTGATATCAAGCGTTGCATTGCCGCTTGGAAACGCTGTTGCTACGGAAGCCACGCGAATGCCGCTCCCTTCTAATGCTTGTTTAGCGACCTTAACATGCGTTGGATATACGCACACTGCTGCGACTGTGGGGATATTGGGCAGCACATCATGCAGGTGCGCGGCCTTGTAACACATCTGCTTTACTTTGCCAGGGGTATCTTTTCCCTCGAGGGTAGTTAAATCGATCATGCTCAGCGCAAGTTTCAGGCCCTGCACCTTGGATTCTTTCTTAATGCTGCGCGTGTTAAAACGCGCTACCCGCTCTTCTACACCAACCTGGTCAATAACTGGCGTGTAGCGGAAATCAGGAATGCTTGCGGTCTTCATCAATACGGACATAATCGAGAGCGGCTGCCCTCCCCCCGTACTGAGTCTGAGTTCGCCTGACGGATCGGTCAATCAAAAACTCAGGCCTTACGCTGTAGGGGCTTCCAGATGAGAGTGAAGAGGACGGTTCCGATAACTGCAGCACTCATCCACAAAATCAAACCGCCCTTCCAACCCTGATGATCAACAAGGTAACCCGTCGCGAACTGACAGACAGTGGCCCCTATGTATCCAAACAAGCCTGTCATACCGACGGCTGTCGCTACGGCACGTGGATCCGTGTTCTCAGCCGCAATCACGGCAACAAGAACCTGGGGACCATAGACCAAAAAGCCTATGAGTCCAAGCTGCACCGTCAGCAAGACGAAGTTGCTGGACGGGATCAGGATCATCCCCAGCACCCCGAGCCCGAGCAAAATCATGAATACTGCGGATGTTGCACCACGACGGCCCCGAAACACTGCATCTGAGAGCCAGCCCGCAATGAACGCTCCAAAGATCCCCGTAATCTCAAACACAAATGTGGAGATGCTGGCCTGCGCCGTACTGAATCCTCGGTCGTTAATGAGGAAGCGCGGACCCCAATCAAAGAATCCCGTTCGCACTACATAGACAAAGACGTTTGCAATACAAGCGATCCAGAGCGCTCGATTGCCCAGGATGTAGTGTTTAAAAATGTGCGAGGTAGACGGGCGCTCTTCCGTTGAACTGGCGATCTCAGGTTCGTTCGCGTACTCATGAACCGATGGCAATCCAAGTGATTGAGGCGAATCGCGCAGGCGATTAAGCAAAAACAGGGCAATCAAAATGGAGAATATCCCGGGAATGTAGAATGCAGATCTCCAACCAAGATGCTGCACCAGGAATCCAGCCAGGAGAATAATCAAGCCGCCGCCAATTTGATGCGACATGTTCCATATTCCCCAGGCGCGTCCGCCCTGCCCGCGACTAAACCAGGCATTGAGCAGTTTGGCGCAGGGCGGCATCCCCATACCCTGGAAGAAATTATTCAGGGCCCAGAGAACAATGAAGAACGGAAGCGCCGCACTGAAACCAAATACAATGTTTACAATAGCAGAAAGTATGAGCCCCAACGGCATGAAGTACCGAGGATTGGCCAAATCAGCCAGAACACCGCTGAGGAATTTGGAAATCCCGTATACGATCGTGGCGACGGTTAGGATAAGTCCAATGTCAGTGTTTGTAAAACCAAACTCCTTTGACATTGCATTATTGGCGATGGAGAAGTTCTTTCTGACAAAGTAGAACGTCGCATAGCCAATAACAGTGCTATACATGATGCGGACTTGCCAGTATTTATAGTGAGACTGAATTTTCCCTTCGTCCTGAATACGTGGCGCCGCTTCTTGCGAACGCAAGGCTTTGAGCAAGCCGTCAATCATTTTAGACCGCGCACTCCATTCTTGAGAATGGCAACGGCCTGCTCCGGAGTTTCCGCAACCTGGAAGAGGGCCGCTTCATGCCCTGAAATGGTTCGCGCTGCTTTCATTGCGTCAAGGCGAGCAAATAACGTGGTCCATATCTCACGCTTGCCCAGTAAGATAACGGGACAGGCCGGCTTCTTTTTTGTTTGGATCTTTGAGATAGTCTCGAAGATTTCCCACTCCGTTCCTACTCCCCCGGATGCGATAACGATTCCAGCGGCCCAATCAACCATGTCCGCTTCGCGCTGAGAAAAGCTTGAAGCCAGGTATCCGTCCGTGGTCTGGCCGTTTGGTTTTTCCGCGCCGGAGCCAAAGTGTGTAGAAAAGAAGAGACTCTTTCCACCGGCTTCCTTAGCGCCACGGTTTCCAGCTTCCATGATGCCCGGCCCACCGCCGGTAAGAATGGGGAATTTGTTTCCCATTTCTTGTGTCCATTTGTTGGCGAAAGCGCGCGTCAGCTTATATGATTCCCAGTCTTCTTTTGCCCTCGAGCTGCCAAATATCGTTATGACGCCATTTGGCGCGGAGCGAGCAATGACGCGCCGCGCACAGAAAGCGTCCTTTGCGACATCTTCCGGGGTGGGGATCTCGCCATCTGCAAGCATTCTCCCACCACGGGAACAGGCAGAATCGTCCACCGGGATGGTGACCGACGCGGTCAGGCATTGCATGAGGATTAGTGTGAGTGGGACGATGAGGCGAAGCACGGGACAGACTTTCCATGTGCCGCATACATTTTGCAAGAGTTAAATTCTCTTTACCAATGATTACCCGGGGACTACCTGGCTCATGACCAACTGGGTTGCTGTAGATACAATGAGCGGAGATCACGGAAGTGAACCTGCCGTGCACGGCGCAATTCAAGCCGTTCGGGACCTTGGAGCACACGTGATTCTTGTCGGGAAACCCGACGAGCTTGAAAAGAAACTGAAACGTTATTCTTACGACGCCAAACGGGTTCAAATCCATAGCGCGACCGAAATCATTACTATGGAAGATAGTCCGGCCCGAGCGGTTCGTACAAAACCTGACGCATCTGTCGTTGTGGCGGCAAGACTGGTAAAAGAGAAGCAAGCGGTTGGTTTCTTTAGCCCCGGAAATACGGGAGCAACAATGGCCGCAGCACTCCTCGAAATGGGGCGCATCAAAGGAGTGGAACGCCCCTCAATCGCCTCCCCCTTGCCCCGAGAAGACGGAGGCACGACCGTCCTGATTGACTCGGGAGCTAACGTCGACTGCAAGCCCAACTGGCTTGTTCAGTTTGCAATCATGGGCGAGATCTACTCGCGCGATATTCTCGGAGTCGTAAATCCGCGGATTGGCGTATTGTCAAACGGCGAGGAAGAAGGAAAAGGGAATGCGGTTTCAACGGCGGTCTGGGAACGACTCCGCCACCTGCCCTGCAACTTTCTTGGAAACGTAGAAGGCCGCGATCTCTACGGCGGAGGGCGCACAGCTGACGTGGTTGTCTGCGATGGATTTACCGGCAATATTGTGCTGAAGGCTACAGAGGGGCTTGCAACTTCCATTTTCACAATCCTGCTTCAAGGAATTGCCGGCAGCAACCTTGCAAAGACTGGAGCTTTTCTACTCAAGCCCGTTCTCCATGAAGTTAAGCGACGAATGGACTACACTGAATACGGAGGTGCACCCCTGCTCGGAGTGGAGGGGATTTGTATCATTGGTCATGGCGGATCCAATTCAACTGCCTTCAAAAACGCAATTCGTGTGGTTCAGGAGTTCGCCAACAAAGATCTCAGAAAGAAGATTGAGGATCGCATCCGACTGTTTGGATAGCGGAGCATGAACAGCCACCCATGAGTGAGACCACAAACCCGTACCAGGCACCCGTTGCGCCGGAAACCAACGAACCAATGCCGGAGAAGGCAGATATTCTCGCTTTCGCGAACGAGACGAGCCCAGAAGACTACTACGCAAAACAGTGGATCACAGAGTCCGGCACACCGCGATTCAAGCCAAACTTCGCCGTTGCTTTTGTTGGTGCAAACTGGCTCTTCTTTCGCAAGCAATACCTGGCAGCATTCGTCTTTCTAGCCGCAGAGTTCGCACTGAGCTTTGCAATTGGCTATTTGTTTCCAGAGAAGTACTGGAGTGGCTTCCTTGCTATTCCATTGTTGCGCACACCTTTGATTTTTGTTGCAAACCGCCTGTACCTGCATTCAGCCAGGCAGACGATTGCAAGGTGTCCACATCCACAGACGGATCCAGAACCGAGGGCGGCCTGGCTTCAAAAGCGCGGAGGCACAAGTATGGTTGGCGTCATCGCCAATATTGTAGGGACGATGATATTAAACTCCGGGATCACGATGCTACCCATGATTGCAAAGTGAAAAGGTATACCCTTCACCATTTAGCGTAGTGATCCTCAGTAAAGCCCAGTAAGTTCTTCACGGAGATCTTTTTCCCGTTCAAGACGATTTGCCCTTCAAACGAGCCATACATCTGACTGAATCGCGAGGCGATCTTGCCGGCGTTTACGTGTTCCTTGTGTTGACCTCGAGCCGCGAAATCCAGCGAGAAATCATTGTTCATACTGGAGCTAACCTTCCAGGGCCCCATAGGATTTTTCTGATCAAAGTCAAATCGCGCCAGAGGAAGCGAATGTAGCTTTCCATCTAACCAGTAGCAGTTCTCCGTATAGCTGGTTTCATTCACTCCGCAGGAAACGTTCATAGCGAATGTCTTGCCGTTGATCTTCCCGCTTGCAAACGCCCAGTTCCACCATGTTTCTGGCCGCATGTATCCCACACTGTAGTCCGTATGACCCAGACAACCTTTCAAGTCAAAACGTCCGAGGTCACAGTCTACAACGCCGGATAACGGGACTCCGCCAGTTTTTCTAACGTAGACCCAACCAGTGTAGCCAGCGCGTGTGCAAATCCGAAGGGGCTCAATCTTTGCCTCGGCATCTGGAAACGCAGCAGCGATTATGGATTTTCCATTGGAGATGACCTCGAGCATTCGATTTCCATTTTCAACGTGAACACGGGCCGTGTTCTTTCCCGAGCCGAACACAACAGAACCGGATTCCGGATTCTCAGAAAACCGAACGCTACCCGAAAATGGTTTTCGCCAGGTATTGCGCAGCTCGCGACCAGTTTTTAGATCGTACACATAGTAGAACACAGTGGATAGATAACGAAGGTCAACAATGGCCGCGCCAAAGATCAGCGAATCTGAAATCCCACCCATATAATGGAATTGCTTGTAGGCAAACTTGCGGGCAAGGGCACCGCGAACACTGCCAAGTGGTTTGCGCAGTACGAATTCTTTGGGACGAATCAGCGTAATGGGGTCGCGAAAAATTCCAGTTCGAACGTTTCCATTTTCTATCAAGCTACTCATGAAACATGGGAAGCTTTCTCAAGGTAGCGGGCAATCTCAATTACAAGCTGCCTTCGCGTAAATGGTTTGGTAATGTAGCCGTCCATCCCGGAACGTATGCAACGATCAAGCTCTTGCTGGACAGCAGAAGCGGTCACAGCGACAATTGGCACCCGCCTGGCCAGTCGAATTCGGAGCTTTTCTGTCACCTCGTAGCCGTCCATTCCCGGCATCTGAACATCGAGCAGGATGATGTCATATGAATTCTGCTGCGCCATTTCCAGTGCGGCCAATCCGTCGCTGACCACATCTGTCTGCATACCAGCGTTCTTCAAAATACGTTCGATTACCAATCGGTTAACTTCATTGTCATCCGCGACGAGGACTCGGCCACGCACGGCCGGGATTCCCTCCTCTACGACAACTGTATGCGCAGAGCGCAGCATGGGCACTTTGAACCAGAACTCTGTACCGGGGGCGTCCGTTATGCGCACTTGCGCCGGACTTTCCAGCCCTATATCCCCTGCCATCAACCCGACCACTTTGCGAGTAATCGTCAGGCCAAGACCGGTGCCCCCATATCTTCGCGTTGTCGAGCTATCAGCTTGCGTGAATGGCTCAAAAATGATTTCTTGTTTCTCGCGCGGAATCCCTGGTCCGGAATCAATGACTCGAAAGGTAAGCAGTAATCCCTCTGAGTCCACGAGGATACGGACACCACCGCGTTCCGTAAACTTGATACTATTGCCAACAAGGTTATTCAATATCTGTATCAGGCGGAAACGATCACCTCGAACCATTTCTGGGACCCGAGGTGAGAGCGAAAGCTCAAGGAAGAGATCCTTGCGCAATGCCCCCATGCGCATGGATTCAGCAAAGCCCTCAAGCGTAAGGTGCAAATTGAAATCCTCTTCGTCCAGGTCTGCACGCGCCGAATCCAGACGTGCCACATCCAGAACATCGTTTAGCAAATGGAGAAGGGTGTTCCCCGAAAAAATAATGGAATCAACAAAGCGTCTTTCTTGCTCATCAGGCGACAGTTGTTCTGCAAGCCCCAGAATATTGTGAAGAGGAGTCCGGATTTCATGACTCATGTTGTGCAAGAACTCGGTCTGTGCCTTGACGGCCTTCTGTGCCCGCACGTTCTGATCGATGACTTCGCGGTGCAATAGAACCATGTCAGTTATTTCCTGGGACGCAGCAACGAGTTCGCGCGCACCGGTAGGCACAAGCGAGGCCTTGAAGTAAAGTTGCCGACCACGGATTGTAAGGTCGTACATAAAGCTCCGCACCTGGCCTGTTGCAAGTGCTTCGCGACCATGCTGTCTGAGCAGAGTTACGACCTCACCGGGCATCGTTTGTTCCAGAGTCTTGCCGATAAAATCCGCAGCCGGTAGCACAAGATGTTCCGTACGCCCCATAACGTTCAGTATGCGAAAGTTCTTGTCCAGGTGGAAAAGGACAACCGGGGCAACATCAAGCATTGCCTTCTGTTCTTCCAGTGCTTGCGCCAGCCTCTTCTCAGCGGCGCGCAGGTCGTTCAGGTCTTTTTTGTAAAGCCCTGTGACAAATCCAATCAACGCTCCCATGGACCCCTTGGCAAAAAACGAAATCCCCGAGAGGATTAAACTGTCCTCGAGCGGTTGTGCGCGATTCTGAAAGCAAATCCAGAAATCAATGGGGGCAACAAGCAAGGCAAATGGAAGCGCTGAAGCCCAACCGAAACGGACAACAACGAGAATAACAGGAAGGATGGTGATGAGCAATCCGGAGTGCTTGAAAAGGAGTTCAAGTGTGACCAGTACAGGCACCCACACGGCGCATATGATCCACATCGTTCGGGAAAAGGTGCGGATTCGTCCCGATTCCATCAGATGTAGATGATAGACTCTAATCGCAAATCCGGTAAAGACATTTTCCGATAGCCCGGCAAACACTCTCTTGGTTCACTAGTGTAATGACACGATTCGTCACTCCGTTATACCTCGTACTCCTGACCGGATTCATGTTTGCCTGTGGTCAAAAAGACGAACCACCGGCTCTGAATGTCCGGCTCGGTGACATAGTCGAGGGTCGCGGCAAACACTATCAATACGTAAAAGGGAATGTACTCAACGGCAAAGGGGTCACCATCGACTACCTGGAAGGGAATATTGCCGGAGAGAAAACCCGTTCATTGTTCGTGAACGTAATGCGCGGCAATATCGAGGCAGGAGCTGTGACAGTGAATGTCTTGAATGGTGATATCATCGACGGAGATAACGTCACGGTCAATGTACTGAACGGGCGAGACTTCAGCGGGAAAGCCAGGATACTCAAGAAGCTCTGAAACTTGATATCGGCAGGTTCCATGCACCCCTGGGAACCCGGCCGACCGGGTCTCGGATGGAAACTGCGGAAACAAGAGAAATGAGACTTGCCGTTTGGTGAAGACCCCTTTGAAATTGCAATGTGCTAAAACAAGTACAATGCATTTGGCTTTTGCTCTTCATAGTCACCGCGACTTCCTGTAAGCTTCCAAAGCAAGGAATCAGGCTTACGCTCGAAGTCGACACGGGAAGGCCTGGCCTGAAAATGGGAACGGAAGCGGAACGGAAGCAACTGCTTCACGAGGTTGCCACAGCAGCCGGCGAGCGCGCGAAAAAGATTACCGGTTTCCCCTCCTCTACAGAAATTCAATACGAAACCGGGCAAGTCACCCTGAAGATTCCTGGCCAAACAAGACTCACCGCTAAATCAATCGTAGATCGTATCACGCAGAAACAAGCCGTCGAGTACAGAATCGTTGATGATGATGCAACAGCGCGAGTAAGTTCGTTCTCGCAAGACATCGAGAGGATCACAGAGCTCTCCCGGAACAACCCCGCAAACGATCAGGCCCTTATGCCCCTCCTCAGCGAAGTTTCAAACAAGGCCGCCTTACGACCAAACCAGGAGCTATTCTTGAGTTGGAGAAGGGGCTTGAAGGAAGGCTCGCCCTTCCTGCCTCGTGGTTTTGTGGTAATTGGTCCGGTTCAACTCGATGCAAGCGAGATGCATTCTGCACGCGCAACCAAAAGCTCGCATTCACCATATTTCGAGATTTCATTTACACTCAGTGCAGAGGGCACTCAAAAGTTCGCGGAAATTACCAGGAACAACATTGGAAGGCAGCTTGCAATTGTTTGCAATGGGCGCGTGGTCTCGCATCCAACCATTCGTGAGCCCATTTTGGGGGGAGTTGCTCAAATCAGCGGCGACTTTACAAAGGAAGATGCAGAGCAGATTGCAGAGGTCATTGGACTCGGCGCGCCAATTCCAGTGAAAGTAGTTAGCATGGAAGAATACGACGACAGCAAAGGTCGGTGAGCGCGGATTCACGAGCAGTGGCCCGCAAGATCGTAGTTTCACGATTGACTACAATTAGCCCGCACGTTACTTTCGTGCGTGTCTCGGAACTCGATTTTTTTGATCTTACTGATCTCTCTCCTTTGCTGCCTGGATCCTCAGACCAACAACCTTCCTGAGCTTAGCTTGCTCGCTATCAGGGCTAGATCCCTCAATTCGCATCGCTTCACGTATTCGGGCGCTAATCTTACACCCGGCAAAGTTGCCTGCGGTGGCGCGGATCTCGCCACAGGAATCGGCCCTTATTCTTTTAGCGCGGAATCCGGCGATGACGTGCTGATCACAGTGAGCACGAACTATGAGACGAATGTCGGATGCGCCTCGCAGACCAGTCGACTTAAGACCTACATGGACGGAGCTCACCTGCATACTTTCTATTATGATCGATGCTGGGGGCAAAGTGCCTCTCTAAACACGGCGTTTATTGTGTCGAATGTTTCAGGTGGTTCACACTCACTCGACATGCGTATCTGCGGCGTACCAAACGGAAATCCGACAATCATAGGTTCGCGACCCACGATCGTAACCGCAACCAGCCTGAATACCAGTCCCTACTTTCGTGGAAAGTCCAGTGCGGCCCTGCCAATCGGCACAACCAGTCTGCCGACCAGTGGACCCTTTGTTACAATCGGGAATCTTTCGAGTAC
This sequence comes from Leptospirales bacterium, assembly GCA_016788865.1. Taxonomy (GTDB): domain Bacteria; phylum Spirochaetota; class Leptospiria; order Leptospirales; family Leptonemataceae; genus JAEUSB01. The sequence continues at coordinate 65,256 of JAEUSB010000101.1, forward strand.
TTACACCGCAACCGAAGATGTTCTTCTCTGGCAGAGCTTGAGTCTCGCGGGGAATTTGTCTACAGGCCTCAACTTCCGATTGGGACCACAGACCACGGAAGATCTTGGCAGCAACGATGACGGCCCGTTTCCGATTGGCATCTTCACGTCGCTTCAATTGACGGCAGGTAATTCCGTAACGGCGACCGGTCAGTACAGCACGGGAACGGGTGGGCTAGCAGATGTTGTATTGTCCCCCTATGACAGCACGCTGAATCTAATTGCGTTCGCGCAACAACCATCAGGACGTTTCGGTAAAGCGACCTTCAGCGGAAGCACGGGCACGACAACTACTCTGGTCCCGCTCCTCAGCGTCCCGATTACAAGTGCAAGCACGGCCCGTTATCTCATTTCTCTTTCCGTGAATCAGACCAGTACAGACCAGGCCGGCGGTGAATGCTGGTTCTTTCTCTATAACAATGGGGTACAGGTGGGTGAAACGCACGCCATGAATTCCAACAACGGAAATCAAGTTGAAGCGGCCCTTCTAACAATTGAAACGATTGAATCCGGAACCTCGATTCCGATCAGCGTCCAATTTCGAAGTCAAGGGGCTGGCACAACCTGCACGGTGTCCAGGGCCGCATTGTCAGTCATTCCGCTGGAATGATGTTTTTACGAATGGGAGAAAATTTCACGCAGAGGCGCTGAGCTCGCGGAGACATTCTGATTTGATCCAGACCCCAACCCGCAAATTCCAGGCTCTGTGATCTCTGCGTCTCAGCGTGAGTCATTCCTTCCTCCCCATCCGTCCCTATCTGCGTCCATCTGCGGTTCCTTCCTGAGTTCGTCTTCATTCCGAACCCCACGCCTTCCCCCTCCCACCCTCCATGCCTCCGTGGCCATCCCTTTGTGTCCCTCGTGCCCTTCGTGGTTAAACTGGTTAAACGCCCCCTCCGTCCCCTCTCCGCGAAAAATTTACTTGTACTTCTCAACCATTCCCCTCTCCTGGGCCCGTGGTCTCGGAAATCATCTGGTCAGGGAGCGCCTTTCTAATCGGGCTCACCGGTGCCATGGGCTCCGGAAAATCCAGCGCTGCAGCCGTCTTTGCTCAGAACGGCTGCGTTGTGCTTGATGCCGACCGCCTGGCCAAGGACGCACTCCTGGATCCGTCGATTCAAAGCGAACTGCGAAGCCGCTTTGCCACGGCCTTCGAAAAAGACACGCTTGTGCCGGCGAAGATGGCCGGAATCGTATTCGAGGATAAGGCCAAACTCAAGTCACTGACAGATCTTACATATCCCATCATCCGCCGCCAGTTTCAGGATGCAGTTTCGAAACTTCCACCAGGCAGTATCCTGGTCTACGATGTGCCTTTGCTATTTGAAGCCGGGCTTGAAGGGGACTTTGATCTTACAGTCTGCATTTCTACGGATCCCATCATCCGCCATGAGCGCCTCAGAAAGCGCGGTTTGAGCAATGCGG
>JAEUSB010000022.1 GCA_016788865.1 Leptospirales bacterium
CATATCAGTTCGCATAAATCCAGGGTCACCCTATGTGGTCCGGGCCACAGAGTCGGGCCCGCACCTGTTCCTGGGAAGTACCGATCTTGGCACCCTGGATTTTCCGCCCGTTCCGTCGTGGTATAATCGAAAGACTGCAGCGGGCAAATTGCCAGGCGAAGTGGCGCCGGTAATCGAATGGGGTTACTTGATTTATATTACGGCGTTCCGGAATTGCCAGTATTTTGGCAAAGATGAGGAATGCGCATTCTGCGACATCAATCACAATTACCGCCAGCAAAAGCACGAAGGTAGACCTTACACGGGCGTGAAATCTCCGGAAGAAATTGTCGAAGTCCTGGGCTGGATCAATGACACAGACACGGAAAAGTCGGCACGCGCCTATACCATAACCGGAGGCAGCGTAACCTCCCAGCTTCGCGGGCTAAACGAGGTTGATTTCTATCTACAGTACGCAAATGCAATCGAATCAAAATTCCCCAAACGCTGGATCGGTAAAATCGTAACGCAGGCCTGGGAAAAATCAGAGATTCAAAAATTCAAAGACGCCGGTATTCAAATCTATCACCCCAATTATGAAGTCTGGGACGCAGAGCTATTCAAGAAAATCTGTCCCGGCAAAGAGCGATACATTGGGCGTGATCAGTGGATTAGAAGAATCCTTGAATCCGCTGAGGTCATGGGTCCAGAAAACGTAATCCCCAATTTCGTCGGTGGCGTTGAGCTGTCAAAACCCTGGGGATTTCAAACCATGGAAGAAGCAGTTGCTTCTACGTCGGAAGGATTGGACTTCTTCATGCGAAATGGAATCGCCCCGCGTTTTACCACATGGTGCCCGGAGCCATACACAACTCTAACTACCATGCAGGAACAGGAATCTCCTCCGCTTGAGTACTTCTGTAGGATTCTGACGGCCTGGAAAGAAACGCATGAACGTTATGCGCTACCGGTGCCTCCTGGATACGGCGAACCAGGCCCTGGCAAGGCCGTATTCTCCGTTAGCGCTTTCATGGATGTGATCGGCTACAAAGGACGGTAGCGTGCCCCTTCGGTCATAAGGCAAACACGCCATTCTGGGCATTGTTCCCCAGGCCTTGAGCCGTCGTCCGATTCACAAATGACACTCCACTATCGGTGGATATAGACAAGCCACCGTTTGTTCCTCCATAGATGCTAGACCCGGCGACAAATATACCATAAACCTGATTGCCTCCTAGCCCGTTGCCCGTAGTCCGATTCACGAACGATGCCCCTGCGTCTGTGGAAATGGAAAGCCCTCCAATGGTCGCCGCGTAGACGGTCGATCCAACAACATAAACGCCTCGGACGGTATCGTTTCCCAGTCCCTGAGCAGTTGTCCGGTTCACAAAGGAGACTCCACCATTCGTCGATATGGATAATCCACCACTCGTTGCCGCATAAACATTCGATCCTACCACATACACCCCGTAAATGGTTCCGCTCCCCAATCCGTCGCCCATGGTCCGATTAACGAATGACGCCCCACCATCCGTGGATATGGAAAGCCCACTCGCCGTGGCGCCATAGACGTTGGAGCCGACTGCGTAAACTCCGTAAACAGTGTCGTTTCCCAACCCCTGAGCGGTCGTCCGGTTTACAAAGGAGACTCCACCGTCCGTTGATATGGATAGGCCGTTATTTGTCGCTGCATAGACGTTCGATCCAACTACATGCACACCGAATACGAGATTATTCCCCAACCCTTGAGCCGTGGTCCGATTGACGAACGAAACTCCACCATCCGTTGAAATAGAAAGCCCACCGTTGTTTGCCGCATATACGTTCGATCCTGAAGCGAATGCCCCACGTACGTTATTGTTTCCAAGTCCCTGCGCGGTTGTACGATTAACAAACGACACTCCGAAGTCCGTAGAAATTGATAGTCCATTAGCAGTGGCCGCATAAACATTTGAACCCGTTGAGGTTGAACCAGCAGTCGCGGTAGAACCGGCCGTTCTTGATTGAAGACCCGTCAGAGTCACCCACAGCAGCGAGTCCCCAACACTGGCCTGATTAACTGGAAAAGACGGCACGCAGTGATATGAGAAAAATAACAGGAGTGGAAGTGGGGCGCGATACACTTGAGAAAGAATACAGGCCGGGCTGCGGATCATTCTGATGCCTCAGGAATTGGACGTAGTTTCTGAAATTTTGGAATAAAATACTCGTGCGTCAACTCCAATAAATCACCTACACTGTGTTTGGCGATGAAGTCATCAATCCTGAATGGAGGCTTGCGATCAGTTGCTCAACAAAGTGGCCTGCGTGATTTTACGTAGAGCATCCAATCATGTGATCCACAAATTCATCCTTCCAGACGACCGTCAACACACGCCCTGGACCAGGTGCAAAGCCGGTCTACTCCCACGCTTCAGGCAGCGCGCAAGATCAAGGATCTGCGCGACAGTGCAGTTGCCACGGCCATCGAATGAGGCCGTTTATACAGAATGGATCCTTTTTGTTTTACGCGATCGAGCAGCGGTGTGAACGGATAAAGCACCGCGCTCTCCGGAGCCGTTTCTCGCGTGGCAGCAAAGCGCACGGGTGCAGCATCGCCGCGAAACAATCTCATCAGGGATAACTCAAGCTCTCTGAGCCGGAACACTGGCGCGTATTCGTCGAGGAAGAAAACCATCAGATAAAACGTGGCGAATGCATTTCTTTCGAGAGCTCCGGGCTTAACCCGCGCATAACTGACCGATTGCACTTCGGGAAACTTCTCCATCAGGATATTCAAAACTCGCTTCCAGGTTGGATGCGGGTCTGCGCGAAATACCTGCCGCCTCCCTTCCAATGGATTCTTTCCTTTCAGTTCCGGGATTTCTAGCGCGTTCATGACCTCTCCTTAAAAGCCAGGCGCGCTGTTGGCGCTCAGGCTGCTGTATTTTGAAGAGGTGCGGTAGTTCCCGATTGTTCCGATTTTTTTTCGATTCGCTTCAATGCTTCGCGCAGCAAATCCGGAACATCTTTGTGCTCCGTCTCGGACAGGTTTTCGCTGATGAAACGACGATACGCGCGCGCTCCAGGATACGAATGAAATACGTTGAGCATATGCCGCGCCACCAGATGCGCCATATCCGGACTTTCTTCAATATGATGGGCCATTGTTTGAACGATCTCAAAAGGATCGCGGCTCTTTACGGGTGTATTTCCCGCGGAAGGACGAGACCCCACCTCTGATGTAGAGCCGGCTCGAAAATTCTCAAGGAATATGTCCGCTCCGGCGAGCATCATTGGATTATCCCGAACGGCTCGCCCGATCATGACGCCGTCAAATTGATTCATAAGTGGCTCGCATTCGGCAATTGTACGGATGCCACCATTGATTTCAAAAGCAGCATCCGGAAAATCAGACACAAGTTCTTGCACCATTTCATAGTTCAATGGCGGAACGGAACGGTTTTCTGCCGGGGAAAGCCCACCCAGGATTGCAAGTCTGGCATGCACGATAAAACGCGTGCACCCGGCTTCAAACAGAGTTTGAACAAAATGGCGCAGCTTCGCATAACTGGCGGTTAAGTTCTGCGCACTGTCTGAAATTCCAATGCGGTGCTTCACTGTCACCGGGATTCCGGCACTGCTCATGGCTGAGATGCAACGACCAACCAGATCCGGATCTGCCATCAGGCAAGCACCAAATCCGCCCCTCTGCACCCGATCACTGGGGCAGCCGCAGTTGAGATTGATTTCATCATAACCAAACTGAGCACCCAATTTTGCCGCTTCTGCCAGGTCAGCAGGTGAATCCCCTCCAAGTTGAAGAATGACCGGATGTTCTTCCGGAGCGTATGAGAGAAACCTTGCAGGATCGGCAAGCACCGCTCGAGCATGCACCATCTCGGTGTAGAGGTGAACCTCCCTCGAAATCCAACGCAGCATGAGCCGGAAGTAGCGATCCGTTACTTCCATCATTGGGGCTATGCTGATCCGTTTATTTTTGATTGATACACCTTTGCTCACAGATTCCCTGTCCACGCATAATCCGTGTTGGAGGAAATCAAATGAAAAAGGCAATCGCAATTACAGCGATTTCAGCAATGTCACTCTCCCAATTCTCTTGTATGGAGGGTATGAGTAAGGTTCCGATCGCAATGGCTATTGGTTGCGCTTCTGGTTTTGGACTTGGGGCAATCTATGACGAAGTTGCGCGCAACAAGGACAGAAAGGAAAGACAATCGATTCAGAATCGCGCGCTGGGGATTTTTAAGAATAAGAAGAAAAACTATACCGGCGGCAAGATCGTTGGCCTGACAACAGGCTGCCTGGCAGGACTCGGTGCAGGCCTGTATCTCGACATGATGGCAGAAGACATGCAAGCACAGATGAACGCAAAGGGCATCAAGCTTGAGAAGGTCGATTCCAACGGCGACGGTGAAACCAACGAGCTCCTTGTAAAAATGGATGGAAACATTTCATTTGCAACCGGCGACTCACAACTGGTTGGCGTTGCAAAGACCAACGTTGAGAATCTCTCGGAAGCTGTCCGCGGATATCCAGAGACAAAGTTGAAAGTCGGCGGTCATAGCGACGGCACCGGAACACTGGCAGTGAATCAACCCCTCAGTCAGAAGCGTGCCCTCTCCGTTAAGGAAGCGCTCGTTGCAAAGGGCGTGGATTCAAATCGTTTTGCGGAAGTATCAGGCTTTGCAAATACTAAACCCCTGCCAGGCACAAACGCAAGCGGCGAAGAACCTACCAATCGTCGCGTAGAAGTTCGTATCGTTCCTGCAGAATAAGACAGTCAACCATTTGGCCCCGGTCTTCAATCAATCGAAGGTCGGGGCTTACCTCTTCCGGCTGAATCCTGCGGGTAGCTTGCCGGCCCTGATATGCCATCGTTGCCGGTGCAATTCCCAGAACGAAAGCTCTGGCTCATAAGCGTTTCTCTTGACGGTTCTTAGCATGTAATTTGAATGCGGGCAGCGCATCGCCCGGAGCAGAATAACATGACTACGCTAATCCTGGGACTTATTGTATTTTACGCTTTGATGTTCTGGCTCATAAATCGAGTCGTTGCAGGTGCACGCTAATGGTGGCCGGTCACTACGCAGCCGCCCTCATAACAGCTGCACATAAAGTAAAGGCACCTTTCTGGCTGCTGCTACTATGTTCGCAAATCCCTGAGTTTCTGTGGCTGCTCCTGGCCACTCTCGGCATTGAACCAACCTTACCTGCCTCCATCTTTGATGCAACGTTCGCAAACATTGAAGTGGATATGCGCTTCAGCCACAATCTAGTGCCTGGAATTATCCAGGGAATCATAACCGGAATCTGTGTCTTTGCCTTCTATCGGAGCACCGGCGTTGCACTCTGGTGTTCTGCGCTTGTAGTGATTCATGTCCTGTGTGATTACATTGTAGGCTTCTCGCATCAGATCATGTGGTACTCTTCGCCCGCAATAGGCCTGAACAGCTACCGTCACATGCCATACATTGCGATCTTGATTGAGCTGGCATTCGCACTTGGTTGTGTCGCCTATTTTCAGATCAAGCGGACGGATAGACCGCTCGGCAAGTCGCGCCTTACCTGGCTGTATCTGCTTTTTGCGATTGGTATACTCGTCTGGATGCCGGCGGCAAAGATCCCATTGCGCAGTTGGTTCGGTTTTTAAACCGAACTAACGCTCGATCCACTCCAGGAATTCAAGACGATTTCCAAACGGATCGTCGAGATAGAAACGAACCGCACCTGGCAGAGGATCCTCATCGCGTGTTTTCAGCCCCCTGCTCTCTAGTTCCTTACGATAGGCGACAATGCCGCGGACCAGAATTGCCGGATGTGCTTTCTTCGCTGCAATAAAGTTGTCAGTCACTCCCACATGAATCTGGTGCGATCCGCATAGAAACCATGCCCCACCCTTTGCCTTCAAGTTTGCAGGCTTCTCCACTTCAACAAATCCAAGGCCTGAAACAAAGAACTTTCGGGCCTCCGCTTCGGATCCCCGCGGGATAGCAATTTGCACATGGTCGAGCCCAATCACCTGGAACCCGGAAAGGCCGTCGTCTGTCATAACCCCTCGTTCTAGAAGCGGGCCTTTCCTGGTTATTGAGGTCTGGCCATGATAGTGGATTGGATTTACTTTTTTTTACGCGTCTTGTATTCTCGAACCGCCGCGTCGACTTTAGCGGGAATAACCCAGCCTCTGGAATCCCAGAAGACCTTATTTAGAGTGAAGTCCTTCTTGAGAATCATGAGCGCATACGCGCGCGTTTCTGGTGTGGGAGAATTCAGTCCGTCTTCCATCATGGGCGTCAGAATATCGTTCTGCTGGTCCATCATGAGGGTAATGTAGGCATCCTTTTTTCCCCACGGAAACGTTGACTTCCATGTGGAAGCGATAGCAGGTACGTGCTGTTTGCGAATCTTGTCCCGCAGCCTTTCGATCGCTTCAAAATCTTGTTTCTCAATTGCGGAGAGACATTCCTTCACAACGGGATCCGTTTTTTCTTCTGCAAACACGGGAACTCCTGTGATCACTGACATCAAAAAAATGAGGCTGGTCATGATTCGCATGAACAAGACCTGCCGTATGTGCTTCCAATTGTCCATAACAAATCCGGTGAGGTCCGACCCATGCAGTGCACCTCCATCCATTCGGAGCGTGGCGTTTCGTTTGACAGACCTTTTGCGAGACCTATGCTTGCTGCCGTCTCACTCTTTGGTGAATAACGGAGGAATATCATGTATCTTTTTAAACGGGCTATCTTCACGTCTTGTCTTCTACTTGCTTCCACAACTTTCGCGGGTCCTCAGGCTGACGCACTTGGCAGATGTCTCAAGGATAACACGTCTGCAACGGATCGCAAGGAACTGGCAAAATGGGTTTTCGTTGCCCTCAGCACACATCCGGAAATTCGACCCCTGTCCAACATTCCCGAGAGTAAGCGAGACGAGTTCGACAGACACCTAGCAGACCTGTCTACCCGACTCATCACGGAAAACTGCAAAGCGGAAGCTCGCGAAGCCCTTCGGCAGGAAGGGGTTAAGGCTTTCGAAACAGCGTTTGGACTTCTCGGTGAAGTTGCTATGGAGGAGTTAATGTCACATCCGGATGTGAGCGCTTCGGTTTCGCGCTATACGAAGTATCTTGATAAGAGCAAATTCGAGGCGCTCGTATCTGAATGAACTGGATTTAAGATTGCCCGCCTGGTGCGATTTTCATTTTCTTGAAATATGCCCGAGTATAGATCGAGAACATCCACTGCCGGTCGCAATATGGCCGGAGCGCGCGCCCTCTGGCGTGCCACAGGAATGAAAGACGGTGACTTTGGTAAGCCAATCATCGCCGTTGCAAACTCATTTACGCAGTTTGTGCCGGGACATGTGCATCTGAAAGATCTGGGGCAGTTAGTCTGCCGGGAAATCGAACGCGCAGGTGGAGTTGCAAAGGAATTCAATACGATTGCCGTTGATGATGGAATTGCAATGGGGCACGATGGTATGCTCTATAGCCTTCCTTCGCGCGACCTGATCGCTGATTCTGTTGAATACATGGTGAATGCGCACTGCGCAGACGCAATCGTTTGCATTTCCAATTGCGACAAGATTACTCCGGGCATGCTCATGGCCGCGATGCGCATCAACATTCCTGTCGTATTTGTTTCAGGCGGCCCAATGGAAGCTGGAAAAACAAAACTGGCAGAACACAAACTCGATTTGATTGATGCAATCATTGCAGGTGCGGATACAAAAGTCAGCGATGCAACTGTAAACGAGATTGAGCGATCGGCCTGCCCCACTTGCGGTTCCTGCTCGGGAATGTTTACAGCCAACTCAATGAATTGTCTGACAGAGGCCCTGGGCTTGAGCCTGCCCGGGAACGGGACCGTGCTTGCCACTCACTCAGATCGGCAGAATCTATTTGAAGAAGCCGGTCGATTGATTGTGAACCTGGCCCGCCGATATTATGAGAAAAACGACAGCTCGGTTCTACCCCGTTCGATCGCAAACTTCCAGGCCTTTGAAAATGCAATGAGCCTTGACATCGCAATGGGTGGATCAACGAACACGATTCTTCATTTACTCGCGGCCGCCCAGGAAGGAGAAATTCCTTTCACAATGAAGGACATTGATCGACTTTCGCGCAAGATTCCGCAGCTCTGCAAGGTTGCTCCCAACACACAGAAATATCATATCGAAGACGTTCACCGTGCTGGCGGGGTAATGGGAATTCTCGGCGAACTCGATCGCGGTGGGCTTCTGACGAGCGACCTCCCAACGATTCATAGCCCCACAATGAAAGCCGCACTCGCCGAGTGGGATTTGAAACGCACAACAGCTTCCAATGTTCGTCAGTTTTATTCTGCGGGCCCGGCCGGAATTCCAACACAGGTGGCGTTCTCGCAATCCACACGCTGGCCAACGCTGGATGAAGATCGTTCCAATGGATGTATTAGATCTGTGGCCAGCGCATACAGCAAGGACGGTGGTCTGGCCGTTCTATATGGAAACATTGCAGTCGATGGTTGCGTCGTTAAGACTTCCGGTGTGGATGAAAGTATCATGAACTTCGAAGGACCGGCTGTCGTATGCGAAAGCCAGGAAGAAGCAGTGGATAAGATCCTCGGCGGGGGAATCAAAGCGGGCGATGTCGTGGTCATTCGCTATGAAGGTCCACGCGGTGGTCCAGGCATGCAGGAAATGCTCTATCCTACAAGTTATCTAAAGTCGCAAGGGCTTGGGAAGACGTGCGCATTGATAACCGATGGTCGATTCTCTGGAGGAACGTCGGGGCTTGCAATTGGTCATGTATCACCGGAGGCCGCTTCTGGCGGCGCAATCGGTCTGGTTGAAACCGGAGATAGAGTTCAAATCAACATTCCAGCCCGGACGATTCAGGCGCTTGTTTCAGACGAGGAATTTGCGCGCAGGCGTGAAGTCAGAGAAACGCGCGGCTGGAAACCAGATGTCCCGCGGCCAAGGAAAGTCTCAGCCGCCCTCAAGGTATTTGCCCGCATGGCCACGAGTGCCGACAAGGGAGCAGTCCGGGACCTTTCGCTTCTGAATGAATGACACGGCCTGGATGCCATGCGCGCAGCCAAAACCTGCGGCTAAGCTGCCGCTCGCCGTAGTTAACTCGCCCAAAAGGTGCGCCTAACATGCGGGTCCTCCGAGGGCCACGCAAAACGATTGGGAATTAGCCTCCAGAAGCATGCGACATAACGCCCCCTGGCCGAAGTTGCGGACCCCTGGGCCGACCAGAACCCAGAAATGCCCGATTAGCACTCTATCAAAAGAGTGCTAATTTTCGTTTGACGATGTTGCAGTTTTGCATTTACCTGCCACCTAGATTAGCACTCGGACATGTAGTCTGCTAATAAATCCACAGGAGGACAGGTATGACCATTAAACCATTGGGCGACCGAGTTCTGGTTCGCCCCCTCAACCAGACTGAAGAAAAAGTCGGTTCATTGTATATTCCGGACACTGCCAAAGAAAAGCCACAAGAAGGCGTAGTTGAAGCAGTCGGCCCGGGTAAGACAGAAGACGGGAAAACCATCGCACTGGAAGTAAAAGTAGGGGATCGTGTTCTCTACGGTAAATACTCCGGAACAGAAATCAAGAAAGACGGCAAAGAAATGCTGATCGTGCGCGAGAGCGACATTCTCGCAGTATTAGGCTGAGGAGGAAACCATGGCCAAACAATTAGACTTTCACGAAGACGCACGCCGCAAACTTCAATCGGGCGTGAACAAACTCGCGAACGCAGTCCGTGTAACTCTCGGACCACGCGGGCGCAACGTCGTAATCGACAAGAAATTCGGAGCACCTACCGTTACTAAAGACGGTGTGACTGTTGCGAAGGAAATCGAACTCGAAGATCACTTTGAGAACATGGGCGCGCAAATGGCCAAAGAAGTGGCCACGAAAACTAACGATGTAGCCGGTGACGGAACAACTACAGCAACAGTTCTCGCGCAATCCATTGTTAACGAAGGACTGAAAAACGTAACTGCGGGCGCAAACCCAATGCATCTGAAACGCGGAATCGACAAAGCTGTCGAAGCTGTTGTTGAAGAAATCAAAAAGCGCGCTCGCAAGATCGGAACGAACAAAGACGAAATCGCAGCTGTTGCAAGCATCTCTGCTAACAACGACGCGGAAATCGGCAAACTGATCGCAGACGCGATGGCAAAAGTTGGAAACGACGGCGTCATCACTGTTGAAGAAGCAAAAGGCATCGACACTACTATGGAAGTAGTAGAAGGTATGCAATTTGATCGCGGCTATCAGTCTCCTTACTTCGTGACCGATCCAGAAGGCATGACGGCTGTTATGGACAAACCATACATCCTGATTCATGAGAAGAAGATCGCAAACATGCGCGAACTTCTCCCGGTTCTGGAGAAAGTTGCTCAGTCCGGACGCTCCATTCTGATTATCTCAGAAGAAGTAGAAGGCGAAGCACTTGCAACTCTCGTTGTAAACAACCTCCGCAAAACAATTCGCGTATGCGCCGTTAAAGCTCCTGGCTTTGGCGATCGTAGAAAAGCGATGCTCGAAGACATTGCGATTCTGACAGGTGGGCAAGTAATCTCAGAAGATCTCGGACTCAAACTCGAGAACGCTGACCTTACTCAACTCGGCCAGGCGAACAAAGTAGTAATCGACAAAGAAAACACTACGATCATCGAAGGTGCTGGAAAAGATTCCGACATCAAAGGCCGCATCGCTCAACTGAAACGCCAAATCGAAGAAACTACAAGTGACTACGATCGCGAAAAACTGCAAGAACGTCTGGCTAAACTGTCCGGCGGTGTTGCTGTTGTAAACGTTGGTGCTGCAACTGAAGTGGAAATGAAAGAAAAGAAAGCTCGCGTTGAAGACGCACTTTCCGCTACTCGTTCCGCTGTAGAAGAAGGAATCGTGGCCGGTGGTGGACTTACACTGCTTCGCGCTCGCGAAGTGATCCGCGCTCTCTCGCTGACTGGTGATGAGAAGACTGGATCAGAGATCATCTATCGTGCTCTCGAAGAACCACTCCGTCAGATTGCAAACAACTCTGGCCAGGAAGGGTCTGTCATTGTCCAAAAGGCAATGCAAGAAAAAGAAAACATTGGCTATAACGCAGCAACCCTGCAATGGGAAGATCTCGTTAAAGCTGGGATTCTTGATCCGGCAAAAGTTGTTCGCAGCTCACTCCAGAATGCAGCGTCAATCGGCGGCATGATCCTCACTACAGAAGTAGCGATCACAGATCAGCCAGAGAAAGACAAGCCAGGCATGCCAGGTGGAATGGGCGGCATGGGTGGAATGGGCGGTATGGGCGGCATGGACATGTAATCCAGCCCCCACACGCGGCTTAGTTTCAAGAAGCCCGCAGCAGCATGATCCCGCCGCAAGGTCCGTCCATGGACCGAGCGGCGGGAAGCGTCCATCCGTGGACGCTGGTCATGCTCGCTGCGGGCTTCTTCTTTTTCTGTGCCTGCGTGTGGGGGAAGACTGGATTACCGGGATTTCGGAACTGTGAGATTCGAGCTGTCGATGTCTTCGCAAAGTGGCGCCAGGCGAATGAACCGAGCGACACGGATGTCGCTCCTCCGGCGCTCGGTCCATGGAGGGGCCGTGCGACGGAGTTCATCGCCTGACGTCACTTGGCGACATACAACCGCGAAGAATCGCCCGTGGACGCTGGTCATGCTCGCTGCGGGCTTCTTCTTTTTCTGTGCCTGCTTGTGGGGGAAGTTTGGATTACCGGGATTTCGGAACTGTGAGATTTCAAGGCCACGGTCATTTCGAAAATGCGCCGCTTTCATTGAGAGAATTTCGCGTTGCGAAATTCTTCAAATCTAAATCGCGCGAACTTTCAATAGAATGAATTCGAAAACACAGCAATTCAAGTTTCCTTGCAATCTCGCGGCAACAGAATGCGTCAGGCGACACGGATGTCGCCTACCCGACGCTGGGTCCACGGAGGGGCCCTGCGGCGGGGCGCATTCGTTGCCGCGAAGGCGCACTGCCTGTAACGAAGAACGTGCATGTGCCTGCGTGGGGGGGAGGACTGGATTACCGGGATTCGAAACTGTGAGATTTGACGTCGCGGTGATTCTCAAAACGCGCCGCTTTCCCTTGAAGGAATTTCGCATCGCGAAATTCCTCTGATCACAATCGCGCGAAAATTCTCATCAGAAACAATCCGAACAAATGGCAATTCAAGTTTCCTTGCAATCTCGCGGCAGCAGAATGCGTCAGGCGACACGGATGTCGCCTACCCGACGCTGGGTCCACGGAGGGCCCTGCGGCGGGGCGCATTCGTTGCCGCGAAGGCGCACTGCCTGTAACGAAGAACGTGCCTATTCAGTATAGGACGCCACTGCAATTCCGAGAGGACCCGTTCCAGCCGTAAATGGCGATCCATTGACCTGCCTTAAGACGCCGGAATCTGAATCGATTCGAAAAACACTGACAGTGTTTCCGGCGCCGCTGTTGTTGTTGGGAACAAAAGCAAAGTATCCACCCCTATCTATTACAACGGGTCCCGGACCCGTGCCTGCACTGAAAGGGGACCCAGCAATGGCGCTTAACGCCCCCGTGGAGGAATTGATGGCGAAAGCATCGATGGTTGAGCTGCTGCTATTCGCCACGTACATGAATCTGCCGGACGGATGGATGGCAGGTTGTTGCACAGTATCGCCTGTGGTTGCAAACGGGTGGCCCGGAATTGCTGTGAGTCTACCGGAAGAGTAGTCGATGGAGTAACCGGCCACGCCATTGTTTCCATTTTGCGTGAGAGAAACATACAAGAATCTTCCATCAGGAGTGACAACCGGAGCCGGAGGATTGGGAGTTGTTGCAGGGAGGCCAATACCCTGCGGACCACCGGTCATAAGATCCTGGTCAACGAAGGCCAACCCGCCACTATTCTGATCGATCAGGAAGGAATAGAGCAAAGCACCGTTCACACCACCGGCGGTATTTTGCATAAAGAGCAACCTGCCGGAAGGTTCGATTGCTGGCAGCGAGGACACGGCGTTGTAGGTTGGATTTGCTCCAACGGTTAATCCACCTGTTGAGGGATCAATTTTGTAAGGATAGGCGGAATTGGTGCCAGAAAAGTCTCCGACAAACACAAAGCGATCAAACGTATCGACGATCGGATATGAGGGTTGCGTTCCACCGTTTACGCTTCCAATCTGAGTGAGGCCACCATTGCTTCCGATCGTGAATTCCTTCAAGAACCCACCTGAGTTGTTTTCGGAAGCGAAGACATATCTCGAGCGGCTATCGATTGCAACGGGAAGCGTTTGATTGAGGCCAGTGACGGGCATACCCGGAATCGAACTAATCGTCCGTGAAGCGACATCGATTGAGAAGCCATAAATACTCCCTCCGGGAGCGTTTGCATTGTAAACGTACCGGCCGGATAGATCGACCACAGGCTGGCATGCAGAGCCTCCGCTTGCAGGGCCGATGGCGAAGGGGGAACCAGACACTTGAGAAAGCATCCCGCTTGCCGGGTCAATTGAGAATGCGGAGAGCGAGGCAACCTGTCGATTCGAAACAAATACGAAGCGCGGAACCAGGCTGGAACTGCGGATGAACAGGAGTGCAAGTTCCGGATTCGAGTCCGTTCGCCCATTGAAACAGGAAAAGAAAAAGGCGAGAGTCAGGGTGAAAATCCGCAATCCTGGATAGCGCAACGATCGGCCCATAAGATTGCATAGCCGCGGCGAAGAATAAGATACGCAAGAAGAAATCGGACGCGCTGCAGTTTCCAGGGCGGACCTCGCGTATGTGGGACTGCACTATTTGTGGGCGGAACGTCGGTAGCCCGCGACGACTAACCGACGCGAGGTAGATTGCAATAGAACGTAGATCCCTTCCCGTTCCCGGCAGACTCGACCCAAACACGCCCCCCGTACATTTCGATTACGCGCCGAACGATGGCTAGACCGATGCCAGTTCCCTCCGTAGCCGGATCCAACTTGTTAAAGAGACCGAATACCGTTTCATGATACTGGGGCTCAATCCCCGCACCGTTATCACGGACATAAAAAACGACCGAGTCTGGCCGGAGGAAGGCTCCCACCTCGATCCGCGCATTGCCTGCGCCAGAAGTGTACTTTATGGCATTTTCGATGAGATTTTGCACAACCTCAACTAAACGACGCCTATCCATGAAAGTTTGTGGCATATCAGGTTGCACGATAATCTCGATCTCCTTGCCCAGCAGGAGCCCTTCCATAGACCGAATAACGTCGGCGACGATCTCATTCAGATCGATGCTCTTTGCAGCCGTCTGGAGCACCCCGGCCCTGGATAGATCCAACAAGTCGTCAAGTAGCGCACGCATCACATCAGCCGCACTCTCAATCCGCATCAGATCAACTTCAAAATCGCTGAGATCACCGTCACGAAGACTTTGAAGTAACGATCCTGAATAGGCTTTGATCGTAATAAGCGGCGTCTTTAGATCATGTGAGACTGTGTACGTGAATCGTTCCAGTTCAGAATTCTTCCTTTGAAGCAGTTGCAGAGTGTCACTTAGCTGCGCAGTCCTGGCAGCAACGCGCCGCCGCAGCATCCAATTCCAGACAAGTAAAATCGCCCCACTCAGTACGAGGCCCACTGCGGCCATTGCTCCATAGTATAGAAACCTGGGATCAAATGTTTGCGGGAGGGGGCTACCCAACCAACGTTCATCAATTTCATTGAGTTCTTTGGGTGAGATTTTGGTGAACCCCCGAGCAACAAACTCCTTGAGATCCGAGTTGCCCTTCTTGACCGCCCAATGGAGGCGCGACGAATACAAAGGCTTGGTTTGGCGAAATTGTCCGTCCAACCGCAATTTTGAAAGGAAGTATTGGGCGGGCTTTGAATCAGAACAAAAAAGTCGAATCTCGCCGGAGGCAGCCGCCTGAACAAGCTCCAACATTGTTGGATAGTCGCTGAGACTATCAACCCCGCGTTCATTGAGCCAGTTGGAGCAGGCACTTGCTCGCTTCACACCAATCGTAAATCCTCGCAGACTCCCAATGTCATGGATTCCGGAAATTGAATTGTGAAAATAGATCCGCGCGTCAACGGGAGACGACTCCTCCGAAAAATCGTAATCGCGAGAACGCGCATCTGTGTACGTTAAAGGATCTATTACATCCGCCTTGCCGTCTAACGTCTCTTGCAAAGCCTGCGCCCAATCTCTCCCATGGACTTCAACCGCAACTCCGTTCCGCGCCGACCACAGGTTCCATTTGTCCACAAGGAGCCCCACCAGTTTGCCGTCTTGATCATGGAACAGAAACGGTGGATAGTTATCGTCACTAACGATCGTGATTTTTGAACGCGGCTCCGCCCAAAGGGATCCTGCAGACAAATACAAGGCGACACAGGCACAAAACCATTTGCAAGACCTTGCCAGGAGCGGTCGAACCGGAGTATGTTTCGCAAGTCCTGGCACAGGAACGAAAGAACATACCGGCTGCGTCCTGCAACCGGATTTCCCCTTTCTCTTTTGCGGAATCATGAAGTAAGTTTTGTGCTTTTTATTTGCTTGCATCAGGGAGCCGGTCAAAGCGAAAGAAGTAATGCGAATCTCCACCCACATCTTTTTCCTCTCCTTTGCCGCGCTGTTGTCATGCCAGAAAGTTGCCGCTCTTACTGAAAAGCACTGGGGATATGAAAAACCAGAGACATGGGAAGGTATTTGCACTGCAGGAAGATTGCAATCCCCCGTGGATATCCAGAAGACAACCCGCGCGACACTCGATGAACTGAAATTTGATTACAGCGAACTTCCGTTGAAAGTTAGCAACAACGGCCACACTCTGCAGGTGGACGCAGGTGGGACCGGCGGAGTGAGCATTGGTGAAACTCGTTTCAACCTGATTCAATACCATTTTCATGTGCGCAGTGAGCATACAATGAAGGGTGTCAGCTCCGACATGGAAGTGCATTTTGTTCACAAGGATGCGGCCGGAAATATCGCAGTTGTCGGAGTAATGCTAAAGAAAGGTGAGATGAATCCTTTGTTCAAAAGCATTATGGACATGGCCCCGCGCGAAAAGGGGGAAAAAGGCGGAGGCCCAATGGGTAATCCGGGCGAGTTTATTCCGCTAAATAAGGGCTATTATACGTATGTGGGTTCACTGACCACACCGGATTGCCGCGAAGGCTTGAAGTGGATTGTAATGAAGCAGCCTGTGGAGCTATCCGAGAATCAGATCAAAGCGTTTAAAGACATCTTCATGAACAACGCAAGACCGGTTCAATCACTCAACAACCGAATCGTGCTCGAAAGCGAATAGCCCACTAAAGCTTTAGGCGCTCCACCAGGTTCGCAGGTGGAGCACACGGGCGCCCACGCGTATCAAGAGTAACCAGAATATTCGCGCCGGTTGCGACAATGGCTGATTCCCGCCGAATAGTCTGCTCAAAGCGCAGGCGAATCTTCTCTATCTTCAGTTCAGATTCAATCATAAGCGTTTCATCGATAAACGAAGGCAATCGAAACTTCACATGGCTTTCTGCCAGCACAAAGGTGTAGCCGGTCTTGAACATTGCACGCAGCTCAAATCCGATTTGCTTGAAGTATTCGATTCTGGCCAGCTCGAAGTAATTCATGTACACTGCATTGTTCACATGTCCAAGCGAATCGATTTCATAACTGCGGACCTGCAGTGCGAAAGTCTTCTTCATTCTCTAACCTTTGTATCGAAAAGAATTGTTATGGGACCATCGTTTATTAGGCTCACTTGCATGTTGGCGCCAAAACGACCGGTTTCCACCTGACAGCCAGATAAAGCGCGAAGCCTGGTTACGAACGATTCATACAACGGAATTGCGAATTCCGGCCGCGCCGCGCGGGAAAAAGAAGGCCGGTTGCCTTTGCGAGTAGAAGCGAATAACGTGAACTGGCTAACCACAAGAAAGCCTCCGTTTACGTCACGAATGGGTAGATTCGGGAGCCCGTTAGCGTCGTCGAACAACCGACTTGAAGCAATCTTTTGCGCCAGCCATTCAACGTCCTCTGCATCATCCTCCGGTTGAATCCCGACGAAAACCAGGAGCCCATGCCCGATGGAGCCGACAACTTCCCCCGCAACGCTCACCGAAGCGCTGCGTGCTCGCTGAACAACAGCGCGCATGGCCGTTAGTTTAGTGCCAGTTGGACTTCAGATAATTAAGGTAATCGTGAATTGCCGGGACTACTCCGCCTGAAATTTTCAGCGTAGCAGAATCCCCGGTTACATCAATCTGATACCGATAGGCGGCGGCGCCAGCCTGCATGGCGATCACTTGAGGTGCAAACTTGCTTCCCTGCAAAGTTACCATGTCAAAGTTTCCGGCCTTGAACCGGCGTGTCAGTATTTCCAGATCTTCTTTGAGGCGATTTACGTCGCCTCCAGTGTATTTGATCTCTCCACCTGTTGGAGACGTAACGTATTCGCGTTGATGTGAGTGTTTGGTCTTCAGCAGATCCACAAGGTGAAGACGAGGTAACAGCAGATAAAGCCCGACCGCAATCACAAGCGTAATGGTGGTTGCAACGATCGCAATGTTTACTTCTCGGAGCGGATTCACTTCTGCTTTCATTGATTTCAAGAAAATTGCGCAGGCTTGCCTGTGTCAGTCCTTTTTCTCCGGACAGATTCGCCGTAGGTGTGCCAGACCTGAACTTGCGGCAGCCTTGCGTTCTCGATCGATGGCAAAATCAAGCGACAGGCCCTCGCAGCGGCCTGTGGAGTGAAATCTCACCAGGGATCTCAGGTAGACCATCCGCCTGCTCAAATGGGCCGCTGCAAAGCCCGGATCGCCCTTAAAGCGGGTCAATCCCGAGGAATCAACGGGTAAAACGAGCATGAGCAGAAGGTCCGCCAATTCCCGAATCCGCGCCTCCGGAGGGGCTCCCTGCAGACTAAAGACAGCAGCACTCTGGTCCATTGCTGAACGACCGGGAGAAGCGTAAATCTTCCATAGAAGGGCTCCATCAGGCCGGAGGAGCTGCTCCGACTCGCTGGCAAGCGAATCCGGATAGAAGACACCGTTGGTAAGAATCAGATCGTACCGGACCTGATTTCGAAAGAATGCGTTCCAGCGACTGGACTTACAGAGGTTCTTTCCGGACAGGAGCGGCAGACCGGCATTATTTTTCAGCCCCTGCAGGTGCTGGATTTGTGAAAGAATACGAGGTGCCTGCGAAGCAGCAGTCGACTTTGCCAGCAGCGCGCGGTTTTCATCCATCGCCGCAGGCCCTGGATCAAGATTTAACAAAGCCTCCTGGTTTTTTTCAGCGCCGACTTGCTTTTTTTCGCGGATCAGTGTTGAGAGCATGTATTCCGCGTCTTGCGGCTGATCCAGAATGAAGCGAATTTCTATTTCGGGAACAGACTTGCGTACGATTTTTGCAGCTTCCGCCAGAAGCGGCTCCGCTTCCTTGCGCGTCAAAGCCGGCAAATCAGCGTCCTGATAGATTCCAGCGTTGAGGGTCCAGACAATCTGCCCGTTTTCTTCCGATAAGCCACGCCCAGGTAAGGAAGCATGAGTGCGACGAATATAGAAATCAGAGATATCAGAGGGAGAGCACGCGTACAGAGCGAGCAGTAGAAGAGTAAATGCTGCTTTCACGCAACAGTTGGGCGCATTGCACAGGCCCGGACAAGCAAAAATCGATTACGCTCGGGTGCGATATTCGTTAATGAGGGGAATTAATCTTTGGAAACTCTGCATGAGGCAGCTTTTGCAGAGATTATTTTGATACAGTTTTGAATTCGTGGAGCCACAAGAAGAACATTGAGTGCTTGTATTCGGTTTCAACTCAACTTTTTCCTTCAGTTCTTTCATGTATCATCATTACCAAAAATATAAAATTGCAATCTTAATCTCAGATACGCTTGCGCGCATTTGAAATTGAGAAAATTATTCACAAAGAATTCACACCCCTGTTGACCAGGGCCGCTATCTTTGTCTCGGGAAAGATGCGATGAAATCAAAGCGACCTGCAAGGTCAAAACAATTATGTAAATCGACACGCAAAAAAAATTTTTCTGAAATTCCCTGCGATTTTATTAGCGCAAACGGTTCTTCTCGGGAATATAGCGATAGGCCACCACCAGGAATACAAAAATGGAACTGAGAAAAACACCTTTAAATTCAATCCACCATTCGCTCGGAGGCCGCATGGTGCCTTTCGCGGGCTGGGAAATGCCCGTGCAATACACTTCTATTCTCGCAGAACATCAAGCTGTGCGAGAAAGAGCGGGAATATTCGATGTTTCTCATATGGGTGAAATCGATGTCAAAGGGGAGAATGCAGAAGAATTTTTGGATTCTGTCACATGCAACCTTGTCCGTGAGTTAAAAGACGGCCAAATTCAATACAACGCGGTGCTAAATGAGACTGGTGGCATCGTTGACGATATAACCATCTATCGCTTAAGCAAGCAGCATTTCTTTGTAGTCTCAAATGCTTCGAACTATGAAGCGGTTACCGCGCATTTTTTGAAATACCGCAAACCGGGCGTAGACATAGAAAATATCAGCAATTCAATTCACCAGATTGCAATTCAGGGTCCTCTGGCAGAAGAGATCCTTTCGAAGCAATTAAACATCGCACTTTCTGATATTGATTATTTTCATTTCAAAGATTTTACCCTGAACGGCACGCAGATGCGTATTTCTCGAACAGGTTATACTGGTGAAGACGGATTTGAAATCTATTCCGATGTGAGCAGCGGCGTTGCACTGTGGAACAATCTACTCCAGACTGGAAAGGAGCGTGGACTGATTCCCTGTGGACTCGGAGCACGCGATCTGCTTCGACTGGAAGCCCGCTATGCATTGTACGGACATGAGCTAAATGAGAACTGGAATCCTGTTGAAAGCGGGATTGGCTGGATCGTAAAGGAAAAGCAAACGGCGTTCCCATCGTATTCAAAGACACTGGAACAAAAGAAGAACGGTGCTCCACGCATGGTAATCGGTTTTAAGCTGAGTGAAAGCGGTGTTCCGCGCGAGGGATACCCCGTAGTAGACGCAGGCGGCAATGAGCTTGGAAAGGTTCTTTCTGGAGGATTTTCCCCCATTGTTGGGGCCGGGATCGGTACGGCCATGCTTCCGGCAGGAATCGAATCCTTCTATATACAGATACGTGATAAAAAGATTCCGGCCACGGGTCAGAAAAAGGCGTTCGTTCAGGGCACGGCCGGAAAAAATCGGCCAAAGTGACCATACAGAGGGTCCCAGGAGTAAGCAATGGAATCGAAAATCCCGGAAGGTTATTTTTTTACCAAACAGCATGAATGGGCCCGAGAAGAGGGTGGCATCCTGCTGGTTGGAATCTCGGACTACGCGCAGCATTCGCTGGGTGATATCGTTTACGTGGACCTGAAAGCCCCCGGGACTAAGATCGAGCCGGGCAAAACGTTTGGAACCATCGAATCCGTTAAGGCTGCAGAAGACCTCTACGCTCCCATTGCAGGCACAATCGACTCTATCAATCCAGACATCGCGAAATCCCCGGACAGTGTAAACAAAGATGCGTATGGAGCCTGGTTAATCAAAGTTAAGGACTACGACAAAGCAGGCCTTGCGGCACTCATGAAGCCAGCCGACTACCTTGCTTATGTTGCAACGCTCGACGGACACTAAAAGGAAATCATGCAGCCGCATAAATATTTACCAGTATCAGAAAAAGAATACAATCAAGAAATCTCGGAGCTGGGACTTAAAGGGATAAACGATCTCTTCAAGTCTATCCCGGAACCCCTTCGCGGAGACACATCCACAACTCTCGCCCCGCCCATGTCAGAAGTGGAGATCAGAAATCACTTTGAGCATGAAACTAAAATCGCAAAGCACACGTTTGTTGGTGGAAACGGGCACACGCACTACATTCCTTCAATTATCTCCCCGCTTGTTTCACGCGGGGAATTCTTAACTGCGTATACTCCTTATCAACCAGAGGTAAGTCAGGGAACCCTGCAGGCCATGTATGAGTTTCAGTCCATGATGGCAGGCCTCATGGGAGTTGAGATTTCAAACGCATCACTCTACGATGGGTCAACTGCAATGCTTGAGGCTTGCTACATGGCGCAGCGCATTACCGGCAAACATGGAATGCTGTTTTCACAATTGATTCATCCCGAATACATTGAGACAATGAAGACCTACTCGAAGGCGGGAATCTTCACATATGATTTTATTGAGAACAACGAGAGCGGACGCATCGACGAATCAAAGCTGAATGCAAAGCTTGCGGAGAATACTGCCGCCCTCGTA
>JAEUSB010000106.1 GCA_016788865.1 Leptospirales bacterium
CTTCCCACTATTGGCAAAATCGTACCAAAGGAATTCGCTGTAGCTCTGTTCAATACCTGGAAGATTGGAAAGGCCAAAAAGAACAATGGGCTTCTGGTTCTGCACATACTCGATCAGCGGCGCGTTGAAATTGAAACCGGCTATGGCATGGAAGGCATTCTTCCGGATGTGAAATGCAAATGGATTCTGGATGAAGTCGGAATTCCGTTTTTCAAAGCCGGCAGTTTCGCAGACGGACACTACGAAATCGTTCGAGCGCTCCTACGCGGAGTCAACGATCCTGAAATCTCGCATAAAGCCCTCGTTTCCGGACTCGAACTAACCCCGGGTGAAACAACCCAGGAGATTCCAAAAATTCCAAAGCACGATCCAATCTCACTCAAACACTCAGAGTCCTCATTTGAGCGCCTGCTCTACGGCGGATTGCTCTCTCCTTTGCTCGGTCTGGGCGGACTGGGTCTCTACATTCTGAGCTGGATCATTTACGCGTTATTCGGCATTGGCCGTAAGCCTTACTTCCGCTATCAGTTGTTCGAGAAAGCCGGCTTTCCATTCCAGTACGGCGCGGCGTTGCTCGGATCAGGCAGTGCTTTTGCATTTGAATACGCGCACACCGATACGTTCTGGTCCCCAGCTCCCGTCATGATCGGCCTGTCGTTCCTAGTGGGCTGGTTGAGAGGCAAGAAACTCAAGGCCCTCCGCGATGAGCCACGCATCTGTGAGTGCGGAAAGACAATGCGCAAACTGTCAGAATCAGACGATGATTCCTATCTTAAAAAGGGCAACGTGGTTGAAGAGAATATCCGCTCAATGGACTACGACGTTTGGGTTTGTGAATGCGGAAAGCACTCGATTGAAGCCTACAAGGGTGACGCCCCGGCTGATGAATGCGATAAGTGCAACTTTAAAACCTATCAATTGAAGTCTTCCGTAGTAATCACGGCCGCCACTACATCTTCCGAAGGGCTTCGTGAGCTCACTTATCTCTGCGCCAACTGCGGCCACGGAGAAACCGTCCGCCAGACAATTCCAAAGATTTCAACATCTTCCAGCTCAAGCAGCGGGGGAAGCTCGGGAGGCTCTTTTGGAGGAGGTAGCTCCGGCGGCGGTGGCGCGGGATCAAGTTACTGACCGACTAACGTGCTCAAATCTAGGCCATCATGGCCAGCGTGTCAAGCAACGCGGCACAAATCTCGGGCCTACCGTATTGTTCAACACCTGCGCGCCGACTCGATTTGTAGGCTCGATTTGTTAAGAATCGCCAGGCGTCCCGCGCTTCGAGGACGATCCGGTTTTCCGATACGTTGCCGGTATCGGCAGCCTTCCAGGTAGCATCATCGAGTATGAAATTCCAGACCCCGCCGGATTGACCAGAGATCACAAGACTGGCTGTTGCCCCAGGCCCGGCCTGGATGGGCGCAAGTGAAACAAATACAGCGCAAGCAAAGATCTCGTATACCGGACGCAGGTACTTTGGCGACTCTATTGCATGTGAATCAAAAGCCAGCCTGATCTGCTGCTGGTGGTACCATTTCTCGGTGTACTCACGTGCAAAATCCGCGCGATTGGTTGACTTGCTTTCGCCCATCCATGCCACGGGAAAGACAGCTGGACCTTCGAGTTCGGCCCGGTCCATGGCATCAGCGAACTCTAGATCTTACCGTTCGATCAACTCCAGCAAGAGTTGTGGGCTGAGACGTTTCGCCGATTCGACCCACGTCGAATTCAAATGATCCAGAAATTCAAACAAGACCGGAAACCGGACGGCATCGTACGCCGGCATACTGTATCCATCGCGGTGGATTGAAACGCGACGAATAGAACCATCAAGCAAATGAGCCACGATGTCCCGAACCGTCCATTTAGAGGAAATGGTGGGTCTATCCCATCATCCATTCGAAGTGTGCGCAAGAAGTGAGTGAGCTCACCGCTCAGATCCTTGAAGAGCTTGCGCGTATCTGGAATATTTCCTGCCATTGACATGTTCTTAGGACTCCCTGATTTGGACTTGATTAATGCCGCATAACGGTGACGATTCACCCGTCTTACTGAAGCGAGCGGAGTCTATTTCGCCAATTGTTTTCGCCCTCACGAAGGGTTTCCTGAGCGGTCTGCCAGGTCTCCGTGCCGTTCAGGTATGCAATCAACGTGGGATCACCGGCTAGAAGTTCAATCGCGGGCCTATCTGAGCGGAACTCATACGGCCCCTTATGCCAGGCGAATTCGGGGCATTCCTCGCGAATCCATCGCAACAATTGCAAAGTGTGGCCGAGTGAATGATACGCGTCGCCACTAAGATGGACCTGAAAGCCCGAGCAGAGCTGACCTGAATGCTTGTGAAACGTTGGTATAAACCGCAGCGGCCTTAGGACGGCACCTGTTACACGGGGCGGATTCCTTCCTTCAAGATTTGCCATAAACGGAGCGCCGAATATCTCAAAGGGTCGCGTAGTTCCGCGGCCCTCGCTCAGGTTAGTTCCTTCTAGAAGACATTGACCTGAATACACAAGGTGCGTCCACGGACCCGGCATATTTGGCGAAGGTGGAATTGGAAAAGCGAGCACGCTTTCCTGGGGAGAAAAAGGGACAACGTGTAGCGGGAAATTGGCCCTTGCATCTTCGTGGAAGAACCGACCCAGCTGGCCTACCGTCAAACCATGCCGGTGCGGCAATCCAACGGGACCAACGAATGACTCAAACAAAGGGGACAGGACAGTCCCCTCAATGGGGCTGCCGCACGGATTGGGTTTATCGAGAATGTACACGGGCAAATTTATTCCGTGGTGGACCATCGACTCGAACAGATAACGCATGGTTGTCGAGAAGGTGTAGTACCGAACACCGATGTCCTGAATATCGATCACAATGGCGTCAAGGTCACGTAGCGCTGCGGCCTCAACTACCAGGCTTTCCTCTGAATTCCCGTATAGAGAAACAATCTCGCCGTTCAACCCGAGACCGGAATACACTCCTGTATCAGAAAGTGGTATCTGATCCTGGAGTTCCGCAAAAAGCCCATGCTCGGGCAGAAAGAGTCGACGCAGTGAACCGCGCCGGGACAAAATCTGGAACAAATATTGCCCGGAGCTAAAGTCGAACGACGTATGATTGCACAACAACCCAACCTTTCCGGAGTGAAATACAGAATCCTCCATTTGAAGGAATCTTTCGATTGCAGCCATAGACGGCATTATGTCTCTCAGTCAAAATCGTCGAGATATAATCGTTGAAGCTGAATGAGGAACAGGAACGGGCCATTCGCACCCTGAACGGGCCAGTTTTGATATTCGCGGGAGCTGGAAGCGGCAAGACGCGCGTCCTCACCGAGCGTATTCGGCGGATGCTCGATTCCGGCATCCCAGGAACGAGGATTACGGCCGTAACCTTTACAAACAAGAGCGCGCGCGAAATGCGTGAACGGCTTTCAAAGATCGATCGCAAACAGCGCAAGGGGCTGATTGTAAGCACGTTTCACTCGCTCGGGGCGCGCATTCTCAGAAGCCATATAGAAAAGCTTGGCTACAGACATCCCTTTACGATTCTTTCTGAAGACGACAGGCTCCGCATTCTATCTGAAATCTATTCAAGACACAAACTTGACCCTTCCGACGCCAAGAAGGACGGTCTGCTTTTCTGGTTTTCGCGCGCAAAGAATGCACTGGCCGATCCTGCCAGATACTTTGAATCCAATGGACTTGATCCAGGTGTGATCGATTTTTTTGACGAGTACGAGCAGGCCCTCCAGAACACAAATAGTCTCGATTTCGACGATTTGATTCTACTTCCAATCAAACTCTTTCAGAAGGACAAGGAGCTACTTGAGGATTACCGGAAGCATCGGACGCACTACCTGGTGGATGAATTCCAGGACACCAACCCCATGCAATATGAGTTTCTGTCGCTACTCGTAAAGCCAAACCATCATATCTTCGCTGTAGGCGACGATGATCAATCCATCTATGGCTTCCGTGGTTCCGATGTTAACCTGATTCTAAACTTTCATAAAGATTTTCCCGGGGCCGGGGTTCACAGACTCGAGCGAAATTACAGGTCTCAGGCAGAGATCGTAACTGCGGCGTCGGCCGTAATCAAGAACAATCCATCACGTGCACCAAAGCAGCTGCGATGGATCAAACCGCACGGCGAGAAGATCCTGGGGATGTATGGCTCCGACGAAGAGGAAGAAGCGGTCCTGGTTGCAGAAGAGATTCGACGGCGAATGGTGCGAGAAAAAAGAAAGCCCGAGGACTTTGCGGTGCTCCTCAGGACGAATTTCCAATCGCGCGCCTTCGAGAATGCGTTTCGCCTGGCGGGTATCCCACACCGTGTGGCCGGCGGGTACAGGTTCTTTGACAGGCGCGAAGTCCGGGACGTGATGAGCTATTTGCGAGTTCTCGCAAATCCAAAGGATGAACTCAGTCTCATCCGGATTCTTTCGCGGCCAGGTAACGGCATCGGAGAGATTTCGATTCAGCGAATGCGCGAGGCCGCTTCCCTTCAAAATGGACTGTATGACTTTTTGTTGAAGATGCAATCCGAACCTGGACTTGTCCCCCTCAAGCGCGAGGGATCCACGTTTATCGCAGAGCTTGTTGAGCTGCTTGAAAGACACAAGCCAACCTTCAGTCGGGGACTGACCAATGCAGCGCGCGCTCTTGTATTTGATCTCAAACTCGAATCGCAATTCAGACGCGAAGGCGAAGAGGACAAAGCCGTTGCCATGCGTATGCAAAATGTCTCTGAACTGCTGAGCATGATGCAGCACATGGAACAAGAGGCCCGCGAAGATGGCGATGAGTTCACCCTGTTTGATTTCCTGAAAGCGGTTACGCTGCTGACTTCCGACGAGGAGGAAGAATCAGGAGGCAAAGCTCAAATCATGACAGTACACGTTTCAAAAGGCCTGGAGTTCCCTGTCGTCTTCTTGTCAGGACTGATGGATGGCCTGTTTCCGCCGCAGCGGTCGCTCGAGGAATCGGCTTCAGTTGAAGTAGCCGTAGCCGAGGAAAGGCGCCTTTTTTATGTAGGAATGACCAGAGCCATGGATGTCCTCTACGTTACTGGGTCGCGAACCAAGAAGAAGTTTGGCGAAGTGCTAGAGATGGAGCCCTCGCGGTTCCTGGCAGAAATTCCGGAGGAATCCCTCATCTGGCAAACAGGGCATCCGTCCGCCCCCAGACCGGAACCGGAAAATGAATTGACCGGTCTTTTGAGCGGACTAGATTCCTTTCGAACAGGCGGTGTATAATGCAAATCGTTCTTTCAATCTTTATTACTGCAATTGTCTCGTCGCTCTTAACACTGGGTTTTGTATATTTCTTCTATCGCATTTACCTCCGTGACGTACTGGACCGCAAGCTTGACGAAAATATGGAGAAAGCTAAACAGAAGATCAAAGAGGGTATGAAAGAAGAAGCGATGGAACTACTACCGAAGTTCCGGTCAGAAGTTCGTGAAGGGTTTAAGGAAGCGCTGAACTCAGCAATGGGCGGTCAGATCCTTGAGAACGTGACTCGCCCAATGTCGTCTATCGTTGAGTCCAGCCTGAGTTTCCTGATTGGACGTCCGGATGAGCCGACAAAATAGACTCAAGGACCAAGCTTAGTTAGTTTTTCTCCGTCCACTTCCATGGTCCATTTGCCGTCTACGAGCGTCGGTTCCTGATCGATTCGAAACTTCGCAGAGAAGATCCAAATGCCCGCCCGAATCTCCTTATCAGAGAACTCCTGAATCGGACCATTGACCGATGTTCGGCCGGCACTGCGCACCTTCTGATAACTCAGCCCCCCGTCGCTGCTGATAGTCAGGTTAATGCCATCGCCCAGCCACGTGCCCACATAACTCTTCTTGTTCTCCGGAACCGGCTGCCCCTTACAGGCCAGAACAACCAGAAGGAGACTCGAAAGTAAGATCGATTTTCTCATGTCACATAGGGAGTAAGAGGTGCGGATATTTGCAAGCATTGTGTGAAAGGGCGAACATTTGGTGCGTCCTTCCCTACCGGTGGGCTTTTTCGCCCAGTGACACTTCCGAGCTGGATTTCCCCACACTATCATACAACGAAAGTGTGACAGGCTCCGCTTGACAATTCTCACCGATCTGCTAGCAAGCGCTCTCAGGGGCTGCTGCCACACTCTTCTCGCTCACTCCCTCTAGCCCACCACCTCGAAAACCACCCACAGGGGGTGGGCGACGTGTGGCCGGAAGTCGGCTTAGTTTGTAGCGGGTGGTTGGGTGGTTGAAGGGTTGCCAGGCGTTGTAGCGGGAGGCGTCGAGTTCGTGGTTGGTGTGTTGGCAGGTGGTGCCTTTGACGGCTCCACTGGATCAGACTCACTCGCTGGAACCGAATCGCGATTGTCCGTATTGCGCCGCGGCATAGCATCTGATTTGTGAAAGGCCGTCGTGTTTAGCTCAAGCGATATCTTCTGAAACACACTGCGTCTGTCCGAATACATTCGCCCATAGTTATCCTGGTGAACCTCAAGAACGTTAAGCGATATCCGTTTGCCCTTTAAATCATCCGATATTACTTTGGGCACGAGATTCCGACCCGTCATATTGATCAATAAATTCAGTATTTCGTTAAACTTCGGCTGAACTTCCGCCTGATCCATGAGATTCTTGACGTCGTCGAGAGTGACGAGCTGATACTTTGCTTTCTCCGGAACAGGGACCCGGGCCTCAAGCAAGGCCAGCAAAGCATAACGTCTGCCCCGACGGATTCGCAGGATGCCGTCTGTATAATAGTTGATTTTGTTCGCATATAACTGCGGGCCGCTGTTAAATCCACGCATATAGAACAATCGCGTACTCTCGATATCACGAAAGCCAAGTTCGAGTAGTTTCTTCGCCGTCTGATCCCTGGTTAGCACAATAATGGGAGCTGAGGCCTCCAGCAGGACGACGGTTTCTTCAATGTAATTCTCGAGAACACGACGGTGCAGTTCCTGCAGGTCTTTTTGCGAAAGGCGCATCTCCTGGTAGACTTTCGAATAGTTTCCCTGGAGATACCAGAGGTTTGCATAAAAGTCATGCTCAATCGCACTCTTATAAAGGGCTTCTAGCTCCGCCCGCATCCCTTTTGGATCTTCCTCCGCCGATGGGCCACGAAGGTTGACGACACAGATGTCCATGAACATCAGGGCACGCCTGTTGTCGTTGAGGACCTCGCCCATATTGGAATAATCGGGGGAAACGGCCAGGATCGGGCCGGTCCCAAGGAAAACGGACAATAAGAATGCCGAATAGACTCTCACGGAGTAGGTATCGGCCTGCTGGCCGGAATTTCGAGCAAAAACCGGTTACTCTCCGCGGATCAGGTCCTCAAAACTCTCACGTTTTCGGACGATTTCAGCCCTGCCGTCACTCCGGATCAATACTTCAGCCGGCCGGGGTCTCGAATTGTAATTCGAGGCCATTGTAAACCCGTACGCCCCGGCCGATGCAAGAACGGCAAGATCCCCGGCCTTAAAGGCAGGCATCGCTCGATCCTTAGCAAAGAAGTCGCCCGATTCACAAACGGGCCCCACGAGGTCTCCAAAACCGCTTAACGGCCGCTCTGGATCAGAGTAAACATGGTGGTAGGCATCGTAGAGCGACGGACGCAACAGATCATTCATGCCGGCGTCACAGATATAGAATGTTTTTGGCGAGTTAGCATCATCTGCACGCTGAATGGACGCACCTTTTGCGTCGCGGGCCGCCTCAGCTCCCTTTAAGTACAGTAAGCGCGACACGAGGATGCCTGAATTGCCAACGATGCTCCGGCCCGGATCGAACATGAGCTCCAGGTCCGGGAGACCGACCGAATCAATGATTTGCCTTGCGTATTCTTCGGGAGCAGGTGCCTTTTCGTCCAGATAGCTGATACCCAGGCCCCCGCCTACATCCAGATGATGCAAGTTGATCCCCTCCGCCCGCACAGCATTTACAAGCCTGACGGCTATCTGACCCGCTTCCTTGAAGGCGGACAAATCCGTGATTTGAGATCCAATGTGAAAGCCGAGACCCGTCGGTTGAATACCGGGTAAGCTTGCTGCCAGCTTGTAGATAGAAACGACTTCTCGGTGACTGATGCCAAACTTGTTTTCCTTGAGACCGGTGGATATGTACGGGTGCGTCTTAGGATCCACATCCGGGTTTACTCGCACGCTGATTCGCGCGGTTTTTCCCATTTCCTGGGCGATCTTTCCGATGGCCTCGAGCTCGGCCGGCGATTCTACACTCAGAAACAAAATCCCTGTATTGATCGCATAACGTATCTCGTCCGCGCTTTTCCCCACACCGGAGAATACTATCTTTTCCGGAGTCAGTCCCGCCTTCAGGCAGCGGAAAAGTTCTCCGCCGCTGACGATGTCTGCTCCGCAGCCAGCCCCTGAGATGATACGTAGTACTGAGAGATTTGAGTTAGCCTTTACCGAATAATAGATCCCCGCGCGCCTCGATCCAAAGGCGGAGCGCAGCCTGGCGATCCGGTCCAGGATAGCCGCCTCGGAATAAACATACAGTGGAGTGCCATATTCAGCAGCCAATTGCCGAACGCTGGCGCCCTGCCACTCCAGACTGCCGTTTTTGTAAGCAAACGATTCGATTTTCATTTTTTATGCTCTTCCTGGGATTTTTATTTGACCCGTTTTTTCCAGCACGCATATTCGTCCTCCGGTCAGGGGACATAATTCGGGCGGCAGAATAAGCAATCGGTTGTTTACTAAAAATCTGATTGCCACTTTTCTAATTTCTGAGTTCATTCGTTCCAGGGCAGGAAATCCAGGTTAGCAAGCTCGCCCAGCACATTCGGCCGGGAAAGACATTATAGAGGTTAGTCATGCGGATCCATAGATATTTTACCAGAAACAACGGCCAAACAGCAGAACAAATCGCACTGCTTTCAAAAGCAACTTCTGAGGCAGCATCGCTCAGCCCCGCCTGGAGCCAACTTAAGTGGGACAAGCGAGTATCGCGCATCGTGAATCCTGATGGGTCGGTTGTATTTGAAGCACCATCAGTTGAAGTTCCAGAGCAATGGTCGCAGGTCGCCGTCGACATTCTTGCGCAGAAGTATTTTCGCAAGGCCGGCGTGCCTGCTTTCACGAAACCAGTTCATGAAGAAGGGATTCCTGTCTGGTTGCAACGCCGCGTTGCGGATGAGGAAAAACTTGCCACGCTTCCGGAAGGATCGCGATACATTGGAGAAGTTTCTGGAAAACAAGTGTTCCATCGTCTAGCCGGCTGCTGGACGTACTGGGGGTATAAATATGGATACTTCACATCTGAGGAAGATGCGTTTCACT
This sequence comes from Leptospirales bacterium, assembly GCA_016788865.1. Lineage (GTDB taxonomy): Bacteria > Spirochaetota > Leptospiria > Leptospirales > Leptonemataceae > JAEUSB01. The sequence continues at coordinate 9,291 of JAEUSB010000106.1, forward strand.
TCTATCAAGAGCATTGCTACATGCTCGCCGCGCAGATTTCCGCGCCCAACTCGCCACAATGGTTTAACACAGGCCTGAACTGGGCCTATGGAATCGATGGGAAATCACAAGGTCATTACTATGTAGAAATGAAGACGGGAGATCTTGTTCGCTCAAGCTCCTCATATGAACGTCCGCAGCCACATGCCTGCTTTATCCAATCCATCAGCGATGATCTGGTAAACGAAGGTGGAATCATGGACCTCTGGGTTCGTGAAGCTCGTCTGTTCAAGTATGGCTCAGGCACGGGAACAAACTTCTCCAATCTGCGCGCAGAAGGTGAACCGCTCTCGGGTGGTGGAAAGAGCTCCGGCCTTATGAGCTTCCTAAAAATCGGCGATCGTGCTGCGGGAGCTATTAAATCCGGAGGAACAACTCGTCGTGCGGCCAAGATGGTCTGTCTCGATATGGATCATCCGGACATTGAGGAATTCATCAGCTGGAAAGTTATTGAAGAACAAAAAGTTCTGGCAATGGTAACAGGTTCCAGACTGGCCAATCGCCACTTGAATGCAGTGATGGCTGCTGCACATGCAGAACCAAATGCAGAACTGAAGTTTGACAGAAAAAAGAATCTCGGATTGAAAAAGGCAATCCACGAGGCACGCCAGGCACAGATTTCTGAGAACTATATTCAACGAGTGATCGAGCTCGCCGGCCAGGGATACAAGT